>JBAZQX010000011.1:0-37059 GCA_041644975.1 Candidatus Doudnaibacteriota bacterium | reverse complement strand
TTTGAGTCGCGCCTTGGTCATAGACTAGGTAGAGATTAGCCATGCCTTGGGTTGTGTATTCGTATTTACTACGAAGCTTGCCTCCTAATCCTAAAGCCTGTTCGCCTGAGGATTGCAAAAGAGAAAGGGTGCTATTCGCGGCTTCACCCGCCAGGCTCAAACTTGAATCCAAGCCTTGATTAAATTTCAAAGAGGCTTTGCTTAAAGTTAAGCCAAGAAATCCACTCTTTCGCTTAGCTTTCTCTTTGGTCTCTTTTATTTCATCTTGGGTTTGCTCTGCTATATTCTGTTTAACATCTTCCAAATTGGTGGAAGCGCTTAAGACTATTTCTTCTATCTTTTGGTCAGCTTGCTCTCTTTTTTCTTGAATGAGGCTGGGAAGATTAGATATCTGACCTTTAAAAGAGGTCAATGTTTCCTGACCTTTGGTGAGTAGCTGTTCCGGCAGGGAAAAGATTTGGTCTTTAGCTTTCTCTGAAAAATTAGTAGCTCCTTCAATTAAAATTTCCGGGGATTCAAAGAGTTTGAAGGCTAAGCCTTGAGCAGATTCTTCCACCCTCTGGGGGGTTTGGCTAAGGGATTGGGTAATATCTTGAAGAGTAAGAGGGGTTTGCTCTGATTCGGAGGGGGGGTTAAAGTCATTCTCTGGATCTTGGGATTGTTCCAAGGGCAGAGAGAGTTTGGATTGTTGTTTTTTTAGGATTTTGGTGATTTTTTGAAAAAGAGGCTCTTTAATCGGAGCGGGTTTAAAGACCGGACTTGCCAGAACACGAGGTGAGGGGGATTTTTGTTCTTCTCTGGGTTTAAAGACATCTTTGAACCTTTCCGTAGTGGTTTGGGAAGCGATTTGATTCAGGTTTTGGGCGGCTTTGATAGTCTGACTGGCTCCGGATACTAAACCTTGGGTGGTTTTAACCGCTATGCCCTTAAAACCTCCTTTTTTAGCAAAAACGCCATCTGTAAAGATAAAAAGATTGGTTAAGATAATGAAAACGATCAGGATCACGCTAAAGACTGGTTTCAAAAAGGAAGGAAGAGAGGAAAATAGGGTGTCCGAGTGAGGAGGTAATTCAGGTTCTATCTTCTGTCCTGAATCTGTTTTGAGGGTTGAAATTGTTTTTTCGGTAGCCTTTTTAAAGGCTTGAACGATGGCTTTTTCAAGGTTGGAAGATATTTCTTGAGTATTTATTTGCTGTTTTTGTATGTTATCTACCTTTTCTTTTTGAAAAACTTGGGGGAGAAATTTTGGTAAATCACCAATATTTTGGGGCTGCTTGTTAACTTCAATCTTGACTCGCGTGGATATATCGGATAGTTTGGGAATCGGAGGTTGTAAACCATTTTCTCTTGCTAACGCCATTTTAATAATATCTTCTTTTCTATAACGCCTTTCTTTTTTTCCGCCAAACCTGATTGCCTTTAAAATGCCCTTCCTGTCCCACTGCCTTAAAGTATTGGGATGGCATTTTAGAATCTCGCAAGCTTCTTTTAGAGTGATATTCTTTACTTCCTTTTGAACTTTTTTAGGCAAAAATATTCCTCGCGCGACAGTTAAAATATCCCTTCTCCGATAACGCCTTTCTTTTTTGCCTCCAAAGCGAAACGCGGTAAGTATGCCTTTTCTATCCCACTGCCTTAAAGTATTGGGATGACATTTTAAGATTCCGCAAGCCTCTTTTAAGGTTACATTTTCTTCTGTGTTTTCTATTTTTTCTTGTGGTATTCTTTCCTGTACCCGATGGCTTAAGCTGCCTTTTTGAGCCGATATATTTAAGATGTCTTCTCGCCTATACCGCCTGTCTTTCCTTGCTCCAAATCTAAAAGCCGTAAGCGAGCCATTTTTATCCCAAATACGAAGGGTATTGGGATGACATTTTAATATCGCGCAGGCTTCTTTTAGGGTAATAAGTTCTGAAATTTCTTTTTCTTTTTCTTTCATTTTTTATCTTGATTTTGGATCTTGACTCTTCTTAACACTTCTTAACACTTCTTAACATTATTATACTATATTGTTAAGTTAAACTCAAAGTGATTATTAAGATAAATAAGGCAAAAACTGCCTCTTTTGTTAAGTTAAAAAAAAATCGCAACAGTTAGGACAATTTTTAATGAAAAATTCATTTTCACAAAGTTTTTTGGAGAGTTTTTCTGGCTACGGGAGATAATCTTTTTTACTTATCCACAAGACAGAATTAGATCAGGGTTAATAATGATTTTTATACTTTTCAAATATCGTAATTATTCCTTGAATTACGAAATTCATTTTGTCTATTAGCGAGGGAGGCATCTGATGCCGACCGAAGCCCGCCCGCCTCGCCTGAAGCGAAGCTTGTGAGCGGGCAGGCAATCTCCTAAATCTGTATAAATACAGCTTAATGAGATTGCGGAGCCTGTCCCGAGCGGAAGCGAGGGATCTGACTAAAAGCCCTCCTCGCTAATAGACGATACATTTCGTTATTCAAGGAATTGTAATAAAATTGTATATAAAAAGCATCATCAAAACCGACTCCCTCTAGCCGGACGGCAAGTAGATTCCCCCTTTAAAAAAGATTCCTCCCTGCTTCTAAGAGGGAGATATGAAGCTCCACGCCTCTCGTGCCGTAGATGCTATAACATCTACTTGCGCGAAATGTTCTGGTCGCCTCGCTCGAGAGGAGAAGGCTTTGAGCGACGGAGCATGGATAGAGGCACTTCGGCGTGTAGTGCGAAACAGTATTAAAGTCTGATCATATTTTCTCTTCACGGCTTGCATCCCGGCTCCATAGGGCTTAGCCCCTCACTTCTTAAAAAGTGAGGGGCTAACGCCACTATGGAGCCAACAAATCTTGAGAATCCCCGCCCTTGGTATAAGGGGGCTTGTCACCCCCTTATAGATCCCCATAAGGGTTTCCCGACTGCTTGCAGTGGGATATATAAAATAAAAAAAACCCGAACAAATAAATTGTTCGGCATAATATGGGCGTTTTCTTCTTATTTTAGAGCAAATTTACCAACTATGGATGCGCGAAACTATACTGCTCGCTATTCAAAAATTTTACCATACATATATCTTTTAATTAAAACTTTATTGAGAGAAAATAAATTTAATTTTAAGTCCCTTAAAGCATTTCCCCTGTGGGAACTTCCCTTTTAGACTCTAGATTACTAGAAAATTTGTTTCTGGATTGTGATAACTCCGTAACTTGGTTCACATCTACTCCCTGTAAGCTAGATTCCCCTACTCGCCGCTCCATCTAATTAATATTTTAACCATTAAGGCTATTCAAGAAAATAATATTATTCTTTATAAATCACCGGTCTCTCTCCCGATCTAAATCATAAGTTTACACCATGTCTATGGTGAACAAAAATTTTGTTCACCATAAAATTTAGTCAATTTTATTAATTACTGATTACCTATTACTACTTTATACACGTTCCGCAAGGCTTGTATCCCCTGCTTTCTGCCTCTTCTAGAGAAGAAAACCAAACCTGATTTTGTGGCTTGATATTTTTGGCAAAACGGCAAGAAGGAAGATGATATTTGGTACTATTTTTACTGCCGACGAACTGGCCCTCTTGGGAAACTTCTTTTTTGGGCTCTACGCTACCAGAAGATACAGACGTGTTGGATCGCGCCGCCTCCGTAGTTTGTTTGATATCTTCTCCCCCCTTCTTCGCTTCCCCTGCCACTACTCCCTCTGATTGTTGTTTTAAAGCATTCAAATCAAAGGTGATAACATTATCTTCATTATAAATCGTCAGTTTTTCTCCCAACTTAAAATCAAATCCAAAATTTCCCTCCCCGTCGCCCTTGATAATTTCTTCATCAACCTTTACTGTTGCCCTCGGATCGACTTTAAAAAATACAGAGCTATCCTTTATTTCATTAATCATTAAAGAAAATGGCTCCACCTTACTCGTGCCCTCCGACAGAACTAGAGGCTCCTTTTTCTCTTGCGGGTTCACTAAAATTCCGCCCGCGAAAGATATGGCGGCTACTAAAATCATTCCGCAAGCTAAAACAACCTTATTTTGGTTTTCTACTACCCGCTTGACTATCATCATAATTTAAGCTATATTATATATAACTCTTGAACAATCAAACAATTGAACAATGAAAATTTATGGCCCATACTAAAGCTGGCGGCTCGACCGCCCTTGGCCGCGACTCTGTCTCTAAACGATTAGGGGTGAAAAGATTTGGCGGTCAAAAAATAAAAACAGGAGAAATTATTGTCCGCCAACGCGGCACTCATTTTCATGCCGGCAGAAACGTAAAACGAGGCAATGATGACACTCTTTTTGCGCTCTGCGACGGTGTAGTAAAATTTTATAGCAGAAAAGTAGAAAAATTCACTGGTGGATTAAAAAAAACTCACTTCGTTTCAATTATATCATAAAACTCTCAATTCTTCAATGATACTTCCTTGTTGGTTCAGGTCGGGAGACCTGAACCAGATAATCCTGCAGAAATAAATGGTTCAATTCTTAAGAATTGAACCAACGACAACAAAACAAACTTTTTGAAAAAAGTTTGTTTTTAAAATCATTGACAAAATTCTTTGTTCTTATATAGTAAAGAGGCTAAAGAATAGTTCAAAAAATACAAGGAGGGATAAAAGATGGGCACAACGGTATCTAAGAAAAAAACAGAGAAAACTATTAAACATCCTTTGGTAATGGTGGTTGATCCACGCAATATTGTTGTAATGAAGAATGCGATCTTAAGAGGAAAGTGTAACGACGGCTCTCCTATTATCCAAGTACAAGGCCAGGGACCACCGGGTACAACCACAAAGGCGTTAATTATTGAAAAAAATCAGGGATGGACAATATTACCACACGCAGAACACGAAAAGGGATAAAAATGAAAACTTATAAATTGAAAATTATTCTTCGGCACCAAGCTTGGCTTTGCATTATTGCGAGAGATATCAAAAATTTGATTCTCTTATAAGCCAAGCTTAAATTTTTCTGGTGGGGTGCACAAAGGAAACAACCTGAACGTTGATCTTGGATTTAGATTTCTCGGAAATATTAATTACAACTTCATAGTTACCAGCTTCTTTAATAGACTTATCTAAGCCTATTTTTTGTTTAGGAACCTTAATCCCAATCTTTTTCTCCAATGCCTTCTGAATTTCCTCTTTCCCCACTGCCCCAAAAAGTTTTCCTTTAGCATCTGTTTGCATTTTCAGGGTAATTTTGAGATTCTCAATCTTCTCTTTAAAAGATTCTAATTTCTGTTTGGTTTGCTTTTTTGTGCGCTCTTCCTCTTGAACTAGATGAGTAATCGCAAAAATGTTGGAAGGGGTAGCAGGGAGAGCAATCTCTTGGGAAATCAAAAAATTACGCGCGAAACCATCGGCGACATCTTTAACCTCACCTTTTTTACCTAAACCTTGATGTTCCTTTTTTAAAATTATCTTCATAAGATTAGATACTAAATCGTAAAAATTTTTATTTTTTGATTTTTAACTAATTTTTATTTGCTTAATTTTTATTGTGACTAAAATAATGCAATGATACAATAAAAATTCGCTAAAAATTAAGAAATAAAAATCAAAAAATTATAGCAATACCTTTAAAAATTCCGTATTTTAAATCTAAAAACTTTAAATTATTAAATCATGTTACCTTACCTGAATCTTATTTATTCGTCAATATCTCCACTGCCTTATCTAATTGCGGATCTCTATTCGCATTACTATCTTCGCTTGTTAAATCTACGGAAAAATCCGGCTCAATCCCCTTCTCATTAATATATCGCTCTTTCGGCGTCAACCATTTGGCGATAGTAATTCTCGCGCGCGACCCATCCGAAAATTCCTCTAATTCTTGGACTGAACCCTTGCCAAAAGTCTTCTTGCCTACCAATTTAGCAATGCCGTAATCTTGGAGGGCGCCCGCTAAGATTTCGGAGGCAGAAGCTGAACCTTCATTGACCAAAACAACGGTAGGTATTCCGGCGAGACGAACAGGACCTCTGGAAAAAAATTTGTCTCTTTTCCCGCCCGCGAGCTCTTCCATCGCCACCACCTCTTTTTTAGGAATAAACTCTGAAGCCAAATTAACCGCTGTATCCAAATAACCGCCGGGATTATTACGGAGGTCCAAAATGAGACCGCGAGGCGAAGCAAGCAAGATCTCTGCCACCGCGGATTTAAACGCTTCTTCTGTATCGTCGCCAAAACGGGAAATTCCAATAAGCGCGATCTTGTCGCCGCGCACTTCCCATTCTACGCTTTTGACCGTGATCTCTTCGCGGGTGATATTAACGTCAAAAGGCTCTTGCGCGCCCTCACGCATAATTTTTAAAGTAACATTGGTTCCCTTGGTGCCGCGAATTTTCGCCACCGCTTCCATCAGGGTCATCTCTACCGCATCTTCATCATTAATTTTTAAGATAATATCTTTGGCTTTCAAACCCGCTCTTTCTGCCGGCGAGCCGGCTAAAGGGGCCACCACTGTTAAGCGATCGCCACGGATGCCAATTTCCGCCCCAATTCCCTCAAACTTTCCTTCCATTTCTTGATCAAATTCGCGCGCTTCATCTGGCGTCATAAAGGCGGTATAGGGATCGCCTAAGGATTCCACCATTCCGGAAATCGCGCCATAAATCATCTTTTGTCGATCTAGGGTTCCATTTGTGAATTTCTCTTCAATAGTATTCCAAACCTGCCAAAAAAGACTAAAATCCACTTCTTTCGGTTCCTGGTCATTGCCCTTAATAAACGAATCAAAAATCCGCCATCCCGACTCGGGGGCTTGAATTTTCTGGCTTGCGCCCAAGAAAACACCAAACGCAAAACTACTTAGAATTAAAATAAAACCGAGATAGACAAAAAAATATTTTTTGAATTTACCCATAATAGTTTAATACATTAAATACGCAATATACGAACCCGCGACTCGCTAGCCGCATATTACGCGTTACTTATTTAAAATTTTCAATCCTGGCAACTCTTTACCTGCCAAAAATTCCAGCATTACCCCTCCGCCCGTGGATATAAAATCCATCTGTTCTAAAAGCTGAAACTCGCGTAGAGCCGCGATTGTATCTCCTCCTCCAGCAATCTTTTTCGCGGACGATACGGCGATGGCTTGACCAATCCGAAGAGTGCCCGCCCGGAATTTATCTTCTTCAAAAACCCCCATCGGACCATTCCAAATGATTGTCTTCGCGGCATTAATCAAGTCCTCGTAGCTCCTGATCGTCTCTCCTCCAATATCAAAAATTTGTTCCTTCTCACTCCAAACATAATCAGAAGGCAGAATAATTTTACTCTGAAATTGATCCCAAATAGCCGCCGCGTCATCTAAATATTCCTGGTCTACTGTTGAATTTTTAAGATCAACCTTTTGATTTTTCAAAAAATTATTCGCCACTACCCCTCCCGTCAAAACTTGATCATAACCTCGAGTCAACAAATTAGCAATGACTGGAATTTTAGTTTCGGTCTTAGCCCCGCCAATAACTACCAAGGCGGGATGGGTAGGGCGTTCCGTGGCGTTATCCAACTCTTCCACTTCCCTTGCCACCAAAAAACCAGCTACGGTTAAAAGATATTTAGGAACGCCAGTCACAGAAGCATGATCGCGATGCAAAACGCAAAAAGCATCCTGGACAAAAACCTCGGCTAAAGACGCTAATTCGCGCGCAAAATGGTCATCATTTTTTTCTTCCCCAGGGTGTAAACGCAGGTTTTCCAAAACCAAAATTTGCCCTTCCCTTAAGCCCTGCGCCATTCTCTTCACCGTCTGTCCCGCCCAACTAGAAACCTCTAAAAAAGAAACGTCTCTTATTATCCTTTTTAGCTCCTCCACTACTGGCGCGACCGGTAAAGCAGGATTTTCTTTATCACCTTTCCGACCAATATGAAAAGCAAGAACAATTTTACAATGATTCTGAAGAAGATATTTTACTGTCTCCAAACCCGCGGTAATACGAAAATTATCCTGAACCTTGCCGTTTTCAATCGGCACATCAAAACCCGTGCGCGCTAAAACAGTCTTTCCCTTTAAATCAATGTCTTTTAGTGTCTTCATATAAGGCGCTCATCCTATGATACTTTTAAGATATCTGATTTCTCAAAATGACGACTCTATTTATCATTTTTTATGCTGCGACCAATATATTCCGCTAATTCCACTAATCTCACAGAATAACCCCATTCATTATCATACCAACCCAGCACTTTAAGCAAGTTCCCCTGAACGACTTGCGTCATTCCTAAATCAACAGTTACAGAATGAGGGTCGCGCACAAAATCTGTAGACACGACAGGTTCATCCACCACCTCCAAAATGCCTTGCAAGGAGCCTTGCGCGGCTTCAATAAAAATTTTGTTCACTTCTTCTTGTTTGGTGTCTTTTTTGGACAAAACTACTAAGTCCACTAAAGATACACAAGGAGTAGGCACCCTCACCGCTAAACCGTCAAATTTCCCTGCGAGAGCAGGCAGTACTTTGGTCGCGGCTATGGCGGCGCCAGTCGTGGAAGGCGCCATATTTAAAGCCGCCGCCCGACCACGCCGAAAATCTTTTGTCGCCGGACCATCCACCAAATTCTGGGTGGAAGTATAACTATGCACAGTCGTCATCAAAGATTTTTCAACACCCACGGAATCATTTAAGACCTTGAGGAGCGGCGCCAAAGCGTTGGTTGTGCAGGAAGCGTTAGAAACAATCAGGTCTTCTTTTTTATATTCTTGATGATTCACGCCGATAATATAAGTGGGTACATCTTCAGACTTGGTGGGAGCTGAAATAATCACCCTTCGAGCTCCCGCTTGGAGATGTTTTTCCGCCCCTTCCCTTTCCGTAAAAAATCCCGTGCATTCCAAAACAATATCAACATCCAACATTTTCCAAGGAAGCTTTGCCGGATCTTTTTCGCTGTAGCATCTATATCCCCTGCCATCCACATTAATTTGATCTCTTTCTCCTTCCACTTTTTTCGGATAACGACCATAAACCGAATCATACTTTAAGAGATAGGCTAAATTATCTGGGTCGCCTAAATCGTTAATAGCGACTACTTCCAAATTTTTCTTTTCCAAAGAGACCTGAAAAGCAGTCCTGCCAATTCTTCCAAAACCATTAATCGCAATTTTGATTTTCGCCGTGTCAATGACTGGGGAAGAATTTTGTGGTTTCATATTTTTAAAATTTATGTATTCCTATTATAAAATATCGCTATATTGCCTGAAAAATCTTTTAGACAAGTTAAACTACTGAACGAGCCTGACCCACACTGCCAACTAAATCCAATTTCTCTTCTACTACTTTTTGGACGGCATCACGGCCACAAGCGAGAATTTTCCGAGGATCAATTTCCTCTTTGTCCTTTGAAAAAAAATCCTTTAAAGCTTGAGTGAAAGCAAAACGGAGTTCCGTATCAATATTAATATTATTTACGCCGCTTTGAATTGCCTTCCTGACATCTTGACGCGTTTCTCCGGAAGCGCCATGCAAAACTAAAGGAATATCCACTAAACTCCTAATTTCTTCTAAAATATTAAATCTAATCTCCGTGCGGTAGAGACCATGAGAAGTGCCCACGGAAACAGCCAAAGAATCAATATCTGTCCGTTCTACATATTCCTTCGCCTGCAGGGGATCAGTATATTCAATAACATTGTTCTTGTGATTATTCTTTAATTGTCCGTGTAATCCCGGAATAGTACCCAGTTCACCCTGTACGAAAATATCCTTGGAGTGGGCGAATTCCACCACCTGGCGAGTCAAAGCTACATTCTCTTCAAAACTTAAATCCGCCGCGTCAATTTGTACAGAGGAAAAGCCCGCTTTAATACATTCCACAATGGAGCGAAAACTCCGACCATGGTCAAGGTGTAAAGCGATAGGCGCATCCTTCCCCTCCGTTTCCACCACGCTCCGCACAATCCGCGTAATTGCCTTCAAGCCTGCGTAACTAATGGTCGTTTCAGAAACCTGAACCACAAGGGGAGATTTCATATTAGAAGCGGCGCGAATGATCCCTTGGGTCATCTCCAGATTGCAGGTGTTAAACGCGCCTAAGGCATAAGCCTCCTCCCGCGCTTTTTCAATTAAATCTCTAAGCCTGGCTAACATATAAAATTATTCTAATTAACCTAATTATTTTAATTATTCTAAATAAATCCCAATATCTAATGTCTAATGCCTAAAATTAATCTTGGTTATTCATGATTTGGTTATTGGTCATTTTTTAGGTTAATTAGATCAATCAGAACAATTCTTATTTATGTTATTTGAGAGATATAAATGACTAATTATCGGTAGACTATTTAACGCGAGGCGACCGGGGATCTTTATCCTTTTGCATTATCTACCGCTTTCACAATCTTAATAAATTCTGCGGCATCCACGCTCGCGCCCCCTACTAAAACCCCATCAACATTCTCTTGCTGCATAAAATGAATGACATTTTGCCCATCCACACTCCCGCCGTACAATATTTTACCTTGACTGGCAGTGCTCTCACTATATCTTTTAGATATAATCTGACGCAGGTAGCGCGCAACCATTTCTGCGTCCTTCGGTTCCACCGTTTGTCCCGTGCCAATAGCCCATATCGGCTCATAGGCAACAACAAAATTATTGGGCGCGTTGACCCCGGCGAAAGAGAAGAGCAACTGCTTTTCAACAATCTCTAAAGTTTGGTCTTTCTCTCTTTGCTCCAGACTCTCACCCACACATAAAACAGGTCCAAGACCGCTCTTGAAAGCGGCAAGCATCTTTTTGTTAATCATTGCGTCAGTCTCACCAAGATATTTTCTTCTCTCCGAATGACCGACAATTACATATTCACAGCCAATTTCTTGAAGCATCTTCCCGGAAATTTCGCCTGTATAAGCCCCTTCTGTTTCCCAAAATAGATCCTGCGCGCCCAAATGAATTTTATGGATATTCGCCTTTACAATCGCCAACTGCGTGAAAGGAGGACAAACCACAATTTCCCCTTCTTCTCCTGTGATTTCGCCCTCCAGCGTACGCGCCAATTCTCTCCCCTCCTTTAAAAAGGTTTGCATTTTCCAATTACCCACGACGAGATTTTTTTTCGCGCCATTAGACATAAAATTGATGAAGCCGCACCCCTCCCTAAAAATAGCTTTTCATCATTAAAATTAGAGAGCCTGCCAGCCTCTTACTCCGCCCAACGTCACGAGCGCCACGATAATTCCAGCTAGAAAAATCCCCATTGAGATAGAGAGAGCGGCCTTTTTAAAAGGAATCCCGAACACAAAGGCGGCTATTGCCCCGCTCCAACCGCCGGTCAAAGGCAAGGGAATCGCGACAAAAGTAATCAGAGCAAGCGCCCCCCATTTTTCAAATTTTTGGGAGTGTTTCTTGCGGGTGCGTTCAAAAAGCCACTGGAAAAATCTTTGAAAAAAGCGGAAATGATTGCTCAAGAATGAAGAAACGGGTTCCAAAATAGCCAAGAAGATTATAGCGCTTGCTACATTACCGAAAAGCGACCACAAAAAAGCTGACCAAAGAGATAAATTATAAACAGTATAGCCCAAAGGCAATGCGCCGCGCAATTCCGAAATAGGCAAAGCGGCAATTAAAAATGTCGCCAACTCGGGAGGAAAATTGGAAAACCAAGAGGAATAATTAAACATTAGTTAAAAATTCAAAATTCAAAGTTTAAAATTAAGTTCAAAATTAAAAATTTTTTAACTTTTAACTCTTAACTGCAACTTTGCACTTCTAACTTTGAACTTTAAACTATCAATCTTAACTCTTCTGCTGCATTTTCTGGTAATACGGTATTAATCTCTATACCTGTACCTAGTTCAAACCCTGCCCAAGTGGAATATTTAGGCAAGATCTCAATGTGCCAATGATAATAAGAGTGGATGCGACCATCGCAAGGGGAGGTGTGGAGATAAAAATTGTAGTCAGGTTCTTCTAGCAGCTTATCAAGCCGCGAGAGGGCTTCTTTTAAAGCCTCGGCTGCCTTATCCCTTCCTCCCTGCTCCAACCTTTCAAAATAAGGATGGTGTTCTTTGGGCACGAGCCACATCTCATACCCCATCCGGGAGGCAAAAGGGCAGAAAACCACAAAATATTCGTTTTGAAAAACTATTCTCTTTTTCTCTGTTAATTCTTGATCCACCATCCGACAAAAAACGCATTCCCGATTCTTCAAAAAATAATCCTCTGCTCCCCATATTTCTTTTTGAATATCCATAGAAACAAACGGCATAGCAATCAGTTGAGAATGAGGATGAGCCACCGAAGCGCCGGCAGTGCGTCCATGATTATAGAAAACCAGAATGTAATCTACAAATTTCTTGTTCATTAATTTAATGTATCTCTCCTGATAGGCTCGTAAAACCCCTGCTACTTCACTAAGGTCAATGTAAGCCAAAGAGCGCTTATGATCGCGCGTCACCACAACTTCATGAAAACCAATGGCATCTTCCGTAAGATAAGGACCGTGCAGTTTTTTATTTAAGCTGTTTCTCCTTTGAAAAGCAGGATATTTATTGGGAAAAACCCGAACAATCCATCTTTTATTCCCATCATAGTAAATCAGAACATCCTTTTCTTGATGTGATTTCACCGGATCACAAAATATACATTCCGCTTGTTCTTTATATCGGTAATGGGCTTCAATAAAAGGGGTACTCGGCCGCTTTTTCCTTTTAGGCGAAATCACCACCCATTCCCCAGTTACGAGATCCTGGCGCAATTCGGATTTGAATGTTTGATTTTTATTTCTATCTAGCATTAAAAAAATTTTGATTTAATAAAAACTAAAAATTAGAAATTATTATTTATATTTCCCTCTTAAGCTGTTCCATTTAATCCTCATTAACTCTCGAAATGAGGAAAGATAAGACCCTAAGGTCACCTTGCTCCCCGCGGGATTCTCCCAAGACACAGGCAATTCCTTAATTTTGAACCCCTGCTTTTTGGCAATCTGCAAAATTTCCATATCAAAACCCCAGCGCTCAATTGTTTGTTTGGGAAAAATCCTCGCGGCGCTCTCGGCTGTAAAGCACTTAAAGCCTCTTTGAGTGTCGTGAATCTCCCAAATCAGAACCAGACGGATCAAAATTTTGGCGAGTTTCCCCAAGGTCCGGCGATACCAAGCTGCCCCTTCGCGAATTGCGCTGCCTTTAATTTCAATAGAACCAATCACGATATCAAAACCCTCTTGAAAATAGGGCCAAAATTTTTCCAATTCGGAAATTTTGGTAGAATTATCCGCATCCGTAAACAAACGATAAGAGCCTCGAGCCTCCAACATTCCCTGGCGCACAACATAACCCTTGCCGTGATTCTCGGGATTGTCAATAATTTTAAGATTCGGAATATTTAAGGATCGGGCCACCTCTACCGTCTTATCGCGAGAACCATCATCTAAAAGAAAAATTTCACTTTCGAAGCTCTGTCTTTTTAAATAATCATTAACATCCCTCAAGGTCGCGGCAATCCTTTTCTCTTCATTGTAAGCGGGAATAATCACTGAAAGATGGATTTCAGGCATAAAACAAAAAATTAATTAAAAATTATCAGCCCGAGGTCGTTCAGGCCGTTCAGGTTCTGAAGAGCCTTCAGGCTCTGAACGAACTCTGATAAGTCTTCAGACTCGAAGAGCTGATCGGCCTTGGGCCGAAAAGTTAAAATGCAAAAAATTATCTGCAGAACTTTTTTCGTCTGTCTAAATAGGTTTGCAAAATTAAACGCGCGCTCTCTTCATCTATGTCCTTCGCCTGCGTTCTTTCCGCTTCTACGCTCGTTAAACGTTCATCCTCCAATTGAACATCTAAGTTTAATTTTATTCTAACATATTCCGCGAATTCACGCACGGCTTTTGTTTGTTTTGAGTCTTGACCAGATAAAGAAATCGGCAAACCGATAACAACGCGCTTTACCTCTTCTTCTTGGCAAACTTTTTTCAACTCTTCTAAAAGCTGTTTTGCGTCTTCTAAAAAAATGGTTTTATATTTTAAGGCAATCCGATCTTCCGGGTCGCTGATAGCTAAACCAATGCGCTTCTCGCCATAGTCTATAGCCAAAATGGGCATAGTAATAAATTCTTAATTTTAAGTCAAATTTAAAATTGAAAATTGTGCCACTATTCTGTCAAAATCAAACATCCTTTTTCTGTAATCGCCACGGTGTGCTCAAAATGCGCCGATAAACTCCTATCCACAGTCCGAAAGGTGTGACCATCCTCTTTTACTTCCACTTGTGCTTCTCCCATATTAATCATCGGTTCAATGCAAAAAGTCATACCGGGACACAAGAGTAGACCCTTGCCCTTCTCCCCGTAATTAGGAACACGTGGCTCCTCATGGACTTGGTAACCAATCCCATGACCCACTAATTGTCTCACCACGGAGTATCCTTTTTGCTCCACAAAGCTTTGAACCGCTGAAGAAACATCACCGATATAATGACCGCTTTTTACCTGCCTAATACCCAAATAGAGCGCTTGGCGGCAATCCCGCACGAATTTTTGAATTTCTCTGCTCGCCTCTCCCACAACCACAGTCACGGCGGCATCTGTGTGTAAATTCTTGTATTTCAACCCCAAATCCAAACCGACCACATCCCCCTCCCGAATGACTTTGCCTTGAGGCACGCCATGCACTACCTCGCTGTTTACGGAAACACAAAGCGATGCCGGAAAACCCTCATAATTTTTAAAGGCAGGCTCTCCTCCCTCTTTCTTAATTTCAGCTTCCGCCAGCTCATTTAAATAAATGGCGCTAACGCCGGCTCGCGTTTCACGACTTATTTTTTTTAAAATGCGTGCGAGAATTCTTCCTCCTTCACGCATAATCCGAATCTCCTCCGGATTCTTCAAACTAAACATTAATGATAATAATTAGTAATGGGCAAAAAATACCCGTTGCTCACTTACCAATTACGGCTATAATATCCTCGTGCACTTTTTTAATAGATTGTTCACCATTAATCCGAGTGACGAGATTCTTTTTCTGAAAATACTCAATAACAGGTATTGTGTCGCATTTAAAAATCTCCAGCCGTTTTCTTATCGCCGCTTCTGTATCATCTTCTCTTTGGTATAAAACGCTACCGCAATAAGGACATTGCTCCTCGGAATTCATAACATCTACGCCTAAAATTAAGGGTCGCGCACACCCCTTGCAAGTCAATCGTTTGCCTAAACGTTCATATGTCTCTTTCTCGGATATCTCTACATAGAACACATAGCTAATCTTTCTCCCTAAGGAGGCAAGAATTTCTTCCAAGGCTTTCGCTTCACGCAGACGGCGGGGAATCCCGTCAAAAACCAAGCCCTTTTCCGAAGGCACTTTACCTAATCTTGGTTTTAAAACTCCATTAATCAAAACACGCGTGGGCACGAGAGTGCCTCGTAAAAGATAGCGATTAATCTTCTGCCCTACCGGACTGCCCCTCTTCACTAAATCACGTAAAAGCTTCCCCGCTTCAATGTGTTCTAAATTATATCTTTTCGCTACAAGTTTCGCTTGCGTCCCCTTGCCCGAACCTTGCGGACCAGTGATGATAATATTTAACATAAATAACCTTGGTTAATCCCACAATAAAGATGCATTACTATGCGTCTCCGTAGAACCGCCGGACGAGTCGGCGTAAAAATTTAAAATGCATCATAATCCCTCATCTGCATCTGCGCGCGAATCTGTTTCATTGTTTCTAAAACTACGCTGACAACAATCAAAATTCCCGTCCCTCCAATAGTCAAGGTCTGGATTTTGGTAAGGCTTTGGGCAATAAACGGCAAAATGGCGACAAAACCCAAAAAAAACGCCCCTGCCAAGGTAATACGATTTAAAACCTTATGGAGATACTCCGCGGTAGCCCTTCCGGGCCTAATCCCCGGCACAAAGCCGCCTTGTTTTTGAATATTCTCCGCAATTTGGGGAGGATTAAAAGTAACCGCGGTGTAAAAATAAGTAAAGAGAATGACCATAACAAAATAAAGGCTGCCGTAGAAGATCTGATTTTGAAAAAGATTGGCAATGCTCTGCGCCAAATGAGAAAGCCAAGCAACGCCAGAGCCAACCAAAAAATTGGCGACCATACCCGGAAAAAGCATAATGGAAAGAGCAAAGATAATTGGGATTACGCCCGCTTGATTTACGCGTAAGGGAAGATGGGTGGAAGTACCGCCATACATCCGCATTCCTCGCACTCTTTTCGCGTAAGCGACGGGAATGTTACGCTGTCCCTCCGTTACAAACACAATCCCTCCAATGACTAAAATAGCGATTCCTAAAAAAACAACGAGGTTAATCATTTGAGAAGTATCAAAGACCTTGAAAGTGCGAATGATGTCGCCAGGGATGCGCGCCACGATACCCGCGAAGATAATTAAAGAGACACCATTGCCAATACCCTTCTCGGAAATCAATTCCCCAATCCACATTAAAAATAATGTACCCGCTGTGACTGTCAAGACAATGGTCGCTATATTCAAAGGAGAAACATCGGTGATAATCATTCTCCCTCCGCGATTAAGAAGATTAATTGTGCTATAAGTCTGCAGAAGAGCAAGCGGCACGGTTAAATAACGCGTCCATTGGTTAATTTTTTGCCTTCCACTCTCCCCCTCTTTGGCTAATTCCTCGAGCCTGGGGATAATCATTGTTAGGAGTTGGAAAACGATAGAGGCAGTAATATAAGGGCCGACCCCCAGCATCACCAAGGAAAAATTGGACAATCCGCCGCCGGAAAAAATGTCCAATAAACCGAAAAACTGGTTCCCGGCAAAAAATTGGCGCAGCGCCTCCACATCAACCCCGGGGACGGGAATATGCGCGGCGACCCGAAAAAGCACGAGCATGCCTAAGACGAAAAAAATTTTCTTGCGTAAATCCCGAATTTTAAAAATGGAAATCAATTTTTCCCAGTTGGTGGCCATAAAGTAAATTCAAAATGTTAAAATCAAAATGCAAAATGACAAATCAAAATGTTAAAATTATTTTAGAAATTCAAGCTTCTTGACCTCTATAGCTTTAGCGAAAGAAGTCCCACCTGCTCATAAGCTGGCACTTGAGCGGACAGGTAGCCTTTCAAAACCTTAGCTTTATCTAAGGATCACTCTATAATTTAAAATATTGGTCTTGCTATGCCTTTAGGATGGTTACCAGAGGGAGTGAAAACCTTAAAAATAAATTCCCATTTTTAAAATTTTACATTGTCATTTTGCATTTTGATTTTTACATTTTACATTTTTTATCTTCCCTCCCTTTTTTTCAATCTGTATTTTCGCCGACGCGGAAAAATGACACCCCTCCACTTTAAGATTCTTCAATTTTAGTTCCCCTTGCCCCAAAATCTTCACTCCTTTTTTAATATTATCAACTAATTCAGCTTTCAGCAATGTATGAGGATTGATCACCGCTCCATCTTGAAAAAAACGATTGAGAGTCTCAAGGTTTACAATGTTCATCTTAGGAATCTCGGATTTGAATCCTCTCATTTTAGGCAAATGGTGAGCAAGACGCGAACCAAAAGAGGGGCGCCGTTTTCCCCCTGAACGCGCCCGCTGCCCCTTCATTCCCCGTGTACTATAAGTACCGTGCCCCGAGGCATTGCCACGACCTATACGCTTTTTCTTATTATGAGGACTAGATTCCAAATTATGCAAATTTAAAGACATAAAACTTGAAAACTATAACTTGCGCCGGAAAAACATTCCTCGGACTGCAAGTTTTTTGTTTATGAATTAGAAGATTGTAATCTATAAATTATCGCCGCGGCAAACTTGGAAGCTGCAGCCGGACCTTGAACAGTAATGATATTATTATCTGTCACCAATTCTTCGGCCAAATAAGTAGCATCTCCCCGCTCTAAGTCCCGCACCGCATTTTTGTCTAACGCTGAAGTCCAAACAGTGGCGCGCCTTCCCGCCAGCACTCCGCTCCTTGCCAGAATCACCGGCGCGATACAAATTGCGGCTAAAACCATCTTCATCTTCGCCGCTTCTTGGGCGATCCGATGGGCTTCAGGGTGATCAAAATAGCTCCTCGCTCCCGGACCACCGACAAACACAACCGCGGCATAATCTTTGACTTCCACCTTCTCCAAAAGGAGATTCACTTCCGCCTCGCCCCCCATCACGCCGTAAGCAATACCTAAAGCCGTGCTTGCTGTATCTACGGTCAAAGCTGCTTTTTCAAAGAGACCCTTCGGAACAAAATACTCTTCATCTCTAAAATCACGCGGAGAAACAATAATTAGAACTTTCTTCTGCATAATCAAAAAATAACATTAATCGCATCCTAAATAAAAGAGGCACCACTGCGCGCTTCTTAATTATTATTTTGCCTTCTTGGAGCTCTCCGCCAGCCTCTTCGGATTAGGGGAGGCTGGCTTCATGAAGTGCTCCACTTTAAGAACTTCTTTCCCTCTTCTTTTTAAAACATCATCCGCTGTCTCTAAATTTTGCAGAGCTTGCAGTGTTGCCCGTACGTTGCTAATTTTATTCTGACTGCCTAACATCTTACTTAAGATATCCCTTACTCCTGCCAACTCTACTACAGCCCGGATAGAACCGCCAGCAATAACCCCTGTTCCTTCCCGAGCCGGTTTTAATAAAACCCGCGCTCCTTTATATTTCACCTCTATCTCATGAGGGATGGTGCCCCCAACGAGTGAAACATTGATCAAATTCTTTTGCGCCCGCTTAACCGCTTTCTCCACGGCTGTTGAGACATCCACCCCTTTAGCTACGCCCATTCCTACTGTCCCCTTCTTATTGCCAATCACCACCGTGGCGCGGAATCTAAAACGTCTTCCCCCGGCTACAACCCTGGTAACCCGCGCTAAATCAACGAGTTTCTGTTCATACTCCTTTGGAATTCTTTGGGATGTTCTTTTATTGAAATTTGCCATATTAATTTAAAATTTTAAACCTCCGGCGCGCGCTCCTTCGGCTACAGCCTTAATTTGTCCATGATAAACTCTCCCGCCACGATCAAAGACTACTCTTTCAATTTTTTTCTTCAAAGCCTTTTCAGCAACCAGTTTACCAACGGCAAAAGCCAATATCAATCCTCTTGAAGATTGATTGCTCTCTGTTTGTTTCTTTCCTTTGCTCTTTTTTCTTATCTTGATGTCCCCGTCCGCCTCCCGATCACTCGCGCTTATTAAGGTCACCCCCTTCTCATCATTAATAATTTGAGCGTAGATATGCTTCAGACTGCGATAAACCGAAAGACGGGGCACTTTATTCGTCCCTTTAACCTTCGCCCGAACGCGCATCCTGCGCCGATACAATTTTTCCCTTTTTTCTCTAATCCGCATAGCGTGCGCTTAAAATAAAATTTTTAAATAATCCAATTCTTATTTGCTACCCTCTGTAGTCGCTTTTTTTCCAACCTTGCGACGCACATATTCATCCACATAACGAATACCTTTCCCCTTATAAGGCTCAGGGGGGCGCAAAAACCTAATTTCCGCCGCGACCTGTCCTACCTCCTGTTTATCAATGCCAGACACAGAAATAATATTCTTCTCTACCTTGATTTCAATACCGTCGGGGATGGAATATTCCACGGCATGGGAAAAACCCAGTTCCAAAACTAGTTTTTTGTCCTGAACATTCGCCCGATAACCCACTCCCTGAATTTCCAATTTCTTCTCAAAACCCTGAGAAACACCAAGAATGATATTATTAATCAAATTACGCGTCAATCCCCAAAGAGCCTTGGTTTGCCTTGCTCTATCCTTGGGATTGCACCGTAAAACAAAAATCATATTCTCTTGCTTCTCCACTTTTAAACAAAAATCATAATCTAACTCCAAAAATCCTTTAGGTCCTTTAATATTCAGATGATTATCTTGGATATTCACCTCCACCCCTTCCGGAACAAGAATAAATTTTTTACCCACGCGAGACATAAAATAAATGCAGAATTAAAAATTAGAATGCGTTAAAATATTTCGCAGATCACTTCCCCGCCCAGCCTTTTCTTTCTCGCCTCCCGACTCGTCATTAAACCCTGCGAGGTAGAAACAATCGCAATCCCCAAGCCCCCTTTCACTGCCTTTAAATCTTTGTAGTTTTGATAGATACGACGGCCCGGCTTACTCACCCGCACTACCTCCTTTATTGCTGGTTTATTCCCTTCAATATATTTCAAAATTATTCTTAATTTTTCAAAAGCAGAACTATTTTCTGTGACATAATCTGTAATATAACCTTCTTTTTTTAAAATCTCCACAATCGCGAGCTTCATCCGAGAAGACATTAAAATCACTTCTTTTCTAGAAGCGGCAAGGGCGTTGCGAATTTTAGTAAATAGGTCAGCGATAGGGTCGGTCATATTTTTAGAATCTAAAATTTAGGATCTAGAATCGCGGAGAAAAAACTTAAGTTATTTTTTGATGGTGAAATTTAGTTTGGCGAACATACTTTCTCTCTTGGTTAATTTTCACTTTTCTTAAAATTTCTTTCTGGGCATTAATACCCAGTATTTCGCACAAGCCCAGACAATAAATCATCACATCCGCAATCTCCTCTCCCACATTTCTTTTTTCTTTCCGCACAGCTTCAGACAACTCCGCCAACTCCTCTAACATAAGGAGTAGTTCCAGCTTAATATCCGTAACATTAAAACCTTTGTTGACTTTGTTCTGGTGTATTACTTTTTGTAATTGGGATAAATCTATTGTCATAAATGATTACCAAGAAGCCTTGCGGATCCCCGGAATCTCACCTTTATTCGCTAATTCCCTAAAGCAAATCCGGCATAAGCCAAAATCGCGCATATACCCTCGTTTCCGACCGCAACGCCAGCAACGTCTCACAATACGCGTCGTAAATTTTGGTTTCCTTTTTGCTCTAGCGATCCAAGATTTTTTAGCCATATACTTCGTTAAAATATGAAACCTAAAATACATAATTGCCATACACCGTGATTCATATCTCGCGGGTGAACCCCATGCTTCATATTTTAAGTTTCAAATGATTAAGATTCTTTTTCTACCAGAGGAAAACCTAATAGCTTTAATAATTTAATCCCTTCTTCGCGCTTCTTGGCAGTAGTGCTGATACAGACCTCTAAACCATGAATCACTTCCACTTTATTTGGATCAATCTCCGGGAAAACCGAACATTCTTTAAAACCAATGGTTAAGTTTCCCTGTTCGTCAAAAGACTTGATAGACAGCCCCCGAAAGTCCCTTACCCGCGGCAAGGTAATATTAATTAACTTGTCTAAAAATTCTTCCATCCTCTTTCCCCGCAGGGTCACCTTCAGCCCTACCACCATTCCTTCTTTCACGTTGAAACCAGAGACGGACTTGCGAGCATACCTCAATACCGGCTTTTGTCCGGCGATACTGGCTAGATTTTCTTGCATAATATCCAAAAGTTTAGGTTCTTTAATGGCGCGGGAAGTGCCAATATTAATGGTTACCTTATCCACTTTAGGTATCGCCAGATTATTCTTATAACCAAAAAACTTCTTCATTTTCAGAACTACTTCTTCCCTGTACTTTTTGCTTAGTCGCGTCATAGATTTACATTTCTGATGCGTTTTCATAAGAAGGCTTCTCCGCATTTTTTACACAACCTTCTTTTACCTTGCGGTGAAATTTTTACGCCCACCCGTGTCCCTTTGCCGCACTTCGGACAAATCAATTTTGCGTTAGAAATATGAATCGGCGCGTTGACCTCCACACGTTGACCCTTTTCGCCCTGCTTTTTAGGCCGCGTATACCGAATCACAAGGTTTGCGCCCTCCACAATAATCTTATCTCTTTGTGGAAAAGTGCGCACAATTTTTCCTTTCTTGCCGCGGTCCTTGCCGCTCGTCACAATGACATTATCACCTTTTTTAAGCTTCATAATGTTATACTACAACACTTCCTTGGCTAAAGAAATAATTTTATTAAAACCACGCTCTTTGAGTTCCCGAGGAATCGGCCCAAAAATACGTGTTCCCAAAGGATCCTTGCTCTCTCTGCTCTGTAAAATCACGGCGGCATTATCATCAAAGCGAATATAAGATCCGTCTTCACGGCGATATTCCTTTCTCTGACGCACGATCACCGCGTAAACCTTAGCATGCTCCTTTACAGTGCCATGAGGGAGGGCCATCTTCACAGCCGTTATGATCACATCACCCAAACGACCAAAACGGCGCCGCGAGCCGCCTAAGACTTTAATACATTTAATTATCCTCGCGCCGGTGTTATCGGCGACTTTTAAACGAGTCTGTTCCTGAATCATAAAATTCTATTATTCTTGAACGGAGTTCCCAAAAAGCCTCGCTTTTTAGGGTGCACTCAATTGCTATCCTGAATTTACCCTCCCTAAAAAAACAACAAAACAATCGAACAATATTTAAGCCACCTTTTTGATTACCCGCCACCTCTTTTCCCGTGATAATGGTCTACATTCCTCGATCAATACTTTGTCTCCCGTATGATACTCATTCTTTTCATCGTGCGCCTTATATCTCCGAGCCACCTTGTATCTTTTAAAATATTTAGGATGGGTCTTGGTGCGGACCACAACGACCACTCTGGTTTTATCCATTTTATCCGAAACAACGATCCCCTGAAGAACCCGCTTATTTATTCTTTTACCTTCCATAAGAATGCATATTTAAGACTTAATTCTTCTGCGAATATTCAAGAGAGTTAAAATTCGCGCAATCTCCTTTTTCACTTTACGCAAAGCGCGCACATTTTTCACCTCGCCCTGGGCCAACTTGAAATTAAACTCTCGCATTTTGTCTCTTTGAAAAGCAAGTTCATGTTGTAATTCTGATATGCTCTTTTGCTTGAATTCTTTCATTCCCATAAAATTATTCCTGCACAAATTTAGTTTTAATAGGCAGTTTATGGCTAGCCAAGCGCATAGCCTCTCGAGCAATCTTCAAGGGCACGCCATCCATTTCAAAAATAATCCGCCCCCGTTTGACGACGGCGACAAAGTGATCCACTGCTCCCTTGCCACCGCCCATTCCTACTTCCGCTGCCTTTTTAGTCACCGCCTTATCTGGAAACACCCTAATCCAAATCTTGCCCCCCCTCTGGACAAACCTAGTCATCGCTCGCCGCGCTGCTTCAATCTGACGAGACGTAAGCCAAACACTCTCCTGCGCCTTCAAACCAAAAGCGCCAAAGGCGAGAAAATATCCCCCTTTAGCTTTACCCGCGAGACGTCCACGTTGATGTTTACGATGTTTTACCTTTTTAGGAATTAACATATTGTCGGTAATCAGTTACTTGTTACTTTGTTTTCCTTCTTTTGGTCAAAAATTTCTCCCTTGTAAATCCAAACCTTGATCCCAATAATTCCATAAGTGGTTTTGGAAATATCTTGGGCGAAATCAATATCCGCTCTTAAATTATGCAAGGGGATTTTCCCCCAGGCAACCCACTCGCGCCGCTTCATTGTCGCCCCATTCAAACGCCCGGCCACCATAATTTTTACACCCTGCACTCCCCGATTCTCTTTCACCCTTTCCAAAGATTGTTTCACAACACGCCGAAAAGGAATCCTTTTCTCTAGCGCTTCGGCGATCATCCGCGCCACAAGTTGGGCATTAGCTTCTGGATTTTTGACTTCTTCAATCGTGACTTTAAAGGGTTTATGCCCGGTAAACTTTGCCAATTCCTTTTTCAAATCATCAACACCCGTACCTCCGCGACCAATAATCATACCCGGACGCGAAGTTAAAATGATGATATTAATCAAATTCGCCGAACGTTCAATCTCAACGCGGGCAACACCCATCTCCTTTAATTTTTCCATTATGTAATTGCGCAGGCGGATATCTTCCTCAAGAAATTTTCGGTAATTCTTTTTATTCGCTACCCACTTAGACTTCCAAGAATAGAGATAACCTAACCGTAGCGCAGTAGGTGAAACTTTTTGTCCCATATACTTGCTTAAAACTTGAAACATGAAACTTGAAACTTATAATTTTACGCGTTTCAGGCTTCATGACTCATGTTCCATATTTGGAGCTCTTCGCAAATCTCATCGCTACGCGAGATCTTCAGACAGCCTCTCGCGAAGGACTTAAAAAAGGGCTCCATTTTACACCGATTTACGTTGGAAAAAACGTTTAAGACCACTCAAAGCTTTGCCTTGAGCTAATTTCTTCTTATCCTGATGTTGCTTGTTCCGGCGACCGGCTTCTCGGCGAGGATCCCATGGTTTCAGGGGTACCTCCCTGCCCTGCGGTATCTCCGGGGTGGATACAACTCTGCTCTTTCCAACCTTCAACGCGCTCTTTCCTGCCATCTTAGGGCTGGCAAGAAGCTCGGGAGCCTCTCCTCCTGATTTAGTCTTTCTGCGACCAACAACCCTCTCCTCTAAAATAATGGATATGTGGCTCGCTCTCTTCATTATAGGAAAAGCGCGGCCAAAGGCCCGCGGCTGCCAACGCTTTAAAGTTGGTCCCTCATCTGCCCGAATTTCTTTGATATATAAATTATTCTTATCTAAGTTAAAATTGTGCTCCGCGTTCGCAATGGCCGACTTTAACAGTTTAAACACCGGCCTTGCCGCCCTTTGCTTAATTACAGAAAGTTGTTCCAACGCCATGCCCACTTCTAAGCCGCGAATTAAATTAATAACCAATCTTACCTTACGCGGCGCAATATGTAAATATCTAAGTTTTGCTTTCGCTTCCATGGATTCTTATAACTTGAAACTCGTAACGTGCCACCCAAGGATAATTTTCCTTAGGTTGCAAGCCACTCCTTACAAGCTATATATTTTCTTTTTTCACTGCCTCTTTCTGACCTGCTTCTACCCTGCTACGATCTGCTTCAGCTCTTTGAGCCGCCTCTTCCCGCGCAATCCGACCGCCATGCACGATGAATTTACGGGTGGGTGAAAATTCACCAAGGCGATGACCCACCATATCTTCGGTGATAAAAACGGGAATATGTTCCCGACCATTATGCACGCCAATAGTAAAACCCACCATTTCTGGAAAAATCATTGAGTCTCGCGACCAAGTTTTAATAATGGTTTTTTCACCGGCTTTCAGCTTTCTGATTTTAACAAGTAGTTTAGGGTCGCAGAAGGGACCCTTTTTAAGAGACCTTGACATAACTTTTAAACTTGAATTTTGGTAAAATTTGATTACAAGAATTATTATCTATGAAAATTTCTAATTATTCTAATTGTTCTAATTATTCTAAACAATGACCAAATCTTGAATTACCCAATAATTCTTACTTGATTATGGATTTTGTTCATTGGGATTTGGGTATTGGGATTTATTTAGGTCAATTAGGTTAATTAGAATAATTAGGCATTCTCCCTATCTTCTCCTCTTCACAATCAATCTGTCCGAGTATTTTTTCTTCCGCCGCGTTTTCACCCCCAAAGCTGGTCTGCCCCAAGGAGTCTTGGGATACTTTAAACCAATCGGCTGATTACCCTCCCCTCCGCCATGAGGATGATCTACCGGATTCATCGCTTTCCCTCTCACTGTGGGTCTAATCCCCAACCAACGCGTGCGTCCTGCTTTGCCTATATTAATATTATCATGTTCTGGATTGCTTAAGCTACCCATACTGGCTAAACAAGTTTTTAAAATATTGCGGATCTCTCCCGAGGGGAGTTTAATTTGGGCGTATTTCCCTTCCTTGCCCATTAAAATCGCGCTCCCGCCTGCCGCCCGCACAATTTGACCACCCCGCCCTGGATTCAGCTCTAAATTGTGAATAGGACTCGCGTCAGGAATTTCAGCAAGAGGCATCCGGTTGCCTACCCGCGCTTCAATCTTTTTCTGGCTTGCTAAAACCATATCCCCAGCCTTTATTCCTTGAGGGGAAAGAATATAACGTTTTTCTCCATCGGCATAGTGAATCAAAGCAATCCATGCCGTACGATTGGGATCGTATTCAATGGAAGCAACTCTCCCCGGTATGTCAAACTTGTCCTGCCTAAAATCAATAATGCGGTATGTCCTCTTATGTCCTCCGCCACGGTGCCGGATCGAAATATGGCCCAATCGATCCCTCCCTGCCTTTTGCCTCAAACCCGCCGCCAATCTCTTTGTCGGTTTCCTGTTCCGTGTGAGATCGGAAAAATCACTACCTGTCATTTGTCTTCTCCCCGGCGTAGTAGGTTTATAAAATTTCATAATATTCCCTTACTTGTTGCTTATCTTTATACTCCTTCAAATAATTTAATTGTATCCCCCTGCCGCAAAGTTATAATCGCCTTTTTCCACGCTCTCGTTCTGCCTTGGATACGGCCATATCTCCTTTGCTTACCCATAAAATTAATAATATTTACTTTCACGACCTTTACCCCATATAATTCTTCAATCGCCTTTTTAACCTCATTTTTGTTCGCTTTTAAATTCACCTCAAATATATATTGATTGAGGGCTTGAAGGCTGGTCCCTTTCTCTGTCACGCGAGGCTGTTTTAAAACCCTAAAAGTTTGGCTTCTAGGTGAAACTTGCCTTTTTTTCTGATGAGGGGTTGTCTTAAAAGCTTCAGTCTTACCTCGCCCGCCATGCAAGCCGAGCTTACGAGGCGTTGCGGGCGGGCCTCCTCGGACCTTCCTAACTGCTGGGGTTTTAATTTTTTTTCTTTTTAAGAGGGACATAATTCTTATAACTTATGAAATTCCGCGGGCTCATGGGACGCCACTTTAGGTATCCCGCTAGGCGCCCGGGGTATCCTTTTTATAGCGGGATTTCTAGGATGGTGAGCTTGCCGAACCAGTGGAACGTCTCCCACCTTTTTTAAAAGGTAGGGGGCAGAATTTGTAACATTTGAAGAATAAGTTTTCTCAATGATTTTTACTGCCGCAAGGGGCATTAAAATGCAATTGCGATCCAAAAGGTCAACCACATTTAAACTGTCCGCGGCCAAAACCTTGAGAGAGGATAAATTGCGGCTCGCCCTGCGAACTTTTTCGTCTTTTTGGGAAAGTAAAATCAAGGGCTTGGATTGTAAAGGAAATTTTTCAAGGAAGATAGCCATTTGCTTCGTCCGAGCTTCTGGAATCTTCAACTCTTTAACAATGACAACCTCACCCATCTTCACCCGATTGGAAAGAACCATCAGAATAGCCTTGCGTCTTGCTTTCCTATTAATCCTCTTTATAAAATTTCTTTCACTTCTCGGCCCAAAAACTATTCCTCCCTTGCGCCATAAGGGACTGCGGCGAGAACCTGCCCTCGCCCGCCCCGTTCCTTTCTGTTTCCAGGGTTTCGCTCCGCCGCCGCGGCGCTCGGACCGTGTCTTCGTATGGGCAATAGGATGACGACTCTTTGCGCGTTGAGCCACCACAGCCTGATTCACTAAAACTGGATTCACTGCCACGTCAAAAATTTCTGGCGCGAGATTGACAAATTTACCGGACTTCCTGCCGTCTAAATTGTAAATTGGTAACTTCATAATTTTAGCTTTATTCCTCACCCCTCACTTCCACTAAACCTCCCCTAACGCCCGGCACCGCCCCTTTTACCACCATCAAATTCTTCCTAGCATCAATATTAATAATGGTCAGTCCTTTTCCTGTAATTCTCTTTCCACCCATCCGACCAGCCATCTTCATCCCTTTGATGACCTTTTCCGGAAATGTGGCGCCGATTGAACCCGGCGCTCTCTCATCGTGCTTATGGCCATGGGTAGCCGGCGAGCCTTTGAATCCCCATCTTTTCACCACGCCTTGAAAACCCTTCCCGTGGCTCACTCCCGCAGTCTTAACTTGCTCCCCTTCCTGAAAACTCGCGACTGCAATTTGATCTCCCACTTTATATTTCTGTGCTTCTGCCTCTGGCAAACGAAATTCCCGCAGCAGAATATCATTCTTCTTGGGATACTTTTCAAGCTTCTTATGAACCTTGAGGGTAAAATCAAGTTGCAAAGCAGAATAGCCATGTTTTTCCGGTGTACGAATCGCTACTACAAAGCAAGGGCCCGCTTCTATAACAGTAACGGGAGTTATTTTTCCCTTTTGGTCAAAAACCTGAGTCATTCCTAATTTTCGTCCTAGGATAAATTTTGGCATAGAGAATGGCAGTTTAAAACAAAAACCGAAAGTTTTCCCAAAAACCAGTTTTATTCTCGCCCCCTCATCCTTCACTTTTACCTTAAAAGTAAGGAGTGAAAGAGCTCACCGGTTTTTGAAAAAACTCCCGGTTTCCGAAATTCTTCGCCCTTCCCTTTCTCTTAAAAAACAGAAGGTTGGAGAAAAAATCCTTTACCCCGCATTAGGAAGAGTACCCTATAAGGGCATTTCATAAAAAGCTCGCGGACTCTATAAAAAAGCTCGTCGCGCAGGGTTGAAGTAGCTGGCTTTTGATTTAGCTCCTATTTTTAATGATGAAAAAAATAACATAAGACCTTTCGCGAAATAGTTTTTCGTTACGAAATCTGGCAATTGCAGTAGAAAAGGTTATTTTGCAAAAGGTTTATAAATATAATCAAAAATATGAATAACGGAATCCGCCTCCAGAAAAATACACCCAAAAAAGAAAATACCTTCCCCTTTCCATTCACGAAAAAGAGGGTATCTTACATTTTAATCTCTACATCAACACCCGCGGGTAAATTCAAATCCATTAAGGCATCTATTGTTTTAGGTGTGGGCTTATTGATATCAATCAATCTTTTGTGGACTCGCATTTCGTATTGTTCCCGGGAATCTTTATGAACAAAAGGTGAACGCATCACTGTGTAACGTGTCTTTTCAATCGGCAAAGGCACAGGACCAGAAACAATAGCCCCTGTCCGCTCCGCTGTTTCCACAATCTGACGAGCAGACTCGTCAATCACCTTATGATCGTAAGCCTTAATCTTGATGCGAATTCTGGGGGAAGAAGCTTCCTCCTCCGTTATTTCTCTACTGCTTTGAGTAGCCATTTTGAATGGACTTACCCCCACCTTTTTTGCAAAGGATGGGGGGTATAATAGGTATTTTAAATTACTTTATAATTTTCATCACGAACCCTGCTCCCACTGTATGTCCACCCTCGCGGATCGCGAAACGTTGTTTCTCTTCCAACGCCACCGGAGCAATGAGTTTTACCTTCAAGGTTATAGTATCGCCAGGCATAACCATCTCCGTCCCTTCAGGCAAAAAGAGTTCACCTGTCACATCAGTAGTGCGAATATAAAGTTGGGGTTTGTAACCTTTTGCAAAGGCAGTGTGCCGTCCTCCTTCCTCTTTAGTGAGCACATAAACCTCTCCTTCAAACTCGGTATGGGGAGTAATTGAGCCCGGTTTCGCCACCACCTGTCCCCGCGCCACATCTTCCTTCTTGGTCCCTCGCAAAAGGATACCCGCGTTATCTCCGGCACGGCCTTCATCTAGGGTTTTATTAAACATTTCAATGCCTGTCACTACTGTCTTCTGGGTCGGTTTAATGCCTACTATCTCCACCTCGTCGTTTATTTTGATAATACCGCGTTCAATTTTTCCCGTCACCACCGTTCCCCGGCCCTCAATGGAAAAAACATCTTCCACGGCCATCAGAAAAGGCTTGTCTATCTCGCGGACAGGTTCAGGAACTTTTTCATCCATTGTTTTCACTAATTCCAATATCGGACCGCACCATTGACATTCCTTCTTGCCGCAACCGCACTCTAAAGCTTTTAATCCGCTCCCTCTAATGACAGGAATATTTGTCCCATCAAATTCATATTTGGTCAAAAGCTCCCGCACTTCCTCCTCTACAAGATCTATTAATTCCTTTTCATCCACTATATCTATTTTATTCAAAAAAACGACAATATTGGGCACGCCTACCTGACGAGCAAGTAAAATATGCTCCCGCGTTTGAGGCATCGGACCATCAGCGGCGGAAACAACCAAAATTGCTCCATCCATCTGCGCCGCGCCCGTAATCATATTTTTAATATAGTCAGCATGACCCGGACAATCAACGTGAGCATAATGCCTTTTCTCTGATTCATACTCCACATGGGCGGTGGCAATTGTAATCCCCCGCTCCTTTTCTTCCGGCGCATTATCAATCTGATCTACTGATTTTTGCTGGGCTTTAAATCCTGCCGCCGCAAGGCATTTCAATATTGCGGCAGTCAAGGTAGTTTTACCATGGTCAACGTGACCAATCGTACCCACATTCACATGGGGTTTAGTGCGTTCAAATTTTTCCGTCATTTGTTTAATTTCTGCCCTCTCCTTAAAAAAAACATGAAAGAGGGTGCAGTATTAATTTTTTATGAGGCTTGAAATCCGTCATCCATACTTGGAGGATGCAAATCTAAAATCATTTTAAACTAAATTGCTCTCAATGTCAAGAAGGGTTATTTCTATCCTTAATCTTCAGCTGTTTTTGCCTAATTTTAGCCGAAAATAAAAAGAGTCTCTTGTTTTTTGCCTAATTTTAGCCCTTCCTTCAAAACGGAATGTCGTTCCATTCCATTTTCCTCTTTGCTTCCGAAGTTGTGGATAAATCCGAGCACCCTGGCATCTCTTTCTCCTCCACTATCTCAAAATAAAGCTCGGGTTCTTGAATTTCTGCGGAAGCGCCTTTGGACATCATTTCCCCTTCTTCTTGTTCTGCCTCGGCTTGATAAGAGGCAAGTTCCTCCTCAATTCTCTCTTCAACAACCATTTGATCTTCTTGATCGTGAGCCGCATCTTTTTTTCGGGTCAAATCTTCATAATCCTGCATGCTCAAAACTACCCACCTCGGCTCTCCCTTCTCCACAATCACATAACGTTCTCGGGCATTCTTTTCCTTGAGCATCTCGGCAATCTTTTTGAAATCAGGCATATTTTTAAACATAGTTATTTTTTCTCGCTCTTCTCCCCAATAATCTGTTCCGCAATGTGGCGCGGCACCTCCGCGTAATGATCAAATTCCATTGTGTAATTAGCGCGGCCCTGGGTTAAAGATCTTAATATCGTAGCATAACCAAACATTTCTGCCAAGGGAACAAGCGCGTCAATAACCTTTGCCTGCCCGCGGTCCGACATCTCTGCGATATGAGCGCGCCTGGAATTCAAATCACCAATCACATCACCCATAAATTTCTCTGGCGTCACCGCTTCTATCTTCATAATTGGCTCCAAAAGGTGAACTTCCGCTCGCCTCACCGCCTCCTGCACCGCGATAGAACCCGCGATATGAAAAGCGGCTTCCGAAGAGTCCACCTCGTGAAACGAACCATCATAAAGCGTAACCGAAAGATCCACCACTGGATAACCCGCGAGCACCCCGTTCCCTAACGCTTCCTTGACGCCCTTTCCCACAGCGGGAATAAATTCTTGAGGAATGACGCCGCCCCTGATCGCGTTCACAAACTCAAAACCCTTGCCGCTTGGGAGGGGCTCCACGCGCAACCAAACATGACCATATTGACCGCGGCCTCCTGACTGACGGATATATTTTCCTTCTGCCTCCGCCTTCTTGCGGATGGTTTCGCGATAAGCAACTTGAGGCTTGCCGACATTAGCCGCGACATTAAATTCTCTTTGCATCCGATCTACAATAATCTCCAAATGCAGTTCTCCCATTCCTGAAATAATCGTCTGACCCGTCTCCTCGTCGCTCCGCACACGAAAAGTGGGATCCTCTTCCGATAGAGCGTGCAAGGATAAACCCATCTTCTCTTGGTCGGCTTTGGTCTTTGGTTCAATGGCAATGGAAATCACGGGCTCGGGAAAAGTAATCTTTTCCAAAACAATGGGATGATCAGGATCGCATAAGGTATCGCCGGTGGTGGTCTCTTTTAAACCCACCGCGGCGGCGATTTCGCCGGTAAACATCTCCTTTACTTCTTCCCGATGATTCGCGTGCATTCTTAAAATCCTTCCCAGTCTCTCTTTCTTTCCGGAAGAAGTGTTTAAAATGTAAGATCCAGCCTCTAGATGGCCAGAGTAAATACGAAAAAAGATCAGCTTGCCCACGAAAAGATCGCTGGCAATCTTAAAAGCGAGAGCGGCAAAAGGTGCGTTGTCATCCGCCTTACGCTCTTCTGTTTTTTCCGTCCGCTCACCCTGCCCTCTTAATGCCTCGGGTTCGTAACCAGCAACAGGAGGCAAATCCGAAGGAGAAGGAAGATAAAAAATGACGGCGTCAAGCAGAGGTTGAATCCCTTTATTTTTTAAAGCCGAACCGCAAAGCACCGGTACCAGTTTGCCCGCGATTGTTGCTTGGCGCAGAGTTTTCTTTAATTCTTCTTCTGTAATTTCCCCACCCTCCAAAAACTTTTCAATTAAAGCATCATCCTCGCTGGCAATCTTTTCCACCATCTCTCGCCGATATCGTTCAGCTTCCCCGGCCCAAGCAGAGGGAATCTCCCCTTCCTCTATCTTCTCACCCAAGTCTCCTTTAAAATAAATAGCTTTATTCTTAATTAAATCAATCACGCCTTCGAATCTGTCTTCCGCCCCGATAGGAATTTGAATCACGGCAATATCTTTGGTCAACCGTTCGCGAATGGAACTAAGATCGGCTTTAAAATCAGCGCCGGTGCGGTCCATTTTATTAATAAAGCACATCCGCGGCACCTGGAATTTCTCCGCCTGATGCCAAACGGTTTCCGATTGCGGCTCTACGCCCGCGACACCGTCAAAAACTACAATGCCTCCGTCCAGCACGCGCAAGGAGCGCTGCACCTCGGCTGTGAAATCAATGTGCCCCGGCGTATCAATTAAATTAATCTGATGGGGTTCGCCCTTCGCTCCCGCCTTCCAAGAGCAAGTAGTTGCCGCGGAAGTAATAGTAATACCCCTTTCTTTTTCTTGCGCCATCCAATCCATTTCTGCTTTTCCTTCATGCACCTCACCCACTTTGTGTTTTTTACCCGTATAATAAAGAACCCGTTCCGAAACGGTTGTTTTTCCAGCATCAATGTGGGCAATGATGCCAATATTGCGAATTCTCTCTATAGGTGTTAGACGAGGCACGAAAAATAAGTTAAAAGTTAAAAGTGAAAAGTTAAAAGTTGCAATTTAATTTTTTTGCAAAACAAAAATACTCAAAAGATAATTTAACTGATAAGTACCAAAAATCAACCCCGTTAGAAACTCGTGCGGGGTATGAAACCCAACCGCACCAGTTATCTATATTTCTGCCTAACCGCTAGCCTAGTTGCGAGGCGTGTTTCTAACAGGGTCAATCCGAGAATAAATCTAAAAAACTCGAAAATCTTAAAGTTCTATAAAACCCGCCATTACCTCAAAATTTATCCTCTTTCTCTTAAAAACATCAATTAAACCGTAGGCGCGGTAGGAGAAGATGGTGGTGATTGAGGTTCAGAAGATGCTTGAGGTGGCATGGTTTGCGAAGGAGTCACCGGTCCGCCAGTAATGTTCTTTCTTTTGACGGCAAAATAGTAAGCCACGGCGCCAATCCAACCCAAAACAATGAGGAGGATAATCCACAAAGTCTTCTGGGCGAAATCTCGCTTAATGCAGTCAACGAGCATCAAAATCCACAAGATGAAAAACAACAAACCAATAATCATACCCACAATCCAGAAAATTATCAGTCCGACACCCATGCCCGTCGCGACAGTACTTTCATAATCATAACTTGTAGATTGCGCTAAGGCAGTGTTCCCTGCGAGCGCGACCGCACTCGCGGAAAGGCAAGATAAGATTCTCTTTCTCATTTTTTTCTTTTTAATTTTTAAAATCCCCCTTTTATAAGATACCCGTAAAGGTTTCGCTTTTATGGGAAACCTTAAATAATTAAGCAAAATGGGCAAAGGCGCGATTGGCATCGGCCATTCTTTGAATGTTTTCTCGTTTCCGCATTGCCTCGCCTTCGCGCTTGGACGCGGTAATGAGTTCCTCGGCGAGTTTTTCAGCCATCGGCTTTCCTTTGCGCAAGCGAGCAACCCCGATAATCCAACGCATGGCGAGAGTCATCTTGCGCGGCATCCTCACCTCCACGGGAATTTGATAATTCGCCCCTCCGATTCTTTTGGATTTCACTTCTAAAACCGGAGCCACATTTTTGAGCGCTAAATCAAAAATCTCCAAGGAATCTTTCTTGGTTTTCTCCGCCACAATGTCCAAAGCGCGATACAGTATTCCCTCTGCTACCGATTTCTTTCCTCTCTGCATCAGATGATTAATGAAACGCGCGACCGTAACACTATTATATTTGGGATCCGGCAAAATATCTCTTTTGAATTTTCTTTTTCTTCGAGGCACGAAATTAAGTAATAAGTAATAAGTAAAAAATAATAAATATTATTCTTCTTTCTTTGTCTCGCTTATCTTCTTGGCGCCGTAGCGGGAGCGGCCTTGTTTGCGGCCTTGCACGCCTTCCGTGTCTAAAATCCCCCGCACAACGTGATAACGCACGCCGGGCAAATCTTTCACTCTGCCGCCGCGAATTAAAACTATAGAGTGTTCTTGCAGGTTATGACCCTCGCCCGGAATATAAGCGGTCACTTCCATTCCATTAGTCAAACGCACTCTCGCTACCTTGCGCAAAGCCGAATTAGGTTTTTTGGGAGTAGTGGTAAAAACTTTAACGCAAACCCCTCTTTTAAATGGACTCCCTATGGATTCCATTCTTCCCCGACGGCGAATAGCATTAAAAGTCCGATGCAAAGCCGGTGTTTTAAATTTCCTTATTTTAGTTTTGCGCCCTTTGCGAACTAGTTGAGAAATGGTGGGCATAAAAAATAGGTGATGGATTCAAAAATTAAAAGATAAACCCCATTAGCCCCGTTAGAAATAAATTTCTAAACGGGGTTAGAGAACTTTATTCTCTTCACGAGGTGAACTTTCAGAAACGGTTCTCTTTAGTGACCCCACCTGCCTATAGATAGATCTACCGTCAGACAGGTCGGCGTGTCCCATTCACAAATAAATTTGTGACGGGATGAGCTTTCTCTAACGGGGTAAACTAAAATCTTGCGCTAAAAAAGCGAATCCTATATCAAAAATAGCACAAGAAAACAGAAGAGTCAAATCCTTACAACAGGGATAACCCAAACATACCCGCCACAGCACGGATTACCAAGTTGAAAAGCGATTCCAATAGAGAAAGATTAAGCAGGCGATCCAAAATAATCAAAAAGATTAAAATCAAAGGACCTCTGACAGCGAGAAATATTTTCCAATGGTCAAAACGGCGAGGCAAAATCGCGAAAAGCAATTTAGAACCATCTAGAGGAGGAATTGGGATGAGATTAAACGTAAACCAAACCGCGTTTAAAATGATAATCATTTCTATCAAAATATAGAGCATATTGCCCACATCTAAAACTCCACCCACTACCAATATTTTCAGGATCAAACCAAAAAAAAGAATCAAAAAAAGATTGGCTCCCGGACCTGCGAGAGCGACGATAGAGGGTCCCCACTTCTGGTTTCTTAAATTGTAAGGATTGTAAGGTACGGGCTTACCCCAGCCAAAACCAACCAAAAGCAACATCAATGTCCCCCATAAATCAAGATGTCTTAAAGGATTGAGGCTCAAGCGTCCGCTGTATTTCGCGGTCGCGTCCCCCTGAAGATAAGCGGAGAGGGCGTGGGCAAATTCATGCAGGGTCACCGAAATCGCCATTGCGACCAGCCAAGCCAAAAACATAATCGGTTCAGACAAAAAAGAAAATAAAAACATTAAATAAAAAAATAATTTTAAATCGAGAAGATAGTTTTTATTTTAACATAAAGGAATAAGCCTTGCAAATTGGGCAAAAGAATGTTAATTTAACCTTAGCATCTTACTCTATTAAAGAATAATTTTATGATGTTCTGCCAGATTTGCGGACGTAAACCCCGTATGGGTTACAGCCGCAGCCATTCCAATATCGCGACCAAAAGAATGCAAAAATTAAATTTGCAAAAAATCACTTTGAAAAACAAGCAGATTTTAGCTTGCGCGAAATGCGTCAAAACAATGGCAAAGGTAAAATAAATCCCGCACCTTTGCCAGCGGAGTATAAAGACCTCGGAAGGTAAGGATCTTTTTAATACCCATTCATCCTCGCTAGCCAAGCCAAAAGGGTATTCTTCAAAAAGGTGCGGGATAAAAAAAACCCTATTTTTATTAGGGTTAAATTGCGGGAGTATAAAAATAAATTTCCACGTCCTGCTCCCAAGGTTTTTCCAAATAGGGAGAATAATAATAGCACAAACTCATATGAGGATTGCTTCCTTTGTATAAACTTAAGTACTGGAAAAACATGGTGGGCTTCTGGATTTTAGGCGCGAAATTTAAGAGCAGATGTCCATTCTCTCCATCGCACGCCACCTGCGTCACGCGGCTTCGGAACATCCCCGCAATCGTTTTACCCGAAATAGAAAGCCGATAAAGGCAATAGAAATAACGCCGAGTAAGATTATTCCCTAATCCCTGAATGTCTTTCAATTCATAGATTTCCATCTTTGGCTGGTCGCCGAAACGAACATCTGAAGAAATCACCTGCTCTTCCGCGCCAAAAGGACTTGTATGATACACAAACTGCCATCTCTTCCCGCGATGGGGAAACTTCAAGGCGGGAAAAAAAACCCCCTTCCAAGTGGAAAAACCTTCAGAAAAAATGTAGACATTATGCTCGGAATCAATATAAATTTCGTCAATTACCGCCGTGCCGCCCACACTGCCAAAACCAAAACCATCGGGAATGAAATAATCAAAGGGCTTCTCCACTAAATCCAGGAGCGCTTCACCGAGATGATCGCGAGAATCAGAGCTCAATTCTTTCCTTACCAACCCCGTAGCCACCAAGTCTAAATATTCAGCTGACATTCTTAAAACTCCTTTCGCAAAAAATGAGAAAACTGTAGATTCAAGGAATAACACAAAAGAACAACTTATCTTATCATATTTTCTAAAAAAATCAACTTATTTAGGATGTCGTTCGCGAACGACATCCTATATGAAAACTATCGCAAACTTCAACCCCCTCCCCCTCTTCTTCCTCCCATTTCTTTTTGTCTTCTTCATCTGGAGCGTAATTGCTCTATTCGTTATCGGCGGAACGATTTTTTGGATTTGGATGCTCGTGGACCTTTTAAAAAGAGACTTCCCAGCCGCAAAAGAAAATGAAAAAATTATCTGGGTCTTGGTTCTGGTGTTCACCTACTGGCTCGGCGCGCTGATTTATTACTTTATGGTTAAGAAGAAAGATAAAAAAATATAATTTTAAATTCTAAAT
>JBAZQX010000001.1:0-180390 GCA_041644975.1 Candidatus Doudnaibacteriota bacterium | reverse complement strand
TTAAGAATGAAAACGTCGCAAACACGCAAAACATTGTTGACCCTATTAAAGAAAAGGAGACTCTGGATTTAGAGCTAATCTTAAAAGATTTAGACACAGTAAATAAAATTCTAGAGAGAGCGGATAGGGAAGCGAAGACTGGAAATAAAGAGGCGGTCAATAAACACAATCTTTTTAAAAAAATAAAAAATCTCCTTGAGCAGGGTAAAATCTTAACCGAACAAAGCTTTAGTTTTACCCCAGAAGAATTACCTTTAATCCAAGAATATCAGCTCCTGACGCTGAAACCCAGGCTGTATCTTTTGAACGGCGAAGCAAAAGAAGTATCATTAGAAATATTAAAAAAGTTTCAAGAGAAAAACTGGCCTTATCTTATTATGAATATTAAAAATGAATTTGAAGCCGGTGATTTAAACGCGGAAGAGCGCGCCGCGCTTGGACTACCCGAAGAATCGGAAATGGATATTTTAATCAAAAAAGCCTACGCTCTTTTAAATCTCATTACCTTTCTGACAACCGGAGAAGATGAAACGCGCGCTTGGACTATTGTGCGGGGCGCTAAAGCCCCTCAAGCGGGCGGCGTAATTCATAGCGACTTTGAAAAAAACTTTATCCGCGCCGAGGTAATTAACTGGCAGGATTTAGTGAACGCCGGAGGCTTTTCCGAAGCCCGCGCCAAGGGGCTAATGCGGACCGAGGGCAAAGAATACGTTATCCAAGATGGAGATGTAATCGAAATTAAACACGGAGCATAAAATCTCGCACTAACTATCTCCCCTGATAAGGGGGGTAGAGGGGTTATCTTGTAATGAACCCCTCTCTTATCTCCCCTTATCAGGGGAGAGGTTAATTCTTTCCTCCTTTTTCTTCTCTTTCCAAAACCACTGATATAACCCATACCCCCAGCTCAAGGTATAAGCAACATTAAGGAAAACGATTCCCCATTGGTGGTTAATAATCGCGGTGATCCACCAAAAAGGTTGGGAGGCAAGACCAAAAACAAATCCCCATTTATTCTTTCTGCCGACGAGAATAATCGCCGCGATCCCGAAAACCGTAATCCCAATTTGCGCGATAGTGTCCCACATATATTTCTATTTACACTTTAGCATCTATATAATCTCATTTTATAATAATTTCGTGCCGCAAACAACTAATAGACAAAAATTAAACTGGATTTTCTTTGATGTCGGCGGGGTTTTGATAGACAAAACTCGCTATGAAAACTGGCTTATAAAAAATATGATAACAATTTTGCAACGTTATCACCAAAAAATTACGCCTATTGCACTCCTCGGGGCTAGTATTAAAGCAAGTGGAAAAACAGGTAGTTTAGTCCTAAATACTTTCCAAATAATATTAAAAAACCAAAAGAAAGCAGAAAAGGCTTATACAGAACTCAAAGCCAAGCGAGCTAAGGAGAAAATGGAATATGATCAAATTACGCCCATCCGACCCGAAGCCCTCCCTGTGGTGCAAAGATTATCTTCTCGCTTTCATCTCGGAATCATTGCCAATCAAGCGCCGGAAATAAAAGAAAAATTATCAGGAGGAGGACTATTATCCTATTTCCAGTATGTAGGCATCTCGGAAGAATATAATTTATTCAAGCCCGACCCTGATTTTTTTCAAGCCGTCTTGCGCGACGCAAAAGCCAAACCCGAAGAATCGGCAATGATTGACGATAATATAGAAAGGAGTTTAGCCACTGCCAAAAAATTAGGAATGACAACCATATTTTATAACTTGAACCAGCGCAAAGAGATTCCGAAAAATATTATTGATTTTACGATTTATTCTTTAAAAGATTTATTGAAAATTTTTAAGGGATAATTTTATGAAAATTATTTCTTGGAATGTTAACGGTATCCGGGCGGTTTATAAAAAGAATTTTTCTGGGTGGCTAACCCGAAGCCTGGCGGATATTGTTTGCCTGCAAGAAATTAAAGCTCAAAAAAATCAAATTCCCCCGGATTTACTTGCCCCCGCCGATTACCTCGTCTATGTGAATCCCGCGCGCCGCAAAGGCTATGCAGGTACTCTTATTTATACCAAACAAAAACCGAATAGGATAAAAATAAACTTGGATTTAAGAAGATTTGATTCAGAAGGAAGAATACTGGAATTGCATTATCCGAGGTTTATTTTGATTAACCTGTATCTTCCCCACGGCGGAAGACAAAAAGAAAATTTGGATTACAAACTTCAGGTCTATAAATGCCTTTTGCGATATTTAAAACGACTAAAGGACAAAAAGGTGGTCTTGATCGGCGATTTTAATATCGCGCATCAAGAAATTGACCTTGCCCGACCTAAAGACAACCAAAATAATACTATGTTCACGAGCCTAGAGCGAGAACAGATAGACAAAATCATCGCTCTAGGTTTCACAGACACTTTCCGCGAACTTCATCGCGAGGGAGGTAGCCATTATACTTGGTGGCCCTATTTTTACAACGCCCGTTCTCGCAACCTCGGTTGGCGGATTGATTACGCCTTCATCTCTAAACCGCTTGCTCCGCATTTGAAAAAAGCTTTCATCCTTCCTAAAGTAATGGGTTCGGATCATTGCCCGATAGGGATTGAAATATGAAGCTCCACGGGCTCACGCCCGTGGCCCGTCAGTCAGTCCGCCTAAGGCGGACTGGTGAGTTGGGTAAATTCAAAAACCAATGCCAAAAATTACAGATTTCTTTATCCAAAAAAAGAAATTTATTTTTGTCTTATTTCTTTTGCTTATTTGGTACTCTCTTTTTTTAATTCGCCCCATTGATTTAACCACGGCAGACTTAGGGCGGCACCTGAAAAATGGCGAGCTTATCCTGCAGGGCGATTTTCAACATCTTTTTGAAAATTATTATTCTTACACTTATCCCGATTTCCCTTTCACAAACCACCATTGGGGCAGCGCGGTGATTTTTTACCTTGTTTTGCAACTTACGGGTTTTGCCGGCCTGCATCTTTTCTATGTTGTTGCGAGCTTTATCATCTTCACGCTCTTTTTCATTCTAACTAAAAAAGAGGCAGGTCTAGGCCTCGCGAGCATAATTTCTTTTTTAGTCCTTCCTCTTATTGCAGAGCGCGGCGAAGTGCGGCCGGAAATCTTCACCTATCTTTTCGTAAGTTTGTTTTTTTGGCTGCTTTGGGAATACCGAAAGGGTCGGCTTCCCTTCAAATGGCTTTTTCTCCTGCCGATCATTCAAATCCTCTGGGTCAACACCCATATTTATTTTTTCCTAGGACCGGTTTTAATCGCCGTTTTTTTATTAGAAAGGCTTATTTTTTTCTCCCCCCAAAAAATCAAAAAAATCGGTCTTATCTTAATTTTGGTTTGCCTTGCAAGCCTTATTAACCCATTTTTTGTTAAAGGAGCAATCTATCCGTTCAAAATTTTTCAAAATTATGGCTATGAGATTTTAGAAAATAAATCCGTGATTTTTTTAGAAAAATACGGATTGCAAAATCCTAATCTCTTGCTCTTTGAAATCATCCTCGGCTTGCTTATTTTAAGCTTTGTTATCTTGTTAATCTTTAATCGCCATAAATTCTCATTGCCCCTTTTCTGCCTTGCCGCGATTTTTAGTTTCATGGGTTGGTGGGCTTTGCGCAATTTTACGCTTTTTGGGCTTTTTACTCTGCCCATCTTGGCGATTAACTTAAAGAATATTCTTGCGTCTCGGATTTCATCCCATTCTTGGTCCTTTAAAATCGCGTATGTCCTCACTGCTATTTTTATTTTGATTTTCTTTCTATCCGACCCCAAATGCCAAATAAATTACAATGTCCGTTTAGGCCTTTCCCAAAAAAATAACGCGGCGGCAGAATTTCTGCAAAAGGAAAAAATTAGAGGACCTATTTTTAATAATTATGACATTGGAAGTTACCTAATTTTTCACCTTTATCCGCGGGAACGTATCTTCGTTGACAACAGACCAGAGGCTTACCCTGCTTCTTTCTTTAAAGAAGTCTATATTCCTATGCAGGAAAAAAAAGAAATCTGGCAAGCGCAAGAACGAAAATACAATTTTAACGCGATCATCTTTGCTTATCACGACCTCACTCCTTGGACGCAAAAATTTTTAGTCGAGCGCGTTGAAGATCCTGCTTGGGCGCCAGTCTTTGTTGACAATTACACCCTCATTTTCTTAAAACGCGATGCCCAAAATCAAAAAGTTATTGAACAATTTGTCCTCCCGCGTGAAAGATTTAAAATTGAGAATAATAAAAAATAAGCCCCTTCTAGGCTTGCTCTCCTGCCTTTTTCTGGCTACGCTTTTTATTTTTGACCACCTCGGCGCAAGGGCTCTTTGGCTAGATGAGGCAGCGGTAGCCAAGACTATCGCGCTGCCTTTTCCTCAAATTTACAGCCAGGCAATTATGGATGGTCACCCTCTTTTTTACATCTATATGATGAAAATTTGGAGTTTGATCTGGGGGAATAGTGAGATAGCCTTGCGCAGCTTATCCGCCTGTATGGCCTTGGTTTTAATCGGGTTCATTTTTAAAGTCGCCAAGGAAATTTTTCAAAGTCCAAAAGCAGGCCTGCTGGCCAGCATCCTCGCCAGTACCAGTTATTTCCTGCTCTGGTTTGGCACCCAAACTCGACCCTACACTCTCGCTGCTTTTTTAGGCCTTGCCTCTTTTTACTTTTTCTGGAAAATCACGCGCAAAAGTGAAGCTCCACGGGACTATAGGACGGCACGTGGAGATTCCGCTTGTAACACCCAACCTGCCCGCCAAAGCGCGTTACGGCGCGAGAGATGCGGCATCTTCCAAAAAACAGGTTTACCCTCGCGCCTTCCATCCATGACGGACTGGGACGAGGGTAAAATTTCCGCTTACATCTTTTATCTTCTTTCTACGCTTGCCGGTATCTATACCCATCCTTGGCTCTTTTTAATTCTGGCTAGTCAAATTTTAAGCCTTTTCATCTTTCGGCTCAAAAAATATCCTTTGCCTTTTAAGAAAATTTTAGGGACAATGTGCCTGATCCTGTTATTAATTGTGCCGAATATTCTAATCATCACCCATCAAAGCCAAATGGGAGTAAATGCCTGGATAAGTAAAGTAAAAATCGAAATTTTAGGGCAAAGTTTTCAATATTTAACCTTCGGTGTTTTTTGGCCCTACCTTATTTTTGCGATTATTGCCGGTTTTTATATATTTTTTCTGCGGGAACTTCAAGTATCCTGCCCGAGGTTAGGCGAGAAGCATCTTACTCGCGACCCTCAACTGAAAACCATAGCGCGGACCAGCCTCGTCCTATATTTTCTTTTTCCCTTAATCGCGGCTTTTACTGTTTCAGAGTTTAAACCTGCTTATGTGGCGGGACGCTATGAAATAATTGTCTTGCCTGCCTTTCTTTTACTTTTAGCTTATTTCTTTGCCCAAATCAGAAGCCGTTTCCTGCTTACGATTTTAACCATTACCCTTGTAATCTTTGCTGGCAGAAAAGTGGTAACGGAACAAGATCTTATTCGTCAATATCAAAGCACGGACAAAACTATAAGCCTCTCTTTATTCAACCGCTTACGTGATCAAGATGCGATTATTGCCACAGACCTGTCCGGCGCCACTTTTGATTATTATTTCAGCCGCGAGAATCAAGGCAAAAAAAAATTCAGTTTGTTTTACTATCCCGCGGAGATGGGCATTCATCCTGGCTGGAAAAATCTAAAGGATATGCTCAAAAAAGAAGACAAATATACGCGAGAGGCGGAAGATTTAGTTCAGCAACTAAAAACGCAAAGTGTGTCCGGTCGCAAGATTTGGGTACTCTATAAGACAGATAATCCTCTGAATGAAATCTTACGCCAAAAATTGCAAGCTAATTTTAGTTTGGTGAAAATTGAGGAGCCTACGCCGCCGCGCGCGCCTTCTTGGCTGGATGTGATTTTGATTTTTGAGGCTAAATAAAAAAGCTTATGGACGCTACCCAAGACTCATAAGCAGCGCCTTCTCGCGGGAGACAGGCAAATTTCATATGAAACTCTCTATTATCATTCCTATTTTTAATGAAGAAAATACGATTGCCAAAATTTTAGAAAAGGTCCAGCAAGCATCTTCTTTAAATTATGAAAAAGAAATTATTGTTATTGATGACGGCTCTTCTGACCGCACATTAACAATATTAAAAACACTCAAAAATCAATTGCCTTTGCGCTTAATCCATCATTCCAAGAATCTAGGCAAAGGAAGAGCAATCAGAACCGCGTTGAGTAAAGCGGAGGGTAATCTCATTCTTATTCAAGATGCGGATTTAGAATATAACCCTGAAGATTATGAAGCGTTATTACGGTCTCGGGATAAAGACACGTCTGTAATTTATGGCTCCCGCAATTTAAAACCAAAACAAGGGGGCTATCTGCGTTGCTCTTGGGGAGTGCAAATTTTAACTGGCATTACCAACCTTCTTTTCCGCGCAAAGTTAACAGATATCTACACATGTTATAAGCTGCTGCCCCTTACTTTAGCGCGATCTTTAAATCTGCGAACAAATGGCTTTGAAATAGAAGCGGAAATCACGGCAAAAATATTAAAAAGGGGAATCAAGATCAAAGAGATACCTATCCATTATTATCCGCGCACCTTTGCCCAAGGCAAAAAAATTCGTTTCCAAGACGGTCTAAAAGGTCTATGGACGATTCTAAAAAGTCGGCTTTAAAGATTGACCTTTAGATAAAAGAAAGATAATCTATAATTACTCTCCATTCTAGCGTTAATCAACAACCCTATGCCTCAATTTCTCTTAATTTCTGGCAGTCCCCGGCACGGCAATACCGAATACATCTTGCAAAAAATTTATGCCAAATTAAAAAATAAAAATAAAAAGTTAATTTTATTGCGTAATCAAAAAATAAAGCATTGCATTGGATGCGCTAGTTGCGACACAACAAATCGGTGCTTATTGCGGGATGATATGGACAATATTTCTAAAGATATTCTCTGGGCCAATATCTTAATAATTGGCGCTCCTAACTACTTTGACAATGTTAGCGGTCTTTTAAAAGATTTCATTGATCGTACTAATTTTTTATATGAGAATGGCTTGCTGAAAGATAAAAAAATAGTTTCAATTGTAGTTGGCGGTGGTAAAATAAAAAATTCCAAGCGAGTCTGCGAGCACGCTCTCGCTTACTTTGCCGCCGCGCATAAAATGAATATTGTTGGCGCTTATTATTTCCAAGCCTTAAAAAATAATGAAGTTAAGGATAGCGCGGAAGCAAATAAAAAGATTTCTAAAATTATTGCGGATTTAAATTCGTTGCGATAAATATTCTCCGTCATTGTGAGGAGTCCCGCCGTAGACGGGACGGCGGCAATCACTTATGAGATAACCCCACCACCACCAAAATATTTGGTGTGGGGGTCACAACCTTCAAGCCCCATCTTTGCTCTCTGGTGATTGCTTCGCTTCGCTCGCAATGACGTTATACTATGAAAACCCAAAAACAAATTGTGAAAAGAACCGGTGTGATTGGGATTATTGAAAATGAGAAAGGGGAAATTCTAATTAGCCAACGGTTTGACCCTGAAGTGCCCAAAGCGCATTTAAAATGGGATGTGCCTGGCGGCAAGATAGAAATAGGCGAAACATCAAGGCAGGCGCTTTTGCGGGAGATCGCGGAGGAGACAGGACTTAATGTGAAAATTCTAAAAAAGTTCAAAGAACCCATCTTTGCTATTTGGAAACATCAGAATTATATTTTGCACATTACGCTTCACGCCTACCACTGCCGTTTCGTAAATGGCAAACTACACCTTAATGATCCTAAAATCCAGGACTTGAAATGGATTAAAAAAGAAGATATTAATCATTTTGATTTTCTGCCTACCACGAAATCATTCCTCAATCTTATTAAATAAAAAATTATTTTATGAAAATCGAAGATTCTGATAAAAGAAGAATTAAAAACATCTTGATTACTGGCGATGACGGATATAATTCCATCGGCACGAAACTTCTGGTTCATTTTCTAAAAGACCAATATAAACTCACAATAGCAGGCACCAAAAAACAGCAAAGCGGCGTAGGAGGTAAGCTAACCTTTGATCAAAAAGTGCGATGGGGCGAAACTACGGTCAATGGTATAAAAGCGATTTGGGTTGACGGCACTCCTTGCGACGCGGTGGAATTTGCCTGGAATTATTTTCAAGAAATATTTGATTTGGTGATTTCAGGGATTAATTTAGGAGCCAATGTGACCGGAGCCATAATGTCTTCCGGTACTTATGCCGCCGCCTTTCGCGCCCTAAATTTGCCAATAGCGAAAAAAGGGCTGGCAATAAGTTGGAACTGTCCGCCCGAACGTTGGTATGAAAATGGCGATCTTAAAATGGATCTTGAGTCCTATCTTCAATACCCGGGGCAGAAAGTAAAAGAGATTATTGACTTGGTTTTAAAAAATAATTTCTGGGGCTATGAATTATTGAATATCAATCTGCCGCTCTTAAAAAGTAACGAAGTAAAATTTACCAAACCCTTGCCTTCGGTAACCGATTTTTATTCTTGCTCTGTCAACATTAATCACAAAGAGCATTATTATATCCATCCTTCAGCAGTCACGGTCGCGAGCAAAGAAAAAAGTGTGGAATTTGATGGCAATGCGATTAGAAAAGGATATATCTCCATCACCCCTTGCCAAACAACCTTTTCAAAAGAAGATGTTTATTTAAAACTCAAAAATTTAACTATTGAATTATAATGACTATAGAAGAAATATTGAAATTCATTAAGAAAGAGCATAAACGGCTTTTAAAATTTTATCATTTTAAGAGTAATCACCAAATTAAATACCCCATCGCCCTGAAAATAGGAGAAGAACTCGGCGAACTCTATGAAGATGTGCTCGCTGCCGACAACCTCCAGAGAAAAATTAAACTTCAACAAAAAAAATCGCACCTTGACGAAGAAATGGCGGATGTGGTTATTACTACTTTGCTTTTAGCGGAAAATATGCAAATTGATATTATTAAAGGTTTAGCGAAAAAGATTCAAAAAATTCAAAAAAGAAAATATTAATTACCCTGAATTATGGGACTCACTCCCCCTGCCCTGAGCGGGGAGAAAAGAGGGGGTGGGAGTGGCGCTCCCCCTGCCCGAGGGGGAGATGCCCGCCCGCCTCGCCTGAAGCGAAGCGATGGCGGGCAGGGAGGGGGTGGGAGTTTAGATGATTTGAAAACCCCTCCCCACCCTCCCGCTTCCCAAGGGGAGGAATATTTTATGATTTTATAGAAGTTTTGTAATTCACAATTAATTATGCAAATTTATTTAATCCGCCATGGCGAAAGCACCTCGGATATTGAAAATAGATATGGCGGCGATTATGACGATCATCTGACAGAAAAGGGTAAAGAGCAAGCCGAAGCATTGGCTAAAAAACTTACAGACAAAAAAATTGAAATCATTTTCAGAAGTCCTTACTTGCGCGCTGCCGAAACCGCCACAATTTTAAAGAATACTCTAGATACTCCTATAAAAACTATTCAAGATCTCCGCGAAAGAAATAACTATGGTTTTTTAACGGGAATAAACAAAGGAGAAGCAATTCAAAAGCACCCGAAAGAAATAGAACTTCTAAAAGATTATCGCAACGCCATCAAAGATGCCGAGACCTACGCCCACTTTAAAAAAAGAGTGATGAGAACTTGGCGAAAAATTACAACGATGGATCATAATACTATCGCTATTATCACCCACGGCGGCCCTATCCGTTGCATTTTGCGCGAAATTATTAAAGTAGGTGAATTAACACATCTAGGAGATTGTGCTATATTAGAACTAGAAAAACAAGGAGGAAAATTTTCTCTTGTGAAAATAGAAAATATGGAATTAAAACACAAATGATCAAACTTATTGATATTTTTTGGAAAGTCTGAAGAGGAGGTCTCTTTGGACTTTTTTAGATGGCTCATTTAAAAAACATTAACGTTCAAGGCGGTGAGAATAAATGATTTACGAGATTAAGGCAACTGTCTTAAAGAACCAAAAAATGGGTCCTGCAGTTTATCAAATGAAGCTTGAATGTCCAGAAGTTGCCAAAGAAGCAAAACCAGGGCAATTTATCACTGTGAAATGTGAGGAAGGAATATTGCTTTGGCGACCATTTAGCATTGCTGGTGTGGAAGAAGGGCGTTTTATTTCCTTATTTTATAAAACAGTCGGACCAGGTACAGAGTGGCTAGCACAAGCACAAGAAGGAGACATACTAGATCTCCGAGGACCATTAGGAGGCAATGGCTTTACCATCAATTCTGAAATCAAGAACTCCATCCTTGTCGCCGGAGGAATAGGCATCGCGCCCTTAATTTTTCTGTCTAGGTCGCTCTGCTCTCTCGGAAATCCCGAACCTCTATTTTTGATAGGGGCAAAAGATGGATTCTCAATCATCTGGCCACCTTTGGAATACAAAATAGCGGGGGTCAGGATAGCCACGGAAGATGGGTCACTGGGATATAGGGGAACAGTCACAGAACTTCTAGAAAATACTCTTTCCGCAAAACAATTACCAGCTGATACGAGAATGATCTATGCAGTAGGACCTCGCCCAATGCTAAAAGTAGTAGCCGAAATCGCAAAAGAGCATCAAATCCCTTGCGAAGTAAGTTTAGAGACAATAATGGCATGTGGCGTAGGTGCGTGCTTGGGCTGCGCGATTTCCACAACTTCTGGCAACCAAAGGGTTTGTAAAGATGGCCCAGTATTTGATGCCGCAAAAGTGGTCTGGGATAAGTATGTCCCTCAACGAAAAATCCTAGACACTACAATAACTAGCCCCGCAACTAGTCCTATTGAAAAAACAAAAAATGTAGATCTTGCTGTTAATATCGGCGGCATAGAACTAAAAAACCCAGTGATGCCGGCTTCGGGCACATTTGGCTACGGCGAGGAATTTACTAATCTTGTGAACCTCAATACTCTGGGCGCCATAATTACGAAAGGAATTACTTTAGAACCAAGAGATGGCGCGGACCAACCTCGCCTTTGTGAAATACCCCAGGGTATGATCAACCGTATCGGTCTGCAAAACCCGGGAGTCAAAAAATTCATTGCAGAAAAGATGCCCTTCTTAAGAACTCTAAAGCTGCCAGTTATTGTCAATATCTGCGGCAGTACGGTGGAAGAGTATCAAAAACTAGCAAAAATCCTTGATACAGTGGAAGGCATCGCAGCAGTGGAAATAAACATTTCGTGCCCGAACACAAAAGAAGGTGGAATGCTTTTTGGTCAAGACCCGAGGCTTGCTTTTAAAGTAGTGAGTGCGGTAAGAAAGACAACTTCTTTGCCTATTATTACGAAACTCACTCCCGCGGTTACCTCAATTGTCCAAATCGCCGAAGCCGCCGTAAAAGCGGGGACTAATGCTCTCTCGGCCATTAACACCATGCCCGCTTTGAGCTTTGTTAATGGCCAAATCATGCTTGGCGGCCAATCCGGACCAAGCATTAGGCCCATCGCCCTGCGGTTCATCTATGAATTAGCGCGAGCGAAATTGGGCGTGCCGCTTATTGGCTGCGGCGGAATTATGACTTGGCAAGATGTAGTAGAGTTTTTAATGGTTGGCGCCCAAGCAGTAGAAATTGGCACTGCCACTTTTACAAATCTAAAAGCGATGGAGGAGGTGATTCAAGGATTAGAAAATTACTTGCAGAAACAAGGAATCAAGGACATTAACGAAATTATCGGTACGGCATTAAGTTGAAAGGAGAATAGAAAATGAAAATTTCTGATTCACATTGGCTAACGTATTGGGAACAGGAAAAGGTGTGTGCAAAATTATTGCACTTTGGACTTATAAAAACGGATAACACAAGGCAACTTCCTCTAAAGAGCGGAGGAAAGACAGATGTTTATATAAATCTCCGTAATGCCCGCAATAATCCTAAAGCTCTATCTTGGCTTACCGAAGTTTATGGCAACCCCCTAAGGCGTTTGAGCCCGGATTGTTTTGTAGAGGTGCCAGATTCTGTAAGTTGTTTTGCCGGACCTCTCTCCATCCAAACGAACATTCCCTATCTTACAATTAGGGGAGAAGCTAAAGAGGGCAGAGTTTCAAAAGCCAGAATAATTGGTGACCCCATTTATAATGAAGATGTCTGCATCATAGACGATGTAATCACAACAGGAGGTTCTGCAAGCCTACCTTATGAGGAGTGTCTCTCTTTAGGGCTTGAAGTTCTACCGATGGTAGTTCTGGTAGACCGCCAGGAGGGATGGAAAAAAACATTTACTGCTAAGAACATCCCAATGGAGGTTTGGTCTGGGATGACGCTCCACGATGTGCGTAAGTATTTAATCACGCACAACATTATGCAACGCTGTGATCCTGCTCTAGAGGAAAAAAACCCGCTCATTATCGCTTTGGACGGAATGGACTGGGAAACCGCTTTGAGTATTATGGATCCCTTACGCACTACAGGTTGCATCTTCAAGATAAACGACCTACTGCTCAACGCTGGAATAGCCAGCCTTATTCCTGACCTCCAGGTTTATGGAAGAGTGATGGCAGATCTTAAAATCCACGATATCCCCAATACGGCACATAATATTATCCAACGTCTGCGGGAAAACCCGCCTTGGGCAGTCACTGTCCATGGCTCCGGCGGAGAAGAGATGATCAAAGCGGTAGTGGACGGTCTTAAAGATACTCCGACAAAAGTGCTTGTGGTCACCGTTCTTACCTCCATAGACGAAAAAACCGGTATAGAAATATACAATCGGTTACCTCGAGAAGAAGTAAAAATACTAGCCGCGATCGCTAAACGCGCCGGGGCTCACGGCTTAGTTTGCTCACCCGAAGAAGTGAAAGAATTAAGGGAAATCTACTCTGATATGACACTGGTAACGCCGGGCATCCGATCGCCAGAGGTCGGCAAAGATGATCAAAAAAGAACGGGCACACCCGCTCAAACGATCACTGACGGCTCAAACCATCCGGTGATGGGCAGACAAATTACTCAAGCCAAAGATCCCGTGGCGGAAGTAATGCGGCTACTCACGGAAGAATTAAAAATTATTTAATAAATTCCAAAGTTCTTTCTAAAAAGCAATCTCCATAGCAAGCCTTAAGGCTTGCTTTTTTTATTTCCTTTTCCTTATTTCTGTAGTAAAATAGGAATATGTCAAAAAATATGCGCAAAATTATCCTTGCTTCCAATTCGCCGCGGCGCAGAGAACTTTTGGAAAAAATCGGGCTAAAATTTGAAGCGGAAGACAGCGGTTACACAGAAAAAATCAATCCCGAACTAGAACCTAAAAAGCTGGTAAAATTTTTGTCGCTTAAAAAAGCAAAGGCGGCGGCTAAAAAACACCCAAACGCGATTATTATTGCCGCGGACACGCTGGTTGTTTATCAAGATAAAATCTTGGGTAAACCCAAAACCTTAAAACACGCCCATAGAATGCTTCAATTGTTAAACAATAAAAAGCATTCGGTCTTTACCGGCTTTACAATTCTGGACACTAAAAATAAAAAAACTGTTTCTAAAGTTGTGGAAACAAAAGTCTATTTCCGCAATCTTTCCAAAAAAGAAATTGAAAACTACATTCAATCTGAAAAACCATTAGATAAAGCAGGCGCTTACGCTATTCAAAATTTGGGCGAACTTTTAATTAAAAAAATTGAAGGAGATTATTCCAATGTCGTGGGACTCCCCATGTCGGAGCTTGCCCAAAGTTTAAAACGTTTTAACGTTAATCTCATCTAATATTAAAAAAATAGATATGATCCCCGAATACTGTTTCTTTACCAAAGGAGTTGGTACACATAAAGATCACTTAGCTTCTTTTGAACTAGCGCTCCGTAAAGGCGGAATTGAAAAATGCAACCTCGTGAATGTTTCCAGTATCTTTCCGCCTAAATGCAAACTGGTTTCTACGCCCAAAGGATTATCAATGCTGAAACCCGGTCAAATTACTTTTGTCGTAATGGCACGCAGCGATACTAATGAACCCAATCGGCTGATTTCCTCCGCCGTTGGTTTGGCTCTCCCGATGAATCAAACCGGTTACGGTTATCTTTCCGAGCACCATTCTTTTGGTGAAACAGCCAAGAAAGCGGGGGATTATGCCGAGGATTTAGCCGCGACGATGTTAGCCACGACTTTAGGATTGAAATTTAACGCGGCGATGGCGTGGGATGGAAGGAAACAAATTTATAAAGCGAGCGGTAAAATTTTTAAAACTACCAATGTCGTGCAGTCTGCGGAAGGCGATAAATACGGGCTCTGGACAACCACTATTGCCGCCGCCGTGTTTATCATTTAATCGGCATATATGACAAATTTATGAGCAACCAAAACTTAAGAAAAACAACCCTGGCTTATCTTATTAAAGGCGACCAAATTCTCCTCGCGATGAAAAAAAGAGGCCTCGGTCAAGGAAAATTTAATGGTTTTGGCGGTAAAGTTAAAGAAAAAGAGGGAGAAACTATTGAAGAAGCCTTGGTCCGCGAAACAATGGAAGAAATCGGAGTCAAACCGTTAAACTACGCGCAAAAAGCGACTTTAAAATTTTTCGCTTCTGATCATAAAGATTGGAACCAAGAAGTGCATGTTTTTCTTATCTATAAATGGGAAGGCGAACCCCAAGAATCAGATGAAATGAAACCCCAGTGGATACCGATGAACGCAATTCCATACCCTCGGATGTGGGCTGATGATCCTTACTGGCTTCCCAAAGTCTTAGCGGGAGAAAATGTACAAGGGGAATTTAGTTTCAATTCTGAAGGAGGAGTAATTAGTCATTCCGTCAACTACCCCACCGCAAAGAAGGGTGAAGTTTGACATTGCTTCATTAAAGTTTTATAATTCATATTAAGGAAAAGGCAAAAATTGATTCGCAACTTTTTCCGACCTATAGTTAGCTTTCAATCGACTATGGTCGGAGAAGGCCGAACAATATTTCCAAACTCTGATTATAAAATATCTAATAAATTAAAACAAAAAAATGAAAAAACCTCTCATCATTGGTATTGCTGTTGCTGCCGTCCTTGCGGTCGGAGGAGGAGTCACAGCTTATACCTGGCAAAAAGGAGTACAAACCAGATCTTACGCTGAACAAGTAAGTTTAATAATGAAAGATAGCAACAGTAAATGGACATGGGAAAAGTTGGACATCAAAACAGAAAATAAAACCCCAGATGAAATGCAGACTGAAATAATGGTCGTTAAAACTGACTCCGAAAATCAATTGTACCAACTTAACGCCCTGAAAGCGCCTAGAAAGGCAAAGGCTCTGGAAGCAAAAATGAAAGAATATTTCACGATGGCTCGCGACACCGCAGCAAAAATGATTACGTGGACAGAATACGGAAAGATATGGATGGAAATTGGATCCTCTTTTCAATCCATGGGTAATTCCAAAGCTAATACCCCCGCAGAAGCGATTGCTGTTTTTGACAAGATGCACAACACATTAACTGAAAGCTTAGGCAAACTAAATAAAACTAATCCCCCGGAAATTTACAAGGATGTTCATATTCAAATGATCCAAATGTTGGAAAAGTTTGATCAAATCTTAGTACAAATGACCGACGCTATTCGTAAGAATGATATGAAAGCGTTAACTAAATTAGGTTCCGACATTCAAGCCGCGGGTAACGAATTTAGTAAGCTTAAAATGCCTGAAGATTCAGAAGTAGTTACCTCTATTGTCACGGAGGATGTTAAGAACAAACTAAAAAATTATCCATTCGAAATTAAAGCCGAAGTAGACGAATTAATGAAAACTGGTTTTAGTTTCTAAAATCCGGTGAAAAAAAAGGAAAATTTATTCTCTAAACACCGAGGTGTCCCAAAAAATCTGCGGATTTTTTGGGTTTTGGTTCAAAGTCATCCCGACCCTCCAAAGCTGTTGACTTTAATTTTCAGCATTCTCTTTTGGGCTGCCGGAGTGGTGGGTTATTTTTTGTTCTCTTTCCCCGACATCCTGATAATTTCTTTATTAATTATTTCTACGGTAATACTTCTGTCAGGATCAATATTGAAAAAAATATGAAAAGCCTAAAAAAGTTAATTAGCCCCCCGCGTTTAATTACAATGATTGCTGCTTTAGGCTTACTTTTGACAGGAATCTTCGGGACTATTTTACCCCTGCCTTTCTATAAAGTAAATTTTGAAGTGGGGATGTGGGCATTAATGGGAGCGCCATTGCTTCTAATCTTAGGGGCGTTGTTTCGGGGAATCTAGATAAAATTAAAAATTAAAAATGCAAAATGAAAAATTACAACTTAAAATTCAAAATTTTTAATTTTGCATTGCAATTTTACATTTTTAATTTTAATTTTTGAATTTTTATGCTCCGTTTTCCTCCCAACTTCTTATGGGGTGCAGCGACTTCGGCACATCAGGTAGAAGGCGGTAATTACAACAATGACTGGTGGGAATGGGAACAAAAAAGAGGGCTAGAATCTTCAGGGCTCGCCTGTAATCACTATAATCTATTTCAAGAAGATTTTGAGCGAGCAAAAGATTTGAATCACAATGCCCACCGTTTATCTATTGAATGGAGCCGCCTTGAACCTCAAGAAGGCAATTTTAACACCAAGGAAATTAATCACTACCTGCGGGTATTCAAAGCCTTGAGAGAAAAAGGCCTCAAGGTAATGCTCACCCTCCATCATTTCACCCTGCCTTTATGGCTTGCGAAAAAGGGAGGATTTTTGCATCCCAAAAGCGTCTTTTATTTCACCCGTTTTACGGAATTAGTGGTCAAAAAATTCTCTGACTATGTTGATTTCTGGATCACCATCAATGAACCAAACGTTTTTGCTAGCCACGGCTATCTAGCAGGCGACTGGCCGCCGGGTAAAAAAAGCTTCTGGCAATATAAAAAGGTTATCAACAGACTTACGGAGTGCCACAAGCAAGCCTACAAAAAAATTCACGCGCTTCTCCCCGAAGCCCAAGTAGGGATTGCGAAGAATTATATTTATTTTGACGCCGCTAGCTCGCCCTTAGACAAATTAGCTTGCGAGATAGCAAAAAAATTTTGGAATAATGAATTTTACAAAAAAACAAAAGGGTGCCACGATTTCCTAGGCATTAACTATTATTTCCATTATAAAATTCAAGCTCAATTAGCGCCCCCTTTCTATAAAATGGAAAATACCACCTCTGACACACAAAACAATGCAATCTCGGATTTAGGATGGGAGATATACCCCGAGGGTTTATATCAGATTTTATGGGAATTAAAAAAAATTAATTTGCCCATTTATATCACCGAAAATGGCTTGGCGGATTGCAAGGATAAATACCGCGCCCGATTCATCACTAAACATATTAAGATGATCCAAAAGGCAATAGCTCAAAATATTGATGTTCGCGGTTATTTTCATTGGTCCTTAATGGACAATTTTGAATGGGCGCGCGGATTTTCACCACGTTTTGGTTTAATTGGAATTGATTATGAGACCCAGAAAAGGACTGTTCGTCCTTCAGCTCAAGTTTATACTGACATTATTAAACAATACACCACCTAACTCCATTGCTCCCATTGCACGATTATTCAGTTGTTATTCAATTTTAACAATGAAGCAATGAAACAATGAAATATTATGTGGCTTCTCTTAGTTATCGCCGCTCATCTCCTTTACGCTATTGTCTCCGTAGGCGACAAATATATTTTATCCCGCGAAGTTAAATCTCCTTTAGCCTACGCTTTTTATAACGGCCTTTTGGGGGGATTGGCTATATTTTTATTTCCCCTCGCTTGGCAGATGCCGGGAGGGAAAGTTGTCATCGCCGCCCTTGCCGCTGGCGCTTTTTTTGTTATTGCTCTCATCTCCTTTTTTTCGGCGATTGAAAAAAATCCAACCTCCCGCATCATCCCTTTTATTGGCACAATGGTGCCGCTCTTTACTTTTGTTTTAAGTTCCATCTTCTTACAGGAAAAATTAAACCGAGATCAATTTATTGCTTTTTATCTTTTAATCCTAGGGGGTATTTTGATTACCGCCGAACGCCGCCGCCGCAACCTTTTCTCCAGGCAAGGCGTAATGTATGGCTTGGCTGCCGCTTTTTGTTTTGCGACTTCCTTTATTCTTACTAAATATGTCTATAATCTGGCCCCGTTTTGGGTAGGATTTATCTGGATTAAAGTAGGGAGTCTCGCTCTGGCATTGTCTATCTTTTTGATACCTGCTTGGCGTAAAAAAATTAAAAAAGCGCCTCAAAAAGCGGGGAGGAAGGTAGGCTTAAGCTATCTGGGTATTCGCGTTATTGCCGCCCTTTCCGCGATAATGCTGAATTATGCTATTTTTCTTTCCTCGGTCATTATAGTAAACGCTCTTCAAGGGGTCCAATACATTTTTCTCCTGATCATCGCTTTGATTCTATCGAAAAAAATTCCTGCCCTTTTTTCCGAGGAATTTCAAAATCAAAAAGTGCAAAAAATTATCGCCATAGTTCTGATTACCTTTGGGTTGACGATTTTGGCGTTTAAATAAATTCTCGCAACTTGCAACGCGTAACTTGCGATTCAAGAATGCGTTACGAAAATTATTCTATGAAAATTTTTATAATATCCATAACTGTAATTATTGGTTTACTGGGAGTAATTTTAACTTATTTTTTGCTCGGCATCCCTCAACCGGCTAACAATGTGGAATATGGGATCAACTTTTCCGCAAAAAATATGCGAGAGTATAATCTAGATCCGGAAGCCGCTCTAAACGCAATTTTGGACGATCTGGGGGCACGCAAATTTCGTTTGATGGCTTATTGGGATGATCTGGAAAAAAAAGAAGGGGAGTATGATTTCTCGGATTTAGATTGGCAGATTGCGGAAATTGACAAAAGGAATGGAGAAATTATCCTCGCCTTTGGGGAAAAAGTCCCCCGTTGGCCTGAATGCCATATTCCCGCTTGGGCGTTTTCTCTTCCCGCGGAAGAAAGGCAAAAGCATCTCTTGTCGCTCATTGGAAAAATTATTGACCGCTACAAAAATGATGACCATATTAAAATCTGGCAGGTAGAAAATGAACCCTTTTTCTTTCATAGCTTTGGAGATTGCCCCCAAAGAGATAAAAAGTTTTTGGAAGAAGAAATCATCTTTGTGCGGGCACGAGATTCCCGTCCTATCATGCTTACCTCATCAGGCGAATTTTCTCTTTGGCTCGGCGAATATCGCCGCGCTGACATCTTTGGCACATCGCTTTACAAATATGTTTACAATCGTTTTGCCGGCTATACTGAATATCGAATCCCGGCGATTTTTTACCAACGCAAAGTGGCTTTGATGAAATTCTTATTCGGAAACAAACCGGTGATTGTTTCGGAGCAACAAGGCGAGCCTTGGATTCACGGCGGCGATATTAAAAACGCTGCCCCCGAAATAATAGCTAAAACAATGAGTCCGGAAAAATTTCAAGGAATTTTGGATTACAGCAAACAATGCGGCTTTGATAAAGTTTATCTTTGGGGCACTGAATGGTGGTACTGGCAAAAATTACAGGGAAATAATACTTATTGGCAAATGGCTAAAAATTTATTTAAAAAATATCCCCCTGACAATGGGGATTAAGAGGGTTTTCCTCCCCTGAGAAAGGAAGGTTAGGCTTGCCCCGTACCTTATATAGTACTGGGGGAGGGAGAACTATTATAAAATGGCTTATTTTAAGCCATTTTTCGATTTTTTAGCCAAAACACTTCCAAATTATTGACCTTTTTCTTAAAATATGATATAGTCATACACCAAATAAAAGGCACCTTTAACAATCTAACGCCTCCCAACGACTAATAATTGTTGGTTTTCAAATGGTGAGCTTTGGGATTTTAGCAGAAATGCTGACTAAGATTTATCAGAGAAAGAATCAATAAGAAGTTTATTTAGTAGAGATGGTACTTAGTTAAATTAGTTTTGTTTGTTTTGTATTGAAGAAAAAGGAGAATTATAATAATGGAAAATAATGAAGAACGATTTAAGGTGTTGAGCGAAACAGCTATTCTTGTCAATCTTAATGCGCCGCCAAAACTGCTCTCTGATGACGCGAAAATTGAAAAGAATAGTGGTGGCGGGTGGGTTAAGGTCGAGAAGCGCGAGAACAAATTATATGTAGATGGTCGCAAGGTTATTCTTTATCTATCCGAACAACAGAAGCATGGCCGGATGAGCGGGCATGAGCTTCGCAAAGAACTTTCGGGAAAACCCGTGCTTCATCCCAACATTCTGGATGCTCTTCTTGAGCATCCAGACCTCATTCCAGAAGATTGGAAGAATAATAATGGCTACATCTTCTTCTGGGGAACCATCATTCGCTCCTCTAGGGACAACCTCTGTATCCGTTACCTCTGTTTCAGCGACGACAAGTGGAGCTGGGGCTACTTTTGGCTTGACGTTGATTGGAGTGCGAGCGACCCCGCGGCATTGCTCGCGAGTTAGCTCTTTTATTGTACGCTTACAATTCCAGGCTTCACATAGAAATGTATGAAGCCTTTTTTATTATCTTAAATAATTTTTCTTCAAAGTGCGGCAAGACAATATCCCTCCCCCTTACCAGCCTCGCCGAGTCTAGGCGGGTCAAGGGGAAAGTTTCAGCTTTACCTTGGTCGCTTAAACCATAAAAAGGACAAGAAAAACTCTTGTTTTTTTGATTTGGGAATTCAAAATTCCCGCTTTTATCCGACAATGACTGACACCCAAACAAGGGTATTATTGAAAATAACCGACTTTTACCTGCCATCCCCAATCCTTACCAATTATTTGTTACTGGTCGCTGGCTACCAATATCTTTCCCTTCCCGCCAAAATCAAGTTATGCTATAATATCCTTGCGTTAATTTTACTAATATGCCCAGAAACATAGACAACAAACCATTAACTATTAAAGATATCCGCGAAGTTCTCATACCTGCGATGGAAGAGGTTTTTGCTACCAAAAAAGATTTAGATAACTTCGCTACCAAAAAAGATTTAGAAAAACTTGTGAGTAAAAAAGAGTTTAACGAATTCAAAGATTCTATCCTAACCGGTCAAGATAGAATCTTAAAAGATTTAGAAACATTACTCCTAGAAAAGAAAGTAGATACTTGGCAACATAGAAGAAGACAAAAATTCTACAAAATTATTATCAATGCGATGTATAAACATAAAGTGCTCTCTTCCGTTCAATTAGAAAAAATTAAAAAATTAGGAATCTTTTAATTACATTAAAACTATGAAAGTCAAAATCTATTCCACCCCTGCCTGCCCTCATTGTGTCACTGCAAAAGAATATTTAAAACAACATAATATTGTTTTTGAAGAAGTCAATGTTGCCGCAGATCAAAAAGCAGCCGAAGAAATGATCCAGAAAACTGGTCAGATGGGCGTCCCCGTAATTATTGTGGAAAAAGATGGCAAAGAAGAAATTATTTCAGAATTTGATAAGGAAAAAATAGATAGAATTATTATAAATTCAAAAATCAAAGATCAAAATGTAAAATGATCATCGCTTCACGAGATCTCGTCTGAAGATCTGACGTAGCCATGACAGGCGAGACAATGTAAAATGTAAAAAATAATTAAAACTCAAAATCATTTTACATTAAATCCATTTTGAATTTTAAACTGTCATTTTGCCTGCCCCGCTCGCCTTTAACTTGTCTCTCAAATTTATGTTATTTAATAGATATAAATGAGTAGTTATTGGTAAACTATTTAACGCGAGGCGGGCCGGGAATTTTTACATTTTAAATTTTGATTTAAAATTATGAGTTGTGGCTCCTGCGGTTCCCCAAAAGAGGACCAAACAAAAGAAAAATCAAAAATGTGTCCTTGCGATTGCGGTGAGACAGTAGAAAAATGCACTTGCCCTTCTGATTGTAGTTGTCGCCAAACCACCTGCAAATGATATCTTTGTCGAATAAATAATAATATCTTCTTTAAACCACAAAGAAGGGGATTTATAATTGGATTAACCTTAATTAAAACAAACCGTGAAAATCACCCTTGATCAAGAAAAATGCATTGGTTGCGGCACTTGCGCCGCAATGTGCCCTGAAGTCTTTGCAATGGATAATGAAACCTCTAAGGCTAAAGTCATAGAAAACGACGGCTGCGCTACCTGCGATATAGAAGAAACCGCTAAATCTTGCCCTGTAGAAGCGATTACTATAAGCAATGTGTAACCGTAATGAGTAAAGTAAAGTGGTCTTAATAACGATAATATTCATTACTCATTACTTCCTATGCGATATAATTTAATTCCTGACGGAAAAAATCGTTTCCGCATCAAAAAACAAGGAGATATGCTTGTGGATGCGGTGGTTTATGTTAAGCAAGAGTTGAAAAAAGAAACCTTTAGCGACCGCTCATTAGAACAATTAACCGCCGCCGCTTCCCTTACTGGTGTTTTAGAACCAGTAATCGGTATGCCGGATATCCATGAAGGTTTTGGACTGCCGATTGGAGGAGTAATGGCGATGGATAGTAAAAAGGGTCTCATCTCGGCTGGAGCAGTCGGCTATGATATTAACTGTGGCGTGCGTCTTATAAAAACCGATCTCCCCGCTAACTACTTCTATCTTTCTGGCACAAAAACAATTGATAAACCTAAATTAAGAGGCTTGATGCAGGACATTGAGAAACATGTGCCGATGGGAACAGGAAAATCAGGCTGGCAGGGGGTGCTTCCTAATGTGGCTTTAAAAGAAGTAGCCGAGGAAGGAATTAAAATTTTAGTCAAAAAAGGGTATGGCTCCCTAGAAGACCTTTCCCACACAGAAGAGGAAGGGTGCCTTATTGGGGGCACTTTGGAGTTCGTCTCTGAACGCGCCCAAAAAAGAGGTCGCGACCAGCTCGGGACTTTAGGGGGAGGCAACCATTTTATTGATATTCAAGTTATTGATAAAATATTCGACCAAGAACTAGCCGACCAATTTGATCTCAAAGAAAGTAATATTTGCATAATGATCCACTGCGGCTCGCGCGGTTTTGGTCACCAAATCGGGGATGATTATATGCGATTAATGCCCGAAGAGGCGCAAAAAGAAGGTATTCACATTCCTTCTAAGGAGCTTGCCGCTGTGCCTATCACGTCAAAAACAGGACAACAGTATTGGAGCGCTATGGCCGCCGCAGTCAACTTTGCTTTTGGGAATCGACATCTCATTATGCACTATGTCCGTGAAGCTTTTGAAAGACATTTTGGAAAGTCAGCAAAAGAGTTAGGTATGGATCTTTTATATGATGTTGCCCATAATATTGCCAAGTTTGAACCTGCTCAAAAAGGCGGACAATATCTTATCCACCGCAAAGGCGCGACTAGAGCACTACCTGCCGGACACCCCCAAAATCCAAAAATTTACCAAAAAACTGGTCACCCTGTTTTAGTCCCTGGCTCAATGGCTACGCCTTCCTATATTTTAGTGGGCACCGAAGCCGCGGCGGAGACCTTTTATTCAGTTAATCACGGCGCTGGCCGCAGGATGAGCCGCAATGAAGCAAAAAGAACAATCACCCCCCAAGAATTTGAACAAAAATTAGGTTCAATCCTAACCAACTTCCGCAATGTGCGCGAGGTTTTAGACGAAGCGCCGATGGTCTATAAAGATATTGACCTAGTTGTGGACACTCTCGTGGAGTGCGGCATTACTAAAAAAGTCGCGCGCCTCCAGCCCATTGCAGTGATGATTGGGAAAGAATGACCAAATTAAAATCTGTTATTATGGAACAAAATAAATGGCTTAAAAGATTTGACTCTCGTCATTCTCTAATGAGTATTTATACCGCATTGTCAACTTTCGCTCATAAATCTTTGGGGGCTGAAAATAAAAATATTTTAGTTATCGCAAAAGGCATTAAAATTTCGTTTTATCGGCTGTCGCAAGAAAATGAAAAACTAAAAAAGCAATGGTTGAAAGTAACCCTAAATAGAAAAAAGATGTCAGGGAATATTAGTTTTTCTAGGCAAGTCATAGATCAGATGGATAATTTTTTAGAAAAGCTCAGCAGCATTGACTTAGTAAAGACCAATAATTCAGCGCTTTTAGATTGTTATCAAGAATATCTCCAATGTTTTCGTAATATTTACGTGGCTTACGATATGAGTCAGCCGGAAGTCTTTGAAGCTACCGAGATTTATTTAAAAAACGAGATAGTAAAAATTATCAAAGATGAAAACCAAGCTCTTTATTTTCTGCAAAAACTCACCCAACCCACAGAAACTCATCTGTTAACCAAGGAAGAACTGGACTGGCTGAAAATATTGAAGGAAATGCTAAAACGGAAATTGAAAGGTGCAAAGATCGCAGAAATTTTAAATGATAAATATACTAAACAAGTTATCAGCGCCCATTCTAAAAAATATGGCTGGCTTCCTACGCTTGAATCACCTTTTAAAGACTCAGATTATTATTTAGAATTATTAAAAACAGATCTAGCAAGATTAAGTTTAAAAGAAGTGGAGCAATCAATTAGAAAGATCAAGGAGCTTCCTTTTCAAGTGGAAGAAAAAAAGCATAGGATTATAAAGCTCATTTATAACAACCATCTCATTGTCAATACAACAAAGTCAATGCAAGAGATGGGACTTTTAAGGATTAATCTTCGCATTGCTTGGACCAAAGGCGCTTATTATACTAAAGCACTCTTTAGGCAAATAGGAAAAAGATTAAATGTGAATCAACTTGATGTAAAATTTCTTCTACCCGAAGAGGTGGCAGTTTGTTTAAAAGGGAATAAAAAAAGTTTCCTTCCGAGAATCAAAGAAAGGAAAATTCAATATATTGCTCGGTTGTATAATGGGAAATTTCAGTTATTCACAAATAAAGACGTGGATCGGATTATTAAAGAAGAAGGTCTTGATCAAATTATTGTAGACAATGATATGATTTTAAAAGGTACACCAGTCAGCCCGGGTCGTGTGAAAGGAAGGGTAAAAATCATTTATTCCCATTCTAATTCCCAGAAAGAAGAGATAAAAAAGATGCAAAAGGGAGATATCTTGGTGTCTGGCAGCACCAAACCACAACTTATAGAGGCTTGCCACAAAGCAAGCGCTATTGTCACTGACGAAGGCGGGATCTTATCTCATGCGGCTATCATCTCCCGAGAACTAGAAATTCCCTGCGTGGTGGGAACAAAAATAGCTACCAAAATACTTAAGGATGGAGATATGATAGAAGTAGATGCTTATAAAGGCATTGTGAAAAAAATATAACACTAACTGTTCAAAAAAAATTAACCTCCAATTAAATAGTTAGAATTAAATATGGGAATAGAAAATATGGAAAATATTGAGCGAGAACAGCCTTTTGACCAAGAAAAATGGCGGGAGGTTGCAGAGAGATATACCAGGATGTGGCTGGAGAGCCGTTCTGGCATCCCTAAATCCCACTCATGGAACCATATGCAAATGGTGGCTCAAGAATCACCGCGGATAGGGAAAATGCTTGGCGCTAATAAGGAAGAGCTGGAAGCCATTTTTATCGCCGGTTTAGGCCATGACGCTATTCAGCCGGGATTAGTGCAAGATGAAAAACTAATAGAGAAAATGAAAAAAGACTGGGACTATGATCCTGATGGCGACGAGGCAATAGAAAGCGCTAAGGCTACCAGATATGTTATTTCCAGCGAAAGTTGGCAAAAGAGACATCCTATTTCGCAAGAGATGATAGATAGAATCACTAATGCTATAGCAGGACACGGTTTTAGAATTGGTCCTGGCGGCACTTTGGAGTACACTAAGGATAAAGATAAAAAATTTAATGAAAGGGATGTCATAGAAAGGAGTTTGTATATCGCCGACAAAATAGTCAACCAAGAGCCAACTATTTTTTTCGCTTTTTGCAATTTTACTCCCTATGAAAATAGTAACAAAAGACCGTTTGCTGATCTTGATGTAGAGGATATTCCTAATTTTATGAACCTTTGGTTTAAAAAAAGAGAACACCTCCTGGAAGACCCAGAATTGGCCGAGTGGCTGGAAAAGGCGGATCCTCAAATAGAAAGCAAAATTAAATATTTAAAGGAGGTTATTAATGAGTTTAATAGGGAACTTGCAATAATGAAAGATAGACCAGATTTAAAGGATTTTATTGAAACCTACGGCGTTATGGCGATTATAAGGCCCTCCCAAGAAAGAAGCCGAGATACTATTAACAAAGGAGATTTTGAGATTGCTCGAGAGTTCATTGATTATTTTGAAAAAATTAACCAACAGGAGAGCGTTGGCGACGATATGGAAAAAAGAAAAATATTTAATTTTGTGCAAGATTTCGTTAAGCGTTTAAAAGAGGTTCTAAATAAGTATGAAATTAAATAATAATGAAAATTTAAAGGCACTGAAGGAGGTATTATTGGAGATCAGTCAAATATTTTTGAAATGGGGCATTAGACCATCGGATTGGATATTGGCTTTGCATTATGCAGAGATTTTGCAGGGATACAAAATTAAAAAAAGCTTGAGACCAGGCCATTTTAACATTTTTGTAAGAACATCAAGAATTCCCTGGCAGGTAGATAAAAATCTTATAGGCGTAGAAACAAATATCCCTAACAAAAGTAGATATGACAGGGAATATAAAAAGTTTCAAAAAAAATCTGGTTTTAATTTTGATTTAATTCCTTACCTAGATCGGAATTTTTCTATTTTACTCAAACAGCATTCTTTCAAATATAAACTTAAAAGTGCGCTGACTCAAAACAAAGAAATTTTTTTATTAGACGTAGGTGGTAGTTTGATGGTCATAGAAAAACATTTAGATAAACACTCTGAGGAAATTGGAGAGAAGGCTAAGCGTATCTTTACTCATTTGCAAGAGATAGCATCTTCTGCGAAAAAGATGCGTAATATTTCTATATATAAAAAAGTCCAAAAAATAATAAAAAAATATAAAGGATTGGTTTCGGAAAAACCTATTAGCAAAATTTTGCCAACAAATATTCAAGAATTGAAGGGGGTCGCAACATTCAAGACTAATCAATCTATTTTGGGGACAATTTTAGTCATCAAAAATCCTGATCAGCCAAATATTACTGCCAAAATTACGCAGGATTGCATCCTTGTCTGTCCGCGTATGGCCCAACCGTTAATTTCTTTGGTTACAGGATGTAAAGCTATTATCGCTGATGATGGGGGCATTCTAAGTCACGCGGCCATAATCAGTCGTGAGTTAAAAAAGCCTTGCATCATTAACACCAAAATCGCAACTAAAGTATTAAAAGATGGAGATATGGTAAAAATAGATACCCAGAATGGAACTATATCAATTGTTAAATGATTGACATATAACTATGACTTATGCCTGAACTTCCCGAAGTTGAAACAATCGTCCGCCAACTTAATCGTGAAATTAAAAATAAAACGATCACCGATTTTTCTTGCAGTGCGCCCAAAATGGCGGTAACGCATAAACTTGCTGACTTTCAAAGACAAATCAAAGGCAAAAAAATTTTAAATGTCAAAAGGCGAGGTAAGATTATTTTACTAGAACTCTCCGGCGGATTGGTTTTAGCGATTCATCTTCGTCTCACTGGCCAATTATTTGTGCGCAAATCCACTCACCCCCAAGATCCTTTTAATCGCGCAATCTTCCAATTGGGCAAGAATCTGGAACTGCGTTTTAATGACCTGCGCCTCTTTGGTCAAATGTGGCTTTATCCAAAGACACAAATAGAAAATAATTTTGACAAAATTCAAAAATTAGGACCAGAACCCTTTGACAAAACATTTATCTTACAGAACTTTAAAAATATTCTGCAACACAATAGAACGAAAATTAAGGCTCTCCTTTTAGACCAGTCAAAAATTAGTGGCTTAGGAAATATTTATTCAGATGAGGTTCTATTTTATGCTGTAATTCATCCCAACACGCCAGCAAACAAAATTTCGGATGAAAAAATAAGGAAGCTTTACATAGGTATTAAAAAAATCCTTAGAGATGCTATCAGGGCGCAGGGTACTAGCGTAGATACTTACCGTGACATTCGTGGCGAGAAAGGGCAATATGCAGTGAAACTAAAGATTTATCGTCGTACGGGAAAACCATGTTTCAGGTGTGGAACAAAAATTGCGCGCGTCAAAATCGGCGGCAGATCAGCACATTTTTGCCCCAAATGCCAAAAACGAATTATGAATTATGAATAAGGAATTATGATTTTTATATATCTATTATAATTCTATTCATTATTCATTATTCCTGATTCCTTATTCAAAATAATATGTATGACACAATCATTATCGGCGGAGGCCCTGCCGGAGTTTCAGCCGCCATTTACGCCGCACGCAAAAAATTAAACTCTCTGCTTATTACCGAAAATATTGGCGGTCAAATTTTAGAGACTTGGGAAATTGAAAATTATCCCGGATTTTCAGACACAACCGGCGCTTCACTGGCCCAACAATTTACAGAACATCTTCAAAAATTTGCCGTCACTACAAAAAATGAAAGGGTAATAGATATTCGCAAAACAACATCTCTTCACTTTGTGGTGAAAACCGCAACAGAAGAGTATGAAGCCAAAACATTAATCCTCGCTATAGGTAAAAAACCGCGGCCTTTAAACGTGCCAGGTGAAAAAAAATTCCAAGGCAAAGGTGTAACCTATTGCGCCACTTGCGATGGTCCGCTTTTTGCCAATAAGATAGTCGCCATTGTCGGGAGCGGGAATAGCGGTTTAGAAGCGGTAATTCAAATGGAAAAAACCGCAAATCAAGTTTACCTAATTGAAAAAGAATCAAAATGCGCTGGTGATCCCTTACTTTTAGATAAAATAAAAACACAAGCAAAAACGCAAATTCTCAACAATACTGAAATTATGGAAATCTATGGTGATAATTTTGTGCGTGGCGCCAAAATAAAAAATAGCAAGACTAATGCAATTAAAAATTTAAAAATAGATGGTGTATTTGTCGAAATCGGAGGTATGCCCAACACGGAATTGATTAAAGACTTACTAGAATTAAATAATGAGGGCAAAATAAAAATAGACAGATTCTGCCAAACAAGCCAAGAAGGCATCTTTGCTTGCGGTGACATCACGGACATACCGTATGAGCAGATTGTGATTGCCGCGGGCGAAGGAGCGAAAGCTGCGATTTCGGCATTCAACTATTTAGCTAAAAAAAGGTAAAAAATAAAATCTTTTTCGTCCGAATTGACCTAAATAATGTCTAAACCCCAATGACTAATATCCAAAATTATTTGGGATTTAGACATTGGGTATTGGGATTTATTTACCTGCCCGCCGAAGCCCGAAGGGCGCAGGCGGGAAAATTAGGTCAATTAGAGCAATTAAAAAATTTTAATGGATTCCATCACTTACCAAAAATTCATCAACTGGCTTCTTCTGCGGTTTGAAGTTTATGCCCCTAAAGAAAGCAGGGGAATTGTACGGTTCGGGAAAATCCAATCCTCGCGCGATATTGAATACAGCCGCAAACCTTTTTACCCCTTGCGAAAGCTTTTTCTGCCAGGCAAAGAGAAACTGTATTCTTATTATAATAAAAAATATCACTCCCCTGACAAAGAAAAAAAGAAAAGAATTGTTCTTGGTATCCCTCTCTTTGATTTAGAGGCTTTAACATACTATTCCATAATTTTCAGCCGCGATGTTTATTTCCAAGCCAACCTGAGGAACAGTATTATTTGTGGAATTTCTCCTGTGCCCGATGAAAACTCTTTTTATCAAGAATTTGAGAATAAAATATTGCATCATCTCAAATTTGATCTTTATTTTGACCAAAATCAAAATAATTCTTATCGTCTTTTTTCGGGATCAGAAGAAGGGCAAAAAATTCTGGAAGGTTTTGGGGAAGAACGTTATGAGCATATTGAATATCAAGGCCCCCTTAAAGACCAAGGCTATTCTCTCTATTTGCAAAAAATAGCGAAAAAAATTAAAGCCTCCTATGGTTTCCCATTCTGGAAAAAATTAGGGGGGGAATGCCTTGCTTGCGGCAAATGCACCCTTGTCTGCCCTATGTGTTACTGCTACGATTTAAAAACCGAAGGCAGCGGCAAAGCATTCCGCGAATGGGGCAACTGTTTTTACTCTGAATTTTCCGAAGTGGCAGGCGAGTATAAGTTTCTAAAAAATCGAACGGAAAGAATATATAATTGGTATGACCATAAATTTGTCCGTATGCCTCAAGAATACGGTTTTGTCGGTTGCGTCCAATGCGGCCGCTGTACTGAAGTATGCCCTGTGGGAATCAATATTAAAAAAAATCTGGAAAAAATTAAGAAATTCAAATGAAAAATATAATTAAAACTCTTAACAAAAAAACACAAAAAAAAGGGTTTACCCCATTAGAAATAACGGGAAGTAATGAAGGCCACAATAAAAAACATAAATTTCTAACGGGTTTCACTTTAATTGAACTTCTCGTAGTAATTGCGATAATTGGCCTCTTAGCAACAATCGTCACTGTATCTGTTAATAGTGCTCGTAAAAAAGCAAGAGATACTCAAAGAAGAGCATCTATGAAACAACTGCAAACCGCTCTTGAGCTTTATTACGATAGCAGCAATGCTTATCCCTCCACGGGTGGCGCCTGGTGGGGCGCTTGTTCGGCTTACGGAAGCCACCCTAATACCGGAGCAACTGGTTGGATACCGAACCTTGCCCCAACCTATATGACAACCTTGCCCGTAGACCCTAATCCAAGCCCCGCAACTTCTATTAGCTGTTATCTTTATAGATCAAATGGCGCTGATTACAAAATTTATGCACATTGGACAGTAGAAAATCAAGTGCCTGCCTCTGATCCAATGTTCTATAGCCTAACCCCCGATGCTGAAGGAAGATATGTTTTAGTAATATATACTCCTGGTGGAGCCGGATTCTAAATTATTTTTGTGTTTAAATTTTGAACCTATTTTATGTTTAACCCTTTTCTTCCTCAAAAAGCAAAAATTATTGATGTGTATCTAGATGCCCCTCAAGTCAAAGTTTTTACTTTAAAACCGGAAAAAAAAACAACTTTTGAAACAGGCCAATTTTTAGAACTCTCTATTCCTAAAGTGGGTGAAGCGCCTTTCGCCTTTTGCTCCAGCCAATACGACAGCAAACAATTTCAAATCGCGGTTCAGGAAAAAGGTATTGTCACCTCTGCCCTCTTTCATATGCATCAGGGCGACTATGTGGGCGTGAGAGGACCTTATGGACACGGTTTTCCCTTGAAAAAGCTAGTGCATAAAAATTTACTCATTGTTGCCGGCGGCATTGGTCTCGCCCCTTTACGTTCCGTAATTTTAAGTATTCTACATCGCCGCGCTTCTTATAAAAAAATTCAGCTCCTCTATGGTACTAAATGCGAGGAATACCGCATTTTTGAAAAAGAATTTCCTTCTTGGCAAAAGCAGGAAATTGATGTTAAAGTAACCCTAGATCAATGCCAGTTGCAGTGGAAAGGAAATATTGGTGTGATTACCACTTTATTTGATAAATATAAAACTATTGAACATGCTCTGGCTCTCGTGGTGGGACCGCCGATAATGTATAAATTCGTTCTGGAGAGGCTGAAAAGATTAAAATTTAAAGACGATGAGATTTATCTTTCTTTGGAACGGCGCATGCACTGCGGCATCGGCATCTGCCAACACTGTGCGCTCCCGAATGGAAAATACGTCTGTAAAGAAGGACCGGTATTTTCGTGGGCGGAAATCAAAAATTTACCAAATGTAATCTAATATTAGTTTCAAATTAAATGACTTTTAACTTTTAATATGTGCCTTACTATTCCCCAAAAAATCATAGGATTAAAAAAAAATAAAGCAATAAATGAGCAGGGCAAAACACTTGACGCTTCTTTGGTCTCTATTAAAACAGGGGATTGGGTATTAGAACAAAATGGAATAATTATTAAAAAAATATCAGAAAAACAAACAAAGGATATTTTAAATTTGATGTTCAATAATTTTGCATTTTAAATTGCAATTTTTCATTTCTAATTTTCAATTTTTAACTTTTATGAAATACACTAAAGGCATTCTTCTTGTTTTAACTACAAGCATCATCTCTGGTTTCTCCGTCTTCCTGAATAAATGGGGGGCGTCGGGTATTGAGCCCTACTTTTTTACCTTCGCAAAAAATATTCTGGTTGCCATATTATTAACGGCTATGCTTTTTCTGATCTATCGGCTCAAGGAATTTCAGAGTTTGACCCGCAGGGATTGGTGGAATTTAGTCTTAATTGGTTTTATAGGCGGCTCTGTGCCCTTCCTTCTTTTTTTCAAAGGCTTAACCCTCACTTCAGCCGCGCAAGCAAGCTTCTTTCATAAAACGATGTTTATTTGGCTTGTGCCGATTTCTTGGTTATTTCTGAAAAAAAAGATTAACAAATATGAACTAGTCGCCGCCTTTATAATGCTTTTGGGCAGTATATTCTACTTTCAATATAAACCGGAAAGCCTCAATCGCGGCGATCTCCTGATTTTAATAGCTGCAATAATGTGGGCTTTTGAAATCGCGCTTGCCAAAAAAGTTCTTACCCGTCTTTCAGGCTTCATGGTTGCTTGGGGCAGAATGTTCTTTGGCGCAATTCTGATCTTATTATTCCTCCTGGTCAAAAACAACGGGTTTCACCTCACCCTCGGCTATTCCATATGGCAATATCTTTGGATAGTGATTAGCGCCATCATTCTTTTTGGTTATGTGACTACTTTTTATAATGGTTTGAAATACATTCCCGCTTTTACTGCCGCCGCAATTATGACCCTCGGCGCGCCCCTTACTTCTCTTCTCTCTCTGATATTTATCAATGAAAAAGCGATCCCTTTAAAAATAACAGGAATTCTGCTTTTAATTTTTGGGCTTTATCTTGTGGTCTTCCAAAACAAACTATGGCCAAAAAAGGTGGTCTCATCCAAAAATTGAATATGGCAAGGGCAAAAACCCTGCCTTATTTTAAAAAAATAAAATGTACACCTAAGGCAATTGATAAAGTAAGTAGGCTTTTTTTGCACCCCTTTTGCATCAGCACCGTTGATTTAAAAAAGTTTATCCAAAATAAACCGGTTAAACTTGCCACACTTTCTCGCTACATTATTACCGCCTTTCCCAATACAATCAGTTACTACGCGGAAAAACATAATAAAATTTTGATTGATCAAGAAGATATTTTAGAGTGTTTTGCCCTAGACCACACCGAAGGTATCGCTGAAAACAAGATTGAGGACATCTACTCTCCATCTTATGCCTTAGCCCATATTCTCACCCTTTGCAAACTCGTTAATATCAAAGAACAGCAAGGAAACTGTGTCGCGGATTTAGAATATCAATATGGCATCAAGAAAACGATTTTTAAAAACGTTTTTGTGCCGCCGAATTTAAAAGTAATCAAAGGTCAAAATGTCTTCCACCACTTTGGTGTGGTAATAGATTGTGCCAACAATGCGAATCTAATCTCCCTCTCAAAAAAACTTAAAGCCGAACAAGAGAGGTTGGAATATTTGGCTAAAATCAGCAAAGCTATCCCTGCATGCATTGATTTTGGAAAACCCGGTATGTACCCATTTGATTTAACGCGTTGCATTATTAAAAAAAATCAACATCAAGACCTCGACAAAAAGATAAAAATTAACCTCAACCCTCAAAAACGTATTCCTTTTTTCCGATGAAAAAAAAGAAAAAAACTTTAATTATTACTTCGCTCACCTCTTGCAATGGCTGTCTTTTCTCTATTTTAGATTTAGGCCAAACTTTTTTTAAAGTCTTGGAGGATTTTGAATTAGCGGATTTCCATCTTATTGAGGACAAAAAGGCTAATAACGAAATAGACATTGATATTACATTTATTGAAGGAACGGTCACCAGGAAAGAGGAAAAAATAAAACTAAAAAATCTGCGTCAACAAACTAAAACCTTGATCGCTCTAGGCGCCTGCGCGCATCTAGGCAATATCCAAAAAATCAAAAATTACGGCAATAAAGATAAAATCTTAAAATATGTTTATCCGTCTTCCGGAGAAAAAATTGATAATTGGAAAATTCAACCCCTATCTGCTTACGTGCCTGTAGATTTTGTCATTCCCGGCTGTCCGCCAAACAATCAAGAAATTTTAGAAGTCTTAAGACAAGTAGCGATTGGCAGTAAACCGCATCTGCCTGATCGTCCAGTCTGCTATGAATGCCAAATTAAAAATTATCCCTGCCTGCTTTTAGAAGACAAACCCTGTCTCGGACCGATGATCCGTGGTGGGTGCGAAGCAATCTGCTTAAAAAGTAATTTGCCCTGCACTGGCTGCCGCGGCAGGGTAAATGAACCGAATGAAGAAAAGATGCAGGAACTTTTAGGCAATAAAGAGTATGAGAGGGTTCTGGAAATTTTTGGGAACAAATGATAAATAATTTATAATTTTCAATTTTCATTAAATTTTCATGTCTGTTAGAGAAAAAATTACCATTTCTATCAACGCAATCAACAAGATTGAAGGTCATGCGGGATTTGTGGGTAAATTAGAAAATGGTCTCATCCGCGAAGCGCGTTTGGAGGTCAAAGAAGGAGCGAGGCTTATTGAAGGAATATTAATCGGACGAAAATATACTGAAGCGCCTTGGATTACGGCGCGAATCTGCGGCATTTGTCCCACTGTCCACAATTTGACTGCCATCAAAGCAATAGAGAAGGCTTTGCGCGTTAAAGCAAGCCCTCAAACAACAACCCTGCGCAAACTAATGCTGTTCGGCCAATTCATTCAAAGCCATATGACGCATATCTATTTTTTAGCCCTCTCTGATTTTTTTAATTTAAAAAGCGATTTAACTTTAGTGAAGATCAATCCTAAAATTACGAGAGAAGCAATCCAAATCCGCGACTTTGGCAACCTCATTTTAAACACAATCGGCGGCCGCAATATCCACCCGACAACTACTGCCATCGGCGGCTTTCGTAAGTTACCCTCGGGAAGAATGCTCAATAAAATCTTGAATACCGCGAAAAAAAATCTGGAAACCGCCAATGACCTTTTTGACTTTTTAAATAATCTCACCTTCCCAGAATTTCAACGCTTAACTGTTTTTGCCGCCTTAGCCAACAAACAAGAATATGCCCTCTACAATGGTCAAATTAAACTACCTAAAAATAAAACTTACTCCCCCCAAATATTTTTGAAAAAGGCGAACGAAGAGCAAGAAATGGCAGGAGATTTAATCAAAAAAGTAAAAATCGCCCGCGAAAGTTATCTTGTAGGCGCGCTTAGCCGCATCAATTTAAATTACAGAAAATTAAACCCATTTGCGCGTAAAGCTCTCGCCCGCGCTGAATTTACCCTCCCTTGCTATAATATCTTTTATAATCTTCTTGCCCAAATGATTGAAGTAATTCATGCGACGGAAGAAACAATCAAAATCCTTTCAGAATTTAAAATCAAAGCGGAAAAAATACAAAAATACAAAACGAAGGCGGGCAGGGGATTGGGGGTTACTGAAGCGCCCCGCGGACTTCTTTTCCATTATTACGAAATCGATGCGAGGGGTTTTATCAAAAACTGCAATATTATTACTCCCACTGCTCAATTTTTAGCGAATTTGGAAAATGATCTGGAAAAATTTTTAGAGAATAGTAGAAAAGAAAACGATATTAAAATGCTCATCCGCGCCTATGATCCCTGCATCACCTGCGCGGTACATTAATATAGTAATCAGTAATTAGTAATCCGTAATCAGTAATGGGAGGGTCAATTCGCCGCGGAGCGGCGAAAGTTACCAATTACTGATTACGGATTACTAATTACCAATTTTATGCACGATTTTCACGCTGCCAACAAAATTTTGCACCAAGCTTTGGAATATGCCCAAAAAAGTCATTTAAAAAAAATCACCAAAATAGTAATTGAATTGGGCGAAATTAAAGAGCACGGAGCCATTATTGCTCCTCTAAATTTAAAATTCAATCTCAACCTCCTCAATCAAAAAACTATAGCAAAAGGTGCGGAAATTCAAATTGAAAAAATAAAAGGGGACTATTTCAAATTAAAAGAAATTCAAGGGATGAAATAAGTCCTTAAAAGAATGACTAAAAAATGGCTTATTCTAGCCATTTTTTATTTTAATGCGCAATCAGTCTACTGCCTTCGGTAAAGCTTAAGAATTAATGGTGAACCGTGCTCGCCTCCGTCCGCCTTAGGCGGACTTCGGCGGAGCGGGGCCGAACCATTAATGCCACCATTAACCCCGCGTTAGAAATAAATTTCTAACGGGGTTTACTGATACCACTTACTTTTTAACTCTAACATAGTCTCATTTTTTTGTTTATCTTGAAATCTTTCTAAAGCCAACTGAATTAGTTTATCCAGAAGCCGCGGATAAGAAAGACCCGATGCCTGCCAAAGTTTAGGATACATAGAAATGGAGGTAAATCCTGGGATTGTATTAATTTCACTTAAATACACTTCATTTGTTTTTCCATCCACCAAAAAATCAACGCGCCCCATTCCAGAGCAGTCAATCGCCAGATAGGCTTCTCGCGCGATTTTTCTAATTTCATCACTTATTTTTTGGGAAATCTTTGCGGGAATAATCGCTTTACTTTTCCCATCAATATACTTCGCCTCATAATCATAAAATTCATTGGAAGAGATAATTTCACCGCAAACCGAAACCTCTGGATCATCATTACCCAAAACCGCCACCTCAATTTCACAGGCATTAGCGACCGCTTTTTCCACAATAATCTTGCGGTCAAAATGAGCGGTTTTTTTAATCATATACCGAAGCTCGGCCCTTGTATGCGCCTTAAAAATACCTACCGAAGAACCTGAATTAGCGGGCTTAGTAAAACAAGGGTAGCCGATTTTTTCTTCAATCTCTTTCACGACTTGGGGATCTAACCTTTCTAAAATCCGCTTGCGCCAAAAAACCAAATAATTAATCACTGGCAGACCCTTAGCCCGGAATATCTCTTTCTGCAAAACCTTGTCCATTCCTATTGCCGATGCCGCGACTCCTGCGCCCACATATGGGATATCCGCTAATTCCAAAAAGCCTTGAACAGTGCCATCTTCGCCATAAGTGCCATGTAAAACCGGAAAAATCACATCCACTGCTTTTGTGGCAACACAGGATTTTACGTCCTTATAGTGCACTGCTGGCAATACCCTTTTCCGCACCTCTCCTTGTCTACCCTTCTTTAAATGTTTTAGAGGCTCGCCTGCTGTAATCCATTTGCCCTCGCGGTTAATCCCCATAGGGATCAATTCATATTTATTTTGATTAAGATGTCCCATCACTGATTCCGCAGAAACCAAAGAAACCTCGTGCTCTGCGCTTTTGCCGCCAAATAAAATGCCAACTTTAATTTTAGACATAATTTTCTCTGCCAACGAAAAATTAAATATACACTTTCTTAATCAATGGATTTATCCTTGTCACGATTTCGTAATTTACAGTGTCAGAAAGATACGCTAGGTCATCCGCGCTAACTTCTTCCTGACCGCTTTTGCCCAATAGATACACTTCATCGCCGACTTTTGCTCTAGGAACATCGCTAATGTTAATAATAATCATATCCATAGAAATTCGGCCTAAAATCTTGCATCTTTTCCCTTGGACCAGAACATAACCGATACTGGATAAACTGCGCGGATAACCATGCCAATAGCCTACAGGCAGGATGGCGATTTTTGAATTTTGATCTACCCTCTCGGTGAAATCATACCCTATCCGTTCGCCTTTGGAAAGATTTTTAATCTCACCTATTATTGTTTTCCATCGCATTGCCGGCTTCAATTTTAATCTCTCTGCCGCAAAGGCTTTTACTTCTTTGGATGGCCATAAACCATACAATCCGATGCCAACGCGCGCCATATCAAGACGCGCTTCTGGATAGAGAATAGTCCCGGCTGTCGCCGCAGCGTGACAAATCGGCTTATAGCCTTTTTCGCTTAATTCTTTAATCCATTTCTGAAAAATAGCAAGCTGTTTTTTTGTGTCTTGCGGGAACGCCGGATTCTTTGCAGCCGCAAAATGAGTATAGGTGCCTTCTAAAATTATACTCTTATTTTTACTTAAAAAATTTAATACTTTCTGCGCGTCATCTTCGCAAAACCCTTGTCGGTGCATTCCCGTGTCTAATTTAAGGTGAATTTTAATTTTCTTGCGCCCCAGTAATTTTGGTAAGCTGTATACTGCGTCAAAAGAAGATATAGTTAGACTTAAACTATTGATAGCCGCTTTTTTAACTAACAAGGGTAAAGTATATCCTAAAACCAGAATCGGAGTCTTGATGCCCTCTTTTCTTAGACGCAAACCCTCCACAACAGAATCCACTGCTAAAAAATCAATGCCCAAACATTCTAACTCTTTTGAAAAGTCCACTAAACCGTGGCCGTAAGCATTGGATTTGACCACACCGCAAAGCTTGCAGTCTTTGAAAATTAAATTGCGAAAAATCTGATAATTATTTTTTATTGCCTTGGTGTCAATTTCTAACCAAGTGCGATATTGATATTTCACCTCTTTTGATCTCATTATTTTATTGCATTATTCCTTGGATCTTCTGATTTTACCATAAAAAATAAAAAGAGGCAGCTTTTAAAACTACCCCTGGTTTTTAATGACCCTTACAATTACATCTGCCCCATAAAATTTAAGGAGCTGCCACTTGGTTTTGACCATTCCTGATTTTCGTAAGGCCTCCTTGATATAGCTCTTAAGAGACCTCCTTTTCAAAAAAGTAACACATTCTTTAGCTAAAACAACATTTCTCTCGTCCCGTAAGACGATAACAAACATCCCTCTATATCTTTTCCAAAGTGGCGGCCACATCTTACTTCACCTCCTTGTCAATCCAGCGATTTTAAGATACAATAAATGTGCTCAAAAAGCAATTTTTTGCTTATGGACAAAAAATACAACGCTAAAACAATTGAAAAAAAATGGTACCAATATTGGCTAGAAAAAGGCTATTTTAAGGCTGACAATCAGTCCGAAAGGAAATCTTTTGTGATGATTATGCCGCCGCTCAATTTGACCGGCGAGATGCATTTAGGCCATGCCCTGCAACATACCATCACTGATGTTTTAATCCGGCTGAAAAGAATGCAAGGATTTAATACCCTCTGGCTTCCCGGTATTGATCACGCCGGAATCCAAATGCAAGGAACAATAGAGAAAAAACTTCTGAAAGAAGAGGGGGAAACCCGCAACGATTTAAGCCGGGAAAAATTTTTGGAATATATTTGGAAATGGGCGCGGATTTACGAAAAAAAAATTTTGGAACAATCGCAAAGGCTTGGAGAATCCGCGGACTGGACAAAAAAACGTTTTACCCTTGATCCAGAACCCAAAAAAGCAGTAGAAGAAGAATTTATTCGTTTATATAATGAAGGGCTGATTTACAAAGGTCCATATATTGTTCACTGGTGCCCGCGGTGCGAAACCGCGATTACGGATTTAGAATTAGAATATAAAGAACGCGAAGGAAAACTATATTATATTGAATATCCTCTTTTAGAATCAAGGATCAAGGATCAAGGATCAAGGATAGTTGTAGCTACCACCAGACCGGAAACAATACTAGGGGATACTGCTGTCGCTGTGCATCCAAAAGATAAAAGATATCAAAAATTAATAGGGAAAAAGGTTATTTTACCTTTAGTCAAACGCGAAATTCCCATTATTACTGATGAAACAGTGGATCCTAACTTTGGCACAGGCGCGGTGAAAGTTACTCCGGCGCACGATATCAATGATTATCAAATAGGCGAACGGCATAAACTCCCGATGCCTATCGTAATTGATCGCAATGGTAAAATGACAAATGTTCCCGCGAAATATCAAGGACTGCCAATAAGCAAAGCTCGCGAGATTATCATTCAAGATTTGAGAGAGGATGGGTATTTGAAACAAATCGAAAATATCAAACATAACGTCGCGGTTTGTGAACGTTGTAAAAGCGTAGTGGAACCGCAGATCTCTGTGCAATGGTTTGTTAAAATGAAACCATTAGCCGCGCCAGCTATTAAAGCAATCAAAAAGGGGGAAATGCAATTCCTTCCAGAGCGCTACAAAAAACAAGCTCTTGATTGGCTTTCTCAAATCCACGATTGGTGCATTTCACGGCAAATCGTCTGGGGTCACCCGATGCCGGTTTATTACTGCGACTGTTCAGATAAGCCCATTGTTTCGGCCAAAAAACCAAAATCATGCCCCCTTTGCAAAAGTAAAAAAATTACCCAAGAAACTGACGTTTTGGACACTTGGTTTTCTTCCGGTCTTTGGCCATTTTCCACCCTGGGCTGGCCCAAAGAAACAGCCGATCTTAAAAAATATTACCCTTCAGATGTAATGGTTACCGCGCCAGGAATTGTATACCTATGGATTTGCCGAATGATTATTTTAGGGCTAAAGTTTATGGGCGATGTTCCATTCAGAACTGTTTTTATCCATGGCACGCTCCGCGATGATAAAGGACAAAAGATGAGTAAGTCCCTGGGTAATGGCGTTGATCCGATAGAGATGATTGAAAAATATTCCGCGGACGCTCTGCGTTTTGCCCTGGCGGAAACTGCCTATCCTGGCCGCGATATCAGGATGAGCCGGCAGGCGATGGAAGACAAAATCCGCGCTTCCCGCAATTTTGTCACAAAAATTTATAATGCCACAAAACTCGTCATTGAAAACACGCAACCAATTAAAAACTACAAGGGGTCTGCCACTCTCAAGATCGCGCGTAGCGCTGACAACCTTGCTGACCGCTGGATTTCCTACCGCCTGCATTATACGATTAAAAAAGTGACTCAATATTTGCAAAGCTACAAAATTGCCTATGCCGCAAAACGCCTGTATAAATTTTTCTGGAATGAATTATGCGATTGGTATCTTGAAATTGCCAAAGAAAGAATCTACAGCGAAAACAAGGAAGAACAGAAAGAAGTTGGCTTTATCCTGCGCCAGATTCTCCGCGAAACCTTAAAACTATTGCATCCCTTTATGCCATTTATCACGGAAGAATTGTATCATGAGTTAGAGGAAAAGGGCGATCTAATCATAACCCCATGGCCAAGCTTTCCGGCAGAGCATCTGGACCGCAAAGCGCAAAACGAATTTAAATTGATACAGGAAAAGGTTACCCAAATCCGAATTCAAAAAAAATCAAAGATAAAGTTATTATCAGAAGAAGGAAATGAGATTGTTAAATATCTAACCAGAAACGTTAAATAATTTCTAAAGGTCGTGCGAAATTTGGAGGCCAAGCCTGCCGGCAGGCAGGCGAAAGTTTGACACGAGTAATTGTCCGCCTTAGATGGACCTCCAAAGCGCGAAACGGTTAATTAGACTAATTAGACATTAGGTCAATTAGAAATTTCTATGCCTTCCTGGCTTTCTAAAATCGCCACCATCCTGCCTCCTCTCACTATGCTGATTGGTCTTGAATTCGTCGTTCAATATCCTGAAATTTTTTGGAAAATTTTTGGCGTTATCATAGGATGCGTGCTTTTCGCTTCTCTTTATCTGGGTGGATTTTTGAGTCAAAAAAAATTAAAACAACTCGTCTATCTAATCTTGCCGCTTTTCTATACTTTAAGCATTCTCGCTCTTTTTATCCTCGCCCAAAAAAGCTATGTGCAACATTTTTTCATTATCGGCGCGAGTATTATTTTAGGAATTGTTCTTAATAACATCGCAACCTTAAGTAAATATCGTTTTTACTCCCACAAAGAAGTGATTTTAAAATCCGAAGAAAATAAACGGAAAATGATTGTGTGCACAACAAATGAAGCTCTGGTCCTACTCACTACCTTTTTTCTAATGGCAAACCTCTTTGCCTTAATTTATCTTTTGTCTTTTCCTCTTTGGCAGGCTCTTTTAATCGTTGTTCTTATTGTCTTCTCTCTGACTTATCAATTTTTGAGTGAGATTTTCACGCCCTCCCTAGCCGCTCTCTATACCTTGATCACGAGTTTAACTGCGAGCCAAATATTCTGGTCTCTTACCTTCTGGCCCACAAATTACATCGCCAATGCTATCATTGTAATAGTAAGTATCTACATCATCCTTGGTATTTTGGAATACTATTCCCGCCAAATGCTCACCCGACGTTTAATCAAAATATATTTTCTTCTGGGGATCATTACAATCTCAAGCGTTTTATTGTCTAATCAATGGGTCCCAAGATAAAAGTCAAAAACTAAATCTTAAAGTTCAAACCTTATGACTTCTTCCTTTCTAAACTTTTAACTTTGAATTATTATGAACGACTTCAAAAACATCCAAATTAAATCTATTCAAACCAACACTCGAGCGCGCTTTAAGCCCAAATCAAAAGCGCCAAGCAGTCAAAGAGCAAAAATCATCAAGAAAGATTCTGCTTTTAAATGGTTTCTTATTATATTAATGATTATTATTTTGGGATTCTTATCAGGCGGAATAGGGAGTATAGTAACAGGCAGGATTATTTTGCCTTATCTCTCCACAATTCCTTTCTTTGAACACTATGAATTTCTCAAAAACAACCAACCAGTAACCATCCAAAAAAATGAGAAGGTGGTGATTAATGAAGAATCGGGAGTCATTGCCGCGGTTAAAAAGATCTCCCCGGCCGTCGTGAGTATCATCAGCACGCGCGACGCCCGAGGCTTCTTCGGAGATGTCTTTCAGCAAAAGGGAGGAGGCACAGGTTTTATTCTAACCAACGATGGCTTGATTGCCACTAATAAGCACGTGGTCGCCGACACTGGCGCAAAATATACCGTCGTTACCAGCGATGGTAAAAACTACGAAGCGCAGGTTTTGGCTCGCGATCCCTCTAATGATTTTGCCGTCATTAAAATTCAAGCGGAGAATTTGCCTGTGGCGGAACTCGGAAATTCCGGTGATCTTGAGGTGGGTCAAAAGGTTATTGCTATCGGCAATACGCTTGGCGAATATCAAAATACGGTCACAACAGGAGTTGTTTCAGCAATCGGACGTTCTATCCAAACGGGCGACGGAATGTTTCAATCGGAAAGCTTGGAAGATGTGATTCAAACCGATGCGGCGATCAATCCCGGCAATTCCGGAGGACCGCTTGTTAATATTCAAGGTCAAGTTATAGGCATTAACACCGCGATTGACCGCCAAGGACAGCTGGTCGGCTTCGCCATTCCCGTTGATAATGTTAAAACGGCTATTGATAGTGTGATCCGCGAAGGCAAAATCGTCCGTCCTTATATTGGAGTGCGCCTTATCCCTATCACCCCTGAATTAGCTAATCTCAACAAACTACCAGTCGAAAAGGGAGCTCTCATTTACAGTGGCGATCCCAATCTTCTGCCTATTCTCCCAGGTAGCCCAGCGCAAAAGGCGGGTTTAAAAGAAATGGACATTATTACACGTGTTAATGGGCAAGAAATAGAAGAAAATCATTCTCTAACTACTTTACTTCAAAAATATAAACCAGGTGACGAAATCACCCTCACTGTCATAAGAGAAGAGAAAAGTTTAGAAATAAAAGTTATTTTGGGTAAAATGGACGAAAAAGAATAATTAAAGCTTATCTTACTCAAGAATCTGTCAAGTAGAAAAAAGCTTGACAGATTTTTTAATTTAGTGTACAGTGTAATTTCATAAATATTATGAATTATCAACAATATTTACAACGGATCCGCCAAAGCTGGCGCATCATTACGATTATTACTCTTGCCACGATTGTGGTAAGTTTAATCGTAAGCTCCTTTCAAAAACCGCTTTACAGGGCAAGCGGCCGGATTTTGATTACCCAAAAGACAAATGCCGATCTAGATATGTATAAAGCAAGCCAGTCTGCCGAGAGGTTGGCTATGCTGTTTGCGAAAATTATAAAAAGCAGTTCTTTTATGAAGGATGTCTTGAATTCTGGGTTTCCGATTGATCTAATCTATTTCCCGAAGAAAGAAAAAGATCTCCGAGAAAAATGGGCTAAAATGGTTAGCTCCCGTGTTTCCACGGACACAAGCATTATTGAAATCAATGTCTACCATCCCGAAGCCTCGCAAGCGAAGAATATTATGAACGCTATTATTTATAATTTTTCTAAAAAAGGCAAAGTTTATTATAATTTAGGAGATGAAGTCGGAATCGTGGTTTTAGACACACCACTCGTCTCGGAGCGGCCTGTGAAACCGAATATTTTACTGAACATCATCTTAAGCTTATTCGTAGGTCTTGCGATTAGCGCGATAATAATTCTTTGGAAAACCCAAAGTCTGCCGCAAAAACCAACGCCTATTATGCCCCCAGAACCGCAAAAAGAGGAAAATGAAAAAACAGAGGTTATGGAGGTTGTGCAAGATGGCGACACGATAGAAGAAAAAAAGTCGGACCATTACATTGGCGGCTTAAAGATTGTTGAAAAATGATTTTTTAGTTATAATTTTAGACTGTTCTTTGAAAAATGATTGAACTCATATTCTGCGGAACTATATTATCCGCAAAGTAGATGTTTCCGTCATTGCGAGGAGGGCTTTCAAGCCCGACGAAGCCCGCCCGCTAGCGCCTGAAGCGCAAGCGATGGCGGGCAGGCAATCTCATTGTAATATAAAAACGAGATTGCTTTGGTCGGCACTTTGTGCCTCCCTCGCAATGACGGAGTGTCTTAATTTGAACTAAAGATTCTACAAGATGAGGAGGTGAGCTGATGAAAAGATTAGTGTTAATGGTCTGTGTGTTGATGGCGATGGGCACGGTTTTTACAGATGCAGACACGACGAAATATCTATATACCGAAGCACATATGAAAATAGATGAACCGGTATATTTTGATATCATCCATAGTCGTAATTTCTCCAATGAGGAAAACACGGTTATGTATGTAGTAATGCAGAAACCGTTTAACCTGCCTTGGAGTATGACGCTGGATGCAGGACCAATGGTCCACATCCAAGGTTATCAAAAATGGAATCCTCAATTCTCAAGATTAGAAAAGGATCAAGAAATAATCTTGGGCGCTTTTATAGTGCCAGAGGTTAATCTGAATTGGGGATTAGGTAGTGTTTGGTTCAATGTCAGGACGCGCGATGAATTAAAACTGAAATGGAACGGTGAATTTGACACGAATTTATTTCTCGCCCAGATGCGAGCATGGCACCGTTTATTTAGTCTTGATGCCGCCTATACCACTTTTGACCTCGGTAAGCTCGGCGGTATCCGTTATCCCGGCACCGACAGCGAATTACGTTTACGTCTAGGCGTGAATTTTCAACAAACTCTGGAAATAGGTCTTCAAACAACCTGGGCCTATTACCAAAGCGAAATCTGGGAAAGCGAGCTTCACCCAGACGGTGGTGTATATGCCAGAATTAATCTTCTCCCTTTCTGGCTGGAAATTTCTTGGGAGAGAATGTTAGTAAAAGAGAAAGACCGACGAATGGGTAAGATAAATCCAAAATTTGACCAAGATCGGATCTTGGTCGCGATCGGTTTTTCGCAAGATCAGAATGCTCAGAATGCAAAGAGGAGGTTTCTTAAATGAAAAAGTTTTTGTTTGTTCTGTTAATGTCTATGTTTTTAGGTCTAATGATGGCTCTGATGGGTTGCGCTGTATATCCATCCCCGGGATGCAACAATAATGAGATACTCGCTACCAAAGCAATGGCTGCTCGCACGTTGATGTTGGAAATGGAAAAACGCGAACCAATAAATTGGCATTGCGTTCCAGGAATATACACACAGGGTCCTGTAGTCTCCACAGCGGCAACAGCAGCAAGCGCAGCATCTGCATCTGCTTCCGCAGCCGCAGCAGCTTCAGCAACAGCAATGTCAGCGGCAACGACGACAGTGCAGTATACGAATGAGCCTACTGGTGACATTTATGTAAGAGGGGAGGGCGATAAAGTAATCGTTGGTATTACTGAATCGCTATTCTACAGAAAACCATCAGCAGGAGAAAAAGTATATCTTGTTGGCGATGAAACACGTTGGCAGATTGGGTATGAGGCAAGATTAACCACAGATGGCTACTATGAAGCATCTCTTCCTGCCAAATCCGGCAACCACCAAGTCAATATGGTGATTAAAAGATCAGGCGAAAGTATTCAAGAGGGCGATCCCGATGTGAACTGGGCTGCTGTTGAAAAAGATAAAAGCTGGATGTCAAACCAATCCTACAAAAGCGCAATCCGTATTAATGTAGGGTCGGACGGCTCAGTTTCACCATGGTAATTATGTAAAGATCATGTTGGTTCAGGTCTCTTGACCTGAACCATAAATTTCTGCAAGGAGGAATATCTAATGAGAATTACACTGACCTGCCTGATGGTCCTGATAGTATTGTTAATGAGCGGTTGCGATCAGGTGCGTAACCCGTTTGAAGGGATAGATATTTCGGATATTAAAGAGGTACAATCCGCTCCACCAGTTACAATGGAACTGGTGGTGCCAGATTATATGAAATATTCCGACGTCAAACTGGCACCAGCGGCTGCGAGTAGTATCTCTATAGACAGTAATCTTTTTGAAGGTGCCAACTATCCCGAGGGCACTAAAACCCTTGAGATTACTGGTGGAAGGCTTTCTACCAACGTATACACTGTAATCACGGGTTGGATGAGGATTTACTACCGAAATGGCAGTACGATCTATAATATCAAAGTCAAAGGATCCGCAGACAGCGGATATACTGAATTCAACCAGGTAGACAAGAATGGTGCATTTCTATTGAGATTTACCCCAGACGGTCATGTCCAAAAAGTCCCCATAGATTCACCAACAAACATAAAAGAGCTCAAATTTGCTTTAAGGGCACAAGAGAAAAACACGGCGAGAGTTGAATTATCATCAGATAAAGCAGGTCTTGATCAGTTGAGTATGGACCTTAACCAGAGCACCAGAGACAGTGCTGTTAAGGAATGGAACCTCAACATTATGTATCCGGAAAATGGGAGATTAAGAATTATCGTATATTCCCAGCTTCGGGAGGCATATACCTACACGGTATATGCCAACGGTGTGGAGCTATGGCACTTGGTACAAGCTGACGGGAAATGGTACTTTGAGTTTAGTCTTACGAACGGTGTTGTGACGAACACTGGAGCCGATAACCGAAAAATTTCGGTCAATATCGGATAGCACATCTTTCGGGCGAGAAGGGAAAGATAAATTTTCTTTTTCTACTCTCGCCCTATTTTTTTACCATTTTATTTGACAAAAATTGATTTTTGATGTATAGTAAAGCTTAAAACTATGGTCAAAAAAATTCTTCTCATTTCCGCACTTATTTTATTATTCGGTATCCTCATACCCTTGCTTTCTAATTGGACAAATGAGGAATGGGGGCATTTGCTCTTAATTTTTGGCATAATTTTTGGTCTCGCTATCCTCATCTTCCTCTACTTTAAAAACCCTGTTTTTGTCCTTATTCTGATCCCGCCTGCTATTGTCTTCGGTCAAATAGCCACCATCCGCATCCAGGATTGGTATTACCAAGTAAGCCTCGCTGAAATTTTGGTCATTATTTTAACTTTATTTTTTATCTTGAAGCTCATTGCCCAAAAACAGTTTAAGCAAATAAGATTTCCTTTACTTCTGGGGTGCTTTCTTTTATATATCTTTCTATCTGCCCTATCTTTGGGTTGGGCGGATAATCTTTCCCGCGCCGTCATTGCCCTGCGCAATCTTGGTTTTCACGCTTTAACGTTGCTTTTAGCCGTGAATCTCATCAAAAACAAAAGGGATTTTAAAATCGCTCTTTTTTCTATCCCTGTAACCGGATTTTTAGTCGCTGCCCAGCTAATTTTTAAAGTCCTCTCTCTGGGTGGTTTCCAAGGGGACTATGCCCTAGCCCGTGAAGAGATAATTACGCCTGTAGGAAAATGGGTTTACATTGCGGCCATTATTATTATGACTCTGCCATTCACCTATGTTTTATTATTAACTACCCGCAATAAATGGTTGAAAATTCTCCTCTTTGCCGAAACGATTCTGGGGGGAATGGCTACTTTCCTGACCCTTGGTAAAGGCGAGATTTTTTCCTTGATGGGCGGTTTTGTTTATATTTTTAGAAAACAAAAAATTAAAAAACTCTTTGCTATCCTTTTAATCTGCGCCCTTCTTGCCATAATCGCTGTCCCGCTTGCCGCTTATTCTGATAAATTTTTGGATCGTCTAACGCGAATTTTAACGGATCCCAATACTCGTTTTCGGATAGTGGAGTTCCGTTCTGCTTACCAAATCTTTGTTCATAATCCCATCTTGGGTGTAGGCACGGGCAATTTAAAATTGGAATACAAAAATCTTTTGCCTTGGTCAGTGGAAACGGAAAGTAATAACTTTTTTCTGCAAGTGCTTCTTGAACTCGGAATAGTCGGTTTTGCCGCTTTTATGCTGGTTACTCGCGCCATTTATTTAGAAATTGGAAAGGCTCAAAGAATTTTTTTGAAACCAGAGGAAAAAATGCTTTATCTGGGATTTGTCTCCACGCTCATTATCGTGCTGCTAAATTCAATGGTGGAAGCTACCTTAATTGGACTGTATTACGGAATGATATTTTGGTATATTATAGGGTTACTCGCAATTTACAATCAGCTAATTAACCAAAACAATGCAAAACAAGATTAAACTTTCTGTAATTATTCCTTCATATAATACCTGCGCTCTGACTTTAGAATGCCTATCTAAAGTGTTCGCGGCTTTTCTTAAAATGCCACCCGAGGCAATTGTCATAGACAACAATTCTGAAGATAACTCCATCGCGGAAATTAAAAAAGATTTTCCTCAAGTAAGGCTGATTATCAATGAAAAAAATTTGGGGTTTGCCGCTGCTGTGAACCAAGGAATCAAGATCGCGCGAGGTGAATATCTCTTGCTTTTAAACACCGATGCTTTTGTGCATCAAAATTTAAACAAAATTATTACCTTTTTAGACCGCCATTCAGACGTGGGCATCACTTCGCCCCGCCTGACTCTACAAAATGGAAGCATCAATGCTAATTTTGGAAATTACCCCTCCCTCGCGACAGAATTTTTAGACCTAACCTTGCTCTACAAAATCCTTCCCTGGGGTAGGGTAGTAATGCCTAATCTTTGGACACGCAAAAAATTCTACCAGACTCGGAGGGTAAAATGGCTTTCCGGCACCTGCCTTTTCATCCGCCGATCCGTTTTGGAAAAAATTGGGCTTTTTGATGAAAATTATTTTATGTATTTAGAAGACATTGATTTCTGCAAAAGAGCGCGGGAGGCTGGCTTTCAAATTATCTTCTGGGGGGAAGATGAAGTAATTCATCATCATCACGGATCATCCCGAGGTTCTCTCGCGCCTTGGCTTTATTTAAGAAACAGCCTTTTATATTTTTGGAAAAAGCATTACCCTAATCAAAAAATCAGATTTTTATTTGTTAATATTTTAAGTTACCTTAAATTGATAATGAAAAAAGCTACCCTAAAAATTAAATAGTTAATCAATTGTGAATTGTATATTACCTTGAATTACGAAATGCGTCGTCATTGCGAGGAGTCCCGAGCTTGTCGAGGGACGACGAAGCAATCTCCTAAATCTGTATAATACAGCTCGATGAGATTGCGGAGCCTGTCCCGAGCGGAAGTGAGGGATCTGCTCCTTGCAATGACAATCCGTAATTTGCAATTGAACAATTAAACAATAATGAAAATCCTAAATATCAACAAATTTTACCACATTCAGGGCGGAGCAGACCGTCATTATTTTGACTTAACTAAATTATTAGAAAGGCACGGCCACAAAGTGATTCCTTTCTCTATGCATAGTGATAAAAACAACCCTTCTCCTTATGCGCAATATTTTGTGAGCGAAGTGGATCTCTCGCGCCCCAAATTCTCCTTCAAGGCTCTCTTCGCCCTGGGCCGTATCTTTTATTCCCTGGAGGCGAAAAGAAAAATTCGGGCTTTGATTCAAAAAGAAAAACCAGAGATCGCTCATATTCATAATATCTATCATCAAATTTCACCTTCTATTTTAGGGGTTTTAAAAAAGCATAAAATCCCTATAGTAATGACAGTGAATGACTACAAACTTATTTGTCCAAACTACCAGCTTTTTCAGCATAATAAAGTGTGCGAAAAATGTAGAAAGAGAAAATATTATCAATGTTTTTTCAATAAATGTGTGAAGGATTCTTATCTTGCTTCTCTTGCTAACACTCTGGAAATGTACTTTCATAAAGCCTTCCGTTTTTATGAGCGTTATGTTAACATTTTCATCTGTCCGAGCAAGTTTATGCGCCAAAAACTTACAGCATGGGGCTTGCCGCAAGCAAAATTAGTAACCCTGCCTTATTTTATAAAGGAAGAATACATTACCCCGTTAGAGGAAAAAGATTATATTTTATTTTTTGGCCGCCTCTCGCCCGAAAAAGGCTTGGATCTTTTAATCTCCGTGATGCGAAAACTGCCAGAAATCAAATTAAAAATAGTCGGGGAGGGTCCCGAAAAAGAAAAATTGGAAGATTATGTCCAGAAAAATCATATTTCCAATGTTCAATTTCTGGGTTACAAACAAGGGGACGAACTCAAAAAGATCATCCAGAAATCCCGCTTTGTAGTTGTTCCGAGTAGTTGGCAGGAGGTCTTTGGATTAGTCGTCCTAGAATCTTTTAATTTAGGTAAAGTAGTGCTCGCAAGCAAAAAGGGCGGTCTTCAAGAAATCATCCGTGAAGGGAATACTGGTTTCTTTTTCCAAAATGCCGCGGAACTCGCGAAAAAAATCCAATCCCTTTATCAAAACCGCGAAACTACGCAAAAAATCGGTCGAAGGGCAAGACGGGAAATTAGGCGCTACAATCCAGAAGTTTATTATCAAAACCTGATGAAGATTTATCAATTTGCGCGCCAAGGGTATTAGAATCAAAAGCTCTTGACTTATAATGATTTAAGATGTATAGTAATTCTTCCACTATAAATTTCAAAATAATGAAAATAGCAATTATCGGCTCCAAAGGCATTCCCTGCCGCGATGGCGGGGTGGAGAGACATACCGAAGAACTGGCTGTCCGCTTGGTAAAAGCAGGGCACGAAGTTTTGATTTACTCCCGCCGCCATTACACACAAAGCCGCGTTAGGCGATATAAAGGGGTACGAATTATTTACACCCCTTATATCCCCACAAAAAATTTAGCCGCGATTACGCACACTCTAACCTCCTTAATTCATGTCTTATTCCAAAAGGTGGATATTATTCATATTCATTCAGTTGGACCCTCGCTCCTCGCTTTCCTGCCCCGGCTTTTAAAAAGAAAGACTAAAGTCATCTCCACCTTTCATTCACGCGACCGCTTCAATGAAAAATGGGGATATATTGCCCGCCTTTTTCTTGCTCTAGGAGAATGGACCACGGTAAAATTTCCTCATGCTACGATTACGGTCTCAAAAAATCTGTATTCTTACTGCCGCCGAAAGTATCCGGCCGCTCACATATTTTATATCCCTAATGGCGCACCTCTTTTCCCTTCACAAAAAGCGCAACGAATAAAAAAATGGGGACTAACGGAAGATAGCTATATTCTTTCGGTTTCTCGCCTCATCCCCTTAAAAGGTACTCATTATCTTATTCGCGCTTTCCAAAGTTTGAATTTGAATAAAAAGCTGGTGATTGTGGGAGATAGCCCCCAAGAAAACCAAAACTATCTTGATTATCTCAAAGAGTTAGCCCAAAATAATCCTAATATCATTTTTCTAGGCCACCAACAGGGAAAAATCCTAATAGAACTCCTTTCTAATGCCTATTTTTATGTTTTACCTTCGGAAGTGGAAGGATTATCCATTAGTCTTCTGGAGGCAATGGGATCTGGTCGTTGTGTTTTAGTCTCCGACATCCCGGAAAACCAAGAGGCGATTGGAGAAACGGGCTACACCTTTAAATCAAAAAGTTTTGTTGATCTTACTCAAAAACTTCTATTTTTGAATGATCATCCGGAACTAGTTTTAAAGAATGGACACATGGCGCGAGAAAGGGTTAAAAAATTCTATAACTGGCAAAAAATCACGCATCAAACTTTATCCCTTTATGAAATGCTTAAAACAAAAAATCCAGTGAGGGTGAAAAGCTCCCTTCTGGGGATCGCGAAAACTCATCCCGCATATCTTAATCCAAAATAAATTCAATTTATGATTTCTAATGTCCAAATCAAAAAATTAAATGTCCATCCCGACGAGCGCGGTAGAGTAATAGAAATTTTACGCCAAGACGACGACTTTTACCAAAATTTCGGACAAGTCTATCTCACTACCACCTACCCGCAGGTTGTGAAGGCTTGGCATTTACATAAAATTCAAACCGATTACATTTGTTGTATTCAAGGAATGATTAAACTTGTTCTCTATGATGGTCGTTTAAATTCTCCGACCTTGGGCGAAGTGAACGAATTCTTTATTGGTGAGCATAACCCAGTTTTAATCCAAGTTCCCAAGGAGATTTATCATGGCTGGAAATGCATTTCCGACAAAGAAGCGCTCATCATCAATGTTCCAACCCATCCTTATAATCCGCAAAAACCCGATGAATACCGCTTACCATATAATACCGAATTGATTCCTTACGACTGGGGAATTAAGATGGGATAACTTGCCCTTTTAGGACTTTTCCTGATAAACTTAAATAGATGAGCAAGACACAGCACACATCTAAAAATATAAGAACAACCCGCTGGCGGAAGATATCTTCTCATAAAATTTACAGTTGCCAATACCTTGACCTTTTTAAAGATAAAGTAATCAATCAGTTGGGGAAAAAGGTAAACTATTATTATATTAGGAAAAAACCTTTTATAGCGATCATTCCTAGGGATATAAAAGGCAATATCTATTTCGTGCGCCAATATCGCTACACCCTGAAAAGATATACATGGGAAATTCCGATGGGCCGCAAAGAGGACAAAGAAAGCTACCTTGCCGCGGCAAAAAGGGAATTGGCGGAAGAAGCCTGCCTTAACGCCAAAAAATGGACTAAAATCGGCACGGAATTTGTTACCCCCACCGCTTATCCCCAGCATTTTTGGATCTACCTTGCGGAAGATATGTCTCCCATCAACAAAAAGCCTGATCCCGCGGAAATAGATAAGGTGCAAAAGTTCACCTCCGCGGAAATCGAAAAAATGATTTTAAAGAATCAAATTCTAGGCGCTTCCATCTTAGCCAGTCTCTATAAATATGATCTCTATAAAAAATCATTACCCCGTTAGAAATACAATTTCCGCGGGGAAAATGATGGACATACAAAAAATATATGCCAAGAAAAAATAATTTTATTTCTAACGGGATGAAGTTACTAATCACCGGTGGTGCGGGGTTTATCGGCAGCAACTTTATCCGCTACCTCCTCAAAAAATATCCCCGTTACCGAATTATTAACCTAGATAAGTTAACCTATTGCGGCAACTTAGATAATTTAAAAGACATCAAAACCTCTCGCTACAAATTCGTGAAGGGCGATATTACTGATGCTAAACTGGTAAAAAAAATGGCGAAAGATGTGGATGGGATTTTCAATTTCGCTGCCGAGACGCACGTAGACCGCTCTATTATGGGCGCTGATGATTTTATCCGTACCGATATTCTGGGCACTAAAAATCTTCTGGAAGCAGTGAAGGAATTCAAGATTAAAAGGTATCTCCAAATTTCTACTGATGAAGTTTACGGCAGCCTCGCCAGCGGCAAAGCGAATGAAAAATCATCTTTAGCGCCAAACAATCCTTATTCAGCCTCTAAAGCCGGCGGAGACTTAATGGTCCGCGCTTATCACCGCACATTTAACCTCCCCGTATTAATTACGCGGAGCTCTAATAATTTTGGGCCTTACCAATATCCGGAAAAACTGATCCCTCTCTTTGTAACAAACATTTTAGAAGGAAAGAAGGTTCCCCTCTACGGCGACGGGAAAAATGTGCGCGACTGGATTTATGTGGAAGATAATTGTACGGCTCTTGATCTGGTGTTCCATAAAGGCAAGATAGGTGAAATTTATAATATCGGCGGCGATAATCCGAGAACGAATTTTGAGATTACTAAGTTAATCCTGAAAACCCTAGGCAGGGACGAAAAAATGATTGAATATGTCAAGGACCGTCCCGGTCACGACAGACGCTACGCCCTAAATTCAAGCAAAATCCGCCGTTTAGGCTGGAAACCGCAGTATCAATTTCAAAAAGCAATGAAACGCACTATAGAATGGTATAAAAATAATGAAGGGTGGTGGAAAAAAATTAAGTCAGGAGAATACTTTAAGTATTACAAAAGACAATACGGTAAAAGGTAAACCCCGTTAGCCCCGTTTAGAAATTTATTTCTAACGGGGTCAGCGTCTATATTTTTCCCACCACCGACTTCGTCGGGGGCTTTCTCTAACGGGGTAAATAAAATTTTATTATGAATAACCCTGATCTAAAAAAAATTACCGCCTACCTAAAGAAGAGTCTATCGGAGGATAGATTTTTTCATAGTCTAGCCGTGGCAAAAACGGCGGAAAAAATAGCAAAGATCATCGGCGGTGTGAATCCTGCAAAAGCCTATTTTACTGGTCTAATTCATGATATGGCGCGCGATTTGCCCGAAGAAACTTGGATTCTACTCGCCAAAAAGTACCGCATTAAGATAGACATTTTTACCAAAAAACACATTTTGCTTTTACATGCCGCGGTGGGCGCGAAATTGGCTCAACAAGAATTCAATGTCCGGGACAGAACAATCCTCCAGGCGATAGAAAGACACTGTGTTCCTAAAATAAATATGGATATTTTGGACAAGATTATTTATCTTGCGGATGTAGCCGCGCCAGCGCCCAAAGGGGGAGTAGAATTAAAAGAAGTCCTGTCTCTCGCCCGAAAATCCTTAGATCGCGCTCTTCTCTATACTTATAATGAAGATATCAAAGAATTTGTACAAAGGGGAATGAAAATCCATCCTGATCTTATCCGCAGCCGCAATAAACTATTAGAAAATTTCGGAAAAAAAATCTTGATCTTGGGAAGCAAGGGCATGCTAGGCAGAGCCCTAGTTCAAGAGTTTCAAGATTGCGAGCTTACTTCTTGGGATAAAAATAATGTGGACATTACCGAAAGAAAGGCTCTGCGAAACAAAATTTCTCGTCTGAAACCAGACATTATCATTAACGCCGCCGCTTACACTAATGTTGAAGAAGCGGAGGAAAACCAAGAGCAAGCCCTAAAAGTGAATGGCAAGGCTGTCGGATATCTTGCGCAGATTGCAAAAAAGCTTAATGCTATTTTAGTTCATTATTCCACGGATTATGTTTTTGAAGGAAAAAATCGTAAAGGATATAAAGAAACTATCCAGCCCAATCCAATCAACGTCTATGGAAAATCTAAATTTTTAGGAGAAGCCCTCTTGCGCCGCCATTGTGAGCAATATTATCTCATCCGTAGTTCTTGGCTGTTTGGGAAGGAAGGAATTAATTTTATAGACAAAATATTGCAGAAAGCGCAGAGCAATGCTACACTTACGGTCGTTAATGATCAATGGGGAAAACCGACCTATACCCGCGACTTGGCCCGCGCGACCCGTCAAATTCTAGAGCAGGAAAAACCTTTTGGTGTTTATCATATTACTAATGAAGGTAAAACCAACTGGTATCAATTCGCGCGTAAAATTCTTCTCTTTAAGGGAATTAAGGCAAAAATGAAACCGATTTCCAGTCAAGAATATCGCTCCCGCGCCAAAAGGCCAATGTATTCAATTCTATTAAACACGAAGTTGCCTCGCTTAAGGCATTGGGAAGAAACATTGGAAGAATACTTAAATTCGTGATCGGTAATTAGTAATTGGTAATCAGTAAAAGGATAGATTCCCTAATTACTAATTACTGATTACTGATTACTAAAATTTATGCTTAACAAAGAAAATTCACAAAAAATAGCGACTCTCACTCGTGCAACCAGTAAAACTCACATCATCATTGAGGAAGGAAATCCCCGAACGGTAGTGATGGATATTGAGGAATATGAAAGATTAAGGTCGCAAAAAAAGGAACGCGCGACAGAAACAGATGTTAAGGGGATTATTTTAGCTGGCGGCACAGGCACAAGGCTTCTGCCTGCCACCAAGGTGACCAATAAACATCTCCTCCCTGTCTACAACAAACCGATGATCTATTATCCTTTGCAGACTTTAGTGAATGCGGGAATCAAAGAAGTAATGATTGTCACGGGCGGCAATAGTCCAGGCGACTTTTTGCGTCTTTTAGGCAATGGCAAAGAATTCGGCCTGCGCGAATTAAGATACGCTTATCAAGAAGGGGCGGGAGGCATTGCTGAAGCTTTAGGTTTGGCTCAAGATTTCGCCGATAACCAAAAGGTTGTTGTGATTTTAGGTGACAATATTTTTGAAGACAATATTGGTCCGGCGGTAAAAAATTTCCGCAATCAAAAAAAAGGAGCAAGGATTTTTTTGAAAAAAGTGCCTGATGCTAACCGTTTTGGTGTGGCTGAAATCAAAAATGGCAAAATTATTAGCATTGAGGAAAAACCTAAAATACCAAAATCAAATCTGGCGGTAACTGGTATTTATATGTACGACAACTACGTCTATGAAATAATTAAAACCTTAAAACCTTCCGACAGGGGAGAGCTTGAAATCACGGATGTGAATAATCAATACATCAAAGAAGGGACGATGGAATACGAAATACTGCGTGGCTGGTGGACTGATGCTGGTATCCCGGAAACCTTATATAGAGCAACCACTTTAGTTAGGGATAAGGCATTAAATGAGTCAAAATAACAATTTTCAATTTTTAATGGTTCGCCTACGGCTCACCACCTTCGGTTTTTAATCAATTTTAAAACCTTAATTTCAAGTTTTAAAACAAAAAGAAAATGTTTTAAAATTTAGAACTTAAAATTTAAAATTATCTCATCACTATGAAACTCGCTGTTATTGGTACTGGTTACGTCGGCTTAGGCGTAGGGGTTTGTTTCGCTGACTTAGGTCACAAAGTAACCTGCGTAGATGTTGACAAGGCCAAGATCACCAAACTCAAAAAGGGGATCCCCACCATCTATGAAGAACATCTGCCAGAAATGCTCAAAAAAAACTTAAATAGCGGCAGAATCAATTTTACCACTTCTTTATCCGAAGGCATTAAAGACGCAAGCATAGTTTTCATCGCTGTCGGCACCCCTCAAGATAAAAACGGCAAAGCGGATCTTCGGTATGTCCTGCAAGTCGCGCGCGATTTAGGAAAGAACCTAAAAGACTACAAAGTAATTGTGGACAAAAGCACCGTGCCGATCGGCACAGGAAAGATGGTGAGGGAAATGGTCGCGAAAGGTTACAAAGGAAAATTTGATGTTGTTTCCAATCCTGAATTTCAGAGAGAAGGGACCGCTATTTCTGATTTTCTCCATCCCGATCGCATTGTTTTAGGATTTGAAAAACCGAACGCCCCCGCCATAGAAATAATGAAAAAACTATATGCCCCATTTAAAGCGCCGCTTGTTATTACCAATCTAGAATCGGCGGAAATGATTAAATATGCCGCCAATTCATTTCTCGCTCTCAAAATCTCTTTTATTAACGAAATTGCCAATATTTGCGATAATTACGAAGCGGATGTGAAAATGGTGGCAAAGGGTATCGGTCTAGATTCCCGCATCGGAGACAAATTTTTAGACCCGGGTCCTGGCTATGGCGGTTCCTGCTTCCCGAAGGATGTCTCTGCTCTTTATTATTTTGCCCGCGCCGGCGGTTACTGGTTTAATCTTCTGGAGGCAGTAATGCAAATTAATCAACACCAAAGGGAAATTGTTGTGGCTAAGATCAAAAATATCTTGGACGGTAAACTCCAAGACAAAAAAATCGCGGTGTTAGGTCTCGCCTTCAAATCCCATACTGATGATGTGCGCGAATCACCTGCTATTGACATTATTACTCTGCTTCAAAAACGCGGGGCTAAAATCAAAGCTTATGATCCTATCGCCGCGAACAACGCCCGCAAGGTGCTTGGTAAAAAAATTAGCTACGCGGGTGATCCTTACCTTTGCGCTAAAGGAAGTGATGTCCTGCTCATCGCCACCGATTGCCCGGAATTTAAAAATTTGAGTTGGACAAAAATCAAAAGATTAATGAGAACTCCTAATATTATGGATGCGCGTAACATCCTTGAACCTGCCAAGATCAGAGAAATGGGATTTAAATATGTAGGGATTGGGAGATAACTTGAACCCCCCCAAAAAAAAGAAGCTGAAAGCTTTTCTTTGGAGAAAAATATCCCAAAGGGATTCCTTCGGGGGGGGAAATAAAAAAAATCTTGGCGAATTGTATTTTAATAAATTCTTTGTTAAAATAATAGAAGAAAGATAACCCCCGAAAAGGAGGGCAGGGTTAATCCAAATGAACAAACTTTCTAAAAAACAATTGCTCTTTTATAAAATTATCGCCGTGATTGCCGTTCTCTTTCTGGTTGGCTTTCTGCGCTATGCGGGCGGTTTAAAGCTGTTTTGCGCCCAAGATGGCAGTATCTTTGAAATCGCCAAAGTGGTCTTTTGGGCAATGATTATTTATGGTCTTTTAGAATTCCTAATTCCTGGTTTCGCGGAAAGAGACAATATCTTTTTTGGCAAGCTCGCCGGCATCGTCAGCGCCACTATTTTGACTGCTGTTTTTATTATGATTACCCCTAGCGGTTTCACGACGGTCTTTTTAAGCGTAGCCATTGCTGTAATTATCGCTCAATTTCTGGAACAATTTTTAAGCACCAAAGAACCAAATTGCTCGGTAATTTTAGTCACAACCCTCCTCTTTCTCTTCTTTCTAGTAAGTTTTATCATCTTTAGCTACCACCCCTTGGGGGGCTTCCTTTTTGAAAGATAAACTCTGCAAATCCTTCTCCGTCTAATCTTTATCCTTAAAACCCCAAAGGATGAATTCCCATAACAAAACTTTTTGGAATTAGAATTTGGTCATTGGTCATTTTTTAGATTAATTAGAATGATTTTGAAAGGTGAATTCCTAAGGCGGCTATACTTTGAAAAATAAACAACACAAACCGCACTATAAAAATAACTTAAAATATGCTTGATTTGTACGTTTACCTCAAAAAAACTAAACTCACTACTTTTGCGGAAGAATACCGTTCTGCTTTTGACCGTGCGCCGGCAGCAGAAACCCATCATCATAACTTTACGGGCGGACTTCTTCTGCATACCACTGAAATTTTAGAAATAATGCTAAGGCTCAATAAATATCTACCCTATAATAATCTATCCTACTCTCACCCTGATTTTACGGAAGAAGAGATGATTGTTGCCGCCTACCTCCATGATTTTGCCAAAATCGTAACCTATGTGGAAGACATTAAAGACGCTTGGCGATGGACAGACATTGAATTGCCAGCCGAGGTTTGGACCCTCAATGAGTTAGCCAAAGCTGGTATTGGTCTTAGTGATAATGAGCTCAATGCCCTGCTTTATGCTGAAGGCGGCTGGAGTGATTTTAAAGAATTCATTAAAAATATGAAGCCTTTGGCGGTTATACTCCATATGGCGGATATGTGGAGCGCTAAAGTTTTGTATTTTTCCGAGGAGGTCACTTGCCCTGCTTGCGGCGCTCCGATGCGCAAACGTCAAGGGAAAAACGGAGGAAATATGTTTTATGGCTGCACCCGTTACCCCAACTGTACGGGTTTAAAAAATATTGACGATGTGGAAAATGAAAGAAAAACCCTTCAGGCAAAAATAAAAAAGTATCAGCATGTTTATCTAAAATAATTTTCATTTTGGACAAATAAGAAATATCAAAAAATAAAAAAATCCCTTAAGAAACAAAAATTATCATAAAGAACTTCGAACCCCACCCCACCTCTGGTATAGATGGGGGGTTATTTTATTTTTTCGCCAATATCCCCCTCAAGACAGCAGTCATAATCCCCGATAGTAAAACAAGAACTAAAATGATATTTAAACTAAAATAATTGCTAATACATTGATTATACGCGCGATCTAACCAAAGAAAAATCAAGTAACCCACTAAACTAATTACAAAAAGGTCGCTCACTATAACATAAAATAATTTCACCCACCCACCAGTCCGCCAAAGGCGGATGGTAGGGAATTTCACTTTTCTGGCTTCCAGTTTCATAAAATTAAGGCCTATTTCTAAATAAATTTTGAAATTTAAGGAAGTAACGAGAAGGGGGTTCGTAAACAACGGCCTTGATGCTACTAATCGCTACCTCGGGTGCTAACTCCCCAGATGAGGCGACATAATTTTCAAAAAAGGGAATACTAAAAAGATACCTTACAGACTGCCGCAGAATAAATGAGTTGGATAAATTCAAATGCATAGTGGTTATAAGCCAGCCATCGGGTGTCGCCTTGGCCTTCTTATAAATAGTGATTAAATAATCAATCTCCTTGGCAGGGTTCTGAAAATGGGTGAAACTTTTCGCATTTTTAATTCGCTCATCACCGAAAAAATAAACCGCATTATTTTTATCCAAAGGAACATTGCCCAAATATTCTTGAACCGAATTGAAATGTTTCTCTTTTTGATATAAAAACACCCCGTTATTCTCCACGCAAGGCCAATCAAGATTTTGGATAAATGCGTTATAAAAAGGATAAGGCTTATATTCTAAATTATCGCCTGCAGAGACTACTTCGCCAAATCTAATTTCCGGCACTTCACTTTTATATTTTATAGCCAGGTCAAGCTTCCAATCTTGGGTAACAGGATAAAGAGAAAAATAAACCAAAGGACCCTTTAAAGCTTGATACCAGTCTCCTTTCGCATCGCGGTAATACTCCGAAACCCGCTCTTTGGGCAGTAAAGGGTTAATAAAATGGTTAATCTTAGGTGAAAATTCGTAGTTATAAAATCGTGGGACGCCAAAAGGGTTGAAATTCTGATATAAAACAAAAAGTAGGATCGCCGCAAAGAAAGCGATAAAAATCACTCTAAAGATAAAACGAATTTTAGATGGTAGCATAAAAGTTAATAAGAAAGAAAGTTATGCTTTTGTCTTGAAAACCAGCCAGTTTTTACCCTTTTTTGGCTGTTTTTCTATTTTAACCAAAACATACTTCCCTGTCAATTTTTTGCCTTGCAAACAAAAAACAAGCTTGCGAAGCTCATAACTTTTTAGTTTAAGCTTACCCTGATCCCAAATCTGAACCACACCAGCGCCATAGTTCCCTTCGGGAATTATACCTTCAAAATTAAGGTATTGCGCAGGATGATCCTCGGTCTCAATCGCTAAATGTTTCTCTCCTAAGGATAAAGGTAGATTTTTGGGTACAGCCCAAGACTTCAAAACCCCTTCAATCTCAAGACGAACATCATAATGTAAAGTCCGCGCTCTATGTTTCTGGATTACAAAATGATTGTCTTTAGATTTTGCTGCTTTTCCCCGCGGTTCCGGCGTTTTTTGAAAATTCCTTTTTATCTGATATTTTTCTAACATAAATTTATTATATCATATAAACGGAAATTCCCATTATCCAATACAATCTCTTGACAAAAAATTCTACTTTGCTATACTTTACTTAGGTAAAGTGCTTTATTATGATAAAGTAAATTATTATGCCTCAATGGGACAATAAAAAAACTGAAGATTTATTCCAAGCAATCTTGGCTTTAAAAAATATTAAAGAAGCGAAACGTTTTTTTCGCGACCTTTTGACTGAACAAGAAATTGTTGAATTTAGCCGCAGATGGCAGGCAGCGAAGATGTTGAATGGAAAAGTAGCTTATTCTGCTATTGAGAAAAAAACGGGTTTAAGCTCAACTACGATTGCACGAATCTCTAAATGGTTAAATCGTGGTATGGGCGGTTACCGATTAATTATAAAAAGATTAAATCATCATGCCTCTTTCTCACACGGGGAAGGGCTGCGTTGGCGTAACAAAAAATAAACTTTTTATATTTGTAAAGAATATCTCCAAAATAGCCCCTTTCCGTATTAGGCGGGAAAGGGGCTATTTTTGTCTGCCCACAATAAAATGACAAAAAGGTTCTTTAAAAAAGGAGAAAAAATGAATATGGGATTGGTATTGGGGAGTCCCAAAGGGAGTTTAGAACAGATGTTTGAGAGTTTAATGAAGGAAGCGGGGTTAGCAATAACTTGGGATAGTGATTCTTTTGGTCAAGTAAATGACCAAAGTGCTAATATGAATGTTGTAAAACTCCGACCTCAAGACATTCCTCTTTATGTGATGAGGGGGAATTTAGACTTGGGTGTTTTGGGTCAGGATTGTCTAAAAGAAAGGGGATTAGACAAGGAAGTTGAAGAGATTATGACCTTGCCCATTACAAGGGCTGGAAATGGAAAGGTAAAGATTGCTTTATTTGTTCCCAATAAATCATCTATTAAAACCTCTCAAAATCTTAGGGGTTTACGAGTGGTAACGGAGTTTCCCGTTGTTTCCGGCCAGTATTTTGAAAAAAAGGGAATAGACGTTCAAATAGACATTAGTAAAGGGGCGACAGAAACAATAGTCAAAGCTGGATTTGCTGAAGCCGGCGTTGACATTATTGATAGCGGAAACTCCTTGGCAATCAATGATTTAAGAATTATTGATGTTATTATGGAATCGTGGACGGTTTTAATTGCTAATCATCAAGCCTTTAAAAATAAACAAAAACGCCAAACCATTGAAAATATCAAAATGATATTGCAGGGCGTTATTATGGCTCGCGATAAGGTCTTCTTGGAAATGAATGTGCCAGCCAATGTTTTGGAAAAAATTCTGAAGTTATTGCCGGCCTTAAGAGAGCCGACAGTGAGTAATCTCTCTAGTAAAGAATGGTTCGCCGTGAAAACGGTAGTGCCTCGAAAGGACTCTAATGCGCTTATTCTCCAATTGAAAAAAAATGGAGCCGAGGGCATTGTCCAATACCCTATTGATAAAGTCCTTTGAATTTTTCGTATCGTTCTTTCGGCGACGCTGGCCCGCACAAAAGTAAAAAGGGAGAGGATATCTTTAAGATTCTTCTCCCTTATTTTTTTATATTTTGGCAAGAAATTACTAAATTATTATTCTTGACCAATCTGTCTCTCTTCGGTTACAATAAGATAAGACCTTATCTATAGGGCTCAATTTTTAATACATAAACCAAATTTTATGCCGACGGTGCTTGTTACTGGAGGGGCAGGTTTTATTGGCGCGAATTTAGTCAAAAGATTATTAAAATTAAAACACAAAGTGGTAGTGATAGATGATCTTTCCACGGGCTTTCGCCATAATCTTCCTCTCCCAAATAAAAATCTGGTTTTTTACGAAAAAAACATTAACGAAAATTTAAGACCAATCTTGCGCAAGCATAAAATAGATTATATTTTTCACTTGGCGGCTCAAATGGATGTGCGTAAATCCCTCCAAAAACCGATCTATGATGCCAAGGTGAATATTCTAGGCTCTTTGAATATCATTAGAGAAGCGGCGAGAATTAAAATAAAAAAATTTATTTATGCCTCTAGCGGGGGAGCTGTCTATGGCGAACCCCGGGAGATCCCAGTCCCGGAATCACACTCTGTAAATCCTCTATCTTGTTATGGCATTTCCAAATATACGGCGGAAAAATATTTAGAAACTTATCACAGGCTCTATAAATTGCCCTACATCACCCTGCGTTATGCCAATGTCTATGGCCCCCGCCAGAACCCCTTGGGAGAAGCGGGGGTGATCGCCATTCTTCTTCATCAATTAATCCAAGGAGAAGCGCCTTCTCTTTTTGCTTATGGCAAAAATAAAAGGGATTATATCTTTGTGGAAGACATAGTGGAAGCTAACATCAAAGCAATGCTCTCCTGCCAAAACAAAATCTACAATATCGGCACAGGAAAGGCGACTACCACAGAACAAATATTTCAGATAGTCGCCCGAGAATTACAAAGTAAAATAAAACCCCAATATCTTCCTTGTCGTCTAGGTGAAGTAGATCAGATAAGTTTAGATGCGAGTCTCGCCCAAAAAGAATTAAAATGGAGACCGCGCTATTCCCTAGAAGAAGGAATCAGAAAAACCATAGAATGGTTTAAATCTAACCAACGCCCCTCGCAATGAATATTTTTCAAACCATTAACCTGAGACTAAAAAAAAATAAGTTAATTAAGAATAGTTATATTCTGTTTTTAGGTTCAATGTCGGTCAGTGTGGGTAATTATATCTTCCATTTAGTGGCAGGAAGGGCCTTAGGGCCGGCGGACTATGGCATTTTGGCCTCCTTAATCTCCGTGAGTGCAATTTTATCCATCCCGATGTCCACCGTTAGTATGGTCATTGTTAAACTCGCGAGTAACCTGAAAGTCAGCAAAAATTATGGGGAACTCCATTTTCTACTGCGATATCTTGTGAAAAATTTAACCCTTGTGGGTATAGCCGTATTCTTGGTTCTCTGTATTATGGCACCATGGCTTGCTCATTTTTTACAAATACCTTCTTTAAAATTAATTCTGGCCCTGAACTTTATCTTATTTTTGGCTTTTGTGGTGCCAACAACTCGCGCTATCCTTCAGGGTTTACAACTTTTTAAATCTCTTACCTGGAATTTGTTGATAGAGGCATTAATTAAAACCTCTCTAGGTGCGGCTTTGGTTCTGACGAGCCTGAAAGTATACGGGGCGCTGGGCGCAATAGCTGTCGCAAATTTAATTGCCTTTATAGTGAGTTTTCTGCCCCTTAGATTTATTTTTCTTCACACTCCGCAAAATAAAATCAAGGATTACAAAATCATATCCTTTGCCTTACCCATATTGATTACCCTCTTCTGTCTCACGGCGCTTTACAACGTTGACATTATTATGGTGAAGCACTTCTTTCCAGCCAAAGAAGCAGGACTTTATTCAGCTCTTTCTAAATTAAGCCAAATCATTTTCTTTGCCACGGGCACCATTGCAGCGGTGATGTTCCCGATGGCAGCAGAAAAATATAAAAAGGGCGAGGATCACCAACATCTTTTAAAACAGTCCCTGAGAATAGTCGGCTTTGTTTCAGGTTCAGGAGTAGTAGCTTATTTCCTTTTTCCCCAATTAATTATTAAAATGCTTTTTGGCTCTTCTTACCTTGTTATTTCCCCTTTAGTGGGCTTTAGCGCTATCACTATGTTTTTCCTCTCACTGGATAATATCTTAATTAGTTATTATCTTTCCATTCACAAATTTAAATTTATTTATATCTTGATCGCAGCCAGCATCTTGGAAATCCTGCTTATCTTAATGCGTCACAGTTCAATCAGACAAATTGTTTTTAATCTCCTTATCTCCATCGCCGGATTATTCGGGGGACTGATGATTTTCTATTTTTGGGAAAAAAAGGGAAATCTTGCCTTAAATAAATCAAAAAATACTTCAAATCTTCTGCAATCATAATGAAAATATCCATTCTGATTCCTGCTTATCACGAGCAAGACAAAATCAGCCAAACAATTGATGCGGTCCAGAATACCGTTCAATCGCTTCCGTACCTCACGGAAATTATTGTAATCTGCGATGGTAAAGAAGATAAGACCTACGAAATTGCCTCCACTTATAACTCTCACTCTATCATCATTCTAGGCTATCCTCAGAATAGGGGAAAAGGTTATGCCCTAAAATATGGTTTCAATCATGCAAGCGGCGATTTAATTATCTTCTTTGACGCTGGTCTGGAATTTGACCCCGCGCACATCATTCAGATTATTAATTACTATCAAAAATTCAAAGTGCCCGTGATCATTGGCTCAAAGAGGCATCCGCAATCGCGAGTGATTTATCCTCTAAAGCGTCAAGTTTTAAGCCGCGCGGCGCAACTTATGGTTAAAACCCTCTTTCAAATGGATATCAAGGACAGCCAAGTGGGCTTGAAATTATTTGAACGCAAAGTGCTTGCCGAAATCTTCCCTAAGGTCCTCGTGAAAAAATACGCTTTTGACATTGAACTGCTCGCCTTGGCTCACCATTATGGTTACAAAATTATGGAAATTCCAGTCAACCTTGAAATGGATTTCAGCCACAGTTCTATTTGTCTATCAGCAATCAACAAATCATTTTGGGACACTATGGCTGTTTTCTATCGTTTAAAAATATTGCGCTATTATGATCAACCATCGGAAAAACGGAAGAATATATTAAAGAAATATCAAAAAAATTGACATTGATCACTATATTAAGTTAAAATTTTAAGATTAAAAAAGGTAAATTGTATGGACAAAAAAACTATTCTAGTTACCGGCGGGGCGGGATTTATCGGTTCTAATCTGATTCGCTATCTGCTTCAGGAAAAAAATAAAATCCTGTGCATTGATAACCTCATTACCGGATCTTATGACAATATCAAAGAATGGTTTTCTCACCCTAACTTTGTCTTTATGGATCACGATATTACGGAGAACATCCCTCCTTTGCCGGATAAAATTGACGAAATTTATAACTTAGCCTGTCCCGCTTCTCCCGTGGATTTTCCGCGTTATCCTACTAAAATTTTAAAAGTCTGCTCCGAGGGAGTGAACCGTCTTTTAGATTTAGCAATGGAACATCAAGCCGTCTTTTTGCAAGCTTCCACCTCTGAAGTTTATGGTGATCCTCAAGTGCATCCCCAGAAAGAAAGCTACCGCGGCTATGTGAATACTTTAGGTCCCCGCTCTTGTTATGATGAGGGTAAACGCTTTGCCGAAAGTCTAATTATGAGTTACGTCCGAAAATATAGACTCAATGCGAAAATTGTCCGGATTTTTAACACTTATGGTCCGGGGATGCGCGATAATGATGGCCGCGTGATTCCAAACTTTATCAACCAAGCTCTAGATGATAAACCTATTACCGTTTATGGTAAAGGGGAGCAAACCCGCTCTTTTAGCTATATTGATGATATAATCATTGGTTTAATCAAGATGATGAAGAGTAAAGAAATTGGACCTTTTAATCTAGGAAATCCCCGGGAAACCAAAATTGATGATTTAGCCAGAAAAGTAATAGAACTCACCGGCTCTCATTCCAGAATTCAATTCTGTCCTCTCCCTGAAGACGACCCCACAAAAAGAAAGCCAGATATCACTCTGGCGCACACAAAATTAGGATGGACGCCAAAGGTAAATCTAGAAGATGGCTTAAAAAAAACGATTAGATACTTTGAAAAGCTAAAAATTAAATGCAATTAAAAAGTAAAATGGAAATGCAAAATTAGTATGTAAAATTTTAAATTTTGATCTGTCATTTTACATTTTTCATTTTTAATTTTACACTTTCAAGGATGCCTCAATTTTCTGTCATCATCCCAGTAGTAAGAATTAATGATTATATCCACGAAACAGTTCGCCATCTTTTAAACCTTACCCACCAAAATTTTGAAATTCTAATTTTTCCTGACGCAAAGTCAGAAGAAAAATTCCCCAAAACGAAAATTATCCCCACAGGAAAAATTGGTCCCGCCGAGAAAAGAACGCTGGCGCTTCAATATGCGGAAGGAGAGATTCTCGCTTTTTTGGATGATGACGCTTATCCGCAAAATGATTGGCTGTCGCAAGCGGCAAAAAATTTTCAAGACCCTAGGATTGCCGCCCTGGGCGGTCCTGCTATTAGCCCCCAAGATAATTCCTTGCGTCAAAAAACCTCTGGTGCATGCCTTGCCTCCTCTTTCTGGGGAGGGATTGCGGACCGTTACATTCCAGGTAAAAAAAAGAAAACCGTGACCGACTGGCCTTCGGTAAATTTTTTAGTGCGCAAAAACATATTTCAAAAGATAGGAGGCTTTAACTCCCAATATTGGCCCGGAGAAGATACAAAGTTCTGTCTGGATCTTACAAGGACAGGTGGTAATATTATTTATGACCCTCAACTCATTGTTTACCATCATCGCCGCAAAACCCTCTTAAGCCACCTGCAACAAATCGCGGGTTATGGCTTGCATCGTGGTTTCTTTGCCAAAAAATTCCCCGCAACCTCCTTGAAATTGACTTACTTTATCCCCAGTCTTTTTGTGTTGTTATTAGTTGCGAGCCCTTTAATAGGCTACTTAGCAAAAAGGGTTGGTTATATCCATTTCCTTTATGGTAATATTATCATCTTACTACTATATCTTGGCGGAATGCTCTGGGCGGCGATTAAGTCCGCTTTCCGAGAAAAAAATCCTTTAGTCGGCCTCTTGATTATTCCTTATATGTTCTTAACCCATTTAGTCTACGGCGTAAAATTTCTACAAGGTCTGTTATTTATAAAAACCCTAAAAAGTAAACTAAGAAGGTAAAAAATGTCAGAACAACTGAAAACTTTAATTACTTATCCACCTCTGCCATCTAAAAAAGGTTATCCTTTATTATCCCAAAACCGCCAATTCCAATGGTTTCGCCGCCATTGCCCCATTTATCCAGTGGTGCCGGCGCAAGCCGCCACCTTACTTCAAAAAAATGGTTTTGAGATAATTTGGAAAGACGGGATTGCCGAAGAAATGAAATATGCAGAATGGTTTGAATTTGCGAAAAAGATTCAGCCAAACATTGTGGTAATGGAAACTAAAACACCAACAGTAAAAAGGCACTGGAAAATCATCAACGCGTTAAAAAAAGAAATCTCTACATTAAAAACGATTCTTGTCGGCGACCATGTCACGGCGTTGCCTGAAGAATCATTTCAGAATTCCAAAGTGGATTTTGTTTTAACCGGCGGCGATTATGACTTTCTGCTTTTAAACCTCCTTCAAAATCTGGACTCCAATTTCAAACCTGTCACCAAAAATCTAGAGCCAGGGATTTATTACCGGGAACAAAACACAATTAAAAGTACGGGAAAATTTCTATTAAATCATAATCTGAATACACTTCCTTTTATTGACCGCGGGTTAACGGATTGGCAAAATTATGCCTACGATGTAGGCAATTTCTCCCGCACCCCAGGAACATATATTATGGCCGGCCGCGACTGTTGGCATCACGAGTGCAGTTTTTGTTCTTGGACCACGCTTTATCCAAAATACCACACCCGCACCCCAAAGAATGTCTTGGATGAAATTGGGGAATTAATTGAAAAATATCAAGTCAAGGAAATAATGGATGATACAGGCACTTTTCCAATAGGGGAATGGCTGCAAGAATTCTGCCGCGGGATGATTGAACGCGGCTATAATAAAAAAGTGATTTTGGATTGCAATATGCGCTTCGGGGCTATTGATTTTGCTGGGTATAAACTAATGAAAAAAGCAGGTTTCCGCTTTTTGCTTTTTGGTTTAGAATCAGCCAGCGAGGAAACATTAAACAAGATAAGTAAAAATATGACGGTGGAGAAGATTATTTCGTCTTGCAAACTGGCGCGGCATGCAGGATTGTCTCCCCATGTAACAATTATGTTTGGTTATCCGTGGGAGACCGAAGAAGAAGCGCGGCAAACTGTGCGCTTGGGAAAATATCTCCTGCGCAAAGGCTATGCCAAAACACTCCAAGCCACTATTGTCATCCCTTACCCAGGTACCCCTTTATTTCGTGAATGCCAACAAAAAGAATGGCTCACTTCTGAAGACTGGAACCGTTATGATATGCGTGAGGCAATAATGCAAACCTCTTTTTCCTCTGCGCAATTGCAAAAATTTGTCCAGGACACCTATAAAGTCGCTTTCCATCCTGAATTTATCCTGCGCCAAATTGCTTCGCTGCGCGACCTCAATGATTTGAAATATCTTGCCCGCGGGGCTAAAGCTGTGTTCGCCCATCTTGCCGACTTCAAACAAAATTATTAAAAAACAAAAATTATGCAAGTAAAAGTGCACGTTCTTTCCTCAACCATCCTCGCCTTTACCTTCTACTATTTTACCCGCTCTTTAGCGGGCGCGATTACACTTCTTTTCACTGGCATTCTTCTTGACCTTGATCATCTTTTTGATTTCTGGAAAAGCAGACCCCACAATCCTTGCAACATCGGAGAATTTTTACATCCAAAAAATTATATGCGCCGAAATTCAAAAGTCCTGGTGCTGTTACATTCGTACGAAATCGCCATTCTACTCGGGCTCATCACCTGGCAATTCCATTGGCAAGCCGTTCCATTCGCCCTTTCCTGCGCGTTCACCCTACATCTTATTCTTGATGATATCGGTAATAATCTCAAGACCTTCTCTTACTTTTTAATTTATCGTGCCTTCAAAAAATTCCATGTTTTTCCGGAAGCCGAATAAATAACATACATTTGGTACACCATTAACCAAGACTAAAAATTCGCAATATGATCATCAAGTACACCCCAAAAATTCTAAAAGAATTTTTGGGGGACCCCGGAAGGCGAAAAATTTAGAAAACCTCCATAAAAATTAATAAACCAAGATGGACATTAAAAAATATATCCACACAATACCTGATTTTCCCCAAAAAGGAGTCAGTTTCAAAGACATCACGCCCCTCCTTGAAAATGCTCGGGCATATGGTTATGCTATCAGGGAACTTGCTAAACCCTTCCAAAATAAAGGCATCAAGAAAGTTGTCGGCATTGACGCGAGAGGATTTCTCCTCGCTGCCGGCGTAGCTTATAAATTAAAGGCGGGAATTTCCATAGTGCGCAAAAAGGGTAAACTGCCTCGCCAAGTCATCCAACAGACTTATGATCTAGAATACGAAAAAAATATTCTAGAGATGCATACCGATACAATTCAACCAGGGGAACGGATTTTAATCGTGGATGATGTTCTCGCCACTGGCGGCACGCTCGCAGCGACAATAAAACTGGTCAAAAAGATGCAAGGTAAAATTATAGGCATTGCCCTTTTGATTGAACTCACCTATCTTGATGGCAGGCGTAAAATTAAAGGATACAAAAGGCATACACTCTTAAAATTAAATATCTAACTACTATGCCTTCTTTAAAAGCAGAAATTGGCATCTTTGGCGGTTCAGGATTTTATCAACTCCTCTCGCGGGCACGTCAAATAGAGATTAACACTCCTTTCGGTAAACCTTCAGGAAAAATTACGCTTGGTAATTATCAAGGCAAAAAAGTGGCTTTTTTACCTCGGCACGGCGAAAAGCACGAATTCCCGCCGCATAAAATTCCTTATCGGGCGAACCTTTGGGCATTTAAAAAATTAGGGGTAAAACAAATCATAGCGCCTTGCGCTTCAGGCAGCCTCACCTCTAAAATCAAACCTGGTGACTTTGTGATCTGCGATCAATTTGTAGATCGCACATGGGGACGCAATGATACCTTCTTTGACGGACCGAAAGTGGTGCATCCGCCTATGGCCGACCCTTATTGTCCAAGTTTAAAAAAGATAGCAATTAAGACTTGCGAGGCTCTACAAATTCCTCACCACAATGAGGGGACAATTGTGGTCATCCAAGGGCCACGCTTTTCTACCCGATCTGAGAGTAAATGGTTCCAGTCTCAAGGTTTCGAAGTAATAAATATGACCGCTTACCCAGAAGTCGCTCTCGCGAGAGAACTTGCAATGTGTTATATTAACATTGCTTTAATCACGGACTATGATACTGGCTTAGAAGGTTACCAAAATATTTCGCCTGTGACTGCTACAGAAGTTATAAAAGTTTTCCAGCAAAACATCCAAAAAGTTAAAAAAATAATTTTTAAAATGGTCGAAAATCTACCTAAATATAGAACCTGTCCCTGCCCTCATCTTTTGGAAAATGCCTTAATCTAAAAGAATAATTCAAAAAACCTATGATTAAAACAAGGTCAAAATTCGCTGTTGTATTCTGCTTATTGTACCTAGCTTTCGCTCTAATAGGATGTTCTTTGGGTCAGAAAATTACTCTGGAAAAACAACAAACCCCGAATACAAACCAAGGGGTGTCTCAAAAAGCAAATCTAAGCATTGATTTTGGTAACGGGGAGACCCAAAATTTTACCCTGGAATTCCGCAATGAAAGGACTGTTTACGATTTCTTATAAGAATTAGCACTTCAAAATAAAATCAAACTAGAAATTAAAGAATCCTCTTTCGGCCCATTCTTGGAGATGATCAATGGAATCAGAAATGGTCAGGATAATAAATATTGGCTTTATTATGTAAATGGAAAAATGGCACCCTCTGGTATGAAATCCCAAAAAGTATCTAACCAAGATAATATTGAATTTAAATTTGAAAAAAGTAACTTTTGAGAAATATTTAAAAACTCTATGCACAAATTACCGATATCCAAAGAAAAGCTTACTCTAGCCTTACTTCTTATTATCATAGGAACCTTAGGCCGTATTCTATTGAAAAACCTTCCCAATATTGAAACCGTGACTGTGGCTACGATCTTAGCCGGAGCACTCTTAGGAGGTTGGTACACTGTTATCGTACCGCTTACGATCATTGCCTTAACTGATATGTATATTGGCAATGACTTAATTTTACTTTTTACCTGGTCTGCATGGGCATTGATCGGCTTTTTTGGTTTAATGATTCGTAAACAAAGAGAATATCATTGGAGGTTCTCTCTTAAACTCACAGGTACAGGTATACTAGCATCATTCTTTTTTTTATTTATACACTAATTTCGGGGTTTGGTTGCTTTGGAATATGTACCCTCATACCTTTTCAGGTTTAATCCAATGTTACATAATGGGTCTACCTTTCTTAAGAAACAGTATTGCGAGCGACTTAATCTTCATTCCTCCTACGAGCCTTATCTTGTTTTCTTTTTTAAGATGGCAAAAAAGAAATTTTTTTATAGAGAAAAATAGAGTTGCAAAATTAAAGCGAAAAGAAATTTGATCCAGAGAACAAAATGCCTATACCGACGGAGAAAAAAATTAAAAAACAGCCCGCAGATTACTATTATCAAGGATATTATCATTCATGGTCATTGCGTTCCCTTTTCTATCGCAAAAAATTCAAGTATATTTTAAAAAAATTAAAAGAAAACCGCGTTCAGAATCTTTTAGATCTTGGTTGCGGCAACGGCATCTTATTAAAATTAGCACAAGAAGAGGGGATTCACACCTTAGGGGTAGACAATGACATTAATTTTCTAAAAATAGCGGAAAAAATCCTCGGAAAGGGAGAAGTCGTTTATGGAGACATTCTCAAATTGACTCTTAAAAAAAAATTTAACGCCATTACCTGTCTAGACGTATTGGAGCATTTTCAAAATCAGGATCTGCCAGCGGTATTCAGCAATATTAGTGCTCATTTAAAAAACCAAGGTATCCTTATTATAACCTTTCCTAGTAAATTTTATATTAAAATTATTGAGCCGGTTTGGAAGATTATACGCTTTTTAATCTACGGCCGCAGAAATTTTATTGATGAGGATATTCATAATTTAATTAAGTTACAAAATATCAAAAAAATAGCCCAAAATAATAATCTCCAGCTTAAAGATCAAAGATTGATTACGGGCGGTTTGCTTAATTACCTTATCTTCCAAAATAGGAGGACTTTCGCGTTTGGCAATAAAATACGGATTAGCTTACAAAAAAAATTTTGAAGTAAATTTCCTTTTTTAAGGAAAAAAGATAATTTTTCGCCAAATTGAGGCAAAATTCCCGAGTCACTTCCTCTTATTAAACCGTGAATTACGAAATTCATCTTTTACCTTCTAATTAAGAAAAAAAATCTATTGGTATTAAAAAAACAGCTTATTTTACAAAAGCGCGCCACAAAGAAAAAAACTTTTTCTCATTAAAAGTGAATTTTTATGGGTCATTTCGTAATTCAAGGTCTGAAAAAAAAGTTTATCAGGAAATCTATCATTATTTTTGCTTTTTTTCTTTAGTAAGATGAAACGCGAAAGTCCTAAGTAGGAAGGATAATCCAAAGCAGACCAAAAAATTATTTCCATAAATCATATCAATCGCATTTTTCTCCTTGTTTAGGGATAAATCTATGCCCAATCTAGCAATCGTTATTCCCACTTATAATGAAAAAGAAAATATCCGCAATCTTTTAAATCGTGTTTTAGCCCAGCAAAAAAAGATTCTTCCTTTTCGTCTTTCTATTATTATTGCGGATAGCCACTCCCCTGATGGCACAAGAAAAATTGTTAGAAAAATAACCACCCAAAATCCCAACATCTATCTTTTAGACCTTCTGGAAAGAGGAATTGGCATTGCTCTTAAGAGGGGATATGATTTTGCTGTTCAAAAATTAAAAACGGATGTTCTACTCTCAATGGACGCTGATCTCTCCCACAATCCAGATGATATTCCTAAATTCATCACGAAGATTCAACAAGGTTTTGACTTTATCCAAGCTTCGCGTTTCATTCCTGGCGGTGAAAATAGGTTGGAATTCTACCGCGATGTTTTTAGCAGGGGCGCCAATTTTCTTTGCCGCGCTATGCTGGGTGTCCGCGAGATCTCCGATTTTACCCCCTCCTTCAGGGCTTTTACAACTCGCCTTTACCAAAAAACGGATTTATCCGACATCCCTTGGCAAAAAAAGAGCTATATCTTTCAGCCTTCATTTGCCTATGCCCTCTATCGCGCCGGAGCCAAGGTAGCAGAGGTGCCCATTGCCTTTACTGATCGCAAATATGGTAAATCTAAACTTAACGCGGGACAATACATTTGGGACCTTTTGGAATTTACCGCCAAAATAAGGTTAAAAAAATTAAAAATTCTTCGTAAACAAAGCGCCAAAAACAAAAAGCTATTTTAGAAGAATCCTTGAATAAAAATCAAAAATATACTATAATGTGATTTATAGATGTGAGGTATAATCAGTAAAGAAGACCTCTTTATTTTTGTTTTGGATACTTAAAATTATGAGGTATAAAGTGAAGCTCCACCGGGTCTTTAAGCCCGGGGCATCTTACAGAAGAATTAAGTCTCGTGGAGCGAAACCCCGCACCAGTCCCTCACCTTTTAAAAAGGTGGGGGATGGTGGGTGGGTAAAAAAAACCCAAAATGCCATTACCCATATCGCTGTGGTAGGTCTAGGCTACGTAGGTTTACCCTTGGCTGTTCTTGCCGCCGAGGCTGGATTTACCGTTTTTGGTATTGACAAAGACCGCCAAAAAATAGGAATGCTAAAAAAACAAACAAACTATTTGGCTGATGCCAGTCTTACAGGAGCTCTCCGCCAAGCTATCAGAAAGAAAAAACTGACACCTATTTTGCAATTCAAGGCATTAAAGCAATGCGACGCGATCTTTATTTGTCTACCTACGCCAGTGGATGCGCAGCTTCAGCCAGATATCAGTCTGCTTAAAAATGCAACGGAAAAAATAGGCATCTACCTTCAGAAAGGTGCCGTAGTCATCAACGAATCCACGGTCGCAATCGGCACAACCCGCGAGATAATCGGCCGCGTTTTAGAGAAAAAGTCGGGACTTAAAATGGGACGCGATTTTTCTTTAGTTTGCTCTCCAGAAAGAGTAGATCCCGGCACAAGAAACAAAACTGAGAATATCGCTAAGCTTATCGGGGGAATTGATCAACAAAGTAGTCAAAAGGCTTATCAAATTTATAAAAGATTTATTAAAGCGCCTCTTATTACCGTGGAAAGCCCCGAAGTGGCGGAAGGCGCCAAGATGTTAGAAAATTCTTACCGCGCCTTGAATATTGCTCTTGTTAATGAGTTTGCGCGCCTTTGCGAAAAAATAAACCTTGATGTGCTAGAAGTAATTAAAGCCGCCTCCACAAAATGGAGTTTTCAAGCCCATTGGCCATCACTCGGCACAGGTGGACATTGTATACCCATTGACCCCTATTATTTAACCGGTTTGGCTAGCCAGTATGGCTTAACAATGCCCGCGCTCTCCGCGGCTCTTGAAACAAACCGAGAGATGCCTCAATGGTTTACGCAGAAAATAATCAGCAATTATCATCCCGGGAATAAAGTATTGTTATACGGCTTAGCTTACAAAAAAAATATTAAGGATTTGCGCGAATCACCCGCTTTAACCGTTGCTTTGGCATTAAAAAAGAAAAACATCCCTTTTCAAGTTTATGATCCTTTTTATTCTAAAATAGAAATCAAAAAATTAGGCTTCAAGCCTGCACCCAAAGCCGGTCTTCTAGCTTATGATCTTGTCGTTGTCGCCACAGATCATGACATCTTGCAAAAAGATTCCAAAAAACTCATCAGTAAAAACACGATTGTTATTGATGGAAAAAACTATTTTCAGAAAAAAGTGGGTAAAAAGGTGATTGGGGTGGGAAGATCACTTAGTTAAAAGCCTTAAGTTTAGGTCGAAGACCTTGAACTTTTCACGAAACGATCTTCGGATAACTAAATTTATGACTCGTTATCATCAGGCTGCCAAATCTACGCTCATCATCACATTCGTCACTCTAGTTGCTGGTGTTTTAGGATTTGCCCAACAAACATTGACCGCCTATGTTTTTGGCGCCGGCAAGGAAATTGACGCCTTTGTTGCCGCCCGCACGATCCCTGATATCTTTACTAAAATCCTTCAAATCGGCATCCTCTCCATCGTTTTTGTACCCATTTTTGTCAAATATATTCATCAGAATAAGGAAAAAGAGGCATGGAAAATTGCGGTCAATCTATTCAATATTATTTCCACCGTTTTCGTAATTCTCATTGTTTTGGGAATGATTTTAACGCCGCTCATCGTGAAAATTCTTGTTCCAGGGTTTTCCCCCCCGACGCAAAAATTAACAGTGAACCTTACCTTAATTCTTTTCCCCGCCATTCTTTTCAATATCCTCACCATCCTTGGCACCTCCATCCTGTATGCTTTTAAACGTTTCACTATTCCCGCCTTAATCAAGCTGATCCTACCGTTAGTAGTGATCCTGGCGCTTCTTGTTTTCCGCCAAAAACTGGATGTTTATATCTTAAGTTGGGCGTTTTTAGCTACTGCGATTTTGGAATTTCTGGTGATCTTTCAAGCTCTCTACAAACAGGGGTTAAGATATTCCTTATCTTTTAATTGGCGCGATCCCGTCATTCGCAAAATCATTATTTTAGTTTCCCCTTTTATCATCTCCACAATTTTAGCTCAAGCAAGCACGGTAACTAATCGTATGTTAGCCTCGGAATTAACAAGCGGCAGTCTCTCTGCTTTGTATTATGCCGAAAGGATAATGAAACTCGTGTCCCAGGTTTTTCTTTTCGCCATTCCCATCGTCTCTTTCCCCATCTTCGCGGAAAAAATTGCAAGAGGAGAACGTCAAGAATTATTAAAAGCGATTAGTCTCACCATCCGAATGATTCTTTTTGCCATCATCCCCGTAAGCATTGGTTTGGTCATCCTCCGCCTCCCGCTTACACAAATTATTTTTCAAAGAGGAGAATTCACCTTCCAGGACACAGAAGCCACGGCTTATGCTCTTCTCTTCTTCACTTTCGGTCTCTTTGCCACGGGTATTACTAATATTCTGGCAAATGTTTTTTACAGTCTTGAGAAAACAAAAATTTTGGTCAAGATTACAGTCTTAGTGATTGCTTTTAACATTGCCTTAAATTTCCTTTTGGTCCGACCCTTGGCTCACGGAGGGTTGGCGCTCGCTACCTCCCTGACCAATATTCTTTCTCTCCTCCTCCATTCTTATTTTTTAACTCGCTATTTGCCGCAGATAAAATCGGTGCTCTGGGATAAATATTATCTTAAAATTTTGTTACCAAGCCTGTTGATGGGAATCTTTCTTTTTTTAAGTAAGCCCCTTATTTATAGCCATATTAATCGCTCCCGTCTTTGGGATCAAAGTTTAGCCCTCCTTGCCGTCGTTATTTCTAGTGCTTTCCTCTATCTCCTCTGCGCTTATTTGGTGAAGCTTAAAGAGATGAAGCTTATTTTAGAACTGGTACGGGCAAAAATTAACCAAAAATTCTTCCAAACCAATGTCCAAGAATAAAATTTTCCAAAAATCTATAGAAAAAATGAGATTTGCCTGTATTGAATATTCCACCAAAACAGGGAGGATTTGGCGGCCAACCCCGGAAAAACCTAATTATCTCTGCGATCCTGAAACGGAAATTGACCCCACTTCTTTTGGCTGTTGGACATCGGCGCTCTCTGGCGAGCATATCCCAGTCAACTTTTTGCGCCGCCATCAAAATCCACATACTCTTTCCTATAAACTCGGCCGCAAACTAGATCTGTCCCTGGAAAAGATTCAAAAAAAACCAATCTATCGCAATTTGGATTATCTTAAAAAATTTAATCTTATTTTGTTCTTGGTGCACAGCTTCTCTATGCCTCTAATGGCAGATTTAATCAGAAAAACAAAAAAAATCAATCCTGACGCGATCTATTTAGGTTCCATTGTCAGTCCTCTAGGAACGTTGCGCGAGGTCTGGAAAAAGGAAAATGAATTTCGCGCTTTTAAAACCTTTGCTAATAATTGTGATATTTTTATTAATGTGAATCGCGACGCGCAGGATTATCTCCAATCCTTTCTTCACACCAAAGTAGCTTATTTTCCGCAATTCTATCCCTTTGAATATGCCGACCGGTTTTTTAAAAAAAGAGAAAAAAAAGAAAAAATTATTCTCGTGGCCGGAGAAACCGAGCGAACAGATAATCTCGCTGGCCAATTCGCCGCAGTTCAAATCCAAAAAAAATATCCAGAGTTTTTGATCCAGGTAATAGATTACCCCCATTCAAATATTGCCCCACTAAAAACGGCGCATGCCCGCTTTGAGATTATTCCTTTCTTAAAGTGGCAGGAAAACTTAAAAAGACTCGCATGCTTTTTCCTGGTAATTAATACGGACCAGACTTGGACCTTGGGTCGCTTACAGGCTGATTGCGCCGCCGTAGGCACGCCTAGTATCGGCATAAACGCCAATAACCAATTAGAATTCTTCCCCGAACTGTCCATTCCCGATATTGCGGGGACAGGGCAGGGGATAGAGCTTGCGGAAAAATTAATTTCTGATTCCACATTTTATCAAAACATCCAACAACTCGCCTCTCAAAAACTCTCTGAAAACAATTACGCAAAATCAAAAGAAAAATTATTAAAGATACTATGAATTACGAAATATGTCGTCATTGCGAAAAACTTGATTACACTCCCCCTGCCCTGAGCGGGGAGATAAGAGGGGGAGGGAGAATAGTCATTTATTAGACCCTTCCCCGCCCGCCTCGCCTGAAGCGAAGCGATGGCGGGCAGGCTAACCTCCCGCAGGTCAAGGGGAGGAAAAAATCGCTCGCTAATAGACAAAGTGAATTTCGTAATTTAAGGTTAAGATAATAAAAAAGGCTTCATGCATTTCTGCGTGAGGCCTGGAATTGTAAGCGCACAATATTCCAAGGACTTTAGTTCCAAGAAACAAAAGACCCAAGAAACAAAGTCTTAAAGCACTAACCCTTCCTCCGTCAGGACTTTCAGCTTGTCATGGCTACGCCAGATCTTCAGACGAGCAACGCCGCGGGGTCGTCGTTATCCCAGCCAACGTAGATCCCGCTGTAGCCCCATTGCCACCGCTCGCCGTCGAAATATAGGAAACGGACAAAGAAACGGCCATCGGAGTCGCGGAAAATGACTGCCCAAAAAAATATATAGAGGTAACGCTTTTTCCAATCCTCCGGAATGAGGTCTAAATGCTCAAGAAGAGCATCTAAAATATTTGGATGAAGCACGGGCTTTCCTAAAAGCTCCTCGTTCAGCTTGAAGCCGCTAATCACTTTCCCGCCCTTCTGCTGTTCGGATAGATACAGAATAACCCTATGGTCATTTATATACAATCCATCCTCGCACTTTTCAACTTTAACCCAACCACTACCTCTACCTATCTTTGGTTCAATAATCGCTTTGTCAAAAGGCAATTCTGGCGGCGCGTCCAGATTGACAAGAATAGCTGTGTCGCCCCACACCTGAATTCGTCCTTCACTATTTTCCATTATAATTCTCCTTTTCCAATACAAACAAAATGCAAGATGCTGTATTCCCCATAAGTGCAAAATACTACCCTAAAACCTTCTCCACTGAACACACTTCCTGTTGATTTTCTTTCTGATAAATCCTTGTCAGCATTTCGGCTAAAAGCCCGAAGCTCACCATTTGAAAACCAACAATTATTAAAAGAACCGCAAACACGAGCAAGGGCCCGTGTTCTTTCATAATTTCAATATGATAAATAAATTTTCTTGCCAATAAATAAAAGCCGATTATTGTCCCTAAAAAACCAAAACCTATTCCGGCTACACCGAAGAAATGCAAGGGCTTGCGGGAATAGCGAACAAGGAAATAAATCGTGATAAAATCCAAAAGGCTTTTGAAATATTTTCCGCTTTTGTATTTGCTTCTGCCGAACTTACGAGGGTGATTTTGCACCGAAATCTCGCCCACCCGATAACCCGCATCATGCGCCAAAATCGGAATATAGCGATAAAGACCGCCGTAAAGATTTAATTGCTTGGCTACGACGGCGCGGTAAGCTTTTAAAGGACAATTCAAGTCGTGAACCTTAAGACCCATAAAAAAGGTAATAAGACGGTTAAAAAAACGAGAGGCTAAAAATTGAGCGGGTGAACTTTTACCTGTATTTTTCCAGCCCGTGACTAAGTCATAGCCCTGGCTCAAGGCTTCTAAAAGACGAGGAATATCACGCGGATCATCCTGTAAATCGCCATCCATAGTGATAATAATCTGGCCTCGCGCCATCCGGAAGCCCGCGCTGTAAGCCGCGGCTTTGCCAAAATTGCGAGTAAATTTAATAACCTTCACCCCTTGATCTAAAAGGTGTAATTCTTGTAAAACTTTAAAGGTTCTATCATAACTTCCATCATCAATAAAGATCACTTCCCAATTTTTCTGCAAATTAAATAAAACCTGCTTTAATTGCTTATAGAGCAGGGGAATATTTTTCTCTTCATTCAATACCGGAACAATAATAGAAAGATTAAGAGACGACATAAATTAATAATCAAAATTCTAGATATCTCGATAATTTATGAGTTCGATCCCTCGTTCCTGGATTTTGGCTTGCACCAAAGGATGGGTCAAAATTTTAAGCTCCTCTTCGCGCGTTTCCACAAGATGATTATTGAGTTCGCGAGCAAGATCCTCTAATTCCTCGTCCACATAGCCGGGATGGACCATTAATTCTGAATTATTAAGGCCTAACTGTTCCAATAATTTCAGAAACCCTTGCAAATTAATCTTTCCACTATATAATATTCCGTAGAAATTGTCAACAAATTTGATTTTATGTTTTTTAAATTCCGCGGCCAAAAAATGAGAGCGGAAAGCTAAATATTGCATTTTATAGAATTGGGAAGAGAGAAGGTCAGATAAATGTTTGGGCGACCACTTTTCCCGCGGCAGACGCACCCTCGGAATATTAAAATAAGCCGCGAGACGAGCCACCACCGGCGCAATGTTCGGCAGAGCGTGAAAATGCTTTTCACTGTCCAGGTGAGTGATGGCCACGCCCGCTTCTTTGATTTTCGCAATCTGCGCTTTAAACTCCGCCTCCACCTCTTGAGGATGCACCTGACCCAAATAAATCCGCCGCACCAGAGCAAAAGAAGCCAAAAACATCCCTTCTCTATTCACCAAAGAGGGAACTTTATCCCGCGGCAAGACAGGCCTACCCCGATAAATATTCAAATGCGCGCCAATGCCCAAACCTGTATTCTCTCTAGCGAGCCGCACAGCATCTGCAAATCCCGGCATATTCGGCATTAAAGTAGCGCTCCTGACAACACCCCTTTGGAAACACTCTATAATGCCGCGATTGACGCTTCGCGATAAGCCAAAATCATCCGCGTTAATAATCAATTTTTTCATAAAATCTTTCTTTCGCTTGTTTGAAATATAAGCATATGGTAGCACAAACTAACAGAAAATGAAATATCTAAAACCTTGATTTCCCCCCTTATTTATCTTAAACTAATATAATGAATATATACTAAAATATGCTCAAAAAAATTCTACCATTTTTCTTCATTCTTCTCGTAGTGCTAGGCTTCTTTTATAAGGTGATTTTTGAAAACCACGTGCTGGTGGATATGTCAGCGCTATCCGATAAACTCCCTTGGAGCGCTTATCTGCCCACCTTTTTCCAAGGGGAGCGTCCGCCCTATACCAGCAGTGACTCCTCAACCGTCTATTTTCCCACTTTTAAATTCTACGGCGCGGAGTTTCAAAAGGGTCATTTTCCGCTTTGGTGGCCGTATCTTACAGGAGGCTATCCTATCTTCGCCAATAGCACGAGCTTAATGCTTAGTTTTACAAGCCCGTTATTCATCTTTTTTGCCCCGGAAATTGCTTATTCATGGTCAATTATCATCAAGATTTTTCTTGCGGGTATAGGTTTTTTTCTATATTTGCGACTCCTCAAAATTAAGGCTTGGGCAGGGATCTTCGGCACTCTGGCTTATATACTGAACACACTTGTGATGCTGAAGCTTGAAATCCCTTGGATGACCCAAACGCTTTGGAGTATTCCTTTTATTTTCTTTTGTTTAGAAAAGGTCTTCCAAACCCGCAAGTTTTTCTACAGCGCTCTGGCGACTATCTTCTTAAGCCTCCAATTTATTGCCGCCCACCCTCAGACGGGATTTTATGTCACCGGCTTTGCTTTCTTGTATGTTTTAATGAAACTTGCGGGATTATCCAAAGCCGCTAAAAATCTCAAAAGGCTCTTGGTTTATGCTATTTTCCCTTTCATCTTAATGTCTGCTTTAGCAGCGGTCCAACTCCTGCCAATGCTTGAGCTCCAAAATTTAGGCCACCGCAGCCCTAATGAACTTGCGCAATGGATTACGCCCTGGCACCTTCTTACCGCCTTAGCGCCGCAGATGTTCGGTGATACCCAAACCAACTTCCAGACCTTCGCCAAAATAGAAAGAAACGCCCTCCATCTTCTCCATCTAGATTTTTCTCCCATCTCTCTTCCGTATATCGGCTTTTTACCTCTTCTCTTTGCTCTCTTGGCTTGCGGAAAAAAGATGCGACAAAAACTGGAAATCAAATTTTTCTTCTGGGCTTCTCTTCTTTTAATTCTTCTCCAACTTTTAACGCCTCTCTGGGCAAAGGGAGCGCTCCACCTCCCCTTAGTGAGTAAGATGTGGAATACCTATCGCGCCAATATTATCTACGTCTTCGCCTCTTCTGTCCTCGTCGCTTATGGTTTAAATTATTTTTTCCAAAAGCCTCGGGCAAGCAAAAAAAGAGTTTTCAATATTTTAAAGGGCTTTAGCGCGGTCTTGGTAATTTTACTTGCATTTTGTCTCTTTCTAAGACTTCCATGGGTCAAAAATTTATTTCTCCAGACAGGGGAAAAAATTTCCGTGAAGTATTTTTTGGAAACAAATCCAGAGCAAGGAATAAATTATTACCAGAATGAATTACTGGATTGGTACCAAATTTTAAAAGACCACTTTAGTCTCTTTGACGCCAGTGTTTATACGCCGTTAGCGCTCCTTGCTGCCACTTCTGTACTTTTAATTTTGTTCTACCAGCGTAAGGTAAAAATTTGCTCTCTTAAAGTTCTTTTTTTACTTCTTACCCTCGCGGATCTTTTCTATATTGGTTGGTTTTATAACCCTATGCCCACCAAGCGAGGGGATGTCTTCCCGGAGATCCCGCCGGTTGCCTTTTTAAAACAAGATCACAGCCTGTACCGCGTGAGCTCAACCGATGGCTGGAATGTCATCTTTCCGAACGCTCTAGCTAACTACAATGTTAGCGACATTGGTGTGGAATACAATATCTACCTCTTGCGCTATGATGAATATATGAGCTTTATTGAAAACAATGACCGCGCCAATCTCACAAACCAATTTCATACCAATCTTTGGCTCACCCGCTATAATTCTCCTCTTCTTGATCTTTTTAACGTGAAATATATCCTTACCCCGCCCGAACAAAAAATTAAAGATGAAGGCTTTAAATTAGTCTACAATCAGGAGATTAAAATTTATGAAAATCAAAAAGCCCTGCCCCGTGTTTTTCTCGTTCCTCAAGCAGAAGTAATTACCGAGGATATTAAAATATTGGAGCGCTTGAATAATTCCGCTTTTAACCCTTTGAAAACTGCCGTATTTGAAGAAACACCGCATTTACAAGGAAGTCAGGATCTCCAAGATTCCTACGCTATGATCACTCAATACACGCCAAACCAAATTAGTATTAAAACCAATTTAACTCACAATGGCTTTTTAATCTTCAGTGACCTTTATTATCCTGGTTGGCAAGTTTATATAGATGGGAAAAAAGATAAAATTTACCGAGCCAATTACCTTGCTCGCGGCGTGGCCCTGACCCAAGGAAAACATAATGTGATTTTCAAGTTTGAACCTAAAAATGTCAAAATAGGAGCCTACATTTCCGCGACCACATTTTTGCTCCTCATCACAATAGGAATAATATCTCTACGGAAAAAGAAAAAATAAATACAAAGACGTTGATTAAAATATCTTTTTATTTCGGTTTTAATGGTCAAACTTTTAATTGTAAAAAGTGCCAAATTTATGCTATGCTGAAAAAGCTTACCCTCTTGAAAAGATAAAAATATTCTATGAAGACCATTTTTTTATCCGTTCCCTCGGGCTCTCACTCCCGCGCGCTTCTTAAACCGTTGCGACCTTTTTTTGAACAAGCAATTCGGGAGCAAAAAATAAAATTAATTATTGTCAGCCCGATGAGTAGATATCCGGACCTCACTCGCGAATTTCAAGGCTCGGGTTTTATTTTTGTTGCCTGGAAACCTTCTATCTTTAAACAATACCAACCCACGCTTGTTGTTTCCACAACCACTGGTCTTGACGAATGTGATATCCCTATTCTAAAGGAAGCAAAAAAACGCAAAATTCCCACGCTCACTTATATAGAAAGCTGGGATAATATCTGGAAAATGGAACGCCGCCAAAATGAAATGGTCAAAGTGAATACCCTCTTGGTTTGGAACGAAATGATGAAGGAACATGCGCAAAGAATCTTTGGCTACAAAGACAACCAAATTCACATAGTTGGTTCGCCGCGCCTTGATTACTTTTGGCATAAAGATAAAATCCCTTCGCGCGAAGAATTATGCCATTACCTTAATGTTAACCCCAAAAAAAAGTTAATTCACATTGCGACGGTTGAACTTTATGATATCTCCTATGTAGTCAAAATCATTGCCGAAGCGCGCGATCAAGGAAAAATCAAAATGCCTGTGGAAATTTATTGTTCGGTTCATCCCGGAGGAAACATTATTAAACATGAACGGTATGCGAATAAATATAAAGTCAAACTGCGTTATAGCTTTGGCAGAAAGGATTCTACTCCGCACCCTTTGTTCAAATATAATCCTACGGATCAAGATATGTATATGCTCGTGAGCCTTTGGATTAATAGCGATCTTATGGTCAATTTCTCTTCCACAGCGGCCATAGAATCAATGCTCGGCGACACGCCGACCATCAATGTAATGTTTAGTAAACCATTTGACTTTTGGCGCTGGCGCAAAAGCGCGGTGTACCGCGATTTTAAAGAACATTATCAAGACATCATTACGGAGCAGGGAACCACAGTGGTTAAAAATAAAAAACAATTCCTCGCGGCAATTAATCAATATCTAGTCCGTCCAGATTTGAACCAGGGAGGACGGCGCAAAACCTGTCAAAAAATGCTTACCTTTTTAGATGGTCGGTCAAGTGAACGGGTCTTTAACCTTATTATCCAAAAATGTGAAGCCCTCCACGACTTCACGGCTCATAAGCATCTACTCCGAATGGGGTTTCAGTAAGGGCGAAACCCTGCACTGAAAACCTTTGGTGGGGGTAAATTTTTGAAGGACATTTCATAATTCAAGTTTATAATGGAAATTAATTCATCTCCAATAAAACACCGAATCTCAGAGCCTTGCTGGCTTTCTTTATCTGTAGTTATCGCCAACTTCAATAACGCACCTAAACTAGAGAAATGCCTCCAGAGTATTCGTAGCCAAGACTACTCCCAAGAGAAGATAGAAATTTTAGTTACTGATGGCGGTTCAACTGATACAAGTCAAGAAATAGCCCGCAAATATAAAGCTGAATTTATTGAGGGAGGATATCAGGACAATCAAGAAGCACGTCGCTTTTGGGGAATTAAAAAGGCACGCAATGAAATCGTAGCAATTATTGATACAGACAATCTCTTGCCTTATCAAACTTGGTTTAAAGATATGGTGACACCCTTCCTCAATGATTCTGAAATTTTTGCTTCCCAAACCTTACGTTACGCTTATCGCAAAAATGATACTCTATTCAACCGCTATTGTGCGCTATTTGGCGCTAACGATCCAGTGGCTCTCTATTTGAAAAAGCAGGACCGTTTGCCCTACTATTATTCATCTTGGAAATTAAAGGGCTGTGCTCACGATCAAGGCATATATTACAAAGTAAAATTTGATCAAGATCTACCTACTGTTGGAAGCAATGGTTTCCTTGTGAGAAGAAAGCTGCTAGAAAAAGTTTTAACTATTCCCGAAGACCTTTTCCATATTGATATTATCTTTGATTTAGTTAAATTGGGCTACCAAAATATCGCTTTCGTTAAAAATACCATTATTCATGAAACGGGTGATTCGTTCCGCAGGCTTATCAAAAAAAGAATTGATTATTTCCAAAAACATAGCATCAAACTTGTTGACAGAAGAAGATATAAAATATACGATAGTAAGAATATCAAGGATAATCTTTTATTAGTAGAATATATATTTTTTACCCTCACAATATTGAAACCCTTTTTAGATGCCTGCCGCGGATTTCGGAAAAAAAAAGATGCAGCCTGGTTTATGCATCCTTTAGTTTGTTTGATGTTTCTATATGCCTACGGATATGTAGTAATCCAAAAATTTATCTTGAAAAAAAATAAGAAAAAGATTTTTAAATCCTTCACTGCCAAATAGTATCTTAAAGAAGGGGGGAATAGAATTTGACTTAAAATAATCTTATTTTTATGAAAGTAGTAATTCTAGCAGGTGGTTTAGGCACACGCTTAAGTGAAGAAACGGTAATTAAGCCCAAGCCTATGATTGAAATTGGGGGGAAACCAATCTTATGGCATATTATGAAAATCTACTCCTCTTACGGCTTCAATGATTTTATTATCTGCCTAGGTTATAAAGGAGATTGTATTAAAGAATGGTTTAATGACTACTATCTTCATCACAGTGACATCACGTTTGATTTAAAAAATAATCAGGTGAAATTTCATAATAACCAGACAGAGGGATGGAAGGTGACATTAATTGATACCGGAGATAATACGATGACTGGAGGGCGCTTCAAGAGAATTAAAAAATATATCGGCAAGCAAACCTTTATGGCGACTTACGGCGACGGAGTAGCAAATATTGATATCAAAAAGCTCCTTACTTTTCATAAGAAACATGGAAAAATTGCTACTTTGACCGCTGTAATTCCAGAAGGCCGTTTTGGTGTTCTAAATATAAATCACAGAGCGCGTATCACTTGCTTTAGTGAAAAAACCGATAACCAATCTTATATTAATGGAGGATTTTTTGTACTGGAACCAGCGGTTTTTAATTATATCCAAGGAGATGAAACAATCTTTGAAAAAGAACCTTTAGAAAACTTAGCAAAAAGCGGCAACTTGTATGCTTATTATCACAATGGTTTTTGGAAAGCGATGGACACTCTAAATGATAAAAATAAATTAGAAACTCTTTGGCAAACGGGCAATGCTATGTGGAAAATTTGGAAGGAATAAAATGCAGAATTTTTTTCAAAATAAAAAAATTTTAATCACCGGACATACAGGCTTTAAAGGATCCTGGCTTACTCAAATCCTATTAAATTGGAAGGCTAAAATAGTTGGCCTTTCTTTGGCATCTATAGAAAATCCGAACTTATTTAGTATTCTGAAATTAAAAGGTAAGATCAAAAATCATTTCGTGGATATCCGTGATTTTCCCAAAATAAAAAATATTCTACAAAAAGAAAAACCCGAGATTGTTTTTCATCTTGCAGCCCAATCCTTGGTCCGTGAGGGTTATAATGATCCCCTAAAAACCTATTCTACAAACGTTCTAGGTACAGTGAACCTCCTTCAAGCTATAAACAATATTAATACAGTGAAATCCGCGGTCATTATTACTACGGATAAAGTTTATGAAAATAAGGAATATATTTACCCCTATCGCGAGATAGATGCTTTAGGAGGTTACGATCCTTACAGTGCCAGCAAGGCAGCGGCGGACATTGCAACTCAATCCTATATTCAATCTTTTTTTAATCCCAAAGAGTTTAATAAAAAGCATAACACCCTCATCGCTGTTGCTCGCGCGGGAAATGTTATTGGGGGCGGCGATTGGGCTCCGGATCGCCTCATCCCAGATATCATACGAGCAATATATATTAAAGAAAAAACCATTATCATACGTAATCCCAGGGCAATCAGGCCCTGGCAACATGTTCTAGAACCTTTGGAAGGATATCTAATGTTAGCTAAAGGACTATGGGAAAAACAAACTCAGTTAGTAGGAGCTTGGAATTTTGGACCCGATGACGCAAGTTTTGTTTATGTCCAAGACTTAGTAAAAACCAGCCTGAAAATAATCCGAAAAGGTAAATTAAAAATTCAAAGAGATCAAAAGAAGCATGAAGCGCAGCTACTGAAGTTAGATACAACCAAGGCAAAGACAATTTTAGGATGGCAACCCCGCCTCACCTTTCTAGAGTGCCTGCAATTTACTTTGGATTGGTATAAAAATTACTATCAAAAGCCGAAAAGGCTAGCAGAGATTACTAAATTCACAAATCAACAGATTCAATATTTCTTCCAGAAATCCAAAACTCTATGATTAAGACGATCCTCATACCCGGGGGCACAGGTTTTATCGGTAGTCACCTTCTGCCCTCCCTTCTTACAAATCGTTATAAGGTGATTGTAGTGAAAAGAAAGTTTTCGGATCTCACCCGGATTAAAAAATTTATTCCTCAAATTAAAATCTATGATATTGATGAATGCAATCTAGCTCTACCATTCCAGAAAAACAAAATTGACCTAGTAATAAATCTAGCTGTAGATCAGGGGAAAAATAAAAACTCACTGCCCAGCCAAATTATGGATACTAATATTGTCTTTGCCCTTCGTCTCATTGAAAAATGCTGTGCATTCAAGATTAAATACTATTTTAATTTTGATTCCGCACTTAATGATAATATAAATCTCTATGCTTATTCTAAACACGTTCTATACTCTCTTTTAAAAAAATATTCTTTATGTCCGATTAAAATATTTAATTTGGAATTGCAATATGTTTACGGTAAAAATGATGACCCAAAAAAATTTATCCCTTTTGCCATAGATAAACTTAGAAGCAATAAAGTCATCAAGATGACGCAGGGAAAACAAAATTTAGACTTTATTTATATCAAAGATTGTGTAGATGCGATTTTGCATTTAATCCAAAACTGTCAAAAATTTAAGAAAATTTTTGAAGAATTTCAAATCGGCACCGGGAAAACTATGTTTCTCAAAAATTTGGTCAAAATAATTAAAAATAACCTCCATTCTCACTCTCGGATTATCTATGGGGCAGTACCATACAGACAAAATGAACAAATGTTTTCCCGCGCCAATATCAAAAAACTGAAAGGATGGAAACCAAAATACAAACCCGAAGATGTGGACTTCAAAAACTTTACTTAATCATAGTTTTAAACTCAGAGTGAAACCCTCCCCGGCCTGACAGCTCATGAGCATCAGGTCCAGACGGAATTTTAGAAGGCGAAACTATGCACCATACGCACTTAGAGACAGGCTGGTGTAGGATAAGACAGATTTGGGGATAGTTTTATGATGGTAGCTTCAAATTTCTGTTGCAACGCACGGGTGAAAAAAAATATTAAGGAAAAAGGGGGACAGACCTAATAAAAGTATAAGCGCAATTCAATATCCATTTTTCTTTATCTCCTCTTAAAAGAAGATTATTTTAGAAAAAGGTATTGGCATTCCCCTCTGTTGCAATAGATTATTCAACCGAGGAAAAGAATATGAAGATTGTTTTCGCAGTTAGTGAGGACGAAAATTTGGGGGTGGAATATATTTCTTCCTACCTTAAACAGAATGGTCACACAGTTTACCTAATCTATGACCCTAAACAGTTTGATCGCTCCTATCTCCGCAACTCTTTCTTAGCGAGGTTTTTTGATTGGAAAAGAATAAATTTAGAAAAGATTCAAGCCCTCCAACCAGACCTCATTGCTTTTTCTTGCGTTACCGCCACTTATCAATGGGCTTTATCCTTTGCGCAAGAAATTAAAAAGGTTCTGGATACCCCCATAATCTTTGGAGGAGTCCATCCCACTCTAGTCCCGGACCTTGTTATCCAGAATCCCTGCGTGGATATGGTCTGCGTCGGTGAAGGTGAAGAGGCTTTCCTGGAACTTGTAAATAGTCTTCAAAAAAAGGATGGCCGCACTGATATCCCTAATATTTGGTTTAAGAGCAAAGGAAATATAATAAAGAATATGCCTCGACCCCTTCAAGAAGATTTGGATCAATATCCCTTCTTAGACCGTAATCTTTTTTGGAATCAATTTCCAAAATTTTTGACCCAAAATGTTAACTCTTTAACAAGCCGCGGTTGTCCTTTTAACTGTACCTACTGCGGCAACGAACAGAAAAGAAAGGTTTATCAAGGAAAAGGACGATATCTTCGACAAAGAAGTGTATCCTCTGTTATTAATGAGTTACTCTTCTTAAAAAAGAATTATCGGATCAAAGAAATAATTTTTGTGGATGATGTTTTAACAATGGATAAAGCTTGGTTCGCTAATTTTAGTAAATTATATCGTCAAAAGGTGCGCTTACCCTACACCTGTTTTGTCCACGCACGACTATTAGACGAAAAAACTGCCTTCCTTCTAAAGGCCAGTGGTTGCCGCTTGGCCGCTTTTGGAATTCAATCAGGGGATGAAAAAATCAGACGAGAAATTCTCCACCGGTATGAAAGCAATAAAGAAATAAAAAGAGCGGCTTACATCTGTAAAAAGTATCATTTAAAATTTATGATTGATCATATCTTTGATATCCCCTTTGATTTTGATATTCAAAAATCAATCAACTTATATAGTGAAATTCGTCCTGATATGATTAATTGTTTTAATCTTCTTTATTTTCCCAAGGCAAAAATCATTGATTATGCACTTCAAGCTGGCAACCTAAGGCTTGAAGACATACCTGAAATAGAGCGAGGGGAATCAATTGTTTATGAAACTGGCATTTTCTCCAAAAAGAGTGAAGAGGCTCGCGACTATTACAAAAATTTTGCTCTTTTTCTCACTTCACTTCCTCTCTTGCCCATACAGACGGCAAAAAAAATAAGCAGAAACCCAAAGCTGCTTCGCCTTTTTTCACGTCTTCCATTATTCCTTATTCCCATTATCAAAATCTGGCTTAATTGGCGCCTAGGTCACGGTTTTTTACCATTTCAAATTTTACGAGGAGAATTGTATTGGTCCCAACAACTAATTAAATATAAACTTAAATCTCTTTTAAAAAATAGAACTTACGCAGGATAACCCCCTTACTTATAAAAATAGAAAATTGCTTAAAACAGAGCATATAGCTATACCTATTTCCTCTTCTAAAAAACACGAGTTTTTATTTCATATTAACCAAAAATAGAAGACGCGTAAGCTCCACTTACCTTACGCCTGTAGTTTTCAACGGAGGAAGGTAAAAAATAAATATGGAAAGAAAAAGACAGGAGCAAAAGTTAAGAAAAAGAATGTACCATTATCTTAAGAGAATGTATGAAGGAGTATTACCACCCCATTTAAACATCCAAAAGCTATTAGACACTGGTTACAATTTTGAAGAAGCGAAAAAACAATACCAGCAAATGGCGCGATATTTACCGCGTCAAAAAGAAGACAAAATCCTTGATGCGGGGAGCGGCTTTGGATATTTTATATCTTATTGTCTTAAAAGAGGGCTTGACTGCTATGGCTATGAAACGGATGATGAACTTATTGGCATTTCCCAAAATTTATTAAGACATAATAATCAAGACGAGCAAAAAATTCAGAAAGTAAACAAGGGTTATCTGCCTTTCCCAGACTCCTTTTTTGACCTTATCAATGTGCATTATGTGGCTGACTATGTGCAAGACCGAGATTTGTTTTGGAAAGAGCTTAAACGGGTACTCAAGGATAATGGTGCAATCTACTGTATCAATATTAACTATATGGTGATGTATTGCAATATCTATTATCTTTTTTTCATCCCTTGGTTGCCAAGAATAATTAATAGGTGGTATTTAAAATTACGAAGAAGAAACCCGAACTTCTTTCATACTCTAAACTTTATTACCCCTCATTCTTTGAAAAAAGAAGTGAAAAAACAAGGATTAATCTGTACCAATAAATCTTTAGAGGAATGGCTGGCACTAATAAATCAAAATGATTTCTGTAGCCGCAGCCCAGCTTTAGTAAAAGTAATTAAATTTTTAGATTTCTTCCAATTACGCGGTTTACTCAAAATAATAGGTAAAATGGGCTTTTATTCGCCAATGATTTCCATTATCCGAAAAGATCAACAGTACAATTAGTCTCATTATTATGCGATGTCAAAACGGAGGCAAAAATATTCTCATTCTTACTCCTTGTTTTAGTCCCAATGTGGGCGGGGTGGAAACACATTTGGATGATTTATGTGATTATCTAGATGCAAATAGTTTTAAAGTGTACGTTCTGACCTATCAACCACTGACTAATCGGACTACCGGACCTCCCCACGAAAAAAGAGGTGAAGTGGAAATTTATCGCTTCCGTTGGCCTGGTTTTAATCTTTTTCACCTTTTAGAAAACCATAAAATCTTACTCTTCTTATATATCACCCCCTATCTTCTTTTACGCTCTTTTTTATTTATGTTGAAAAATAGGAAACGAATTGATATAATCCACAGCCATGGTTTAAACGCTGCCTTTATTGGTTATATTCTCAAAAAAATTTTTAAGGATAAAAAGCTCATTACCAGCACCCACTCCATATATAATTTCAGCCCCCGCTCCTTTTTTGCCCGACTATTACAAAAAGTATTTGCGGCTCATAATCTTATTTTAGCCCAATCGCAGGATTCCAAAAAAGAATTAGAGACGATCGGCGTTAATCCTTCTAAAATTCAAATCTTTGTGCATTGGGTTAACTTAAAACGTTTTCAGCCCCTTAATCAAAATGCGGCGCGTCAAAAATTAAACTGGCCCCTCCATAAATTCACTGTCATTTTTATTGGACGCTTAATCTATTTAAAAGGAGCGGATTTAATTATTAAACTTGCAAAGAGATTGCAGAAAATTAATTTTTTCATAGTAGGTGATGAGGGTCCGCTTCTGCCCCAAATTAAAAATGCTAAGAAAAAACTGAAGAATTTTAATTTTGTCTGCAATATCCCTTACAATCAGTTATCATGGTATTATAATGCAGCAGATATCTTTTGTTATCCGGCACGCTATCATGAAGATATGTCACGTGCCATAAATGAGGCCTTAGCGTGTGGCACACCAATAATTGTCACCAATCGCGGGGCAAAACCTTATACATTAAACAAGAATTTTGCTTTTATTGTCAAAACAAAAGAAAAAGCTCTAGCTGACAAAATTAATCTTGCCTATAAAAATCCTCTCTTGCTTCAACAAATGGCGCAAAAAGGACTAAAACATGTTAACAAATTAAGTGATGCCTCTGCACGCCTTATTCTGAAGGCTTATCAAAACCTATATCACAATATATCTTAAATATTGTATATTAAGAAAAAAAACTCAGTAGTATGGAACCTAAATCTAAATTTAATTTAAAAAATACCTTTACCCACAAAAAAATAATGATTACAGGAGGATTGGGTTTTATTGGCAGTAATCTAGCGCAAAGGCTAGTAAAACTTAATGCTAAAATTTTAATTATAGATTCTCTAGTTCCGGACCATGGAGGCAATATTTTTAATATTAAAGACATTCGCCGCAAAGTCAAAGTTAATATTTCGGATATGCGCGATAAGCATAGTATGACATACCTGGTTCGAAAATGTGACTATATTTTTAATCTTGCCGGACAAGTGAGTCATATTGACAGTATGGAAAATCCCCAAAAAGATCTAGAAATAAATTGTGCCAGTCAGCTTTCCCTCCTTGAAGCCTGTCGCAAATATAATCCTGGTGTAAAAATTATTTTTGCATCTACTCGCCAGATTTATGGCCACCCCGACTATCTTCCTGTGGATGAAAAACACATTCTGCGGCCTGCAGATATAAATGGCATCAATAAAATGGCAGGGGAATGGTATCATATCCTCTACAATAAAATTTACGGCCTGCCCACCACTGCTCTCCGCTTAACGAATACTTACGGTCCCAGACAACTGATCAGACATAACCGGCAAGGTTTCATCGGCTGGTTTATCCATCAGATTTTGACCAATGGAGAAATTAATATCTTTGGTGACGGAATGCAACGTCGGGACTTAAATTATGTAGATGATGTCGTGGAAGCATTTTTAAAAGCTGCAGCTTCCCCGAAAACTAATGGTGAGATTTTCAACCTAGGACATCCCAAACCTATTACCCTCAAAAATATTGCAAAATTGATGATTAAAATTTATGGCCGTGGCAATTACAAATTAACACCCTTTCCACCCGAAAAGAAAAAAATTGATATTGGCGACTGCTATTGCAGTTTTCAAAAGATCAAAAAAGCTTTAGACTGGCAACCTCGGATCAGTCTAAAAGAGGGTTTAAGAAAAACATTTAACTATTACCGACGTTATCAAAAATATTATTTATCTTGATGCAAATTCCTTTCTTCACTTTAAAAAGACAATACCGGATTTTCCGTAAAGAAATTAATAGTATTCTCCGAAGGGTCTTCCAAAAAGACTGCTTTATTTTAGGACCAGAAGTAGAACAATTTGAAGAAGAATTCGCCCGATATATAGGTGTAAAGTTTGCCATCGGCGTAGCCTCGGGCACTGATGCCTTAACTCTCTCCTTGAAAGTTTTGGGAATCGGCAAGGATGATGAAGTAATCACCGTAGCGAATACAGCCCAAGCAACAGCGGCAGCAATCTCTCAAATCAATGCCAAACCTGTGTTTGTAGATATTGACCCGACATTCTACACTCTCAATCCAGATCTTTTAAAAAAACATATTACTCCCAAAACCAGGGCAATTATCCCTGTCCATCTGTATGGGCAAAGTTGTAACTTGGCACCCATTCTGAAAGTTGCCAAGAAATATAAACTTGCTGTGATTGAAGATGCCTGTCAAGCTCACGGCGCAAAATACAAAGGCAAAAAGGTAGGTGGGTTTGGAATCACTGGTTGTTTTAGCTTCTACCCCACAAAAAATCTCGGTGCTTACGGCGATGGGGGAATGATTGTTACTAATCAGAAAAAAATCGCCGAAAGGCTTAAAATGCTTCGCTTTTATGGCCGCAAAGAAAGGGATATTTACACTATGAAAGGCACTAACAGCCGTCTAGATGAACTGCAAGCTGCGATCTTAAGATTTAAATTAAAACATTTAGATTCCTTTAATCAACAAAGGATGAAACACGCTAATCTCTATTCAAAGCTGCTTAGAAATGTTCCCCAAATATCCTTGCCTCAAAAACCAAAATATGGATATCATATTTATCATCTCTATGTAATTCGTTGCCAAAATGATAGGGATGGCTTTAAAAAACATCTGGAGAGTAAAGGAATCCAAACTTTAATTCATTACCCCGTTCCTATCCATCTCCAAAAAGCCTACAAAGAGTTAGAATACAAAAAGGGTGATCTACCCATCACGGAAGAATGTGCCACCACAATTCTCTCTCTGCCTCTATTTCCCGAACTAAAAGAAAAAGAAATTATTTACATCACGAACGCAATAAAAAGTTATTTCCACTAAATCTTTCTCATTAAACTCTACTGTTCTATGCTGAAAGGCCAGAGCTTAAGACTCAAAAGGAGACAGTTAAATAAAAAATGATGAAAAATAAAATTCTTTTTATCTGTACGGGCATTTCTAAAGAATTATCAAAGGGAGGATTTTCCGGGGGAGAAGTGCGGTTAGCTGAAATAATAAGGGGAGCGCTCAAAAATAATTGGGAAACCCATCTTTTGGTTTCTAGCGGGGGAGAAACATTCTGCCGTATCTTTAACCTAAAGAATGTAATCACTTATAATTTATTTCAAAAAAGAAATTATGCCGGAAAATTAGATTATGTTTTCTTAAGTTTAAAGCTATTGTTCTGGATACCAAAACAACTTAAAAAATTCCGGGAAGGCGTCATTTACTCCGCCAATGAACTGCTTTGGGATATCATTCCTGCCTTAAAGCTTAAATGTATGAGCAAAAAAATTAAATGGGCGGCAGTCGTACATTGGGTTCCCGGTTTAAAATTCTGGCGACGTCAAGAATCAAAACTTATTTATTCTCTCCTTTTCTTAATTGCCGAAAGAATAAGCGTCCTGTTAATCAAGTACTTTGCTCAAACCATATTTGCAGTAAGTGAAACCACAGCTGAACAGCTTTACAAGCTCAAAATTACACATAGAAAAATTTTTCCTGTAAAATGCGGTATCCATTTGCAAAAAATTAATCATCTAGCTTCACAGATTCACGAAAAAAAATATACCGCTGTGTTTATGAAAAGAATCCAAGCAGTAAAGGGTGTATTTGATTTAATTCCTATCTGGCAACAAGTGATGCAAAAAAATCCCAATGCTCAATTAATTATTATTGGCGGAGGAGAAGATGAAAAGGCACTCCGCACTCGCATCAAAGAACAAAAATTGGAAAAAAATATTCTCTTTTTAGGACCGATTCTGGACTTTGAATGTAAGATCAAAACTTTAAGCCAAGCCCGTTTGTTTATTCTCCCCAGCTATGAAGAAAATTGGGCAATTGTCATAGGCGAAGCAATGGCGTGCCGGCTTCCTGTAATCGCCTATGCTCTGCCGGCGCTAACAATGGTTTGGCAGGATAATTTTATATCTGTTCCCGTGGGCAAAAAAGATGAATTTGCAATGAAGATTAATCATTATCTGAAAAATGATCTTTTAAGAAAGAAACAGGCAGAGGCTGGTTATCAATATGTCCAACAATTCGACTGGAACAAAATTGCCCAAACAGAAATCAATTTATTAAAAAAATTATAAATTCATTCCTCCCTTATAGAAGGCGTATATAAACATTAATCTTCCATGAAAATCGGCATCATCTTAGGCACAAGACCGGAAATCATTAAAATGTCACCCATAATCAGAGAGTGCCAAAAACGTAAAATTAAGTTCTTCCTCCTGCACACCAATCAACATTACGCAAAGAACCTAGGTGAGGTCTTTTTTCAGGAGCTCAAATTACCCAAAGCAAAATATAACTTAAAAGTGGGATCAGGAACACATGCCGAAACGACTGGAAAAATGTTGATTAGAATTGAAAAGGTGCTCCTCAAAGAAAAACCTAGTATTATTTTAACCGAAGGGGACACCAACACCGTCCTTGCGGCAGCGCTTGCCGTCTCAAAACTCAATGGTATCCAACTTGGCCATATAGAAGCAGGGTTGCGCAGCTATTACCGTCAGATGCCGGAAGAAATTAACCGCATCCTTGCTGATCATTGCTCGGATTATCTTTTTGCCCCTACGAGGAATGCTGTTAAAACCCTAAAATCTGAGGGAATCCCCAAAGAAAAAATTTTTCTGACAGGCAATACCATTGTTGATGCCCTAAAACAAAATCTTAAAATCAAACAAGGGAAAACTGAAATCCTCAAAAGTTTAAAAATAAAAAAAGGCCAATACATTCTCGTCACAGTGCACCGCCAAGAAAACACAGATAAACCACTAAGATTAAAAAACATTCTGCAAGGTTTGCAGCTAATTTATCATCAGTTTCATTTACCTATTGTTTACCCTATTCATCCGCGCACCCAAAAAATGATCAAGTTTTTCGGGCTCAAAATCACACCTAAAATAAAGTTGATCCCGCCTTTAGGATATCTGAATTTTTTATTGTTAGAAAAAAACGCCAGACTCATTTTAACTGATTCCGGCGGCATCCAAGAAGAAGCTTGTATCTTAAAAGTGCCCTGCGTTACCCTACGTGATAACACAGAACGACCCGAGACCCTGGAAATAGGGGCAAATATTTTAAGCGGCACCGAGCCCCAAAAGATTCTGAATTGCGCTTTAAAGATGGCATGGCGGAAAGAAAAAAAATGGCGTAATCCTTTTGGAGATGGACACGCGGGACAAAGAATTCTGGATATTTTATTAAACAAAAGATGAAATTTAAATATACATCATAACACCTCCTAAGATTGAAATGAAGATAATATTAAAGAAATCAGCTTTAAGTCTCTGTGTCTTAATAATCCTATTAACCAGTATTTTAAGCGGCGCTTGGAAATATTTTGTGCCTGCTTTAGCTTTTCTTCTTGCTATATTTTTACCAGGCTATACAATATTAAATCTACTTTGCAAAAATTTTAAAGAACAGGACAAAGTTATTCTAAGTTTTGCGTGCGGCACATTAATCGTTTTTATCTTTTCACTTTTGGGTCTCATCTCTGGTCAAATTGTTCTGTGGAGTATACTTTATTTTGTTTTGAGCCTTATTAGTCTATTCTTCTTTCTAAAAAATAAATGGTTCCTTAAGCTTTACCAACAAATTGACCATCCTGTTTGGGTTTATCTCGCTCTGATCTTTTTACTCATCGGAACGATGATGGTAATAATCAGCATTGTTCCCGAGATGTTTTTTCCGGGTCTTCCATCTTATCTAAATAGTATCAAACACTATCGCGGTCAGATTGATTATTATATGATGTATGGCGTGGCCCAAGCCTTAATCCATAAACTCTATTCTGGGGAAGCTGTGTCTTTTCTGGTCGGTGGTTGGCAGCTTGGAACTCGCACGCCTTATTTAGCAATCATCTCTATTCCTTTTTTAAAAATCTTTGGCAACGATCCTTTTATTTACCAGATGCTTTGCTTCGCCATTGATATAACCTATATTATTCCTGCTTATTTTTTGCTCATTAAACTCTTCAGTCCCAAAACAGCAAAAATTGGCTGCCTCTTCGCCTTATCCGCCCCTTTTATGCTGCGTTGGACTATTTATTCGCCACAGAAAATTTTAACGCTCTATTTTTTATTTACTTTACTTTATCTTTTCTTAAAGGATAACAAAAAGGCTGCTGACTATTTCTTGATCGGCACAATCGCTACTTTATCTCTTTTTACCCACACCTGCTCAATCATTGGCATTTTGGCAATTTATCTTTTTGTTTATTTGAAAACAAGAGAACTAAAAAAGATACTCCTCTCTTTGAAGTATTTATTACTGATTTCCGTTATCTTCTTCCTCCCTTGGTTCTATTGGATACTTCTCCATGAAGGATTGAAAAATAATGCTCTTTCAATATATTTATATCCTGTAGCTCAAAACAGCGATCAACTTGTGACAGATCCTCGCAATATATTTTCAAGCTTAACCCACACATCTCCACAAACAATTATTGCCAATAAATTTTACAATTTTATGACTTTCTTTGTCCCCAATCCCTTGGCACAATTGCGTATGTTACCTCCCGGCTATAATTTAGGGAAAATTATGGAACTAATTTCTGAATTCTGTCTCTGGGGAGCAGTAGGTGTTTTCTTATTTCCATTTACTATTTATGGCGCTATATCCTCTTGGCAAAAATACAAAAAATACACTATTGCTTTTTTAATCTTTCCTCTCATCTTTTACCTTTGCTTGATTGGCTATTATCATTACCACGGGCCTCTGGCGTATCTGTACTTTACTGCTTTGATGATCTTATTTTTAGCCCTTGATTTCTTGCTTTCCCAGTGCAAGGTTTTATCTGGAATTATTCTCACTCTTTATTTTTTAACCAATACCCTTACTTTTACTGGTAAATATGCTGCTAGCGAATATATCCAAAAAGCTATTTCCAAACACTTAGCCTTGCAAATAGGGAGCGGTTTATTTTTATTCTTCCTCATATTTTTGATTATTACATTTCTAACCTTCCGCGAGTGGAAAAAATTAACTCCGAAAGCAAACCTTAAAATAAATTTTTAGACATTATAACTACTTATAAAGATTGAATCTTGAGTAAAAGAATGTTTTGGTTAAATTGGTTAAAATAAAATGTCCCTTTCGTTGGCAAAATAAAAACCTTGACATAATTAAAATAAAATTATATTTTACATTAATATGATTAAATTACAAAATGACTAAAATAAATGAAAAAAATGAAAACTAAAGTTTCTATAATCCTACCGGTAATGAATGAACGCAAGTCGCTCATAGAAACCTTAAGGCGATTATTCAAAACAAATTCTCAAGACATTTACGAAATCATCATTATGATCTCGCCCAAGAGTATTCCTGAAAGTGTAGACCTTTGCCAAAAGATCAAAAGTAAATTTCCCCAACTAATCAAAATACATAAACAGAAGCTGCCCTACCTAGGAGGAGCGATGCGCGATGCCTTTCAAATAGTACGTGGTGACTATGCCCTGATGATGGCGAGTGACTTGGAAACAAATCCAGATACTGTTCCTATAATGATCAAGGAGATCAAAAAGGGAAATTGGGATATAGTCACGGCATCACGCTGGATCCAAGGTGGAGGTTTCAAAGGGTACAACCCGGCTAAATACATAGCCAACTGGATTTTTCAAAAGTTCTTTTCCCTGCTCTATGGTGTAAATTTTACTGACATGACTTATGGTTTCCGTCTTTTTAAAACCTCTCTTATCCAAAACATCCGATGGGAAGAATTAAAACATCCCTTTCTCCTGGAAACATTGCTCAAACCCATCAAGCTAGGTTGCCGGATCAAAGAGGTCCCCTCGCGCTGGCAGTCAAGAGCTGAAGGTCAATCCTCTAATTCTTTTTGGCGCAATTTTCAATACTTCCCTATTGCTTTCCGGGTGTGGGGATATAAACGCAAACAAATTTTAAAAAATAATAATTAAACTGTGAGCAATCCTCGCGTTATTTACAGCCAAAAAGTGACTCTTCTCTTAGAAAAAACCATTGAGCTTGATATTAACGCACAAAATAATGAGGATTTTTTCTCAATTCCCTTAATAAGAAAATCAAAATAACACTTGTGATTTTTACAATTAAACTAACAAAATTTATGGCTCAATCCCAAACAAAATCTCATCTAGTCACTGGTGGTTGCGGCTTTGTCGGACGCCATTTAGTGAACCGTTTAATTAAACAAGGTAAATCAATCTGGATTATTGATGACTTAAGTACTGGTCTGCACCCCACCAAATGGCTTCCCGAGAAGTTCCGCCTCATCAAACATCAAGCTAATGTTTATATTTATCAAAACAAAAAACAAAAAATTACTTTTGTTAAAGATGATGCCATAAGATTCTTCAGTCAACAACTGGGCTTGGGCAATTTTACGCGTGCACATCATCTACCTAATTTTAGTAATGTCTTTCACCTTGCCTCGGTCGTCGGCGGTCGAGCAAAAATCGAAGGCAATCCTATGGCTGTAGCCATTGATTTAGCAATTGACGCTTCTTTCTTCTTATGGGCTACACAAAATAAACAAAAAATTGATCGCGTTCTTTATGCTAGCTCCAGTGCAGCCTATCCTATCAATCTCCAAGCAAAAAAGCGCGCTCTAGCCCTAAAAGAAAAATATATCCAATTCAATATAAACCTTGGCCAACCAGATATGACCTATGGTTGGAGTAAATTAACAGGGGAATACTTAAGTCAAATTGCGGTAGAAAAATACGGCCTGAAGGTAGCATGCGTGCGCCCCTTTTCCGGTTATGGAGAAGATCAAGATTTAACTTATCCCATTCCCGCTATTGCTGAAAGGGTAGCCCGGCGCGACGATCCAGTAGTAATTTGGGGATCAGGCGACCAGGGTCGTGATTTTGTCCATATTGAAGATTGTATTGATGCTATGCTCTTAGCTATTCAAAAGATAACAGATGGTAGTGGTATTAATATAGGATCGGGCAAAATTACCACCTTTAAAGAGGTGGCACAGATGTATGCTGAAATCGCAGGTTATAAACCCCAAATTAAACCCCTAGTGGATAAACCCACTGGAGTATATTCGCGTTATGCGGATATAAATTATATGCGAAAAAAATTAAATTGGGTTCCCAAAATTTCTCTCCAAGAAGGTTTAACTCGGGTTCTAATGATGGCTCAAAAAAAATTAGGTAGGGACTTAAGTTAAAACGAGGCTTCTATTTTTGCAAATTCTCCCCTCTAAAAATTTTGAAAAGGGTTCTTTTAAAGCAACTCCTCCAAGTATCCTTTTTTAAAAAGATTGTGCTCTATGAAGTGAAACCCTCCATAGACTTACGGTTCATAAGCATCGGCTCCAAGAGGGATTTTTTAAGAAAAGCGAAATCCTGTGTCATCCGCCTCAAGCGGACATAAACAGACATAAGATCAACAACGACCTATCAATAAATTCATACCATTATGAAAACTGCAATTATTACCACAACCATCAATATTCCCACCTTACTCAAAGACTATGCAAAAAACGCTCAAGACTACGGACATCAAGATCTATTCTTTGTAGTTATTGGCGATAAAAAAAGTCCACCGGATACCCACAAATTTTGTTCTATGCTACAAACCAAATTTAACTATCCCGTCTATTATCAAGACATTGATATCCAATTTAATTATCTTGAGCGCTTTCCTAAACTCTGGGAGCACTTACCTTTTAACTCTATCCAAAGACGTAATATAGGTCTGCTCTTTGCCTATGAACGCGGGGCAGATATTATTATTACCATTGATGATGATAACCTTGTAATCTCTGAACAAGATTTTGTGGGTAGCCATAGTATTATAGGAATGGAAAGAGAACTCATATCTTATAGTTCAAAAACAGGCTGGCTCAACATTTGTGAGTTCCTTCAAGAAGCTAACAATAATTGTTTCTATCATCGCGGTTATCCCTCATCTCAAAAAGGTAGGGCAGGGGAATCTAACTTCATTAAGGAAAAAATTAAAGGTAAGGTAGTAGTAAATGCTGGTTTATGGCTAGACGATCCTGATGTGGATGCAGTAAGCCGCCTAAATTATCCCGTACGAGCCACATGGATGAAAGCAGAATACGCGCCTACGGCTGCTTTGGGCAAAGGAACTTGGTCTCCATTTAACTCCCAAAATACAGCACTCTCCCGCGAAGTATTACCTGCTTATTTCTTAAGTCCTTATATAGGAAGATATGACGATATCTGGGCAAGCTATATTGTGAAAAAAGTTGCTGATCATCTAGGACATTTTGTTACCTGTGGTTATCCTCTGGTACGTCAAATAAGGAATCCTCATGATATTTGGAAAGACTTAGATAAAGAACGAGAGGGAAGCAAACTTACGGATCGCTTTACGGATATTTTACGCAAAATTAGACTCACCCAACAAGACTATCATGGTTGCTTCAAAGAAATTGTCAGAGATCTTAATCAAGAGTTCAGTAATGATAAGTTATTCGGTCCCGAAGAGATCACATTTTTACAAAAATTCAGGGAAGGTTTAGAAATCTGGTCCGAAACCTTTGAAATTATCAATAAATAAAAATAGTGAAAAAAAATATCAGTAGAAATATTTTGTTTGTAATAGCCTTCTCAATTTTGATTTATCTGATCTTGATGATTTATGCTGGTCTTGAACAAATTTTAGAAGCCCTACACAATTTCTCTTGGCCCTATTTATTCCTTATTTTAAGTGCCATAACTGCAGGAACTTTGATCCGCTTTGGACGTTGGCATTATTATTGCCACGTTATCAAAATCAAGGTTAATTTAAAAGATAGCTTGATCATCTTTCTGGCTTCTTTCGGGCTCGGTATTATCCCCGCAAAATTAGGAGATTTCAGTAAATCTTATTTCTTAAAGAAAAAAAATGAGGTACCAATAAGTCTGTCTGCTCCTATAGTCATTGTGGAACGTTTAACCGACCTACTAGCAATGGTAATCCTCGTCTTCATCGGATCCCTAGCCTTTCATTACAGTTTAGTCCTTCCTTTCTTTCTTTTTTTATTTCTCACCCTTTGCCTGATCTTGATCCGCTGGCGGAAATTAATGCTTCGTGTTATTGGCTTCTTCGCAAAAAAGAAAATTACAGCTGGTATTGCTATAAAACTCAAAAAAATATACTTCAGCACCTATCAATTACTAAACCCAAAATCAACCTCTTTGGCATTGGGTAGCAGTGTCATCGCCTGGTTCTTAGAAAGTTGTGCCTTCTATTTGATCTTTCAGGGTTTAAGGGCCCCCATAAGCCTCCTAGAGAGTACATTTATTTATTCTCTCTCTACTATTATCGGAGCACTTACTTTTCTCCCTGGAGGAATAGGTACCATGGAAGGAACTATGTTATTCCTGCTTTCCTCCATCGGAATTAATAAAGCGCAAGCCGGCTGTTCTATTCTGATCATCCGTCTATGTACCTTTTGGTTCGGTGTTCTCTTAGGCAACACTATTTTGCTCTTGCAAAGTGGCGGTCTAATGCGTCGGAAAAAACTCTACTTTTAATTTTTTACATGTCTTATTTTGCTAATCTGCTATAAAGAAAAAAATATTTTTTTCCTAAAAACAGTATTTTAATGCCGTTTCTTAATCCAAGGTTTGAAAAGAATCATGAACTTAAATTTTAAAAAAATCTGGAATATTCTCCTTATTTCATTAGTAGTTATCATTTTACTGACTTTAACCCTCACTTTCAAAGGAACTCCCGATATTCAAAATATTGTTTCACAATCCTCTCTGATCAGAGCAAAACAAACCCAAGATAGCAATAATCCGGAAACAGGAGGAGCGGTGAAAAGTGTGATTGACGGCTCACCTGAAACTTGGTGGTATGGCAAGGTGACGCCCGATGAACCCAACCTGATCGAAATTAACTGGCCCGTGGCTCACAAAATCAGTAAGATAGACCTTTCTTTTACTAAAACGCGCGTGGCTCAAAATTATAAAATTCAGGCAGCGGACGGCGATCAGTGGAAAAATAATCTGGAGGTCAAAAATAATAAAAGTGACTACAAAGTACACCTTTTTGCTCTCCATCCCATTCAGACTGACAAAATACGCTTGTGGATCCAGAAAACAGAAAGCAGCGACAAATTACAACAAATCAACGAAATATATATTTACGAAGCTACCTCGCCGTGGGGAACAATATCTATACTGCTTAGCCGCTTATTAAAGCTCTTCCTCCCTCTCCTTTTCATTTTCATTCTAGTTACGATCTACCTTGTTCCTCAAAAGCAAATGCGAGGATACTTGTGTATAATCCTAGGTATAGCTCTCACTATCAATACCCTCTGGGTCTTTATCCTGCCCATGAAACCAATTAGTGATGCTGCTTCTTATGTTAATTATGCGCGCAGTATAGCATACGATCATACTTACAGTGGTTATGGCGTAATCCACTCAATGTACCGCCCTGTAGGTTACCCTCTTTTCTTGGCGTCAGTCTTTATGTTCTCGCGCGACAATTACCAGCTTGTCCGCGTTCTTCAAATTATTGTGGGGGCTATCAATGTTTTGCTTGTCTACTTGATTGCCAAGCAGTACTTTAAACAAAAAGTAGCCTTGGCTGGCTCTCTTATTTACGCTATTTATTTAGAAAATATCTTTTATATCTCCACACTATTGACCGAGGTGCTTTTTGTTTTTTTCCTTTTATTCTTTATTCTATTTTTACTGTATCAAATTAAAAAACCCGCCGCAACCCATGGTTTCTGGCGAAGCGGAAAAATATATTGGCGCTACATCATTCCCGCTGGTTTCTTCTGGGGGATAGCCACTCTGATTAGGCCGGCTTTTTTCTTTCTGCCCTTGGTGATATTTTTTAGCTATCTCTTTTACCAAAAACATCTTGTAAGGAGTTTAAAGATTACCTTTTTTGTTTCTTTATTTGGTCTTCTCCTTATTGCCCCCTGGACCATACGCAATTATTTGGTGAGCGGCCAAATAGTTTTAGTGTCCACTTCAGGGATTAATGTAATATTAGGCAATAACCCTTGGTCACAGGGAATCGGGAACTGGCCTACGGAAGAATATCTTCAAGAGGCGGGAATTACAAAAGAGTTACGTTATCCTACCTCTCCCCAAGCAGAAGCTTTGTCAGACAAAATTTATTTAAAACTCGGCATAAAACATATCTTCAATCACCCTCAACAATTTATTGAAGTAGGGATTAAAAAAATAGAGATTCTTTTTAAGCCAAGCGTAGATATTCCGACACGTTCTGATCTAGGCAAACTCTCTGAAGAATACTTCCGTTATATTATTTACCTCGCCCAAAAGCTCTATCTTTTTGTCCTTGTCACTGGCAGTTTAGGTCTTGTCTTTAATCTCTTTGCAAAAAACAATCTTTTTGCCATCTTTTCCCTAAATTTAATTTTACTATACCTCGCCACCATCATCATTTTAGGTTTTGGTGACGCTCGTTTCCGCTATCCCTTAATACCTTTATTTACCATCTTTAGCGCTTATTTTATATCCCGAATCTCTTTAGGGATTGCAAAAAAATTGCACTCCTTTACTACCTACGGTGAATTATAAAATTCATCTTTTACTCCTTATTAAAATGGAAAGTTTTCTTTTTAAAAGTGGATTTTAAGGTCATTTCGTAATTCAAGGTACCTATGATCATTCACCAATATCTTCAAAAACACCAAACTAAAATATTCCTCATTTTAATCTTCTTGGAGGCACTAGCGCCTTTTTTTTGGTTAAACACACTATGGCTTTCTATCGGAGATTTTGCTTTTACTTTTTCTCCAGAGGATGCCCTGCGCACCAGAATCTTTACCTGGAATCCTGTCTATCTGGGCTATGCTCAAGATCGAGGTACAGCTCTACTGCCCGCTTACCAATTACCGATTTATCTTCTCCATAAAATCAATCTACCGCTTCTAGAAATTGAACGGTTACTTTTTTCCTACTGGCTTTTAACCGCGGGTTTTGCCTTCTTTATTTTGATGAGGCATATTTTGAAAGGACGATTAAGGGAATTGGCTGCCTTCTTGGCGGCAAATCTTTATATGTTTAATGTTTTTTCTTTTTTGTTCCTTTGGCCACGCGCAATGGTGCTCTTCGCTTATGGCTTTTTGCCTCTCATTCTGCTCTTCTGCATCCGCATCTTAAAACGTCCTACCAAAAAAGACTGCGCCCTCCTAGTGCTGACCGCTTTTCTCGCCTCACCCGCGGCAGATAATCCAGTTTATTTATTCCTAATCTTTGGCATCGTAGTCTATTATTTTTTAATGAATCTTTTGCTATCCAAGCAAAGGAAGAAGGTTGATCTAAAAAAACAAATACAGCATTTCCTTCTCTTAAGCGGCTCCTTATTTCTTACCTGGTCCCTCATTATCTTGCCCTACACCGCTGCTTTCTTTAATGAACAAGAAGAGATTGCGCAAATGGCGGACACTAATCTCAAACATATCGCCGTGGTTAACTCTTTTTACAAAATGGCCGATGGTCTTCGCTTTTTGGGACACTGGGGATTTTGGGGAAAGTTTAAAGGATATCTCTACTATCCCTACGGTTCACTTTATGAACAGCCATTCTTCATCCTTTTAGGATTCATAATCCCGATTTTGGCTTATTCTGCTTTCGCTAAGAATAAATATAAAAAATATACGCTCATCTTCGGCATTCTTAGTCTAGTCAGTTTTGCCCTACTCTATGGCCCCAACCCACCTTTAGGATCAATCTATAAATTTTTATTCAGTCACTTTGAGACCTTTTCAATGTTCCGTAATCCTCTGGATAAAATCGGCATGATCTTTATTTTTGCCTTTAGCCTCTTGCTAGGGATTGCAATCCATAGGATTATGGAAAAAATAAAATTGAAGTACGCCTTTGCTTTTGCTCTCCTAACTCTTTTTGTAATCCATCTGTGTGCTCTTCCTTTCTGGCAAGGTCAAGTCTTGCCAGATTATAAAAGTGGCATCCTGGCCACGAACAAAACATCAATTCCTCTCTATTATCGCGAAATTAGCACCTATTTAAATAAAAAACAGATGGCTTTCCGCGCCTATGCCTTACCTATGCAATGGACCTATTTCACTCCCTATAAATGGAATTATCAGGGAGTAGATCCTTTATATTACTATCTAGGAGAAAAATTCTTTGCCACCTACCAAAAAAGCATCTCTGACCCTATTTACCAAATGCTCTACAGCATTAGACAACAGAAAGACTTTTTCAATACCTTATTGAAACTTGCAGGCTTTTTTAACATGCAATACATAATTCTGGAAAATGATGTTGATGATCAATTTTATGAAAATTCGGATTCTCCGCGCGAAATTAAGGAAAATCTTGAAAAAGAAAAAGACATTAATCTGGTACAATCTTTTGGCCCCCTTGAGCTCTATGAAGTTTCCTCTGTTTATTTTCTACCTCATTTATATGTTCCTGAAGAGATTAAGGTTTCGTCACAATTCACCAAAGATCTGCCCGAAGTTCTATCCTCCCAAAACCTCCTGAAACCAACCGCGATTTATCTTGCGGATAGCAAAGAACAATCTCAAAAAACCAGTTCTTTACCCACGCGAATTAATGAAAAACCAATCCTGGAATTCAAAAAGATAAATCCCACCAAATATATTGTTTTTATTCATAAAGCGAGAGAGAATTTTCCCCTCATTTTAAGTGAAACTTTTTCTAAAGATTGGAAAATATATCAAATCAAAAGAAATATAGATTTGTCTTATTCTAACAACAACTCCTTTGATTCACTGCTTCAAGATTATAAAATTCTAGAGGGTAACGAGGAAAATCAAGCGCAAAAAGAAGAAGTCTCACACTTTATTGAAAAAGGTTGGGTTTCCACCCTTGGTGACGGTCGGGAAAAAAAGATCAAATATTATCAATTTTTGAATAGTGAAAAAAAGGAACTAGATCATTTAGAAAAATATAAGATTGCTTTTATCTCTAAAAATTATCAAGATACAATCCAAAACGAAAATTTGAAAGGGGGACCCTTCTGGGAAACTTGGGGAAGGAAGCCCCTCGCTCAAGATCAACATTTTATTGTTAATGGTTATGCTAATTCCTGGTGGCTTGACGTTCAAAAAATCTGCGAGCAGCCAAGCAATTGCATTAAAAATCAGGATGGTAGTTATGACTTTGCACTAACTGTAGAATTCTGGCCCCAAAGATTATTCTACCTTGGTCTTACTATATCTAGTATCTTCTTTATCATCTCCTGCGGCTATCTTGTCTGGATCCTAGCCAAAAAAGTAAAAAATGATATAATAAAACCATAAAGTCTCTAGATCCAGTCATTTTAGTTTTTAACTTATAAAACAAAACATATGCAACATCTTGATGAATTAGAATCTAAGAGTATTTATATCATCCGTGAGGCTTACAAACAATTTCATGATATTGCCGCTCTTTGGTCAATCGGAAAAGATTCCACTACCTTAATTTGGCTTTGCCGTAAGGCTTTTTATGGCGAGGTTCCTTTTCCTGTAATTCATATTGATACCAGCTTTAAATTTAAAGAAATCTATGAATTCCGAGATCATTATGCTCTGGAGTGGAACCTGCGCTTAATTATTAGCCAAAATAAAGAAGCATTAGGGCGCGGTGTCTGCCCGGGAAAGGGCAAACTAGAATGCTGCACTGAACTTAAAACCAATGCGCTAAAGCAAATAATGGCAGAACATAAATTGAACGCTCTTCTTTTGGGAATCCGACGCGACGAACATGGAATCCGAGCCAAAGAAAGATATTTTTCCCCTCGCGATCAGGAATTCACCTGGGATTACAAAAATCAACCCCCTGAACTTTGGGATCAATATAAGAACAAAAAAGAGGAATCGGAACATATACGGGTGCACCCTCTCTTACATTGGACAGAAAAAGACATTTGGGCTTATATAAAAAGAGAAAATATCCCAATCGTCAAATTATATTTTGCAAAAGAAGGAAAACGTTACCGCAGTATTGGCTGTGAGCCTTGTTGTATGCCTATTGATTCCAATGCCTCTACGCTCGCAGAGATTGTGGCGGAGCTAGAAACTACTAAAATCGCCGAACGATCAGGTAGAGCTCAAGATAAAGAAACTGCTTATATGATGCAAAAATTGCGCTCCCTTGGCTATATGTGAAACCGCCCACTTTTTAAAATGCTTTTTTACAAGGAAAAAAAAGGTGGTTTAAGGCGCTCATATATTGAATGCAAAAAACAAAAAATAATTAACTTCTATGAATTACGAAACTCCCTTTTCGTCTATTAGCGAGGAGTCTGCCCATGGCGGATCCCTCGCTCACAGACGATGTGCTTCGTAATTTAAGGTTAACTTTATTTATGGAGCGAGAAAATTTAAAAATTATCATCGTAGGACATGTGGATCATGGCAAATCTACCTTAATAGGCAGACTTTTATATGACACAAATTCCCTTTCGGAAGGATATCTTGAGGAAATAAAAAAAACTTGTGACAAACTTGGAAAACCACTGGAACTAGCTTTCATTCTTGATCACCTTCAAGAAGAGCGGGAGCAAGGGATTACCATTGACACCACTCAATTCTTTTTCAAAACTAAAAAAAGAAATTATGTTATTATTGATGCGCCCGGTCACAAAGAATTTATTAAGAATATGGTCACTGGAGCCTCCCAAGCCGAGGCGGCGATGATTATTATTGACGCTAAAGAAGGAATTCAAGAACAAACCCAAAGGCATGCCTATATCTTAAGTCTTCTGGGTTTGAAGCAAATTATTCTCCTTATTAACAAAATGGATATGGTGAATTATAGCTCTGAAAGATTCAAAGAAATTAAAAAAAGCTTTAAGACGTTTTTAAGAAAAATCAATCTCAATCTTAATTACATTATCCCTATTTCCGCAAAGGAGGGTGATAATATTGTTTCCTTATCCCCCAAAATGCACTGGTACCAAGGACCAACTGTTGTAGAGGCTTTAGGTAACCTCAAGGCTAGCGCCTTACCCATAAAAAAGTCATTGCGTTATCTTGTGCAGGATGTTTATAAGGTAGGGGATAAAAGAATCATTGCGGGCCGCGTAGAAGCAGGAAAAATTCAAATAGGAGATAAAATTACTTTCCTTCTTTCCAATAAAGAAAGTACTGTAAAAACTATTGAAATTTTCCTACAAAAGGATTTACAACAAGCCTCCGCAGGTCAGAATATTGGTATTACTATCACCGATCCATTATTTATTGAAAGAGGAGAAGTAATCTCTGGGCCCCTAAATAAACCGCAAATCGTCCAAGAATTTAAGGCCAGTATTTTATGGATGTCTAAAGAAAAACTAAAAAGAGATGAAACAATAATCTTGCATTGCGCTACCCAGGAAGTGAAAGCGAAAATTGTGAAAATTATTAAAAGAATAGACTCCTCTACTTTAAAAATCATTGAAGAAGAGGCTCTGCATCTTATGGAGACAGAAATCGGAGAGGTAATAATCCAAGCAAATAATCCATTGGTGATTGAAAAATTCAACATCTTACCTGAATTAGGTCGCTTTGTTTTAGTCCGTAACTGTGATGTGGTGGCAGGAGGAATAATTTCCAACTAAAAAGTTGAGGAAAGGTGAAACGAACAAAATTTTAGTTGATTTTTTTGAAAATTTTAATATAATAAAACCTCTTAATTTTTTGTTGCTTTAACCCATGCAACATTTTTTCTGTTTATGCAAAAAAAAGTTTTAGTCATCGGCATAGATGGGGGGAGTTGGAACGTCATTAACCCCTTAATCAAAAAAGGGGGGCTGGAAAACTTAAATAAACTGTTACGACAAGGAGTAAGGGCAAATTTAGAAAGTTGCCTTCCCAGTGTCACAGCACCAGCTTGGAAATGCTATTCCACAGGCAAAAACCCAGGAAAACTAGGAATGTACTGGTGGCAAAATGTTGACATTAAAAACAAAAAATTTGTTTTAAATACAAGCCTAACCGTCAAAGAGAAAGAAATTTGGGATTTATTATCAGAAAACGGCAAGCGATCTTATGTTCTCAATATGCCCCTCACTTACCCAGCGAAAAAAATTAATGGTGCTATGATCTCAGGACCAATAGTGGCCTTTCCTGAAAAAGCCTTCTACCCTCCAGAGTTGCAATCACTTTTTCCTGATTATCAATTCTTTCCTGAAGCCAATTTCCGACTGGAAAAAGAAAAATTAATTCAAGAAATATATACTATTACAGAAAAAAAAGTGGCTGCGGCTAAAAAATTCATCACCCGCTCTGATTGGGATTTCTTTCAGTTCACTTTTTTTATGATTGATGATCTGCAACATTTTTTCTGGAAATATCAAGATAAACCGCACCATCCCCTTCAAAACACAATCCAAAACTTTTGGCAGTTTATTGACCAAAAAATCGGGGAGCTTCTTAAACTAGTGCCTGAACCCCAACAAACCTACACAATTCTCTTTTCTGATCATGGCTTTACCAGCCTCAAAGCCACATTTTTCATCAATGAATGGCTTCGCAAAAACGGGTATCTTAGCTTAAGAAATGACAAATTATCCCATTTATTGCTTAAATTGGGAATTTCAGCAGAAAGAATCGGCAAAATGGTCAAATTTTTAGGTCTTCTGGAATTTGCAAAAAAAAGAATGAAAAATAAAAATCTAAAGGTAATCTCAATGAAGGCAGGAAAAAGTTTAAATGAACAAATTGTGGATTGGGAAAAAACCAAAGCTGTCGCTACCAGCGAAGGGCCCCTTTACTTTAACCAAAACATTCTTTCATCCGAAGAAATTCAATCTTTAAAGAAAGAACTGTCTTCCAAACTTCAAAAAGTGAAATTTCACGGAAAAGTCATTCTACATAGAATAATGGAGGCAAATCAAATTTATAATGGGCCTTGTCAAAATTCTCCTGATTTCATTCTCTGGCCGGAAGAAGGATACGAAATTTCAGGATTAACAGGTCAAGGCCAAATCTTAAGCGACTCGCAAGAAGGTTGGTCAGCTACTCACAAAAGGAATGGCATCTTCCTTATCACCGGCCCTCACATCAATTCTACTTCCAGAGTCTTGGAAAAAGTAAATATTCTTGATCTTGCACCAACAATTCTTCACCTCTTAGACATCCCATTACCCAAAGATTTAGACGGCCGCATTTTAAAAGAAATTTTTTCTTAAGCATCCCTTTAAAAAGTATGGGTGTTATTTCAAGATTGAAAAATGGAATTGTCAACTTCAAAAAAAACCAGCCTCAAATTTATTATTTAGCCTGGCTTTTTTTAACCTTTCTTGTTCTCTTTCTTTTAAATGCTTCTTTATATGCTTTTCTTTTTTGGGGTACCCTTCTAACCTTCTTAATTCTAAATATTTCGGATAAAATTCCTCTGATCTGCGGACTGATACTTCTCGTGTTCACAGCAATCTTTTCAATCTTAAAAGATGAATACTTAGCAAATATAGCTGCCGCCTATGCTTTACTCTTTTTATTCGTCACTATATTTACTCAATTAAAGATATTCTTAAGCAAAAAAAAACGTCTGCCTATAAATATCTTTAAAAAAATAGATGATAAACGCAGTATAACTATTTTCATCCTCATTTTTCTAATCTTGATCCCTTTTCATAAAGTCCTAGTTACAAAAGGATACATTGAAGCAGGAGACCTCAACTTCCCAATAAATAATCAAACTGTTTTGGGGAATGTCTGGTTTTTATGGAACGATTATGGCAGTTTTAACCGGCCCTTGGCTCCTAATATTTTTCCCATCAGTCTGTTTAATACTATATTTACCCAGCTTCTAAATCTACCCAGCGATTTAACCATTAAACTTATTCTCTTAGAAATCTTACTCTGTGGCGCCTTCTCTAGTTATTTCTTAATGCAAACGATTTTTCAAGCCGTCATAAGAGAAAAGCAACATATTAACTTAGCCTCTCTGCTAGCCACTGCCTTCTATTTATTTAACCCTTACGCCCTGAATCGGATCTTCCACTTCTACCATTTCATTGGTTATACTCTCACACCCTTGGTTCTACTTGTCTTTTTAAAATTTAAAAGGCAAAAAAAAATACTACTACTACTGATTTTAGCGCTCCTTTTCAATTTTATCTCCTTCTCTCCACATTATTTAGTTTATAACTTTATTATGCTGGGAATTTTCATCTTAATAGAAAGCGCGATCTGGGTGCAAAAATCTTTCCTAAAACAAAATTGCAAGCTGATCTTCAAAATGTTAGCGCGAAATTTGGGTTACCTTTTAATCTTTGTTTTATTTTTTTTAACTCTAGGAGCGTACTGGCTGTATCCCTACTTGCAAATTAGCCTCTCGGAAAATAAACCTAACGCACCTGATTATATGCTTACATCAGACTATTTTGAAAAACCCCAAGAACCCCTGAAAACTTTATTTTTCACCCTCTCTCTAAATGGTGAAGAGACAAACAGTTTGATTATAAATTTTATTTTCCGAAAATTAATTTTTATCCTTCCTTTGCTCCTCTTCCTGCCTCTCTTTCCATCTTTCCGAAACAAATACACAGTCTTTTTCTCTCTCTTGGGGGTCTTCGCAACAATTCTGTCTACGATGCCGATTTGGCATTACACTTTATATCAAAAAATTCTTTTTGACATTCCCTATTTTAAAAATTTTGGCTGGCTCTTTCGGGAATCCTCCCGAATAAACGGCTTGCTTGCTTTTTCTTATAGTTTTTTATTGGCTTTTTTATTTTCAAGAGTGGCCTTTAAAGATGAATTTAGGCAAAAAATTGATCTTTTTTTATCTAAAAAAGCACAGAAAAAAAAGCTCAAAATTGAAAAATTAAATTCCAAGATTAGAAAAATGAAAAAGAAGTTGCAAAAAGTTAAAAATAACACATATGTTTAAAAAATATTCTCTATATCTTATTCTTAGTTTATTTCTTTTGTTCTTCTGGATTTACTTCTTTGGCGCCGCTGATAGAATTCTCTTCCATAATCTCGTGCCTATAGAAATTCCATTGGATTTCTTCCGATTAAATACTTGGCTGGCTCATCAAGAAGAAGAATTTAAGGTTATCTGGCTGCCGGCGCAATATAACGCTGCAATCTTGGACTGGGCGCGCGACCATGAGGTAAATGACTTTATTACTCTCTCTTCGGCTAAACCAAACATCAGACCAGAGACAGTTTATTCAAAGTTACACTTTCTCTTCCTCCAAAGCATCACTGGCTATTTTCCTAACATCAACAAATTTTTTGACATCTTAAATACCAAATACCTTATCTTGCGCAAGGATTTACCGGGTGAATACAGCCCAAGCTTATTAGCAAGCCTGCAACGAGATCCGGGATTAAAAAAAATTAAACAGGAAGAATATTTAGAAGTCTTTGAGAATAAAAATTATGCACCCCTTGTCTGGATACCAAAAAAAGTCATCCCTGTCATCGGAGGGATGGAAACTCTTGATCTTCTCAATTCCAAAACTGATTTTGACCCTGTCCAAAATGGCTTAATTTTCCTAAATCAGGAACCAGGTTTGATGCATAGTTTTAAAAACCAAACATTCCAAAATATCATTTTTAACAATGCAAACTTTGAAGATTTAATATTTTCCTTGATTGAGAACCAATATCTTGTTGAAATCGCTCCCTCAACCAATGAAAAAATAGGGGAATGGCAAAAAGCTTCCACAGAAGAACCTCTGCATGGTGAATGGCATCGCGTAATTGACCAACTCAAAGTTTCAAACTGGGATTTCGATTATGGGAAAGGCTTAGTTTATTCCGAGGATAAAGATATGGAAATTAAAGTCCCATTTTATATCTCTGAAGATACAGATTATATTCTCACAGTACGTTATTTCCAGAACAATCATGGGGGCAAATTAAAAATCAAAAAAGGCAATAAGGAAAAAATAATTCAAACTTTAGATCTTAACAATAAATTTACAACTAACACAATACCTTTAGGCAAAGTCGCAAAAGGTAAACATTTTTTGATTATTCAAAACCTAGTGGGTTTTAATGCGGTTAATCTTTTAGCACTAGTGCCAGAGGAAAAATATCAAAGTTACAAAAAGCAAGCTCAAGAAATCATCACCCAAACCCCGGTAACTTATCTCCAAAAAATTAACCCCACAGAAATGACAGAACCCTTAAATTTAAAGCTGCCCAAAGGGGATGAATACACTGTTCTCATCAGATTTAAAAATGATCCCGATCAAATCAATAAACTCCAAAATCAAAAAGAAGAAATAATCTCTTATGAAAATCTGGCTAAAGAAAATCCACGGATTTTAAATCTAACCTTCGGCAAAAAACAATATAGCCTTGAGCATTACTTCTTGGACTTAATCAAATGGTATCAAATTGGTGAAGAATATTTTACCGCAGACAATCAGATTTCTCTCCTCGCAAATGTAGAAGAGCGTAATTTTCTAACCACAAAGAACTTTTTTATTTTGGATCCTGAAAATCTAAAATTTAGTAATAATGAGGAATCCCCCAAGGGATCAAATACCTCTAAACAAAGCTCTATACCTCAAAGTATCATGGTTGATATTCCCAAAAATGGTCTGAATCCAAATAGAGAAGGTAGACTGATTACCAATGCAATTCAAGTAGAAGAAAATCAGGGTTTTTATCTAGAGTATCAACTATGTGGTCAAAATTTAGCAAATTTAGATGCCCGTGTCTTATTCTATGGCAAAGACTATGACCTCCAAACCCAACGTACTGCCTTTAAAGTGGAATATTTTATGGAAAACCGAAAGAACAACCTAGAACCACAAAAGATTTCCCACTTTTTTGGCACTCCTGATAATACCTACTATATAAAAATAGAATTTAAAGCAAAAACAAACCCTGAAAAGGACTCCTGGTTTGAAATTAGTAATTCTAAACTCTTCCGTGAAAGCGACATCAATATTATTGATGCTTTATTCTTGGAAGAAAAACAGGAAAAAATAGAAGAGAAAGAAACTCCTTCCCTGCCTCATCTGCAATATCAAAAAATTAACCCTACTAAAATTAAAATAGATCTTCAGAATAAACCCAATCATCCTTTTGTAGTTGCTTTTGCTGAAAGTTATGACCAGCGGTGGCACATAACCCCCAAAACAGACTTAAAGCAAAATGGATTAAAAGAATATTTCCGAAAAATATTTCTTCACCCCCAAAATGAAATTAAAAGTTTTCCTTTATATTCCGTAATTAACGGCTTTTATATTGACCCCGCAGGATTAACAAATAATGAACTTACTCTGGAATATGAACCTCAAAATTGGTTTAAAGGGGGACTTTTAATTAGTGCTACAAGTCTCATCCTAATTCTTTGTGTTTTACTTATTGGAAAAATGAAGAGGAAAAACCAGTGAGACATTTTCTCCAATAATACACTTTAATCACACTGTCCTTATTATCTAGAACCCTTGCTAAAATGACTAAAATGTATTAAAATAAACTACACTGGTCTTTTTAAGAAAAACTTATATTAGACCATTGTTTTAATATTGAGTCAATCCCTTACCTTAATTTTTTGTAAAAATCTAAGCTAAAAAAATCCTTAATGTACAAAAAAGAGAACATCTTAGCTATTATTCCAGCGCGCGGCGGGTCTAAATCCGTACCCAAGAAGAATATCCACTCCCTTCTCGGCAAACCGCTTATTTATTACGCCATCAAAGAAGCAAAAAGGTCAAAATATATTGACCGCTTGATTTGCTCCACGGATAGTAAGGAAATCGCGGCTGTGGCGAAAAAGTATGGCTGCGAAGTGCCTTTTCTGCGTCCAAGCCGTTTTAGCCGCGACACAAGCCAAGACATTGAATGGTACCGCCATGCTTTAGTGTGGCTTAAAAATAAGGAAAATTACGCACCGGATTTGGTTGTTAATTTAAGACCGACCGCTCCCTTGCGCACCGCGAAACAAATAGACCAAGCAATTAAAATAGTCATTGATTATAATGCTGATGGCTTAAAAACCGTAGCGCAAAGCGATAAACACCCTCACAAAATGTGGCGGATTAAAAAGGGAGTATTTTTAGAACCATACCTCAAAACATCATTTCGTTTAAAATATGGTCCGGATGTGCCGAGGCAAAAATTAGAGCCAATTTATTGGCAAAACGCGGTCATTGATATCACCAGACCGAAATTTATTCTCCAAGAGAACCGCGTTTTCGGGAATAAACTCGTTACTATGATAATGAGCCTTGAAGACTCTGTAGATTTAGATTCAATCTTGGATTTCAAAATCACAACGCAAATTATGAGGGAAAGAAGAAAGAAACCCTAAATTCTAAATCCTAAATTCTAAACAAATTCAAAATCTAAAGCTCTAAATTCAAAATAGTTTTGAATTTTAGATTCTGAATTTAGATATTGTTTAGGATTTAGTGCTTAGAATTTATGATTTGAAGTATATTATGATCAAAGAGATTACCATAGATAATAAAAAAATCGGCACTCTACACCCTTGCTATATCGTCGCCGAAATTGGGGTCAATCATAATGGCTCGGTGCAAATCGCCAAACAACTTGTTGATGTCGCGATTAGTGCGGGGGCCGATGCGGTTAAATTTCAAAAAAGAAACCTGAAACATATTTATACCGAGGAAATACTTGATAACCCCAACCTAGGCGAGCAAAATTTCCAATACATGATTCCTTTGCTGCGCGAATTTGAACTCACGGAGGAAGATTTCTTTTTCTTAAAGAAATATTGTGATCGGAAAGGAATTACTTTTTTATGCACGCCATTTGATCTTAAGAGCGCTGAATTTTTAGAAAAGTTACGGGTCCCAGCATACAAAATCGGGTCCCCTGATCTTACTAATTTTGCGCTTCTGGAAAAAGTGGCGGCAACCAAAAAACCGATGATTGTGGCAACGGGAATGGCTTATTTAGATGAAATTGAAAAGACAGTAGGATTCTTGGAAAAGAAAAAGGTCCAATTCGCGCTTCTGCATTGCTCTTCCACTTACCCTGCGCCCTGGGATAAATTAAACCTGCGCTTTATAGAAACCCTACGTCAAAAATTTAATGTCCCGGTCGGTTATTCCGGTCATGAGCTGGGTATTTCAATGTCTATTGTTGCCGCAACACTAGGGGCCAGTATTATTGAACGCCATTTAACCCTGGATCGTTCTATGAAAGGTCCAGATCACGCCGCTAGTCTAGAAGCCCAAGATTTTAAGCGCCTCGTGCGCGATATCCGCTATACGGAACAAGCTTTGGGCGACGGGAAAAAATATATGAGCCGTGGTGAAATCTTAAACCGCGAGGTTCTGGGAAAAAGCCTAGTCGCCGCGGAAGAAATAAAAAAAGGGGAAATAATCCATCGCAAAATGATTGCCGTTAAGAGCCCAGGCAAAGGTTTGTCGCCTCAACTGCTGGATACACTAATTGGCAAACGAGCGCAAAAAAACTTCAAAAAAGATGATCTCTTTTTAGAAAACGACATCCATAAAGTGAAACAATCTAATTTCAGTAAAAACTTTCAATCCTTCTGGGGGCTAAAAGTACGTTTTCACAATTTAGATCAAATGATGGCCTTGAATCCCAAAATGGTAGAATTTCATTTTACGGATAAAGATTTAGAATACAAATTTAAACCCAATCAAAAATATCCTGCCGCGCTTTATATCCACGCTCCCGAATATCATTTCCGCTCCATCAATGATCTTTGCTCCCCGGAAAAAGAATTACGCGACGAAGCCATTGCCATAATGCGAAAAACCGTAGAGCGAGCAAGGGAAATGAAAAAATATTTTGTCCCTGTTAAGCCCAAAATCGTTTTTCATCCCGGCGGAATGAGTATTGACCCTATTAAAAGCCGAAGGACGCTTTGGAAAAACCTTGAAAATTCGCTAAAAAAAATAGATAGTCGCGGCGTGGAATTATTACCTGAAAATCTGCCGCCCCGGCCTTGGTATTTTGGCGGCCAATGGGTAGACAACATCTTCGTGGATCTGGATGAAATTCGGGAATTCTGCAAACGGACTCGCATTAATTGCACTCTTGATCTTTCACATGCAAAATTATATTACAATCTCATCGGGGAGGATTTTTATTCTGCACTCCAAAGGATTAAACCCTATGTCCGCGAACTGCACATCTCTGACGCCTACGGCACCGATGAGGAAGGATTGCAAATCGGGGAAGGGGACATAGATTGGACTAAAATCCAAAAAATATTTAAAGACTATCAATACGGTTGGATTCCGGAAATTTGGCGGGGTCATCAACGCGAAGGGCGGGGTTTCTTTATCGCCCTAGAAAAGCTGACCAAATATTTTAAATAGCAATTCCTGCAATTTGAAATCTGTAACAAGTTATAAGTTACAAGAAATAATTATTTAGTGGAGGGGGGAAATCAATGTTAAATAAATTTTTAGTCATCGGCGGCGCCGGATTTATTGGTGCGAATATCGCGGACTATCTCTTGCAAAATAATGCGGAGGTAATTATTTTTGATAATCTCTCACGCAAAGGCACTATTGAAAATCTAAAGTGGCTGGAGAAAAAACACAAAGGAAAGAAATTGGAGATGGTTGTCGGGGATATCCGCATAGACAAGAGTAAACTTTTGGAACTCATTCAAAAAGTGGACACAGTTTACCATCTCGCCGCGCAAGTGGCGGTCACCTGTTCGGTCAATAACCCTTATGAGGACTTTATGATTAACGCCATGGGGACTTTTAACGTCCTAGAGGCAGTCCGCCACGCCAAGAATAATCCCATCCTCATCTTTGCCTCTACGAACAAGGTTTACGGCGGTATGGAAGATATTGAAATTGCCGACAAAGGCGATCGCCATGAATATAAAAATCTGCCTTTAGGGATCCCTGAAAATCGCCTTTTGGATTTTCATTCTCCTTATGGCTGCTCCAAGGGAGCAGCTGATCAATATGTCCGTGATTACAGCCGCATCTATGGCTTGCGCGCCGTAGTCTTCCGCCAAAGTTGCATCTACGGCAAAAGGCAGTTCGGCATTGAAGATCAAGGGTGGGTGGCTTGGTTTACGATCGCGGCAAGCTTGGGGTGTCCCATTACGATTTACGGCGACGGCAAGCAGATTCGCGATGTTTTGTATGTGGAAGATTTGATTCAAGCCTTTGTGATGGCGACCAAGATGATTGATAAAACCGCGGGTAAAATCTACAATATAGGCGGCGGACCAGAAAATACGATGTCCCTTTTAGAGCTTATTAGCTATCTCAAAAAAATGCTTGATAAAGACATCCAATATAGCTTCGCGCCCTGGCGGCCCGGCGATCAGCCGGTGTACGTTTCCGACATCCGCAAGGCGAAAAAAGAATTCGGCTGGGAGCCGCAAATCTCAACGAGCCAAGGCGTAAAAAAACTTGCGGATTGGGTAAGCCGCAATAAAGAACTCTTCCGTAAATTAAAACTAGTATAATGTTTAAAATCTTTTCTCAAAAATCAAATTCTCAAAAACGGGGGGCGTGCTCCCTTGTTTTTGATGACGGTTATAAAGAGACATTGGTGAATGTTCTGCCTATCCTAAAAAAATATAACATCAAAGCCACTTTTGCTTTCGCGACTAATCCGCGAGCAATTGAAAAAACTGAAAAAATACCCGCGGCTTCCTTGGAAATTGCCAAGAAGATTAAAGCCCTCGGCCACGAAATCGCCAGCCACAGCATTAACCACGTGAATTTAAAAAACGCTTCCGATGCGGATCTAGAAAAAGAGCTCAAGGAATCCCAGGAAATTCTGAAAGCTAAAACCATTGTTTACCCAGGAGGCGCTTTTGATAAAAGAGTAATTGAAACGGCTAAAAAATATTATTTTGCTGGCAGAGGCGTGGAAGAAGAATTAAATCATATCCCGCCGATTGACTTTTTCAACCTCAAATCCTTTGTGCCTAATCAAAAAACGGATTGGAACGATTTAAATAAAGAGGCAAAGAGAGCGGCTAGGAAAAATCTCTGGCTGATTGAATCCTATCATTTAGTCGCGAGCCGCCAAACGGATTATCGCTTCACCGTGACTCCAAAGGCGTTTGAGGAACACTTACAAAAGCTGACTGAACTTAACCTCTGGATTGCGCCCCTAGTGGTGATAGGGGAGTATATTTTAAAAAGATTGAGTTCTCCCCCTGATAAGGGGGAGTTAGAGGGGGTTATCTCTTCCGAATAACCCCTCCCGTCCTCCCCTTATCAGGGGAGGAGTCAACTATGCCTAAAATTTCCGCTCTCATCATCACTTATAATAATGCCGATAAGCTGAAAGAATGCTTAAAATCCGTCCAATGGACGGATGAAATTATAATTGTGGACGCGGAAAGCGATGATGGGACACAAAAAATCGTCAAAGCGTATACAGATAAAATCTATACGCGCCGCTGGGACAATTCTTACGCCAAACAAAGGAATTTTGGCTTGCAATACACAACGGGCGACTGGATTTTACAGATTGATCCTGATGAAAGGATAACCCCAAAGCTTAAAACTGAAATCTTAGCAATCTTGAAAAACCCTGCCCAAAATTTCTATTGGATTCCTTTTCAAACCTATTTTTTAGGACACCCTTTGCGCCATGGAGCTTGGTATCCCTGCCCACACCTAAGACTATTCCGTAATAATGGCAGCCATTGGGTGCGTGATGTTCACGAACAAGTGGCGGACAAAGAGGGAAGAATTGTTAAGCGTGAAGATCGAGATTCAGGATTTTTAAAAAATCACTATTTGCATTATTCTTTTGATACTGTTAATCACTATTTTGAAAAATTTATCCGCTACACGGAAATTGACGCAAAGGAAATGGTAAAAACAAAAAAAGACCGTTATGGCCGCGAGATTAAAATGACTTTGCATAATCCTTGGTCTTTAGCTTGGTTTTTCATTTACCGCCCTTTGCGCTTTTTTATCTCGCGCTATTTTCGGCATCAAGGATATAAAGATGGCATCCACGGCTTCGTCTATGCGCTGTTTGGAACTTTTTATGAATCAGTTACCCGTATCAAATATTGGCAAAATTCTTCTCGTCTATTAGCGAGGAGCGACCCCAAAGAGCGACGCGGCAATCTCATAAAATTAAATAATTTTGGATGACAAACCTTTACTCTTTTAGGAGATTGCTTCGTCGTCAGGCTTCGGCTTCGCCTTCCTCCTCGCAACGACGATCTCATTATCTATGTCAAGGAAACTCAATATCTTAACCACTTGTCTCCGCTATCCTCCCGCTCCAGGCGGCGCGGAAGAGATGATTTATCAATCCACTGAAGGTTTGAGCAAAAAAGGCCACAATGTCCAAGTTTTGACCTCTAATCTTAGAAGCCATAGTATTCCGCCTGTGTATTTAACCGCGGAAGAATATCAAAATGACCCTCCCTATGTCCGCCGCTTTAGAGCAAAATACCAGGGCAAGTTTCCTTACCCCTATTTTCAGGGTATGCTGAAAGCGGCGCTTCAGACAAAAAACCTAGATTTAATCTACACCCACAATTTTTATTACTATTCCGCGGATATTGCCTGGCTTCTTTCCAAAATAAAAAGAGTGCCATTTATCTTGCACCCTTATTTTTACCTAGAGAGCCGCGAGGCAAAAAAATGGTTTTGCTATCGCAAGATTTTCGGCAGCTTAACTATGGCTGCGGACTGCGTCATCGCAATTTCAGAATTTGAAAAGGCGTTAATCTTAAAAGATTACAAACCCAAAAAGATTATCATTATCCCGCCAGGCATTGAATCAGCACTGAAGCAAAAAATTCCTTACAACGTTTTTGAGCAATATAATATACAAGATGAAAATATTATCTTTTTTGCCGGGCGCATCTGCTATGGCAAGGGGGTTGATATTTTAATCAAAGCCCTGCCTGAAGTCTTAAAAAAACATCCCAATACCATTGTCGCCATTGCCGGCACTGACTTTGCCGATAAAGAAACATTCGTTCATCTAGCCATCAAATATAATGTCCAAGATAAACTTCTTTGGCTCGGAAAATTAAAAAGGGAAGATCTACACTCCGCTTATCAAAACGCCACTCTCTTCTGCCTGCCAACCAAATATGAGGCTTTTGGTATTGTCCTTGCCGAAGCGATGGCCGCGGGACTACCAATTGTGTCCACTAATCACTCCGCAGTTCCATATCTAGTGCCGAATAATGAGGCGGGATTTTTAACCCCTGTAGGTGATTACAAAAAAACAGCCTATTACATCAATAAACTGCTTAGCGATCCCGCCTTGCGCCAAAAAATGGGTGAGAGGGGCAAAAAAGAAGCGGCGAAGTATGATTGGAATAAAATGGTTGGGCAGCTAGAAACTCTGTTTCAGGAAACTATTCAATAGTATAAAGTAAAAAAACTTTATGCTAAGTGTGGTGACTTATTTCTAATATTAATAAGGTCTCTAGAGCGCACTTTTGCCAGCCAAAATTAGCTAAACGCATTTGACCCTTTTGGATCAAATTTTGACGCAGGTTTTTATTCTCTAAAACCTCTCTTATCTTTCGCGTTATATCGTCAACATTATCGGGATTAAAATAAACGCAAGCGTCTCCTCCAATTTCAGGCAAAGAAGAAGTGTTGGATACCGCAACCGGCACATCCGCGGCGAACGCTTCTAAAAGCGGCATGCCAAAACCCTCATAAAAAGAAGGAAAAACAAATGCCGTGGCGGATTGCAAAATCTGCCATTTTTCTTCTTCACTCACAAAGCCTTTCTCAATAATATCTTCTTGATAGGCTGAATCTTGTATCGCTCTCTTAATCTCTGTGTAACCATAACCCTGCTGACCGACTAAAACCAACTTCCCGGTCCAGCCTTCTCTTTTTATCAGTTCAAAAGCGCGAATTAAATTAACAATATTCTTGCGCGCTTCCAAACGGCCAATGGTTAAAATAAATAACTGATCATTTTCCCCGTCTTTAATTTCCAGAACCCCTCCCAACCTCCCCTTGGAAAGGGGAGGGCTATCACTCCCCCTGCCCGAGGGGGAGATGGAGGGGGAGGGAAATATAATATTAAAACCATGATAGACCACTTTAATTCTCTCCGCATCTCCACCATACATTTTAATCAAATCCTTTTCTGTGTTCTCCGAAACAGCAATAATCTTCGCCGCATGCTTTAAGCTAAATTTCGTTGTAAAACGGAGGTAAAAACGCCGAAAAACAGAATAACTTTCTGGGTAATGCTCATATTCCAAACCATGCAAAGTAACAACAGTTTTCCGCGGGTAAAAAATTGGCATTGCCTGCGCCGGGATAAACAAAACATCAAGCTTATCCCGCCAAGCCATTAAACACAAAGCTAGATGCACCCAAAGCCTTGGAAAAGGGATATTTTTAAATTTAAAATTTGAAGGCCACGCAATCCCTCGCGCCACTTCCTTGTTCTCTTGGCCGTTTAAATACAAAATATATTGATTTTGAGAATCAACTTTTGTTAACGCCTGCACGATTTGATAAGAATATTCTTCCACTCCCGTGCGTTTTTTTAAGAAACCACGCGAGGCATCAATGCCGATCAGCATACAATTATTTATTTTTAATTGTGAATTGTGAATTTCGAATTTTATTTTAAATAATTCGCAATTCGCAATTATCTAATTCGTTAATTATTTTTAAAATAAATTCTCTCATATTCTTCCACGATTTTCGCAGGATGAAAATTTTCTAAAACATATTTTCTTGCGTTCTCGCCAATTCTGCGCCGCTCATCAGGACTTTGCAAAAGGAAAATAATGCGCTCGGCTAACTCCAGAACATTACCAGACTCAATAAGGATTCCAGTTTCGTTATTTTGTATAAATTCTTGCGGAGCGCCGTGGCGCGTGGCAACGACCGCCTTTCCATAAGCCATACCTTCCAAAGCCGTGCGACCAAAGGGTTCGGGCCAAAGGGAGGGCATCACCACAAGATCCGTCTTACGGTACAAATCCGGCATTAAACGATAGGGGATAGCGCCTAGAAAATTCACTTTATTTTCAATGCGCAAATATTTTGCCATTTTTTTATACTGCTCAAAAAGAGGACCAGTGCCAGCTAGAATACATTGAAAGTCAGCCTTTAAAGCAATCTTGCCTAGAGCTTTTAATAAAAATTCTACGCCCTTGTGAAGATCCAAAAGACCGGCAAATAAAATTGTTTTGCCCTCCCCATTAAAACTCGACGTGTAATCTTCTGTTTCTAGGGGAATAGAATTATATATTACTCTTCCTGTAGAAAAAGGAAAAAAAATATTGCGGGACTTTTTAATCTCATCGCGGAGAGCCCGACTAATATAAACCACCGTATCAAAATTTTTTAGACTCTCCTGTCTTTGGGGAATATTATAATGATACCGCCACATTCTTAAATATTTATGGATCAAATTGCCCCGAGCAACCTTTGGACAATCCTTAAAATCACGAAGGCTTTTACACCCCGGACAAACCTCGCCGTTTATTTTGACTTTGCCATAACCGCAAACAGGCCAGTAATCCCGCACAGTAGCGATAAAAAACGGGTGGTCCGGGATAATCTTTTTTAACTCCGCGCCAATCAATACTGAATGGAAGTCATGACTATGAATTATTTGTGTATCCCGCGGGATGTCCTGAATTAGAATCTGCGCCTGTTTTTTCGCCCAACGTCTTTCAAAATTTGGCACCTCTGTGGTGAAAAGTTTTTTTCGCTCTAAAATCTTTAAATTTTTGCTCTCATTATAATCTCGGTCCTTCTTGCCTCTCTTGATCACCGTAATTTGATGTCCTTTGCCTACTAGACCTAACGCCAGGTAATAAGCCGAGATTTCACCGCCCCCGATAGAATCAGGAGGGAAGTATTTGGTTAAAAAAATAATATTCATATTCTATTGCTTGGTTATTGCAACTAGCATAACAATGAAACAATGGAACAATTGAACAATGATTTAATACTCTAGGGTATGGGTAGATTAACGACTAATCCGCCACGGCCTGTTTTAGTTCCCTCTGATACCGCCTGAAGCTATACTCCTTTACCTTCTCCCTACCCATCTGCGCTAGTCTGTTTTGCAAGTCCTGATCTTCCAATATTTGGTTTATCTTTTCCGCCAAATCCTTAGGATTCTTCGCGTCAAAATAAAGACCGGCTTCACCCAAAGTTTCTGGAATTGCTCCATAATGCGAAGCCAAAACTGGTTTTCCATAAGCCATTGCGTCAACCAATGGCCAGCAAAAACCTTCATGGAAACTTGGCATCACAAAAACATCGCAAGCACGGTACCAACTCACTAACTCTTCTTGCGATACCTCACCCGTAAAAATAATCCGATGCGGTATTCCCAAATCCCGCGCCAAAGCGAATAATCTTTCTTTTTCCGCGGCTAGAGAACGGTGACGATTGTTGCCTACCACAATAAAATAAACATCGTCCCGCGAAAGGCTCCCTAAACTTCTAACCACCACTTCCAAATTTTTATGAGTGGAGATGCGACCAATATAAAGCAAAATTTTCTTCTTTTCTAGTCCATATTTTCGGCGCAATTGCGCGGGATGCGCGTCTGAACATTCAGCCCCTAAAAATGGCAGGGGATTTAACACTATTTTTTGGGGATGACCAAAACCTTTTAACTCCTCGGCCATAAACTGTGACCGCACCAAACAGATATCCGCATAATCCGCGCCCTCTCTCGCGACCTCAATCGTTTTTTGGGCAATTAGTCTTTTCCCTCGCGATAAAATCTGTTCTGGCGGTGTCACACCGTGATAGTCAAAAATCAAACGCGGCCTTTTTTCTAAACGCGCCAAGAATGGCAAAAGATGAATGGCTTTGTGGTAAAGACCCCATTCCACTAAGACAATGTCATAATTAACGAGCTTTCTCGCTTCGTGCCGGAAAGCTAACTTTTCAAAAGGCCTGAAAACCCATTCCAGCGCCTTCAACCGCAGCCCCAATCTCCACTCCAACATATACAAACTCATCCAAGGATAACGCTTAATGAAATAATAAGTATGGGCTGCGATTTGCGGATCCTCATTCCCGCGTTCTAAAAAGATTTCTGCTTCCGGAAAAACTTTTTTAATCAAATGCACATGCTGACCCATCGCATCCCGCGGACCGAAGGTGTTAGAAAAGATAGCTATTTTTAAATTATGGGAAAACATATCTAAAAATTATTCTAATTGTTCTAATTGACCTAATTAACCTAAGAAATGACCAATGACCAAATAGGAATAACAAAGATTAATTTTAGATATTGGTTATTGGGTATTGGGTATTGGGGCTTATTTACCCCGTTTAGAAATTGAAAATTTCTAACGGGGTTTAGAATAATTAGCTTGCCCCGTTAGAAACGAAGTGTTCTAACTGAGGAACAATTAGGTTAATTAGAATAATTTTAAATAAAATCTTAAATGGTAAATTCCCATTTTGAAATTTTACACTATCATTTTACATTTTGCATTTTACATTTTAAACTTACTTGTACCGATATATATAAAGTGTAACATCCTCAATATCCTTTTCTCGCGGCAAAGCCTCTTGATACTTTTGCAGAAGAATCACTGTGCTGACCGCGGTTTCCTTGTCTTGAATATAATCAGTAAGATTGGTCGTGCTTAATAGCACAGGATAAAAAAGCCTGACTTCATCAAGGTACCGCAGTTTCTCCCGAGGAAAACCAGGATAATCAATGATATTCTCCTCCTCTGGCCCTTTTTTGCTGATGACATAAACTTGCCCATAATCTTGGATGAGTTTTTCCATCTCTTCTGCCGAAAACCGATCATACTCGGGCAAAACGTCACGACCATAAATATAATGCAAAGCGTAACCCCACTGCTGCCACTGCCAACCCGGATCCATCAAAATTAAACTATCCTTTTCAAAACGGGAAGCTAAATTTTCCAATTCCTTTTGCACTCCTTGATATTCTCGGAAAAACAGCACCGGTGACGCAACCCAAAGGTTCATCGCTAAAAGCAAAACAATGATAGTCGCTCTGACCTTCTTTCCCAGTCTTAAATTAAATAATCCCCAGGCGGCCAAAACAAAAAGGAACGGAATCAGGGTGGGGTAAAAACGCCTTAAAAACCAAGGCTGATCCAATCCCACGAAAGGGTCAAGAATAAAAATGATAATGGGCAGCAAAATTAAAGCGACATAATAGACCTCTTTCCCTAAAAACCGTGGCTCCCAAAGTCTTATTAAAAAAACAAGAAAATAAGGAAGCAAAAAGTATTTTCCTAAAATAATAAAAACATACTGAATCCGATAGGTCTGCCAATTCACGAATTCCTGCCAATGATAATGAGAGATTAGAATAAGGTTAAAAGCGAGTAGAAAAGTTAAAACTATGGCAGCCAAAAATTGTCCCTTATTCAATCCTCCGGAAAATTTCCGGACGAATACTGGGATGCGCATTCTAAAACAATAGACCGCGTAAATTATTCCCGCGGCTAAAATCAAACCCAAAAAAACAAAAACTTTATAAAGAACAACATAACGAGTGAGAGTTAAAAGATTAACCGGAATCCAGAGGACAATAAAATCACCCAAATTGTACAAAATAGACACGGCGTGACCCCAGATATAACTCCCATTATAGAGAACAACATAACGGAGAAAGAGAATTATAGTAGCTAATGGAAAAAGAAAATTTAAAAAGGATAACCTTTCTTTTTTAATCTGCCTTTTTAGTTTCCAAAGCGCGAATAAAAAAGCTAAAGTGAAAGTCGCCAGATAAAGTAAACCCTCACCCCGCACTAAAATCGTGAGAGAAACCGGCAAGAAACCCCAAATAAGCCGCCGTAAACTTTTAGTCTCTATGCCCCTTAAAAAAAGCCAGATTGCAAACCAAATCAAAACCATAAATAAATTCTCGGAATTTGTCCGCCGCGGAAACCATAAAAAAGCGAAAAATGTAATCGTGAAAAATAAAGATAATAAGGCTATTTTTCTTTGTCTTGTAATTTTGCAAGCCACGGCATAAAGGCATACCAAAAAAAGAAAAAATAAAACGGCGTTGCCCCAAAAGACTAAGTTTAAACCCCCCAAGTGATACCAAAATCCTAAAAAGGCGTTATAACCCGGCAAAAACTGCGAGGTCACCACGTCTTGACCTAAATTAACTTCGCGATAAGGGTGATAAGGACGAGAAATTATATCCTGAAAATGCAACTTACCTTGGCGAGCCAGCATCACGCCGGCGGTTAAATACCCGATATTATCCCGCGAAGAAGGAATACTGTGGTGATAAAAGGCATTAAACAAAGTTACAATGATTAAAAGCAACAAGATTCCCTTGTGCCACCGCGAAATAAAAATATGACGGAAGGACCTCAAATACCAAATTCTCACTCCTATCACCATCAACAACAAAAAGAATGCCAAAAAAACCAACCATCTGAAAAAGATCCCTAAAATGGCAAAACTTAAAAGAATAAAGAAAAAAATAATAAATATCAGAAAAAATTCCTGAATGGTATCTTCTAAATTTTTAGGACGATTTAAGGAATTCATATTCATAAGCAACTCCCTCGTAGATAGTGAATTTATGAACTATCACTTTTCACCTCGCCAGCTTTTATTCAAGGAGTAAGGCAGTTACGAACGACTAGTTACTAATTTTAAAAATACTCTGTGCATCTTTCCCGCCGATTCTTGCCAATTCAGAATAGGATAAGGACGCTCTCGGGGAATCACTTTCGCGCCCGCCACTTTGGCTTCCAAGGGGGCGATACCAAAAGGTTCATTTAAGGCAGTAAAGATAAAATAATCGCACGCCGCCATATATTGAACCGTCTTTTCCCCTAAAACCACGCCAATAAACTTAACCACTTTTTCCAAATGCATTTGTTTGACTAAATATTTTAGATTACCCTCTTCAGGACCTTGACCCGCGATATAAAATACCGAGTTTTGGTCCTTCCTTCTTTTTTGAAAAATTTCCAAGGCTCGATCCAACCTCTTTCTTTTATGTAACTTTGAGATTGACAAAAAAACTTCCCGATCCAAAGGAATATTTAAAATCTCCCTGGCCTCTCTCCGCGTGTATTTTTGAAAACGTTCAATTTCCACGCCCGGATAAATCTTCACTGAATCGCGGTTATAAACTTTTTTCACTTGTTTTTGGATATAGTCAGAAATACTGATAATCACATCCGCCGCTCGCACGCTTGTGCGGTCAATCCGTTTTATAAAAAAAGCGGTTAAACGGGCAAGTAAAGAGTTGCCTGTCACGGTTTGAAGATCATAAATAAAACGCGGCGGCTCAAAACAATGGTAAACCAAAGGGGTTTGACGAAAACATCTACGCACCTTGCGAAGCCACCACAGCGCGAAAGCCGCCTGCCAAGTCATTCCCAAAATAAGCTCATAATCACACAGGATCTTATTGGCCAGCCAGGGCATCGCTAAATAAGCAAAAAAGGTATCTAGGTTATGTCGTCCGAATTTGAATGCTCGTGAATGGACTACCGTAATGTGTGGATTAAGATGGGACGCGCAGAGCGCATTATATTCATAAACATAAAGGGTGACTGTGTGCCCTAATCTAACTAATTCGTCAGTCACCTTAATCAATATTTTTTCCCCACCATAAGGACCAGAAAGCCGTGGGAAGATAATGGCAATTTTCATAGTTACTGATTACTGATTACTAACTACTAATTACCCTTAAAAATTCCTCGTAATACCGCTTGGCGATTATTTGCCAATCATAGGTTTCCATCGTGAATTGCGCGGCTTGATAACCAAAACTCTTTCTGTATTCCTGGTTCCTTAAGAACTCCAAGATCTGCTTCCGAAAAGCATCAGGGTTTTCTGACTCCACCAAAATACCATTACGTCCCGAAACCACCGCATCACGGATGCCTTCAATACCCGCGGCAATGACAGGTAGACCATTTTGAGCCGCTTCCACAGCCACAAGTCCAAACCCTTCAACATCCCCTTGGACCTTAATATTAGGCATAATAAACAAATCAGCGAGGCTATAAACTGTTTTTAAATCCTCTTCGGAAACTTTACCTAAGAGATAAACTCTTTCCTCTAAACCTCTCTCTTGAATCAAGATTTTAATTCTCTCACGTTCCGGCCCTTCTCCCACTACTAAATAAGTAATCTCTTTGGGTAAACATGGCATAACTTCTTGAATAAACCAAAATACTCCTTTACGTTTTACCAACCGCCCTACGGTTAATAACTTAAAACTAGCAATTGGCAAAAAATGTTTCTGTAAAAAATGTTTTTCCAAAACTTTGCACTTTGCACTTTGCCCGCCCGCCTCGCCTGAAGCCGCGCCCGCCATGCTAGCCGCAAGGCGTTGCGGGCGGGCGAAGCGATGGCGGGCAGGCACTTTGCACTTCTTGCTGTCCACGCCAACAGGAATCACCACGCAAGGAGAAAAACCTACCTTTCGCGCTTCTTCCCGGGCATAGCTGGAAATGCAAATATAACGATCAAACTTTCGACCAAAAAGTTTTAAATACCACTGGTATAAAAAGAGATTAAAGGTTACATCCAAACCATGAATCGTTACCGCGACGGCTTTATGGTAAAACACGCGCGCTAAAAAACCAATTAAAAAAATGACAGGATCGCCTAAATGAACAATATCCACTGTCCTTGCTTTAACCAAAGTTAAGAATAAAGCATAAGGAAACCACCAAAATAAATGCCACTGACTCTTGTTAAGAATAATTGTCTCTATCTGGTCGCCCCTTTCTCTGCCTTGCTTCAGAAAATTTTGAATAAGGTTATAGGACAGGTTCTGCATACCACCAATAGTAGGGGGATGCTTGCGCGTAATAAAAAGGATGCGCATAGGTAATTTAATAATTGAACAATTAAGCAATCAAACGATAGATTAAACCCGTTCTCGCCAATAATTCAATAGATCCCTTAAGGTTTTTTCAAAAGGAATAGTGGGGCGCCAACCCGTGGCTTGGCGGAATTTTCGGGCGTCGCAGATTAAAACCGGGACATCCGAAGGCCGCATCCTTTCCGGTTCCTGTTCCACTCTAATCTTCTTCCGGCTCATCCCAAGCAGGATGTTTAACATATCGCCAATCTTGCAACCCTTGCCCGAGCCTATGTTATATACCTCGCCAGGTTTGCATTTTTCAGTGGCTAACCAGTAGGCGTTGACCACATCTCTGACATCCGTAAAGTCGCGCACCGCATCTAGATTACCAACATGAAGCACGGCTTCTTTTTTCCCTTTTTCAATCTCGGCAATTTGTTTGGAAAAATCGCTGGTCGCAAAGACCTCGCCACGGCGCGGACCCGTGTGATTAAAGGCGCGGGTGCGGATAATTTTCAGACCGTAGGATTTGAAATATTGATAACCCAAAAAATCTTGACCAATCTTGCTCACGGCGTAGGGAGAAAGGGGACGCAGAGGGTTTGTTTCCGAAACCGGCACCTCATTTTTCTTGACTAAGCCATATTCCTCGCTGGATCCCGCAATCTGGATTACAGGATCAATGCCCGCCCGACGCACTGCCTCAAATAAATTTGCTTCCCCAACGATATTGGTCTCCAAGGTTTCAGCGGGAGAAACCCAAGAGAGAGGGACAAAACTTTGGGCTGCTAAATGGAAAACTTTAACCGGCCTCACCCTTTTTAAAATTTTAAATAACTCTTCAATATTCCGAATATCGCAACTATGATAGATGGCATGAGGATTCAAATGCAAAATGGGTGTGTGGCGCGGATACCAATGACGGATACCGTGAACCTCATAATCATTTTTATTTTTCAGTATCCAGTCCACCAGATGCGAGCCGACAAAACCCTCGCTGCCGGTAATCAGAATGCTCTTTTTCATTTTTGGGGCTGACTTCTTTGGTTTTTTAACCATAGTGTTTTTGAGATTTGATTAATAATCTTAGTTGTAGAATATTTTTTAAAGAGGAGAATAATCGCAATCTTTCCCTTACAAGCTTGAACCGCTCTTTGATATTCTGGCGATACTCTATTTAATGCCACTATTTCAGGCTTAAATCTTTGAATAATATCTAGTCCTTCCCGATGACCAAAGGAGGAAACGAAATCAACCACCTCTAAATTTGCCAAAAAATCCATTCGTTCTTGTTCGGAAAATAACGGCCGCTTTTTCCCTTTTAATTCTCGCACGGATTGATCAGTATTGACCCAAACCACCAGGATATCTCCTAAAGCCTTGGCTTCTTTTAAATAATAAAGATGGCCCGGGTGGAATAAATCAAAACAGCCGCGCGCGAAAACAATTCTTTTGCCCTCTTTCCTTAATATATTTATTATCTTCAAAAGTTCGGCTTGAGACTTAATTTTCTCGCTCTCCATTGGAACTTGATTGTAAATTGTAAATTAATTTTCCCGCCTTATCTTTCTCCCTTTAAAATATAATTCAAAGCCATAAACTAAAATAGTAAGCAATAACAGTGGAGGAATAAAATTTAAACTTGTTTCCGGCCAGATGAGACCCCATTCCGCGGTCTGAAAAGAAAAAGGAAACAGCCAGTAATAGCCGCCGCCCAAATGTCTCTGGAAAGAATCAAAAAATAAATGCAAGAGAACGCCTAGAAACAAAGCTCCAAAAGCCTCTTTCACTCTTTTGAAAAATAAACTAAAAAGTAAAACAACAAAAAAAAGAGGAAGAGGGGAATGGAAAACGCCAATCCACCAAGCGCAACGATAACACCCGCTGAAAAAAAAGAGGGGAGCCCGCGTCAAAACATCAGGAAGAATGGCGCCAATTAAAAAGAGTAGTAAATATTTTTTGAACTTACCAAAAAATAATATCCTGCTGACCAAACAATGTGAAATTAGATCAGGCATAGTAGTTTTAAAACTTACCCGGCGCACCAGAAAGCCACGGGTGCCACAGTGAGAGTATTTCATAAATTAGTGGATGAATGGTGGCTTTCTGGTGCGGGGTTTCGCTCCACAAAATCCCATTATAAAAAATACTACGAGCGTGAACCCGTGGAGCTTCACTTTTCTTCAAAATAAAACTTGCGCTGATTAAACCTATATTCTCTCCCAAACCAGAATAGAATCACAAATAAAGGGATCAGCGAGACTAAATATTTAAAACCTCGCTCTTTGTGAATATAAATTTCGTTTGTTTCAATATAGCCATCTTTTCGGACTTGACCTTGGTAGCTAATAAAATTCCCCGGCTCCAATGAAAGGCGAGGATCAATTTTTAAAACAACATAATGACCGAAGGGGCCAACAGTCCAGTAGCTGCCTCCCCCTCCGATAATGCGATTGTAGCCAGCCTTAATCTCGCGACCCTCATACTTTTCGGGAGCGGCCACGGCTTCCCAAGAAGTAATCTCCCCGCGCGGACCTTGCCAAGCGGCGTACGCGCCGAGAGCAATAATAATAATTAACAAAAATATAATTGCTGGTATGCGCAACATAAATATAACATCAAGATTTAAATTCCTGCTTCTTGATCCGATACAAAATTTCTTCCATCATTTTACGCGACCAACCAATAGCCGAGGCTACTAAACCCAAGACAATGGTCTGAAAACCAATCATCATAAACACGGAAGCAATAATTAAGGATTGAATATGACCCTGACCTTCCGCCACGATCCAAAAATAAAAAAACCGAACAATAAAAACAAAACCAACTAAGAAAAGAATTAACCCCAGACTCAACATCACCCTTAAAGGCTTGTAGACTGTAAAAGTGCGGATAATTGTCAAACCCGTCTTCACAATATGGCTCCTTAAATTGGAGATTAAACGAGAATGACCCGCTCGCCTTCTAAACTCAATCGGAATCTGCACCATCTTCAAACCTTGATCCGCGGCCTGAATCAAAGTTTCGTGGGTATAGGTATGCCGAGTCATTACGGATAAACGCAAAGCCGCTTCGCGTGAGAAAGCCCGAAAGCCGGTAGAGGCATCAATGATATTTAAATTCAAAAGCCTGCGAATAAACCAACTACCTAATATATTACCATATTTGTTGCCAAAGGGCATATGCTTGAGCTTCGCCACCTGGCGATCTCCCAACACAATTTCCGCTCTGTTCTGAAGAATTGGCTGAACGAGACGCGGAATCTCTTGGCTATTATACTGAGAATCGGCATCAATATTGACAATAATGTCGGCATCTGATTTTAGCGCCTCTTCTAAGGCAATCTTGAAATTAAAAGCAAGACCCGCGTTAGGATGGGAGATCACAAAATCAGCGCCACTTGCCCTTGCTTCCTCTACGGTATGGTCAGTGGATCCATCATCAGAAACTAAAACTAAAACCTCGGAGATACCTTGAATCTGCCGCGGGATTTCAGTAATCACACGACCTATGGTTCTTTCTTCATTGTAAGCCGGAATAATAACAATGAGTTTGGTCATAAATTCTTATAACTTATAACGTATAATTTATAAACACAAGGTGAATTATCTTTTAAGTTGCGAATTACAGCTTGAGAAATTCTTTTATTTTTTCTCTCTCTTCTTTCTCAAAAAATCTTTCACCCCAAAGCAAGATTAAAAATAAAATTAATAACCCAATTTTAATCAATATCGCTGCGATCGTAGCATGGGACATAGGATAAAGCACGGAAAAACCAAAAACCGCTAAGCCTGTTATCGCAATTTTCAATAATCTCTTCCATTCGTAGCGCACGGGATAAAAATGGTTAGAAACAAAATAGGTCAGGATAAAAACGAAAATAAAAGCAATCAAGGTCGCTTCGGCAGCGCCCCACATTCCATAAATAGGAATAAGCAAATAATTTAAAAAAATATTTAAAGCCGCGGGAAAAACAATCACCAGGGGATAATATTTTGTTTTCCCTCTTAGATGAATACCAGGCGCCACCACAAAATGCATCCCATAAAACACATAAGCCAAAGCGACAAGGGGAACAATTAACGCGGCGCTCGCGTAATTCTTTGGTACAATAATCTTCACGATTTCCGGGGCAAAGAAGGATAAAACTAAAAAGCTAAATATACCAATGAAGAAAAAATAGGTTAAAGTGCGTGCGTAAATCTGCTGATGATTTTTGTGTTTGGCAATCCGAAAGGAAAAAGAAGGCCAAGCAAGCTGAAAAGGGATGACTAAAACAAACTCCAAAATAAAACCAATACGATAACCCACCGAATAAACACCCACCATCTCCAAAGTGCCGAAATGACTTAAAAAATAACGATCAGACAGATCCATAACCCACATCGCAATTGAGGCAGGCAAAATGGCTAGACCAAAAGATAACAATTTTGTCAAGGCAAACTTAGAATAGCTAATTTTAACATAGTTTTTGAGATATGGCAAGAAAGTAAGGAAGGTGAAAATTTGGGCCACTAAATTACCCAAAAGAGCGCCAAAAAGACCCCATTTGAGGCCCACTACGAGATATATGGTGATTCCCAAAGTTAGAATAAAACGTAATAAAAAAATCACGGTATAGGAGCGAGATCGCTCTTCTGCGCGCAAAAAAGAAAGTTCTAATTCCAGTAGAGCAGCAAAAAGGGAAGTGGCAAGCACGGTATAAATCAATAAACCAAAATTTATTTTAATCAGAAACTGCCCCAAAGGATGCACAAAAAAAAGCAAGATCAAAGACTGCAACAACCCCGCCACAAGAACGGAAAAGAAGGCCGTGCTCGTGAGAATTCTACGCTCGGTCTGGCTTTTGGCATCGCGGTGATAACACTTTAAAATTGCCGAAGGCAATCCTAAAGGGATTAAAAACAACAAAACTTTTAAAAGGGTTTGTAGAATTTCCAAACGTCCATAGTCTGCTTGACTCAAATATCGCGTATAAAAAGGAATTAACAAAAAAGAAAGTGCGACCTGTGCAGTCGCACCAACCGCATAAATACCCGAATGCTTGAATAATTTTTTGAGTTCGGAGAACATAAAATAGTAACTGGTAATTGGTAACTAGCAACCGGTAATCTCAGTAACTTTCGCCGCTTCGCGGCGGATTGACCTCTATTGCTGATTACTAATTACTAACTACGAGATTCCACATTGTGCCATAAATTAGCTAAAAAAGCAAATAAACCCCATTAGAGAACCTCATTTTCTAACCCCGTTTAAAAATTTATTTCCAACAGGGGCTAACGGTTCTCTCGCTTTAAGTGGTGATGACCATCCCGTTACAAATGAATTCGTAACGAGATGAACTTTCTCTAATGAGGTAAATTAACATTTTAAACAACATAATTCATATTTTGTCAATATTTATCTTCCTCTCTTTCTCTGCTAGAATAATTAATATCAACAATAAAAATATAAGACCTTTTGCGAAATAATTTTTCGCTACGAAATCTGGCAATTGCAGTGAAACCCCGCGCCGTCCGCCTTTAGCGGACTGGTGCGTGGGTAGAAAAGGTTATTTTGTAAAAGATCTATAGTATGGATAGTCTTCAAAATAACCTGCCGGCGATCTTAGAAGCAATGCTTTTTGTGTCCACCCAAAAAGAAAGCATTGAAAAACTGGCGCGAATTTTAAATGTTAAAACGCAGGATATAGAAGAAGCGCTTGCCGTGATGAAGAAAGATTGCTCCCGGAGAGGAATAATGATCTTGGAACACAATGGTCAAATTCAGATGGTCAGCAATCCCCATTACGCTGTTTGGATCCAAAAATATCAGCAAAAGGATTTACGCGGGGAACTTTCCACGCTTGCCCTAGAAACTCTGGCAATTATTGCCTACAAAGGCCCTGTCTCACGTTATCAAATCGAAGAAATCCGCGGCGTCAATTCAATTTTTGTCCTGCGTAATCTCTTGCGCCGAGGATTGGTGGAAAGAAAAATTAAAGGGAAAAAAGTTGAATACCAAATTACTGCCGATTTTCTACGCCATTTGGGTTTAAGCGAGGCTATAAAATTACCAAAATATAATGAATTTAACAAAGGGAATGAGGAATAATAAATAAGGAAGCAGAAACTTATTTTCATAATTCCTGATTCCTAATTCCTGATTCCTAATTATAATGTTACTTCAATTTACCAGTCTTATCACTCTCCTCGCTTCTAATTATCTGATGCCGGCGCAAGGCGCGCGTCTGCCGCTCCAAGCGAAAGAACCCGTGAAGCAAGAAATACTGGCGGCGCAAACATCAAAAGGACCAATCAAAAATCCGAAGATGCTGGGAGTAAAAATGACTGCGACAGCCGCCATTGTTTTGGATAAGGAATCGGGCAAGGTGCTCTTCGCGAAGAACATCCACCAAAAACTGCCGCAAGCGAGCTTGACTAAAATTATGACCGCCGTAACAGTCATGGATAACTCCCCGCAACCCGATGATATCGTAACCGTAGGAAAAGGCCCGGCATACGTGCAGCCGCAAGGCGCGCATATGCGCCTTGCTCCTGGAGAAAAAATCTCGGTTTACAATCTGCTTCGCGGTCTTCTAATGTCTTCTGCTAATGACGCGGGAGTAGCTTTGGGGGAATACATTGCGGGAAGTGAAACAAAATTCGTGGATTTAATGAACCAAAAAGCGCGCATCCTTGGATTAAAGGATTCCCATTTTAAAAATACGCATGGTATTGATGCCGAAGGGCATTACTCCTCGGCTTACGATCTGGCCGAGATTACTCGTTATGCTCTAGAGAAAAAAGTTTTTCGTGAAATCATTAATACTCCCACTATTGGTTTTACAACAAATATCCGCGACCGTTTCCTTAAAAACAGCAACAAATTATTGCAAAGCTCTTATCTCAATATTATTGGCGGTAAAACAGGATTCACGGATAATGCCGGATATTGCCTTATTGAGGTAGCTTCGGATAAAAGAGGCCATGAAATTATCACGGTTGTAATGAACAGCAAAAATGAATGGCAGGAATCCAAGGGATTAATCAATTGGACTTTCCGGGCTTACCAATGGAAATAAGCGCGCCATCCAAATTTTAGAATTATATCCTAATCTTTTTATATAGAAAATGTTTCATTGCTTCATTGCTTCATTGTTAATCTTTTCTGAAAAAGAACACGGCTTTAAAACAATGCGACAATTGAACAATAGAACAGTTGAACAATGGATACGACTCAAGGTATGCAATATTTTCCGGGACTCACCAAGATTTTTGTGTTATCCGGACTTTCTTTCTTGATCGCTATTTTATGGACCCCTTTCTTGATCAAAGTTTTAAAAAAGTACAAAATTGGCAAGAGCATCCGCACCGACGGCGCTCCTCTTTATACAAAACTTCACCAAAAAAAAGAAGGCACGCCTACGATGGGAGGAATGCTGATTTGGATCACGGTTTTATTTCTGGCGATTCTGTTCTTTGCCTTGGATAAATTAACCCATATTCCCCTTTTTCACTATCTGAATTTCTTAACCCGACCGCAAACGCTTCTCCCCCTCGGAGCATTAGTCGCGACGGCTTTGGTCGGCGCCGTGGATGATCTCTTAAATGTTTTTAAGATAGGACCCAAAGGAGGAGGACTGCGTATGCGGCATCGGTTAATCCTTTACACGATTGTGGCTATATTCGGCGCCTGGTGGTTTTATTACAAACTTGCCTGGGACGTCATTCACATTCCCGGCATTGGCGATTTTCCTATCGGCTGGTGGTACATTCCGCTTTTTATTTTAATTATGGTAGCGACTTCTTTTTCCACTAATGAAACCGACGGTCTTGACGGTCTTGCCGGCGGTGTTCTCCTTTTCGCTTTTGCCAGTTTCGGTGTCATCGCTTTTGCCAAAGGCAGAATTGAGTTAGCCGCCTTTTGCGGCACCATTGCCGGCGCTCTTCTAGCCTTCTTATGGTTTAATATCTATCCCGCGCGCTTTTTTATGGGCGATACGGGCGCGATGAGCCTCGGGACCACTTTAGGAATTATCGCGATGCTTACCAATTCCGCGCTTGTTCTTCCTCTGATTGGCATTGTGCTAGTGATTGAATCCGCGTCCGTGATTTTGCAATATACGGCCAAAAAGGCATTCAAGAAAAAAATTTTTCTCTCGAGCCCTATTCATCATCATTTTGAAGCCAAGGGATGGTCCGAGCCTCAAGTTGTGATGCGCTTCTGGATCATCGCGGTTTTGGGATGTTTGGTTGGCCTGATTGTGGGATTAATCGGCATGGGCACGCCGCCGAAATAAAATCAGGAATAATGAATTAGATATTAGGAATTGGAAATCAGGAATAAACTTTAATGAAAATCATTACATCGCAAAAACTTTCTTCTTTTCTAAATTTAATCCACGGTTCTTCCACAAAATCCTGCGGACCTTTAAATTTTTACCTTGATAAAGACAGAAAAAAGATTTTATCTAACCGTAAAGCCTTTGCGCGAAAATTAGGGTTTAAAATTGAAAACCTTGTTAATTGCTTTCAGACCCACGGTGACAGGGTAAAAATAGTCACGAAAAAAGATAAAGGCCGTGGAGCTAAAGAGCCTATAAGCGCCCTCCAAAACTGCGATGCCATCGTTACTGACAAACCTGATGTAATCCTTTCTATATTAACCGCGGATTGTGTCTGTATATTTTTTTATGACCCAAAACAAAAAGTGGTTGCTCTCGCTCATGCCGGCTGGCTAGGCACGAGTCGCGAGATTGGGGTAAAAACCGTTTCAGCAATGCAAAAATATTTTCATTCCTCACCGCGTGATTTAATTGCCTATTTAGGACCTTCTATTGAAGGCCGCTGTTATAATAATAAACACTATCCCGCGAGGCTGAAATTATTTCAGAAAAAATGGCCTACTACAGTTTTAGAAGAGAAATGCATCGATATAAAACTGGCTAACAAAATTCAACTGGAAAAAATAGGGGTTCACAAAATTGAAACGAGCCCCCATTGCACCTATTGCGAAAATAAAATTTTGCCATCCCATAGACGTCAAGGGGAAAAAAGAAAAATAAGCATTATGAATGTGATTGGGATGAAGTCTTAAAATCTTTATGGAAAAAATTGATTTGAAAAATAAAAAGGTAATTGTGATGGGCTTAGGTTTACATGGCGGGGGAGTAGGCGTTGCGCGCTTTTTAGTAAAGCAAGGAGCGCAAATAATAATCACGGATCTAAAGAGCGAAAGAGAGCTTGCTCCTTCACTAAAAAAATTAGCAGGTTTACCGATTCAATTTGTCCTAAGCAAACATCGCGCAAAGGATTTTACAGAAGCGGACTTGATTATCAAAAACCCGAGCGTGCCCGATGAATCCCCTTACCTTGCCATTGCTCGAAAGCACAAGATCCCCATTGACACCGATATGGGGCTGTTTTTTAACTTTTGCCCTTCAAAAAACATTATTGGCATTACGGGCACTAAAGGCAAAAGCACCACCACGGCTTTAATCTATGAAATGGTTCAATCCGAAAACAAGGAAGCAAAGGTCGCGGGTAATATCCGCATCTCGCCTTTTGATATTTTAGATAAAATTCAAAAAGAAACGCCGGTAATTTTAGAGCTCTCTTCTTGGCAGCTGGAGGGTCTCGCTCTCCATAAAATAAGCCCTCATATTGCCTGCGTCACCAATATCTTCCCCGACCACTTGAATCGCTATCCTGATATGAAAGCATATGCCGAAGCGAAAAGAAATATCTTTAAATTTCAAAAGGTGAAAGATTATGTTATAATGAACTATGACAATACGACTTTAAAAAGTCGCGAGTTTTGTTTAAATTTAAAAAATATTTACTGGTTTTCGCAGCAAGAAAAAGTGAACCAAGGCAGCTTTCTCCAGAGAGAACATATTATTTTCCGAGAGAAAAATCTAGAGCGCTACATTATCTCATTGCGGGACATTAAACTTAAAGGAAAACACAATTTAGAAAACATTCTAGCCGCCACGACGGTAGCGTGTGTTTACGGAATAAAAAGAACAAATATTCAGAAAGTCCTTAAAAATTTTGCGGGCTTAGATTCGCGCCTGGAACTAATCCGGGAACGGCGGGGCGTTAAATACTATAACGACACTACCTCCACCACGCCCACCTCCACGCGAGCCGCTCTCCAAACTTTTCAAGAACCCGTGATTTTAATCGCTGGCGGAGCAGACAAAAATCTTGATTTTCAAGAACTGGGAAGGTTAATTGCCAAAAAGGTAAAATATCTCATTCTGCTTTCAGGCAACGCCACCCCCAAACTCAAACAAGCGGTGGAAAAATACTCTCTGAAATTACCTATTATAATGACGCAATCAATGTCGGAAGCAGTTCGGCTCGCTAAAAAACAAGCCCAAGCAAAAGATATTATTCTCTTGAGTCCTGCCTGCGCCAGTTTTGGTATGTTTCAAAATGAATTTGATCGCGGGGAACAGTTTAACCAAAATGTAGAAGCATTAAAATAAATTTCCGAAAATTCAAATCAAGATGGGGAAATTCTTTCAGTCAATTATATACTCACTACTAACAAAAAAATGTCTTCTCAAATATTAGTGGAGGTTTCCGCTCGCCATATTCATTTATCCAAACCTCACTGTGCGGAAATTTTTGGCAAGAGTTATGAATTAAAAAAAATCAAAGATCTGTCTCAACCCGGTCTTTTTGCGTGCCAAGAAACCGTGGATATCCAGATTGGTCAGGAAATTCTAAAAGAGGTGCGGGTGGTGGGACCCTTTCGCTCCCGGACTCAAATTGAAATCTCCCGCACCGATGCCCATCACTTAAAAATAGATGCCCCTTTAAGGCTTTCAGGTGATTTAGAAGATTCCCAAGGGTGCGCAGTTATTGGACCTCAAGGAGTGGTCAATTTAAAAGAGGGGCTGATTATTGCCAAACGCCATCTCCATCTTGATCCAGAAGAAGCGCAAAAACTCAACCTTAAAAACGGTCAAGAGATATCTATCAAAATAAAAGGGAAGAGGGAGCTTATTTTTCACAAAGTAACAACTCGGGTGGATTCAAATTATAAAGCCGTGGTGCATCTGGATACTGATGAAGGCAACGCGGCAGGGATTAGCGGAGGAGGGGAGGGGGAGATAATAATATAAAATGTCGTTGCGAGGAGCCCCGATACCCCTCTACTTCTTCAAAAGTAAGGGGAGAGGGGCGACGAAGCAATCTCATAAATCAGTAATTATGCTTTCGATGAGATTGCCTGCCCGCCATCGCTTCGCTTCAGGCGAGGCGGGCGGGCTTCGCTCGGGCTTGAAGGCCCTCGCTCGCAATGACGACAAAAATATGAAAATTTTAGTCATCAACGCCGGTAGCACTTCTTTAAAATACAAACTCTTCCAAATACCTTCCCTGAATGTTCTGGAGGAAGGCAATTTTCAGAATATCAAAAGCCATGAAGGGGCATTAAAACAGGCTTTGAGAGATATCGGTGATTTGCGCGATATTCAAGCAATCGGCCACCGCGTAGTGCACGGTGGAATTTATTTTAAAAAGCCCGTTTGCGTCACGGAAAAAGTTTTGCAAAAATTGGAGGATTGCAGTGACTTAGCTCCTCTTCACAATCCGGCGAACTTGGCAGGGGTGCGCGCCTGCCAAAAATATTTACCCGACATTCCGAATTATGCCTGCTTTGACACTGCTTTTTTTGCTGACCTGCCAAAACGCGCAAAGATCTATGCCCTGCCTTGGGAATTTTATAAAAAGCAACATATTCAACGTTTTGGCTTTCATGGCTTATCCCACCAATATGTCGCGCAAGAAGCCGCGAAGAGATTAAAAAAACCTTTTGAGGAATTAAAAGCCATTACTGTCCATTTAGGGGGAGGATGCAGTATGACTGCAATTCAAAAAGGTAAACCCATAGATACGAGTATGGGCTTTACGCCCTTGGAAGGATTGGCAATGATGACGCGCGCGGGCGATTTGGATCCAGGGGTGATTTTATATCTACTCAAAAACCATACCAAGACAGAGTTGGAAAATATCTTAAACCATCAAAGCGGACTCAAAGGACTAGCGGGCTATGAAAATTATTTAAACCTTCTGCGGGCGGTACAAAGAGGACAAAAAAAAGCTTGCCTTGCTTTTGAAAATTTTATCTACCATATCCAAAAATATATCGGCGCTTATTTTGCCATTTTAAATGGCATCGACGCTCTGGTATTTACGGGTCAAATTGGCGCGGGAGAAGCAATAACCCGCAATACCATCTGCGCTGGTCTGGAAAAGATATTAGCTGGAGTGAAGGTAATGGCGATTAAAACCGATGAAGAAAAAATGATTGTCAAAGAAATTAAAAAGGAATTAGCTCGCCCGCTAACCTTGCGGCAAGCATAGGCAAACGGGCCTACTCGCTATACCGAGCTTAAGCAGGAGGTAAAGCAAGGCGGACGGGGAATTAAGAATCAAAAAATTATAAAAATATATCCACTAATAAAAATAAAGCAGAAAAGTAATCACAATGTCCAAAGAATTTCTTATTGGAAATGAAATAATTGTCAAAGCCGCTCGCGCCGCCGGCGCCGAGATTATGTTTGGCTATCCAATCACTCCTACCACCGAAATAATGAGCTATTGGGCAAGAATTTCTGAAAAGGACGAAAATGACCAGATTAAATTTTTACAGGCTGAAGACGAAATGGCAGCTGGTTTTGCCATGATCGGCGCTGTTTTAGGAGGGAAAAAGGCTTTTACCGCTACTTCCGGACCGGGCAATATTTTAATGCAAGATCCAATGTCTATGGCGGAAGCGATGCGCCTGCCTACCGTCACTTTTATTATGCAACGCGGCGGTCCCTCCACAGGCACCGTCATTTACTCCCAACAAGAGCTCATTTTGACCTCCCACGGCGGAAACGGCGAAGGAATGCGGATTGTTTACGCGCCCGCCACCCTGCAGGAGCTTTACGATTTATCTATTAAGGCTTTTGACACTGCCTGGCGATACCGTTTCCCCACTTTTATTTTAGGGGATGGTTATCTTGCTAAAATGCAAAGCGAAGTAAAAATCTGGAATCCCGAAGAAAAAGGGATGGAGTTAACCCCGGCAACTCCTTACCTTGGCGAAGGTAAAGATACTTCCTTAATTAAAAAATTTCAACCCACCGAGAGTTTTGCAATAAAAAATAGTTATGCGGGAGTCCCGCACCGTGAAACTGGTGCGTGGGTGAATTTAAGAAATTGTTTCAACTTGGAAGAAGAAATACTGCAAGTGAATATGGATATTAAAAAAGCCTTTAACGAAATAACATCTAAGATATCAGAATATGAAGCCTACAATTGTGAAAAGGCGGAAAAAATTATTATTGCCTACGGTATTGTCGCCGCTGCCGTCAAGCAAGCTATCAGAGAAACGAAAATAAAAAACATAGGTCTTTTCCGACCCATTACTCTTAATCCTTTCCCAAAAGAAGAAGCGCGCAAAATCGCCCAGAAAACGAAAAAAATCTATATCTTGGAATCGTCTTTAGGACAATTTGTGAGTATGGTCAAGGAAAATCTTTATGGCTTAACTACACCTATCGAAGAACATGGGAAGCCTGGGGTGGGGTTTACACCGGAAGAAATAAAGGAAATACTAAAGTGAATTTTCAATTCACCAATTTTCAACTTTTCTCACTCCGCAAAATCTCGCGTAATGTTTTTTTGGAATTTGGCACTTGGAATTTCATTGAAAATTGGTGCTTGAAAATTGAAAATTATTAAATCTCTATATATCAAAAGTGTCTCAAAATTAAATTATGAGTACTGCTTCTTTCCCTCAATGTTGGAAGTCCGAAACTAAGCCTTCCAAATTTTGCCCCGGCTGCGGTCATCTAATGGTCCTCCGCGCTTTAGGCAATGTTATTGACGAGCTCCAAATCCAAAACCAAACTATTTTCGGTGTGGACATCGGCTGTTCACTCCTCGCTTGGGATTTTTTTGATATAGACACAATTCAAACCCATCATGGCCGCACTATTCCTGTAATGGTAGGAATCAAAATAGCCCAGCCCCAAAAACTCACTATCGCTTATCTTGGCGACGGCGGGGGCTATGCTATCGGCGTCCAACATTTAGTAAACAGCGCCCTGCGCAATGATCCTATTACTGTTATTTTGGTTAATAATGCCAATTACGCAATGACCGGCGGCCAGCAAGCGCCGACCACTCTTCCCAAGCAAATGACTGAAACTACGCCCTATGGCAAGAAAGGACAATCTCTGAAAGGACCGGAAATGGTCAAAGCAATTAACCATGAGGCTTTTGTAGCGCGGGGTATAGCTATAAAATTGAAAGAAACCCAAGATTTAATTAAAAAAGCGCTCCTCCATCAAAAGGAAAATAAAGGTTTTAGTTTTCTAGAAATCCTTTCTCCCTGTCCCACGAATTGGAAATTACCGCCCACTGAAATTGGAAAGTTCTTAGAAACAATGCAACAATATTTCCCGCTGGGAGAGCTTTGATCTATTGCTCCATTGTTATTAAATGCATCTCCCCCAACAATGAAACAATCGAACAATGAAACAATAAATAGTTGCGTCTTTAACACCCTAAAAACATATCAATAAATTTTTATAATGAATGCCTTAAAAATCAAAATTCTCATCGCCGGTGAAGGCGGACAGGGGATACAAACAACCGGTAAAATTTTAGGGGAAGCCGCTTTCGAACAAGGATTAAAAGCGCTGTATGTCCCTAATTTTGGCGTAGAACAAAGAGGAGGTGTCTCGGTCGCTTTTGTGCAAATTGCGGACCAAGAGCTCACTTACCCCAAATTTGACAAAGCGGATCTTCTGGTGCTTTTAAGCGAACGTTCAGCCAAACGCTCCGAAACTTATATCAGCCCTCAAACTAAAATAATCTCTAACAGCTCCCTCGTCCCCAAAAATATTCTCCCCGCTCAAAACACTATTATTGAAATAGACGCAACTAACATTGCCAATAAAGAATTTACACCTCAAACTTTAAGCATCATCGTTCTCGGGGCTATCCTGCCTTTTGTGCCCATACTGCAAAAAGACAATGTCGAAAAGGCGATTAAGAAGCAACTGGGTAGCAAATTTAAAGAAAAACCAGAATTGGAAGAATTAAATTACAAAGCATTGGAAAGAGGTGTAGATTTAGCCAAATAAAATGAAATATATTAAAAAATATGCGCGTCAAAAATAAACGCCAAGTTAAAAGCCGTAAATTTCTAACGGGGTTTACCTTGATAGAGTTATTAGTCGTTATCGCCGTGATTGGGCTCTTGGCGACGGTTGTCACGGTTTCTGTAAATAGCGCCCGCAAAAAAGCAAGAGACGTAAAAAAAATCAGTGATTTAAAACAAATTCAAACAGCCCTGCAACTTTTTTATGATAAAAACCAAAGAATGCCTAATAACTACAACCCTTGCTGCGGAGCCTGTGAAGATACCTATTATAATCAAAGCATGCAAGAAATAGTAAACGATGGCTTCTTAACTTCTATTCCGCGTAGCCCTGGCAATGGCTCCTATTGTTATTATAATTATGGCGCGGGAAACCAAATAGGCGCCATATTAGTTACAACTCTGGAAAACTATAGCGGTACAACTGGACTAGCCGGCTCCTGTCGACCCTGGGCGCCAAATGCGAACTGGTGCAGCCAAAGTAATAACAATTACCATTGCTTCTGCACTCCCTATTGAGCAATAATTATTAAAAATCTATCGTTCAAAATAAACCCTGTGCTAAAACTAGATAATGTCTATTAAAAAAACTTGGCAATTGGCGCCAAAAGCACCATCAGAATTTTTGCAACAATTTGCCAATTTGGAAAGCATTGTTATCCAACTTCTCTATAACCGTGATCTCAAAGATGAAAATGCGATCGTCAACTTTCTGAATCCGGATTATAAAACCGGACTATATGACCCTTTCCTGATCCAAGATATGAAGAAAGCCATTGATCGCATTTTTAAAGCTATCCAAAAAAAAGAGAAGATTGTGATTTACGGCGATTACGACGCGGATGGCATCACGAGCACAGCCCTCCTTTATAAAACTTTAAAATTTTTAGGAGCGGAAAATCTGAAGACCTATATCCCGCATCGCCAAAAAGAAGGATATGGTTTGCATAAAAAGAATGTGCGAAAATTTAAAAAACAAAAAACTCACTTAATCATTACCGTAGACTGTGGAATTACTAACATTCAGCAAGTAGCGGAAGCGAAAAGGCTCAATATGGATGTGATTATCACTGATCATCACGAAGTGCCTCCGAGGCTCCCTTCTGCTTACGCGATTTTAAACGTAAAAAGAAAAGATGACCGCTACCCATTTAAAGGATTAGCTGGCGTGGGCATCGCTTTTAAACTTGCTCAAGCGCTATTAAATAAAACTGCGGATAAACCGCCTCTTGTGCGCGAAGCTTTTGAAAAATGGCTTTTAGATCTAGTAGCTATCGGCACTATCGCGGATCTGGCGCCCCTACTTGACGAAAACCGCGCCCTAGTCAAATATGGTTTAATTATTCTGAACCAAAGCAAAAGATGGGGCTTAAAAAAACTATACGAGCAGGCTGGCTTAAAGCCAAAGCTAGCCCCCTTAAATACTTATAATATTGGTTATCAAATTGCTCCGCGCTTAAATGCCGCGGGGAGAATGAAGCACGCTAACGCCGCTTATAACCTCCTCCTTACGGAATCGGAATTAGAAGCAGAAAAATTAGCCTCCGAATTAGAAACTACCAATCGCAGCCGCCAAAAACTTACTGCCGAAATTTTGGAACAAGCCAAAGAACAAATTGGTGATATGGAAGAAAAAATGATTCTTCTGGCCAGTCACCCTGCCTGGTCATCCGGCATCGCTGGACTCGTGGCGGGTAAAATCTGCGATGAATACTCCAAGCCTACTTTAATTATTGAAAGAGGGGAGAAGCAATCCACCGGCTCCGCGCGCAGTATTGAAAATTTCAATATTACCAAGGCTTTAGCCGAATGCGAGGAATTTTTAATTCGCTACGGCGGGCACAAGACCGCAGCCGGTTTTACCTTGGAAACCGCCAAAATCTCTCTTTTCTATCAAAAATTAGAAAAAATAGCGCGCCAAGAAATAGGTGAAGAACTCAAACCCACGCTTCTTATTGAAGCGGAGCTTAGTCTCCCCGAGATTAATGAAAGAACCTTTGAACAGATTGAAAAATTTCAACCTTTCGGCGAAGCTAATCCCGTGCCGCGGTTTTCAGCCAGCAAGATATCGGTAGTGGGAATCCGCAGCGTGGGCGCGCAACAACAACATTTGAAGTTAAAATTAAAGGGTCAAAATAACCGCTACTTTGAAGCGATTGGTTTTGGTTTGGGGGAATGGCTTCCTAAACTCCTTCCTGGCGACACTATAGACTTAGTCTATGAAATCCTCGTCAATGAATGGAACGGTCAAAGGAAATTAGAGCTCAAAATCGTTGATCTGAAAATCTCGGATCCCCGCGCCATAACCCCGAACACATCCCGAAGGTCCTGAAGAACTGAAGTTCTGAAGGACCGAAGGTCCTGAAGGGCTGAAATCCTTTCGGAATTATATAATATAGACAATACAAGTCATAAACTAAAAATCAAATATGCCAACAAAGCACAAGCCCAAAATTTGCCTGACAGCAGTCAAAATTTACAGCGATGGAGGAGCGCGCGGCAATCCTGGTCCTGCTGGAATCGGAGTGGTAATTTGCGATAGAGATGGAAAATGCAAAAAATTCTCGCGCTTTATTGGCAGAGCAACCAATAATCAAGCAGAATATCAAGCCTTGATTTTTGCTTTAGAAAAAGCGCGTGACCTAAACCCGGAAGAGATAAACTGCTTATTAGATTCTGAACTTATTGTCAAGCAACTAAATGGCAAATACAAAGTGAAAAATAAGGACTTAAAACCCCTTTTTGAAAAAGTAATCGCTCTTTCCATCTTTTTTAATCGCGTCTCCTTCCGCCACATCCCGCGCGAAAAAAATAAAGAGGCGGACAAGCTTGTCAATCGGGTCATTGACGCTCACACCTAATTCTTAAATCATCAGCCCAAGGCTGAAAAGGAGGGATATAAGATGTACACCTGAATTATTCCTGCTATTTTAGCTATTTTAACGGTAGCAGTCGTCATGTTCTCCACAGTTCTTGTATGCTTAAAAAGTTTTCGCGAAACTATAATGAGGATAAAAAAAGAAAACCTCGTCCTGCGCGCTAAACTTGTCCTCGCTTGCGATCCCAAAGAGTAGGATGACAATGCTGATCTTACGGGATGCGGTATGCTTTCTCATCTGCAAATTCTATTTGGCGGCAACTTGGATGAAGAAAATAATTGAAAACACAACAACAGGCACTGATCAAATGCCTGTTTTTTTAATTTATTTAATTTAAGCCAAAATTTTTGACGAAAAAGGGTGGAAGTGGGAAAATGAAAGAAAGATAAACAAATATCAAATTGCCAGACAAGGATGACTTTCAGTTAGTTATCCACACATTTTATTGTTGACCCCAGAATATATAGTCGGGTATAATGAAAACAATAGTCTATACTTCACTATAAATGGAAAAACCAATCACAAAAAGACAAAAAGAGCTTCTAGAAATTATATACAGATATATAAAAGACACTGGCTATCCTCCTACTTTTGAAGAAATGAGGGAACGGCTTAATGTTTCATCCAATCAATCGGTTTTAGACCTGCTCAATAAGCTTGGGAACAAAAAAATAATAAAACGCAATGAATCTGCCGCCAGAAGTTTAGTAATACTGCCAACTGGCTATAAAATTCTGGGCAAGCCGCCGTTAGTTGCTTTTCTGGGTCTTACCAGCGCCGGCGCTCCCATTGAAACGATAGAGATATCTGGCGAGTGGCAAGCCGTTTCTTCAGAGGTTGCCAAGCTAAAAGACGAGGTTTTTTTAATAAAAATTTCCGGCGACTCAATGATTAACGCCGGTATAGAAGATGGTGATATTGTGTTTGTCCAAAGTCAAAAGGAATTTGTGTCCGGTGATATTGTTTTGGCGGAAGCAGGAAGCGAATCAACAGTCAAACGTTTTATTTCGGAAGACAAGCCGCCCTATACTTATCTTAAACCAGAGAATCCAAAATACCCAAATATCTATTTTACAGAAGAGACGCAAATGATCGGCAAGGTCATCGCTATGTTTAAAAATAATCAATGGAAACCGATAAAATAACCCACAATAAACTATGCCAACAATAAAACCAAATAGAACTGATGAAATAATTTCAAAAATCTTTAAAGGCGAGGAAACCGCTTTTGGGTTAAAAGAATTTAAAACGATTGATTTAAAAAAAGTCCTCTACATCACAAAAGAAGAGCAGAGCAAATTTTATGTAAGAGACATAAAATCAAAAAAGCTAAAAATGGTGTTTGACGATAAAAATCAAAAAGGCAGACCCGAAGAAATCATCCGTCAGCTTTGGCTCTATAAATTAACCAATTTTTATAAATACCCTCTTGATCGCATTGATACAGAAAAAAGCGTGCATTTTGGCACCAAAGAATACGCCCGCGCCGATATCATTGTTTATAAAAAAGATAAAATCACTCCTTATCTTATTTTTGAACTGAAAAGTCCATCAGCCAAAAAAGGTATAGATCAATTAAAAAGCTATATCAGCGCCGAAGGTTCAGAAATCGGCGTTTGGTCAAACGGCAACGAAAAAGTTGTCTTATACCGGCCTTATCCAAAAGAATTTGAAGATTCGCTCACCGATATTCCTCGGGCAGACCAAACAATAGACGATTTGTTTGAGATTAAAAGAACCTGGTCAGAACTCAAACACGACTTTGATTTTATTGAAATAGTTAAACGCATTGAGGAGCTGGCGCTAGCCGGATCGGGCGCTAATGTATTTGAAGAAATTTTTAAAATAATTTACGCAAAGCTCTATGATGAAAAATTGGCGCGAGAAAGAAGAGAAAGGGAGGAGGTTTTATTCAGAAAATACAGAGACCCGGAAAAAACTTATGATATTATCAATAATCTATTTAAAAAAGCGGCGCAAGAATGGCCAGACACATTCGAGCCGTCAGACCGAATAAGAATTTCACCAGAACGGCTCAATGTCTGCGTCCCCTTTTTGGAAAATGTGCGCTTATTTGAAATTGGGAAAGGAGAGTTGGAAATTATTGACAGCGCCTTTGAATATCTGATCACCGAGGTTTCAAAAGGCAAGAAAGGCCAATATTTCACGCCGCGCCACGTTATTAAAATGTGCGTAAAAATGATGCAACCAAAAGAAAATGAATATCTTATTGATCCAGCCTGCGGCTCCGGCGGTTTCCTTTTGCACACAATGTATCACATTTGGGATGATATTTTAAAAAATCAGACGGCGCAAAAAGATTATGCGGGTAAATATTTATTCGGACTTGATTTTGACGACAATATGCGCCGCATCTCTCAAGCTTTGATGTTGATTGCCGGAGATGGAAAACACCACATTTTCAAACGTAATTCGCTTGACGCGCGAGATTGGCAAGGAGTAGAAAGCGAAGAAGCGCGCGTGGCGTTAAAGCCGCTTTTAACAAAATTTTTAAGTGACGTGGAAGATAAGCAAAACCAACTGACCTATCGTTATTTTAATTTTGATATTTTATTGACCAACCCGCCTTTTGCCGGAGAAAACCCTGACGCGGGATTGCTGCGTCAATATGAATTAGCCAAAAAAAACGGTAAATTAAAAAACAATGTTGAAAGGCATATACTATTTATTGAGCGCGCGTTGGATTTTCTGCGTCCGGGCGGACGACTAGCAATAGTTCTGCCTCAAGGCGTTTTGAATAATACGAATATGGAATATGTCCGCGAATATCTTTTTGAAAAGGCGCGCATTTTGGCGGTTATTGGCTTACACGGAAATACATTTAAACCACACACGGGGACTAAGACTAGCGTTCTTTTCTTACAAAAATGGGGCGGGGACTTGCCCGCCGAAGGTCCGCCGAAGGAGGAAGCCTCGGCAAAGACGGGAGCCGGCGAACCCTTGCGCGATTATCCTATCTTTATGGCTGTTTCCAAAAAAGCGGGCAAAGACAATTCGGGAGAATATGTCTATAAAAAAGATGCAAAAGGTAATTTTGTCCACGATGAAAAAGGACGCAAAACTTTAGATCACGATTTAGACAAAATTACGGAGGAATTTATTAAATTTGCGAAAAAAGAAAAATTTAGTTTTGTGTAAAATATGTTTAATCAAAAAATAAAAAAAACAGAAAAAGAAAATATAATCTATGTTTTTATTGACGCTTCTAATCTATGGCAAGCGCAAAAAGCAAAAGGGAAATTTTTTGATTATGAAAAATTAAGAATGTTTATTAAAGAAAAATTTAATGGTTCGTTTATAGAAATTTTTTATTACACTGCCTATCCTGCTGATGGAACACGAGATTACAGCTTAGATGGTAAACATAAATTCTTTACCTTTCTTAAAAAAGGACTCCATTTTATTGTTCGAAAAAAGGAATTAAAGCGTATAAGCGTTGTAACCGAAGCTGGCCAATCCATTGAAGAGAAAGGAAATATGGATGTGGAAATCACAATTGACGCGATGCATCATATTAAGAAATATGATACAGCGGTCTTGTTTACAGGCGATTCTGATTTTTTAGCGTTAGTGACTTATCTAAGAAGGGGAGGTAAAAAGGTTTATATTTTTTCGTCAAAAAATAATATTTCTGAAGAATTAAGGACGGGCGGAGACGGCTATTTTGACGTATTAGATATTAAAAAGGATATTTGGGGTAGAGAATTAAAACATAGAGCAGAAAGGGATTAAAAAGTATAAAAAAGCAACCCTCCGCGAGGAAGGTTGCCCTTGGATGTAATACCCTTTCAGTTTTATGACAAAACTGAAAGACATTATCAGTATATCCTTTCATTTTATCAATGTCAATATTCTCTCATAGATCACTAAAAAAGAGCGAAAAATTAGTTTTTGGGCATAAAGATAAATGAAAATCATTAATAAAAATCATTATCACTGGCAAATTCCATTATTGACCGGCTTAATTTTATTACAAATTGAACTATGGACTCAACCCTTTAATTTTGGGGATTCTATACAGATATGCATATTTGTTGCATTGCTTTGGTATAGTTTTGAAACCAGAGAATTGAAATTATCCAGCAAATTAAATAATGAATTAGAACAAAAACCAATTGTTGATTTGTTTTTTCGACCCGCAACAGCGGACCATGAAGAATATTTCAGGCTTAGAAACAGCGGTAAGGGAGTAGCTTATGAAATTCAAGTTCGACCGATTGTGATAGAAAGGAAAAGGTTTAAATTTTATTTTGACGACCCAAATTTAATCTTAACCCCTTTGGATGATGAAAAAACTTTGTATATCGACGCATGGGATGGGAATAATCATCTGGGCGAAGGACAACTAGATTTTTTCAAAAATACAATTTCGCCACCAACGATTCATGATAAAAACGACTTAAAAGAAGCAAAGTTTATTATTACTTATGAAAACGCAGGGGACGAAAAATTTTATAAAATTTTTAAATTTTATTGTACAACACCCGCTACCGATGATTTCCAAGTAAAACCTCTAAAACAAGGTAAAATGTAAAAAAATCCTAAAGTATTTATGATCACATATTCCATTATTCAAAAATCCCAACTTGAATGTGCACATCGTCTGGATGCGGAATTTTTCCAGCCCGAGTATTTAGAATTAGAAAAAAGATTAACCAAAACTAATCGCTACAAAAAATGGGGTGATATAGAAGGGGAATTTATTACAGGACCTTTCGGTTCCGAATTTAAAGTTGAAAATTATGTTACAGATGGCAAGTTTAGATATGTAAGAGGAAAAGACGTAAAATCATTTTTTCTAATGGATGATGATAATGTTTATATTCCTCAGGAAGACTTCAATCGTTTGAAAAAGTTTTATTTAGAAAAAGGTGATATCTTAGTATCGGTAGTGGGGACATTAGGGAATTCTGCAATTGTTGATACTTCTACCCTGCCTGCAATTTTTAGTTGTAAAAGTACAGTTTTTCGTAGTAAAAAGATTAATCCGTATTATTTTATTGCTTATTTAAATTCCCGTTATGGTCGCGGTTTCTTAGAGCGCAACGCACGAGGAGCTGTTCAGACTGGGCTAAATATTGACGATCTTAGATTATTGCCACTTTTTATTCCTCCAGATGAAAAGCAGGAGATGATTTCCTCTATTATAATTGAAGTGAAAAAAGGACTTGACCACTCTAAACTTTATTATTCTCAAGCCGAAAATTTACTTTTGGAAGAATTAGGGCTAAAGAATTTTAAACCGCAAGAAGATTTGGCGTGGGTTGTCAATCTTTCCGAAGTACAAAAAGCAAAACGGATTGATGCGGAATTTTTTCAACCGAAATACGAAGAAATAATATCAAAATTCAAAACTCAAATGTTAAAACTAGAAGATTTAGTTTTGATTAAGAAAGGTATTGAGGTAGGCAGCGAACAATATCAAGAAGTGGGGAGACCATTTATTCGTGTAAGCAATTTGACTAAGTTAGGTATTGTCGCGGCTGACGCAAAATTGATCAATGACAAATTGTATCAAAGATTCAAAAATGATTACGAACCAAAGATAGGTGAAATATTGCTTACCAAAGACGCCAGCCCCGGTATTGCCTATGTTTTCAAAGAGGCGATGGAGGGTATTATTGCTGGAGGAATTTTGAGGTTAAAAATAAAAGCCAAAATTGAAGCTGAATATTTGGCTTTGGTGCTTAACTCAACAATCGGGCAAATGCAAATGGAGCGTGATACCGGTGGTTCGGTAATTATTCATTGGCGCCCGGAGCAAATTAAAAACTGCTTAATCCCCATTCTACCTAAATCCATCCAACAAAAAATCGCCGCCTTAATCCGCAAATCCCATACGGCGCGCAAAAAATCCAAGGAGTTATTAGAGCAAGCGAAGCAGAAAGTTGAACAGTTGATTGAACAAGGTGCTCAATGATAATTTTCAATGGTTCAAGTCAGGAGACTTGAACCAACAGAGAATTATTGAATAGATAAAAATGAACGACGAAGAAACTGATAAAAAGATAGAGGAATTTTTCTTTGATCCTGGTAAGAGCTGGAGTGAATATCGTGTTTTGTATTCTCTAAATAATCCATGTGGGATTGTAAGATTTTCACCCCTTTACTTTGCTAGAAGGGATATTTATTATTGTTTTGGAGTAAATCCGGAGATCCAAAAGAAAATAGATACGGGAACCGATTTTGGTCCAGCCGAGTTTGTTGCTATATGGTTAATGTATTAAACAGTTGATACCCTTGCTCAATCAATCAAAATTAGACGAGAGGATCTTTTTAAAAAATATTTAAGAATTAAAAACTCTGATAATATTTTTGCTTTAAGACAACTCCGCAACGCCATAACACATTTTAAGTACAGTCTAAGAATTAGAGATCATGACCAACTTTGGCAATTCTCCCTTAAACCAAGATCAAGGTGTCTTATTAGAAAAAGTAGGAGAAGTGGATATGCCAGCAATAATTTTGTCGTGAATACATACATTTTTCATAAAAGATTTGAATTAGCAGTACTTAAATTAAGGCAAGAATTATTGAATAAAAAAAATATAAAGTTGCGTGGGATATTCAACAAGTGCATTAGAAGAAAACATTGGGTTAGTGTTCCATAAATTGACTTTGTAAGGTATTCAAAATTTCAAAAATAATTTTATGAAAACCTACATCTTCAAAACAAATTTATTTCACAATCCAAAAATCGTGCGGGAGATTGAAATCCCGGAAAATGCCAATCTATATAAGTTAGCTGAAACGATTGTTAATGCTTATAATTTTGATTTTGACCACTGCTTCGGATTTTTTAGTAAGATCGCCGAGTATGGTTATTTTGATTCCGAGAAAAAATATGAGTTGTTTGCAGATTTAAAAAATGAAGGCATTGAACCTACAGGCGCTGGAAGCGTCAAAAAAACAAAAATTAAAGAAGTCTGGCAGCAGAAGGGCGACAAAATGATGTTCCTTTTTGACTATGGCGATAATTGGCAGTTTATTGTTAAATTGATTGACTTCAGTCAAAAAAAGCCGAATATCAAATATCCACGCGTTTTAAAAAAAATTGGCAGAGCGCCAAGGCAGTACTAATAAGACAATGTGAAATTTCTACTTTTATAAAAGATACTTCTGATCTAAACCAAAATTTCTGCAGAAATAAAATGGTTCAAGTCAGGAGACTTGAACTAACAGAAGATGGTTAGATTTAATATTTATGACATCAGAAGAATTTATCAATAAATGGCGCTACTCTCTAAATAATTCAGGTTTACCCGCTGTTGGGATTCATGTTGATTGGGATATTATTCCTGTGAATTCTAAAGTAAAAAGTTTTTCAGGCAAAGAAGCATGGGAAAAGATCTACAACTGTACTCCACCTTGGTTTAAGACCCCCCAAACTTTTAAAGGTTTGGTTAACACTAAAAATACCGATTATTTACAGATAGTCCGAGAAGAAACGGAGAATGGTAAAATTGAATATTATAGGCAGAACGGCTTACAAGAACCATTCTTTTGTGCTTTCGCAAACGAACAGGGATCTTTTATATTACTTGGCGACGGAAACCATAGATTCTTTAACTGTGTTCACTTAATAAATAACGAAAATCGTAATTTTGATAAAGATTTAGAAAGAACAGCTTTGGATATAATCTACCTTACAAATTTTGTTGAAATCATGGGTAATATTTGGAAAAACTAGAGTAAAATCACGTTATAACTAAACTTCGATGGTTCGGATCTCCTGATCTGAACCTGACATTCTGTAGAAACTGTTGGTTCAATTCTGAAGAATTGAACCAACGAAAGATTCTCTCTTCCGTGGAAATAACGGTCAAAAACATACAAATTAAAAAAGAGCTTTTTGCTCTTTTTTTCATAACCCCTCCCTGTACCACATAGGGTACAGGGCAAGCTACCCTCCCCTTATCCTCCTGCGTCCGCCCGAGGCGGACTTCGGCGGGACACGGTCAGGGGAGGATTTTTAAAATTCATCGCAACACCGCCCCAATAATCCCCACATACCCCCTTAAAAATTCTACTCCGGTGACTTCTTTTTTTCCCTCCAACCGGAGTTTTTTTATTTTCAATACATTTTGTCCACATTGGACATAAATTTCGCTGTTGATGTTGAAAACCTCACCGTTTTTCTCGCGGTAACGGTCTGCATTTTTGGCTTCCGCCTCTAAAATAATAATTCTTTTTTCTCCCCAAAAAATAAAGCTCCCCGGCCAGCCAAGATAGGCGCGGATTTTGCGCGCGATTCTGGCGGCATCTTCGCTCCAATCAATCTGACCGTCTTCTTTTCTAATTATTTTCGTCAAAGTAGCTTGCATGTGATCCTGTTGCACAGGTTTAATCTCTCCTGCTAAATATAAGGGTAAAATTTTGAGCAACAAATTTGCTCCGCGCTTTGCTAATCTCTCGCTCAAAGAAAAAATATCATCATATTGCTCTATTTTAATCTTTCTTTGCGCCAAAATTGGCCCGTGATCCACTTTTTCATCCAAAAGCATAACTGTAACCCCAGTTTCTTTTTCCCCATCAATAATTGCGCCCTGGATAGGCGAGGAACCGCGATAGCGGGAGAGTAAGGAAGGATGAACATTAAGGCAACCATGGCGCGGAATTTCCAAAATTGTTCGGGGAATAATTAAACCATAGGCGGCGACAATAATCAATTCTGGTTTTAAATCCTGAATTTTACCCGCTATTACCTTGTTTTTTAGATTCTCGGGCTGGAATAGGGAAAAATTGTATTGAGAGGCTATGTTTTTCATCGCACAATGTTGATATTTTAATCCTCTTCCTTTCTGACGATCCGGCTGGCAGAAAACACCGACAATGTTAAAATTGGAAGACGCAAGTTTCTCCAAAATTGGCACAGCAAATTCCGAGGTGCCCATAAAGATAATTTTGTAATCCTTTCTGACCATAAGACTGTTTCTGAAAAATTATTCTAATTGTTCTAATTGACCTAATTAACCTAAAAAATGACCAATGACCAAATCCTAATAACCAAAATCAATTAATTTTTAAGTATTAGATATTAGATATTGGGATTTGTTTAGAATAATTAGAATAATTAGGTTAATTAGAATAATTTTCCTTATGATTTGAAACCCGTAAACGGGTAAACTCCCAAATCCCTAATGAAATTTTAAGTTTTATCAGTAATTAATATCCCCTCCAAATGGTCTATCTCGTGCTGCAAAACGCGGGCAAGTAAGCCCTTAGCTTTCATTTTTATCTTCTTGCCATTTTGGTCTTGCGCTTTCACACGCACCTTCTTTGACCTCTCCAGATTTAAAAACACGCCCGGTAAAGAAAGACAACCTTCCTCGCCCATTTCTTTCTCCCGCGAGGCAGAGGTTAAACGCGGGTTGATTAAAACATATTCCTCCCGCCAAAGTTTCACTAAAATTACCCTTTTGTTCACTCCCACTTGGGGAGCGGCTAAACCAATCCCTTTATGCTTCTCCAGAGTATCCCGCATATTTAAAACTAACCCTCGAATAAAGGGGTCTTGGGGATCGGTTATTTCTATACTTTTCTTATATAATATAGGATCTGGTGCAGTGATGATGCGCAGTATGGACATATTTTAAAATTTCTAATTACTCTAATTGACCTAATGTCTCATTAGTCTGATTAACCGTGTCGCGCTTTGGAGGTCCGCCTTAGGCGAACAATTACTCGTGTCAAGCTTTCGCTTGACCTCCAATATTAAAATCGTCAGCTAAAATATTATAATAAACTTTCCGGTTCCACATCAATAATCCAATCCACGGGCGCTAGTCCTAAAACCTGTGACTTCTTTGCCCATTCTTCTGGCGGAAACATTAAAATTAAATGATAACGGTAGCGCCTGCGAATGCGGGGAATAAAGGTGGGAGCTGGACCTAAAATGGTCAGCGCTAGCTTGTTCTTTTTTATATAATTTCTGAAAATTCTAGCCAAGCGCGAACTCTCTTTCTCTGCTTTGTCCTTTTTGTAATTTTGATAGATAAGCTTGACGATCTTAGAAAAAGGCGGAAAGGCAAGCTCCTCGCGCATCTTTAACTCTTGTTTGAAAAACAGCTTATAATCGTGCTGCGCCGACGCTTGAATAACAAAAATATCAGGATTATAGGTCTGGAGAATCACCTTGCCTCGCTCTTTGCCGCGACCTGTGCGTCCCGCAACCTGCGTTAAAAGCTGAAAGGTGCGTTCGCTGGAGCGAAAGTCTGGCAAATTGAGATCCGCATCCGCCGCGATTATACCAATTAAAGCTACTTTTGGCAAATCCCAGCCTTGTGCAAGCATCTGGGTGCCAATTAAAATATCAATTTTATGATTTGAAAAATCATAATAAAGGTTTTGATGAGCGTCTTTGCGCGCGGTAGCGTCACGGTCAAAACGCGCGGTCCGCGCTTTTGGGAAAAAAGTCTTGATTTCATCTTCTACTCTTTCTGTCCCGAGCCCCCCATATCGCACATAAGGGCTTTTGCAATTAGGACAGAAGGCGGGCGGAGAAACATTATAACCGCAATAATGGCAAAGGAGACGGGAAGAACCGCTCATATGGTAAGTTAAAGAAACATCGCAATGCGGACATTTTAAAGTATAACCGCAATCGCGGCAGAAAACAAAACTCGCCGCGCCCCGACGATTGACAAATAGAATGGCTTGTTTTTTTTGAACAAGAATTTTGTTCAATTCTTCCTTCATTTTTTGGCTTAAAATAGAGCGGCTGCCTTTCTGAAAATTACCTCTCATATCAACAATTTCCACTTCCGGCATCTTTTCTTTGTTAATTCTTTGCGGCAACTCCAATAATTGAAAGGTGCCTTTTAAAGCCTCATAATAACTTTCCACAAGGGGAGTGGCGCTGCCTAAAATCACTTTAGAATGAGTGAGCCTTCCTAACTCCAAGGCTACCGTACGAGCGTGATAGCGGGGATTTTGGTCATACTGTTTAAAAGAAGGGTCATGCTCTTCATCTAAAACGATTAAACCCAAATTCCGCGCTGGCGCGAAAATAGCGGAACGCGGTCCAATGACAATTTGCGCTTTCCCGCTTCTGATTCTATCCCAAGCTCCCAATCTTTCGCCTTTGGTTAAACGGCTGTGAACCACGGCGATTTTCCCCGGAAAACGCGCGCTAAAACGATCAATAGCTTGCTGTGTCAAGGAAATTTCCGGCACGAGAATAATGACTTGTTTTCCTTGATTGAGTATATAATTGCAAAGTCGCAGATAAATTTCAGTCTTGCCTGACCCAGTAACGCCGTGAAGCAAAAATACCTTTGCTTCCAGCATCTTCGATTTGCGAGAATTCAAAATCGTTTTTAAAACTTTGCTTTGGTTCGCTGTGAGTTTTACTTTCACATCCCGAATTTTCCGAGGAAATAAAATGTCTTTACCTTTCTTCACCTGCGGCGGAAGCATTAATTTAATCACAAGACCCAAGGAACAGTAATAATATTGCGACATCCAAAGGGCAAGTTTACGCTCATTTTTGCCTAAAACGGTTTCCTCTCTTACAATTTTGTCTACCTCTCTGGTTTTGAACCGAGGCTTCTCTGTAAAACCCCAGACTACTCCACGCAAAGCGAGCGAACGAAAAGGGACGAGTACCTCTTGACCAATCTTAATCTTCTCCTCCGAAGTTTGATAAGTAAAAAATTGATTTTTACCAAATGGAATATTAGCCACTGGGACTACTTGGACATATCTCATAAACTTATAACGTGTAACTTGTAACATAAAAATATACCCCTTGAGTTATAAGTTACAAGTTATAAGTTACACGTCACCCATATTTCTGCACTGTAAAACGATATAAAGAAACCTTCTCCGCTTGGGGATCAATTCCTCCTTTTTCCAAACAAATCATCACCTGCTTTTCGGCTGTGTTAATCCCAGGAAGATCTGGAAGAAGAAGACCTCTCCGCCCAGTCTTCTCGCCGCGCACGATTACTCCATATTTTTTAGGATCCAAATCTTCTAATTCTTGAACCTTTGCTGGTGCAGACAAAAGGGAAACCGTAAACGTCAATTCCGCGATCTCCGATAAATTAACAGGGACAAAACGATTATCTTCTGTGCCCGCGGCAATGGCATTATGAATAATCTCTTCAGTAATATTAGCATAGACAGGCAAAAATGTGCCAATGCAACCTCGCAATTCCTCACCTTTTTCAATAGTCACAAAAACACCGGACTTTTGCTCTAGCATTGCCCTGGGCATACTCTTTCGCGCCTTCATAATTTTGCCGGTTTCAAGATAAATTTTTAAAGCTTGTTTGGCTAAGGAAGAATAAGGGTTCATAATACCTCTGCCATTGCGAGGAGGCCGCCCCAAAGCGGACTCGCTCGCAACGACAGATTACGACAGATTTAATTTAAACTCCGCTACTAAATAACCAACCCCGAAAGGTCCTTCGTAAGACAAAATCTCTGGCTGCCAACCAATTCCCGAGGCTTCCAGAATACCCAAAACAAAACAAAATGAACGCAGTCCGCACTCTCCTGCATCGGGATATTTTTCATCTAAAATCAAAAGATTTTGAATATCTTTTTTCTTTAAAGAGTCAATAAGTTCTTGGTCAAATTTTGGACCATCGGGATGAAATCCATACGGTCCTTCATCTTTAAGGCAATGGGAAAGATCTCCTGAAGCAATCAAGGCGTGCTTCTTATCCTGCTCTAATACACTGAACATCTTCTTACCCTGTTCAAAATAATATTTTGGCGGCTCTATGTCCGTTAAATAAGGTTTGACTTCACCTTCAAAATTATTGGCTAAAAAATGCAGAGGAACATTAAAACCCCAATCCGAATGAGGAGAAGAAATAACAATGGAGTCAGGGCTAATTTTCTTTAACTTTTCTCCCAAAAACTCTAAATTTTTGATCGTCTTTCGCACCTTCTGGTGGTCCTCTTTTGAACCTACTGAAGGCAGCAAAAGCGGCGGGTGAGGGGAAATACAGGCGAAAGAAAGCATATATTTATTAAAACCTCCTTCTATCTTTAAGGTTTTTCCTTAAAACCAAATATGCAAAAGGGAGACCAATTTTATGAATTAAGGAATAACTACTTATTTTTTGTAGAAAAAGGGCGGGATCTTCAGATCTATTCATCTTCTCAATAAGAAACTTATAACTCCTTTTGTTTAAAATTTTATAATACCATCAATTCACTAAAGAAGCTTTTAACTGTGAAAACATGTGTGTTTTCCAAAGATGATCATAATTCTCATTTTTAATTATACTTTGGGCAGCCAAATATCCCGAGATCAAAGCGTATTTCATCCCAAACCCCCACATACCATCAATAAATCCTGCGGCTTCTCCCACATAAAGACGTCCGTTGAAAACTGCCTTTCTCATCAAAAAGCCATTACTTGTGCCACTGAAAAACTTTTTATCCCTTACATCAAAACCAACATGCTGTTTAAAAATTTTATAGGCCTTCTCCAAATAATCTTTACTCCTTGCATAATCTCTAAACATACAGACTGCGAGAGTAGCTAAACCATTAGCAATTAATAAATAAGCATAGCCGTCAGGAGCTACTTTGTCATCAATAATTGCCCAAGATTGATCAAAGGCACTGGTTTTAAAATTATAACCTACCGCTATCGCATCAGTAGCTTCATCGGGAAAATATCCCTGGGAAATAATGTCGCCAAATTGGCGATGATCACGAGGAGAATTAAAAATAACTTCAACGCCTACTTCTTGAGCTTGTTTGTAAAGACCCTGATCTAATGTATCAGCTTCTATGCCTCGCCGCACTAGATAAAACACATTTTTCTTAAATTTGAAATTATGTAGCTCACCATGCGAATCAACTATATTCAATTTATTAACTGGATAATAAGGAAAATTTAATTTGATGCTCATTTTTTGAATCTTTTCTAAAGCATCCTCATCATGGAATCTCTTGCCCACAGTGTCATTTTTTTCAAAGATTTTCACTTTATATCCGGCTTTAGCAAGATTAATACCAGCAGTAAGACCGGAAAGGCCGGCGCCAATAATTTTGATTTCTTTTTGCATGTTATTTCAAAAATATATTCAAATCCTCCCCGCATTTTTTACATTCTCCCTGCTGACCCAAACCTTCCAAATCCACCTCATAATTCACTCTTCTAATAGCCAAGTTGCCACAACGGGGGCAAATGGTATTTTCGCCTGGATGGCCATCAATATTGCCTAAATAAACGAATTTCAAGCCTGCTTTTTGCCCAATTTCTTGAGCGCGCTCCAAGGTTTCAATTGGTGTCATCGGGAGATGTTTTAAGCCTAAACAAGGAAAAAAACGGGTAATATGCCAAGGGGTCTTTTCGCCTAAATTTTTACAAATCCACTTCGCGGTTTTTCCCAGATTAGTATCCGAATCATTTAGTGTAGGTATTATATTGGTAACCACTTCAATATGCATTTTCCATTTCTTTTGAGCGCGGATCGTATTTTCCAAAATAAGGGAAACCCGAGGCACTTTGGCAATCTCTTGGTAGAATTTGTCCTCCATACTTTTAATATCCACCCGCCAAACATCTAAATAAGGACCGATAGTGTCCAAAGCTTCGGGCGTGGCATAACCATTGGTGACATAGACCGTATAAAGCCCCTCCTTCTTAGCAAGTTTGGAAGCGTCTAAAGTATATTCCAGCCAAATTGTGGGTTCATTATAAGTCCAAGCAATACCTTGGCAACCCTCTTTTCGCGCTATTTTAGAAATCAAATTTGGCTCTAATATACCTTTTTTAGGAATATCTTCTGAACTATTTTTTTGTTCAGAAACTCTTTGAGCGGTTTCTTCTAAACGGTTACCATTTATATAAGTGATATCATAATTCTGACAAAAGACACAACGAAAATTGCAACCCCAAGTGCCCAGTGATAGCGCCTTAGTCCCCGGCTGATAATGAAACACGGGTTTCTTTTCAATCGGATCTACGCACACAGAGGAAGCCAAACCGTAAATCAAAGTATAGAGCTTGCCTCCCTGATTCAACCGCGTTTCACAATAGCCGCGGCAACCTTCGGAAATCACACAACGGCGGCTGCAAACATTACAGCGCGCCTTTCGGTATTTTAGTTTTTTGTATAAAATTGCCTCTCGCATACCTCTATTTTAGCACTTTTTTGATTTTTATGGTATGTTAGAGACGTTGTATTACAACGTCTCTACATAATCATATGCCCGTTACACGTTTTTTCATCGCCTTAATCCTGCCTCACGAGGTAAAAAAGCGCATTCAAGAAATCCAAAAAGAGCTTGCTCCGCTTTTTTCTCCTCAAACTCATTGGATTAACGCGAAAAATTTACATCTTACTCTTGCTTTTTTAGGGGATCGCAAGCCAGAGGAAATAGCTACAATTAGCCAAATTCTCCAAGATTTAGCTCCTAAAACCAGCTCCCTCGTCTTAAAACCCCATTATTTAAAAAATTTTGGCTCTGTTTTAGGAATTAAAATGCTTAGCAAAAAATCCCAAAAACTTTATCAGAATTTAGTCAATGCTTTTCAAAAAGCCAAAATTCTTTACCGCGAAAGCCATAAATTTACTCCCCACATCACCATCGCAAGGCTTAAAACGAGACCCCTAAAAAAAGTTAAAAAAAATATTCGTTTTCCCGCCTTTAAACTGGAAGAAATCGCCCTCGTAAAAAGCACCCTCTTCTCAAAGGGTGCAAAATATGATGTAATCCATAATTATTCTTGCAAACGCACTATAAGACAATCTTGAACATCTACCATCTTATCTCCTTCAGGTGTTTTGAAAATGACTTTTTTTAATACCCAGCCTTCAGGATACAAAGAGTATTTAAACACGGAATCCTCCTTAAAACGTACAATGGAAACACCCATTCGTTTCAACTCTCTGATATACCGCCACACAGACCTTTGATTCAAATCAAGAAAATTAACTATTTCTGATAGTGTCTGGGGTGTTTGCAGTAGCCGCAATAACCGGATTACACCATCAGTTTTCTTAAATTTACCGCGACGCACAGACATTTTATACCCTCCCTTTTATGATTACTTTAATAATCACGGCTTACAAAGAGCCAAAAACTTTAGAAAAACAACTTACAAACATAACGCGTCAATTATCCAGGCTTAATGTCTCCGCTGAAATTTTGGTTTGCGCTCCAGATCCCGAAACCCAAGAAATCGCTTTAAATTACCACAAAAATAACCCTCAAGTCAAGTTATTAAAAGATAAAGGAATAGGGAAGCCTGCCGCTCTAAATATTGCTTTTCAAGAAGCAAAAGGTGATATTTTGATCCTTACCGATGGAGATGTAGAAATAGGGGAAGAGGCGATTTCGAAAATTTTAAAACCCTTTAAAAATCCAAAAATGGGCGCGGTTTCTGGACGGCCAATTTCAATCAATCCCAGGTCAAATATTTTTGGTTTCTGGGCTTATATTTTGACAGAAATGGCGCACAAAATTCGTCTTCAAAGGACAAAAGAGGGGAAATATATAGATTGTTCTGGCTATCTTTATGCTATGCGCGGTAGTTTGATTAAAAATATTCCCGAAAACACTCTTTCTGATGATGCTTTAATTTCCAGCCTAATATACAACAAAGGTTGCCAAATTACCTATACCCCCGAGGCAAAAGTATACGTAAAATACCCAAATAATTTTAAAGATTGGATTAAACAAAAAAAAAGGTCAACAGGAGGGTATGTGCAGATTCCCAATCTAATAAAAAAATCTCTTGGGGTAGGGGCGGACCCACGTGTCCGCCTGTCCAATTTAAAAACCAACGAAGGGCAGACACACGGGTCTGCCCCTACAATGCGTGGTTTATCTCCTGAAATAAAGGGTATCTTTCAAATCTTTAAATACGCCCAAAATCCCCAAGAATTCTGGTGGACGATACTTCTAATCTTTGCTAGAATATATCTGTGGTGGCTCATTTTCTGGGAGCTAAAAATAAAAAAAACACCCTTCGTGAAAATGTGGCAAAGGGTGGAAAGTACAAAAATAAATCCGAATTAAGAAGGATCAACTCTGCAATCTTCATGCAGTTCCACTCCAAAATCCTGACTATCCTCTGAACCGATATTAACCAGCACAAATCCATTCAAATGAACCCCCAAGCTTTCAGCAACCATTATGGCGGCTACGCTTTCTAAAATATTGATATCTTTCATAATCTTATTAATCTTCTCTGTAACATCTGTTGGATCATGACCAGCGGCTACAATGGCATTAAAAACCTCCTCATAAGACCAAACCTTTTCTTCCTCGGGACCCACTCTTCGGATAATCTCTTGCTCCAGTACTTCCATATAAGGATGATTTTTGCCTAAAGAGTGACAAGCTGCCCAATAATGCAGAGCCAAAAGCTGTTTAATATTCAAGCCACCCCTTCCATCTTTTAGAGTTTTTAAGTCTATTTGACCTACTCCCCGTTTTCCATCCTTGTCGTAAACCGGAATATCCGCCTCGGTATATATTTCGTCCACAATAAATACCTCCTATTTATAAATAATTGGGAAACCGCCGTACAACAATATAACCTTAAAGTAGCATAGATATTATGAAAATTCAAGAACAAATCCGCGTGCGCATTGCCCCGAGCCCCACTGGCCCTTTGCATATCGGCACAGCGCGAGCCGCGCTTTTTAATTATCTTTTCGCGAAAAAAAATCAAGGAAAATTCATTTTAAGAATAGAAGACACGGATATAGAACGTTCCGATCCCAAATGGGAAAAAGATGTAATGAAAAATTTAAAATGGTTAGGCATTAAATACGATGAGGGACCGGATCAAAAAGGGGAATATGGACCTTATAGGCAATCGGAAAGAATCAAAATCTATCACAAATATTTAGAACAACTATTAAAACAAGGTGATGCTTATTATTGCTATTGTACGGAAAAGGAATTAGCTGACGAACGGCTTTTACAACAGACTAAAGGCGAGCCGCCACGCTATTCCGGCAAATGCCGTGATTTAACCTCCAAACAAAATAAAAAAGAGGGGAGACAGCCAGTAATCCGTTTTAAAATGCCGAACCAAAAAATCAAATTTCAAGATTTGATCCGCGGCGAGCTGGAATTTGACGGCGCGCTCATCGGGGATTTTGTGATCGCGAAAGATTTGGATATACCCCTTTATAATTTTGCTGTCGTTATCGATGATTACACAATGAAAATCTCCCACGTCATCCGCGGCGAAGACCATATTGCCAACACTCCGAAACAAACCGCGATGCAGAAAGCATTGGCTCTCCCGACGCCCCAATATGCCCATCTCCCTTTAATCTTAAATCCGGATCGCTCCAAAATGAGTAAACGCAAAGCGCAGAATGGGGGAGCGGTCATCCCAGTCACCATCCAAGAATTCAAGGAAGAAGGCTATCTACCTGAAGCGCTTGTCAATTATATGGTTTTTTTGGGCTGGAATCCTAAGGATAACCGCGAAATTTTCACTCTGGCAGAGCTAGTCAGAGAGTTCTCCTTGGAAAGATTAAATAAAAGCGGGGCTGTATTTAATCTTGAAAAATTAAATAGTATGAACGGCTACTATATCCGCAAGATGAAAAGCGGGGATCTGACACGGCTGATTCTGCGAGGAAAATTCTTAAAATATAATCTTGAAACCTATTCCAAAACCTATCTTGAAAAAACGATTAAAACCGTGCAGGAAAGACTGAAAAAACTCAATGAAATTCAGGAATTCACCCGCTTTTACTTCCAAAAACCGAATTATAATCCTGAACTTTTAATCTGGAAAAATGCGCCGCAGAAAGAGATAAAAATAAATTTAGAAATAGGGGAAAAGGCGTTAGCTATCCTGAAAGACCAAGATTACACGAAGGAATCTTTAGAAAAAACTTTAAGGAAAACCATTGCCAAGCATAAAATCGGAACAGGAGAATTATTATGGCCCCTGCGCGTTGCTTTGACTGGAGAGAAAGCCTCGCCCGGCCCTTTCGAAGTGGCGGAGGTCTTAGGCAAGGACGAAGTTTTATCAAGAATTAAAATGGCAATTGAAAAATTGTCCTCATGACAAGGTAAAATTTTAAAAGGTTTTGGAAAAGTTGAGAACTTAATTGTTATATTGCTATATTGTTACATTGTTGTACTATTTATTTGATTATTAAATTTTTTTAAATTCCTAAAATAATTTTAACATTTTAATTTGTCTCGCTATGCGAGATCTCGCGAAGCGATGATCATTTTGATTTTTTATTTTTACATTTTGAATTTATATCATGCTTAATCAAAATAAAAAAAGTATCGCTCTCTTACTGGCCATATTTTTATCTGCTAATTCCCTTATAATTATACCCGCCCAAGCCCAAGATAATCCCGAGGAAGAAAAGGAAAGTATTCTTGATCTCCAAAATCAGATTCAAGATAAAGCCGGTCAAATTGACGAAATCCAAGATAAAATTGCTGCTTATGAAAAAGAAGTTGGCAATCTCCAAAACAAAGCCGCCACCTTGAAAGGGCACATCAACATTCTGGACAGCCAAATTAACAGAACCGAGGATGAAGTGAACCTCCTTAATAGCGAAATCCAGCAGAAGGAACTGGAAATTAAAAAACTGGCTCTAGACATCAACCTCACCCAGAAAGAGATTGACAAAAAGCTAGAAGAAATTGAAGTAATTCTCCAAGAAATTAATAGTCTGGATGAGGACTATCTGGGAAGCGAAGAAGCGGAAAGCCGCGGTATTATTGACATTGTTATTAATTTTTTTAAAATAATTATCAAATATAACAGTTGGGCTGAATATGAAAAGACAGTGGAGGATACCAGCACAATCAACGATATTTTAAAACAGAAACGGGACAAGCTGGGTGATCTTCAAGCAAATCTGGAGGCAGATAAGAAGATGGCGGAAAATAAGATGGCGGAACTCACTGATAAAAGAAAGGAAATGGAAAACAAACAGCAGGTGCTTGCCGGGGAAAAAACAGCCAAAAAAGAAATCCTCTCCCAGACGCAGGCAAATGAGGAAAAATATGAAGCTCTTCTAGAAAAAGCGGCGGCGGCTCAAAGAGCTTTGAACCAGGAGGTAGTTACCTTAAAAGAAGAAGTAAGGAAAAAGATTGCCACCTTGCAAGAGGGAGCGCAGAACTTGAATGCGATTCTCACTTGGCCTATTCCTTACCGCCGTATCACCTCCACCTTCCACGACCCCTCTTATCCTTACCGTCGTTATTTTGAGCATAATGCCATTGATATCTCCTGTCCCCAAGGTACACCGATCTACGCTCCTGCTGCGGGATATGCCGCGCGCACGCGCAATGCCGGTTATGGCTACAATTATATTACCCTAATTCACACTGAAAAATTACAAACCCGTTATGGCCATGTTTCCGCCTTTGCGGTCCAAGAAGGGGCTTTTGTAAAGGCAGGGCAAATTATTGGTTATACGGGCGGCATGCCCGGTACGCCCGGAGCTGGTTATTTTACCACCGGTCCTCATCTCCATTTTGAAGTCCATATTGGCACGGACGAAGTTAACAGCGCAAGCGGGCAAACTTACACGCACTGGGAGGCGACAAATCCACTTCAATATTTACCTTAAATAATGTGAGATATGCCCCAAAATCCTAAAAATAACATTAGGATAGAAGAAATGCTGCTTTATTCTCTGAAGCTCTGGAAAAAGCACCAAAAAGAATGGTCTCCTCTGGAAGCAAAATATGCCAAATACAGGCTCTTATGGCTCATCGGCGAATTAGGCGAGGTGATAGATATTATTAAAAAAGACGGCGAAAAAGCGATAATGCAGAATCAATCCGTGCGCGCTAAACTTATAGAAGAAATCACGGATTGTTATATGTATCTAGCAGACACTCTGAATTGCTATAAAGTAACAAGTAAAAAATTTAGCCAGATTTACCATCAAAAAATGCAATATAATCTAAGAAGAGAATATAAAAAAAGAAAATATCCAAAACAAGAGAAGGAGTCGGCAGAAGAAAGGGTGAGGTAGTAATTTTGATATTATTTATAAGAAAAATAAAGAAATTAAAATAAAGGATGGGATCATAGGGAGTTATACAAACAAAGCTAAGCTAGAAGATAGGAGATATAAAGAATGGACCTGAATTTAGGTATTGATTTAAAGTCGTTTAATGTAGCTTTTACGACATTATAGTTATCCACAGATTCAAAAATGATAAAAAATAAATACTGCAGTCGCCTTTTAATAATATTTATTTTATTTTAAATAAAATAAAAAATAATTCCTTAATACCACTCTCTCCCTTTCCAAGCGCTTCCCTACTCTGTTTAGGCTTTGTGGATATATTTGAGGAATTATTTTATTTCTCTTTTAAATAAATATAGGTCCTACTCCCCCGCGTCTTCGCTTACTCGCTCCCCTTGACACTCTAAGCAATAGGGAGTTAATATTTAAATGCTTAGTCAGGAAAAACATTTCCTTCCCTCTTGGGATATCCTTAAACAGAGAGAAATCTTAAAGATTAAAAATCCACGCGGTGATCTGTTTTTAAGGAAAAAGATGACCAGCCGACTAAGTTTAAACCTGCGGTGGTGCCCCTTCTTAAAAAGTCCTATGAGACTTATAGAGGGGCTTTTTCTTTTTCAAATTTTTATTTAATAAACAATTAGATATTATAACCCAGTCTCAAAAATAACTCCCTAGAGGGAGGAGTTAACTTTATCGCATTTAATTGGGAAATTGCAAACCAATTATATCTAACCAAATCATCATTAAGCCGGACTTTAATTTGGTCGGCTTTCTGATTTTTTATAATAACCTTGAAAATATTAAAATGCATTTTGCACAAAACCTTCTCACCCGTATCTTTTAAAACCTTTTCTGCTTGACCTTGACCTATGTCATCAATTAATTCAATGTCATACTGATTAATATCAATGCCTACTTCTTCTAAAATTTCTCGCCTTAAGGCCTGCTTTAAACTTTCGCATTTTTGAACTCCTCCGCCAGGTAAATGCCAACAATCTGGATATACTCCTCCCCTTTGGTAATCTTTCTGGCCCATAAAAATTTTATTATCGCTCGAAACTATTAACGCAGACACAATGTCTCTTGCAATTTGCCTCATATTTTATTTTTCACTTTACCTAAATAATCCGCAATCGCTTTTTTCAAAGCATCAGCGGCTAAGTTAGAACAATGCATCTTCACGGCTGGCAAACCTCCTAATTCTTGAGCAATATCTTGACGGGAAATTCTCACTGCATCTTCTAAAGTTTTACCGCGAGCCAATTCCGTAATCATTGAAGAAGTGGCAATCGCCGCGCCACAGCCCAAGGTCTCAAATTTAATATCGCTAATTTTATTATCTTTCACTTTAATATAAACCTTCATAATATCCCCACAAACCGGATTGCCCACCTGACCAACGCCGTCGGGATTTTCAATCTTGCCTTGATTGCGAGGGTTTTGAAAATGTTCTAGAACTTTTTTGGAATACATTTTTTAAAATTAAAAATTAGTAAATTTTAAATTGTCTCGCTTCGCGAGATCTCGCGAAGCGAGACAATTTTACATTTTTCATTTTAAATTTTTAATTTATTTCGGTGCCATTTTGCGGAAACGCTCTACGATTTTTGGTAAAACTTGAATTAACTTATTAATTTCCGCGGCAGTGGTGTATTTACTTAAAGTAATCCGGACACTGCCGTGCGCGATTTCCGGCGAAATACCCATCGCGGTTAACACATGGGAAGGCTTTAAATCATGGGAAGTGCAAGCCGAACCCGTGGAGACCGCAATCCCCTCCAAATCTAAATCCAAAACAATACTTTCACCTTCAGCGCCTTTAAAGCTAAAATTAACATTATTAGGCAATCTCCGCTCCCCTCTCGGACCGTTGAGTTGGCAATAAAGGATATCTTTTTTAATCTTTTGAATCAAATAATCGCGTAATTTAGCCAATTTTTTGCTGACCCGAAGCCGATTTTGAGCCACGAGCTCACAAGCCTTTGCCAATGCCACAATATAGGGCACATTTTCTGTCCCTGCCCGCAAACCATATTCTTGAGAGCCACCCTGTTGAATTGGAATAATCGGTGTCCCCTTCTTCACGTACAAAGCGCCTACCCCTTTAGGAGCATAAATCTTATGCCCGGCTAAAGTGAGTAAATCAACCCCTAGACTATTTGCATTACAATCTAAATATTGAACGGCTTGCGCCGCATCGGTGTGAACAAAAATTTTGTTCACCCTGCACCCTTGCGGTGCAGGGTTCACCCTTTTTGCATTAATCTTTTTAATAAATTGACCAATTTCTGAAATCGGCTGGATCGCTCCGGTTTCGGAATTTGCGTACATCAAACTAATCAAAACCGTATTGTCCCTAATTGCTTTCCGCACTTCTTGCATCTCCACAATCCCCTCCCCGCTCACGGGAAGATAAGTCACTTTATATCCCTCCTGCTCCAAAACCTGCGCGGGTTCCAAAATCGCTTTATGCTCAATTTGAGAGGTAATAAGATGACCCTTTTTACCTGTTTTTTGAAAACAAGCCTGCATTACTCCTTTTAAGGCTAGATTATTTGCTTCCGTGGCTCCGCTTGTAAAAATAATCTCTTCTTTTTGGCACCCCAAAAACAGCGCGATTTTTTCCCGCGCCTCTAAAATCGCTTCCGCTCCCTCCTGACCAAGAGAGTGAATCGAGGATGGATTGCCAAACTTTTCGCTAAAATAAGGCAACATTGCTCGCAATACTTCTCGATCAACAGGCGTAGTGGCTGAATTATCTAAATAAATTTTTTGCATACAATTATTTTTGTACCTTCAGTATATATCAAAAAAAGCGCATAAGCAAACGAAAGAAGGCGGGAGCTTGGAGGATTTTTAGACCCCTCCCAAACCTCCCGCACGTCAAGGGGAGGAAGATGCACACTCCCCCTTACCAAGGTGTCCGCCTTGGGTGGAAGGGGGAGACGGAGGGGGTCTTTTCTTTTAAGAAAATCTCAAATCATTCATCATATTGAGTTTTATCTATTATCACCCACCAATTAAACTGAATATCTTCTTTGGCTGGTTCCAAAGCGGAAACAGTAAAACCTTGTTTTGATGTTTCGCTGTTTGCCTCGCTTCTGATTTCCGAGACGTAAAGGGAGGCGGCGGATAAAGGAGTAACGCCGATAAATGAATCTTCACTCACTGCCTCGGTTTCAATTATTGCTTCCTTTTCGCCCGCTTTAATAACGCCTTTGCTGGTAATGATACTTTTATTTTCCGCGGCTTGCGTATCGCTGGCGCCGGCAATGATTTTACCGCCAACCTTTAGATCGCCTTCCACTATCATCTCCTTACCTTTCACCACCACCTTCGGTTCGGGAACGGTATCGGAGGCTTCGCCAGGGTTTCCCAGCCCCTCGCGAGGGGCTGGGTTTAACTCTAAGATACCAGTTTCGGAAGTAATTTTTCCAGAAGAGAGCCTTAGCTCACCTTTCACTTTCACATTTCCGTCTTTGTCTAAAGAGAAGTTCTCGCTATTAATCTCCAAGCCCGTGGCGGCGTCCAGAACAAGATATTTGTTGGGGTCGCCGACTACAACTTTATCCTCCACAATCTTTACAATTTGCTGTAAGTTCTGCGTTTCTTTTTCCAGCTCATCAATCCGCGCGGTATTAGCTTGGTTAGATTCCATTACCGTTAAAATGGAGGCGCTTAAAGTGTTTAATTGATTAGAGACATTCTCCAGATTGCTCAAACTGTCTACTAAGATTTGGAGAGTGCTTTGTAGTGATTCTAAGTCCACTCCTCGAGTCTGAAGACTCGTCGGAGTCTGAACGACCTGTTCGGAAGAAGCCCCCTCTACCATTTGTGCCGGCGCTGTGTCAGCATTTTCTAATTCAAGACCAGAAATTCTAGATTCCAGATCCTGAATCCTTGATTCTTGACCCAAAATTCTAGATTCTAAATCCTGCATTCCTAATTCCTGATTCCCAATTCCTGATTCCAGACCGTCTATTTTCAAATCTAAACTCGTAAGAAGAGAAGTAGAATCCGAAGCCCCCAAACCCAAATCATTCTTCACGAGCTGTAAATCAGAATCCATTACCGAGAGCTTTTGCTGCTGCTCCTTTAGAACCTCGTTCTGATAAAGCGAGATCCGTTCATATTTTATCGCGTCAGGTCTGCCCTGCTCGTCATACACTACAAGATTAGAAAGACCTAAAGCGTCAAATTCTTCGGCAATAAAGCCGATATCCCTTCTTCCTGTTGCCTTGTCAATAAAGGAGGTAGGTCGCGCTTCTAGAATTTTTGTAAAGTCATCTTGCAGGGTCTGCACATCGTCTTTGTATCGCAAAGAAGAAGTGGAGCGATAAACACTGCCCGTGGTCGTATCAATGAACATATTGGCAGCGGAGGCGGAAGTGTCTATACTTTTAATCACGAATTTGGTGCCGGGGGCGGAGGTACCGATGCCGATCGCACCCGTCGAAGTAATCACGAAGGCGGGCGTTGCTCCCCCTAAGGTGGCAGCGGCTTCAATCTTGAATTTGTCGCTATCGCTGTCATCAACTCCCATAGAGAATTTAGTAGTATTAACGATTCTAAAGTCTAGAATAGGATCACCAGAAACTTTACCTAAAGAAAGAAGATTATCTGGCGTGCTCGTCCCGATGCCGACGTTGCCGTCATTCTTCATATAGAGCTTAGAGGCGCCGCTCTTTTGGATGTCCAAAATCGGACCCGTGCCAGTTTCATTTATTGTAACTAAAGTGCCTGATGTGCTGTCCGAGACCTCAAAAAGATCAGCCACAGTGACGGCGCCCAAATTAGCCGCGGACAAAGTGAGGTCATAATTCCCGCTCGCGTCACTCGTCTGGACATATCCCGGTCCATTAAATTTAATATACCCCGCTGAATTATTTGTCATTATCAAATCATACGCCAAAGAAACATCGCCCGCGTTATTAAAGGAAGCTGGGACATTGAATTGGGCAGTGGTAACATCAAAATCGTAAAGTGTGGAAGAGCCCTCAATGAACTTAGCAAAGGTCATATCGCCTGTGGCTCCCGAAGGGACTTCCATATTAAGACCTGTAATATTGTAAGTTGATGGGGTAACATTGGTGGAAAGGTCTAAATCCAAACCCGTTAAGCTGCCAGCTAAAGTAGCGGCGCCCTCGTAAGAAATCTGTTCCAAGATACCCGATGTTTGGCTGGCTAAAATATCTAATTTAGCATCGCCAGTAGTATCGCCAATGCCGACGTTGCCGCTTGTATCTATTACTACCTGTGGGATGTTTGCGGTGCTAGGTATACTGCCGCCGCCAACCCTAAATTGCAACTGATGATTAGTTTGCATCCAAGCCACGCTACCCGTCTCACCAAAGAATATTTTATTTGACGCGCCATTAAAACGCATCCCAAACCAGTTATCGCCAGCGCCACCGACCCCAGTCACGCCGGGAAAGTTGAACATCAACTGTCTATTCGTCGTGCCGGTAGACGACAAAATCTGGGCTTGCATATTTCCTGAAGCGTCATAGAGACCCATAAAATCACTATTGCTGTAAATCGATAATTTTTGACCCGGCGTCGTCGTCCCGATGCCGATATTACCCGCGCTTGTTGCTCCGTCGCCTGTTAATCCCGTGCCAAAAATAAGATTACCAATATTTAAAGTATTAGCCGAAGTGGCTGCTGTAGCGTCTATATTATAGCCAATGATTATGTTTTTAGCTCCAGTGGTTAAATTATCCCCTGCTCCATACCCTAACAATATGTTGTTATCCCCGCCTGTCAGTAATGCCTTGCCTGCGTCATTGCCCACTAACACCGAATTACTGATATTAGAACCACCTGCAACTCCCAAACCTGCAAAATGTCCCATAGCAACATTGCCAGAACCAGTAGCATTATAGCCAAGGGCGGTACGACCTATTGCACTGTTATAACTTCCAGTGGTGTTAGCGTAGAGAGTATAAGCACCCATGGCGCTGTTATATTTTCCAGTGGTGTTGGAGTAGAGAGCCCACATTCCCATGGCACTGTTATGGTCTCCAGTAGTGTTGGCGTAGAGAGCCTGATACCCCATAGCACTATTGTTATATCCAGTGGTATTGACTATGAGAGCACCATACCCCATGGCACTATTATTTACTCCAGTGGTGTTGTCGCGGAGAGCAAATAAACCCATAGCACTATTGTAGTCTCCAGTGGTGTTAGATCTAAGAGTATACCCGCCAAAGGCGCTATTGGCTAATCCGCCGGCAAGATTAAATTTTCCTGAATCTACTCCCATGAATGTAGTGCCTGTTCCCCCTGCCCTCAATTCATTGCTTATGGTGCCCGCGCTGTCGCGGTTAGTGGTATTTGCCAGAGAGGCGGAAACTTCTTTGACCACCACATTATCCACTGTTCCGGCAAAAGTGGCATCGGCAATAAAAGTGAGGTCGCCTGTACCAGAGGAATAAACATATATATCTCCACTTCCCGAGGCGGAAGTATATGAGGTGGAGTGGGTAACTCCGCCAATGCTTACTGTAAGGGTTCCCGCGGTTCTGGTGTAGTCAAAAGTGATATGGTACATCTTACTGGCAGCTTCACCTAGGTTTTGGGAAAGATTGCTGGCAGTGCCTGCTACCTTGGTGGCTATTCCTCCTGTTGTAGTCCAGCCAGGACCTGTATCCCAACCGCTGTCTGCAACAAAAGTGCCATTGGTGACTAAATCCACTCCTTCAGTGGCTAAAGCTCCACCTTTTATATCCAAGGCAGAGGCAGGCGCGGTTGTCCCGATGCCAACATAGCTTGTTGATTTATCCAAATAGAGGTCATTCGTAAAGAAAGCGATGTCTGCGTTGGTCGTGGCATCGGTGGAGAAATTGAAGAGATTGCCGGTGGTGTCATAACTAATGGCGCCTTCATCCGTCAATGAAGTGCCAATATGCAAAGTCTCCGCGCCAAGATAAAGATCGCGCCATCTGGCAGTGGTAGAACCGAGATCATAGGTATCATTAGCTCCCGGAATAAGATGGCCAGTAAGAGTCATATTACCGGCTACCGTGACCGAGCCGTCAAACCAAGCTGCTCCGTCCACCTCCAGGTCTCCTTCGATATAGAGGTCATCGTCAGAGCCTAGGGAATGGGACATTCCTGTGGTGGTGTCGCCGATCACGTTGTAGGACTGGCCGAGTGCTCCGCCGATGGCAAGGGTGTCATTGTCGGCAAAGAGGACATTGCCGCCTGTGGGATTAATGGTTAAATCGCCGGAAGAACCTGTGGAGAGGTCGGTGTAATAGGTATCATTGGAAGAGAGGCGGAGTTTGTTGGAAGAGCCGTAGACTTCTAAGAGGGTGTCTGGGGAGGTGGTGCCGATCCCCAAATTTCCACCTGTTGTTAGCCGCATCTTCTCTGTTAAGCTCTGCAAGGGCGTTCCCGAAGCCCCCGCGTCCGAGGTTTTAAAGCTAATATACCCGCCAGCGGCATTACCAGTTCCCTTGCCTCCGGCAAAAATAAGATTGCCACCGGCGATGTTTGTGCCATTACCCCCAGTTGTGTTAATAGTTAAATCCTGCGGCGTGGCAGAAATAATCCCTTCGCCTAAATACATCTGGTTGATTGGAGCGTCAGCGCTGCCCACCACAAACTGATTGCTCGTTAAAGCTTGGGCATTATAACCTATAACTATTGAGGAATCCGGCCCATCATACACTGCCCCTAAAGAAACATCGGGAGTCGTATCCGAATAAGTGGTCGTTGAATTATTATTTATTGTGGTTAAAAGATAATAAGGCTTAGTTTGGCTAACCCCCGAATCCGCTGTTTTCGTGCGGTAGATTTTGCGCGCTGTGCAATTTAGACTTCCCGAATAAGTTCTGATGCCCGCTAAATTAACTGCCTGATTGCCGCCTGTGGTCGTTACGTCCTCTCCGGGATCGCTCAAAACTGTTTCAGCGCCATCTAAAACGAAAGACATCTTGTAATAATATGTGCCGATATTTAAACCCGAACCAGCCACCGCCGTTGCGCTCAAGTAAGTCCAAGTAAATGGCGCAAAGCCATAATCAGCAAAACCGCCCAGGCCAATATTATTATGACCGGTAGTATTGCTGTAAAGCGCGAAGCCGCCCAAACCAACGTTTTCATCACCAGTTGTGTTTAGTGAGAGGGTATAATAACCAATGCCCGTATTGTTATATGAGTCTATATTTGCATTAAGGGCTAGATATCCTAACGCTGTATTCCCGTCTCCGGTTGTATTGTAATAGAGGGCATTATAACCAACGCCAGTATTATAATAGTCGGTGTTATTAATGCCCGCGTCTGTGCCCAAAAAGACATTATAATCATCACTGTCTGTTCTTAAGAGTTGTCCCGCGTTTGAGTTAATAACAATATCGCCAGAAGAGGTCGCCTGGAAGTCTACATATTTCGAAACGTCCGCTTGACTTAGTCGCAATTGCGGATTGGAAGCGTCAAGGATATCAAGCTTCCTGTCAGGGCTAGTGGTGTTGATCCCCACATTCCCCGCGGATTTATCCAAATAGAGGTCATTCGTAAAGAAAGCGATGTCTGCGTTGGTCGTGGCATCGGTGGAGAAATTGAAGAGATTGCCGGTGGTGTCATAACTAATGGCGCCTTCATCCGTCAATGAAGTGCCAATATGCAAAGTCTCCGCGCCAAGATAAAGATCGCGCCATCTGGCAGTGGTAGAACCGAGATCATAGGTATCATTAGCTCCCGGAATAAGATGGCCAGTAAGAGTCATATTACCGGCTACCGTGACCGAGCCGTCAAACCAAGCTGCTCCGTCCACCTCCAGGTCTCCTTCGATATAGAGGTCATCGTCAGAGCCTAGGGAATGGGACATTCCTGTGGTGGTGTCGCCAATGGCGTTGTAGGCTTTGGTGTCCGCTCCGCCAAAAGCAAATGTTCCTGTAGGAGCGTAAAGGGAAAGGGCGAGGCGCAGCTGGTCGTCAACAAGGACTGTGCCCGAGGCAGAGTCTAAGGTTAGATTGCCGGAATCCGTGTCTATCTCGCTCGCGGCGGTGATTCCGATGTTGATCGCGTCCGCGTTCACTCCGGCAAAGGTGGGATTGGCGTCAG
>JBAZQX010000024.1:0-7041 GCA_041644975.1 Candidatus Doudnaibacteriota bacterium | reverse complement strand
ACCCCTGTACTCCTTCTGGTAGCCGTAGGCTGTTTTGAACACAGACTTTTGGCGGGTTTGTTAGGTTAATATTTTTAGCATTTGGTTCGGCGTTTTGCCGTTAAGCCCGCAATGTTTAGTGTCGTTGTAATACATATTCCACAATCTTAATTTGTATTTTAATTCTTCAAACGACGCAAAGGACATATCATCATAGAATTTTTGTTGATCTGTCCTGTGCGAGCGTTCCACGAACGCATTCTGCTGCGGTTTGCCCGGGTCGATTAGGTAATGTGGGATTTCAAACTTCTGGCAGGCAATATCGAAAGCGTGCGGTCTCGGGAAAGGCAGATCACTTTTGTAATATCCGTTGTATCTGTTTGTGAATATTGCCGCATTGTCTGTCTTTACTGCCATAATTTTAAAATCAACAACGACCATTAACTCTTTTAAAAATGCGATTGCGCTCACGGTATCAATATTGTCATACACTTGCATGTATCGCCAACGGCTCGCGCAGTCAATGGCCGTGAATTGGTAATATCTGCGTCCTGCTATCCTGCCAGGGACGAATTTGACATCAATCTCAATCAGCTCTCCTTTCTTTAATGGTATTCTAACATAATTGTATTTAATTTTCCTTGTTCGGTATTTTCGAGTCAGTCCTTCAACTCGGATTATCTTTCCAATTGTGTTGTAATGGATTTCAATATTCTCTTCTTCTAAATCCCAACCTATCTTTTTTGCGCATTGCTTTTTATTAATTCGTAATTCAATAATACGTTCTTTGATTCGTATTGGAGTTTCATTCGGATTTGTTTTTGGCCTAGTCGATTTCGGCTCCAATCCGGCTTCGCCGTGTTTCCGATATTCCGCGACCCATCGTTCCAGCGTCCGTTTTCCGTATTCGCATATCTTCGCGCTGTCTGTCAATTTTATCTGTTTGTTTGCGATGGGCAACACCCACCTTAAACGTTCTTCTTTGATATCTTTTGGCATTTTTGTACACATACCGAGATACTAATGCTTCTCGGCAAAAACCGCCATATGTCCGTGTACATTACCCGACAGCCGCAGCGCGAACAAGTTCAAGGACGAGGAAGTCAAGTCGGCCTACGGCTACCAGAAGGAGTACAGGGGTCCCAAGCCCATCGCAGACCAGATTGCGGCAATCGCCAAGATCTTCGGCCTCGACCCGGCTTTGGCACTCGAGTACGCCAAAAACCTGCCCGCCTTGCCCGATGGCGCCGAGGGATGGTTCGCCATTCCGTCGGTGGACGCACTGGCTGCCAAGCACTTCCCAGAGGTCACTGACCCCGGCGAGAAGTATTGCCGGGCACTCCAGCTTGTCCATCAGAAGATCGCCGCGTCACGTTCGTTCACGAACTACCGCGACGGTCAGATCGACACGGCCCACATCAAGGTCTCGGCTCGTACGCTGGAAAAGATGAATCAGATCGCTCAACAGCAGAAGGGCGACATCCTGATCATCGCAGCCCAGCTCGGCAAACGGCACGGTGGACGTTCGGTTCGTCGCGCTCGCGAGGTCTTCGTGGTTAACGAGTACGGACTTACCAGCGTAGCTGGTGGTTCGATCGTTCTGGTTCATCCGGAACGCCTCGTTCGCTGGGAAGAGTTGGACATGGACATGGCCGGTGACGAGTTCTCCGTTGTCGGCGATGGTCAGTTCGGCCACGCTCCGTACTTCTACTTCATCGACGGCGGGGCCGGGTTCGCCTCGGTCGTTGTCTCGTTCGCCAGCGTCCTCTACGGCTCTTCGTCGGGTTTCGTCCCGCAGTAACCCTCAAGCCTCGAACGCTTGATTCTTTCGAATTCTTATTCCTTGAATCTTTCGTTCGCGGCCAAAAAGCGGTTTTCCACAATTCACCTTGTGGAGAGCCGCTTGTTTTTTTACTTTTAATAAATAATTTTGTTAAGTCCGACTTAACAAAATTTACTCAAACTGATATAATTGAAAAATGATTTACCAGCGACCAAAATTAGTTAATGATGAATATTATCATATTGTGATGAGGGCGGTTGGAGATACTATTGTTTTCGATGACGAAAAAGATTTTTATCGCGGGATTTTTTCCATTTACGAATTCAATAATGACAATAGCGTAAACATGTGGAATAGGCGGAAAGAACGAGCTGTAGAGAAAAAAAGGTTAAGTCCGACTTCGCCAACTTCGCAAAAAAGAGAAAAACTTGTTGAAGTTCTTGCTTTTTCATTTATGCCAAATCATTTGCATATGGTGTTAAAACAAATTAAAGAAAATGGGATAAGTAGATTTATGCAAAAAGTTGGAACTGGCTACGCAAACTATTTTAACAAAAAATATAAACGCGTGGGGCACCTTTTCAATAAATTCCGTGCAGTTCACATTTCTGGCGACAATCAACTCAAAAATACTTTTGTATACGTGCATACGAATTTAATATCTTTAGTTGAACCTGGCTGGAAGGAACAGGGCATAAGAAACCCAGTAAAAGTTAAAGAATTTTTGGAAAATAATAAGCGCCACAGTTATCCTGATTATCTCGGGAAAAACAATTTTCCATCTGTTACGGAAAGAGAATTTTTATTTGACACTATGGGCGGCATAGCAGGTTGCAGAGCGTATGTTGATGGCTGGGTAACGCACAAAGAGTTGAAAGATTTCGAGGACACCACTTTAGAATAAACTTTGTTAAGTCTGACTTAACAAAGTTTTAAGGCTTGAAGTGGGAAAATGTTTGTGATAAAATTAGAGAATATAAAGCTATGGCAAAAATTTATTGGGCAGGACAGTCCTGCTTTCAAATTTCGGTTTCCAACTCAAAAGACCACTCAGCTGACATTGTGATAGATCCTTTTGACGAAGATTTTACAGGCTTAAAATTGCCGAATCTTTCAGCTGACATTGCGCTGGTTACACACGACCACAAAGATCATAACAACATTAAAGACCTTAAAGGTACGCCTTTTGTAATACAAGGGTCCGGAGAGTACGAGGTCAAAGGAGTTTTTGTCCAAGGCATTCCATCTTTTCATGATGATAAAGAGGGCACGGAGAGGGGGCAGAATACAATATATGTTATTGAGGCAGAAGAAATGAGATTCTGCCATTTGGGAGATTTAGGCCAGAAACAATTAACAGATGAGCAGTTAGAGAAAATTGACGGGATTGATATTTTAATGGTTCCTGTTGGAGGAGAAGGATACACTATTGATTCCTCGGTCGCGCAAAAAATAATTTCCCAGATTGAGCCAAAAATTGTAATTCCGATGCATTATGCCTTGCCAAAATCCAAATCAAAACTTGATGAAGTTTCAAAATTTTTAAAAACAATGGGAAAGCCATCTGTCACTCCGCAGGAAAAACTTGTTGTTAAAGATTCAACTTTGCCGAAAGAGGGAGCGATGGAAATAGTAGTGCTACAACCATAGAATTTTGAATTATGAATTATGAATAATGCTGAAAAAATAAGAATTTTTTTAACTAAACTACAAAATTTACCGGAGAACAAGAAGAAAATTATTTTATGGACAATCGTCGCTGTTTTGGGGCTTACAGCGGGGTTTTTTTGGGTCAGGAGCGCGATAAATAATTTTTCCAAGATGGGAGAATCGGTAAAATCGATAAAAATGCCGACGATAAATTTGCCAGACATAAATATTCTACAGACTACGACGCCAAGCAGTAAGTGATTTTAAAATTTTATGGCGGAAAATTTTCTAATTCCAAGCGAAAGAATAGTCAGTAAAATTTATATTATACGTAATAGGAAAATTATGTTAGACCGCGATCTTGCCGAGCTTTATGGCGTTAAGACAAAATCTCTGAATTTAGCAGTAAAAAGAAACATTAAAAGATTCCCCGAAGATTTTATGTTTCAGATGAGCAAAGAGGAGCTAAAAAATTGGAGGTTTCAAATTGCAACCTCAAGTTGGGGTGATAAAACCAAACCCAAAAAAGAAATAGGTTTTAAACCATAAGCAAGATTGATTAAAATTCGTTATTAGTATATTAGTAAAAGATTAGTAAATTAGTAGCCCATGGCAGAAGAAAAAGACGAAGAAAAAAAATCTAAATCTCACGCGCAGGAGGACGAGAAGTCAGGAGATAGCAAAAGGGGAAATGTCACTCAGAGGGAAATGGTGACCGAGCTGAAAGAATCATACATTGATTACGCAATGTCGGTTATTGTGGCTCGCGCGCTTCCAGATGTTAGAGATGGATTAAAACCGGTCCATAGAAGAATTTTGTATGCAATGGCAGAATCTGGCTTAAGGTCTAATACAAAGCACAGAAAATCAATGGCGGTTGTTGGAGAAGTTTTGAAAAGCTATCACCCTCATGGCGACACAGCTGTTTACGAAAGTTTGGTTCGCATGGCGCAAGATTTTAACATGCGCTATACATTAGTAGATGGGCAAGGAAATTTTGGCAGTATCGATGGTGATGGAGCTGCGGCCGCGAGATATACCGAGTGCCGATTGTCAAAAATTGGCGATGATATGTTGAGAGACATTGAAAAGGATACAGTTAAGTTTATTGATAATTATGACGGCACAACTCAAGAACCAACTGTTTTGCCTTCGCCATTGCCTCAATTGCTTTTAAACGGCAGTTTAGGAATTGCTGTTGGAATGGCGACAAATATTCCACCGCACAATTTAACAGAAGTTTTAGACGCCTCTATCTATTTATTAGACCATCCTAAAGCTGAAACAGAAGATTTGTTCGAATTTATACAAGGTCCCGATTTCCCGACAGGCGGAATAATTTATGACCAAAAAGAAATAATTTCTGCTTATTCGCAGGGCAAGGGTTCTATTTTAATGCGCGGAAAAGCAGATGTGGTTGAGAAAAAAGACGGGGCTGAACAAATTATAATCACAGAAATTCCCTATCAGGTTTTAAAGTCAACATTGGTTGAAGATTTGGCGAATTTAGTTACTGAAAAGAAGGTGGAAGGGATAAAAGATATAAGAGATTTATCGGACAGGGAAGGAATGAGAATTGTTATCGATGTTAAAAAGGGTTTTGAACCCAATAGGATTTTAAACAGATTATATAAGTTTACCAATCTCCAAAAAACCTTCCATTTGAATTTATTGGCTTTAGTTGACGGCATACAGCCGGAGATTTTGTCTTTGTCTGATGTTTTAACATATTTTATTAAACACAGAGAAGAGGTTGTAACGCGCCGAACAAAATTTGATTTAGAAAAAGCCAAAGAAAGGGCTCATATTTTAGAGGGTTTAATGATCGCTCTAAAGAATATTGATGCAGTCATACAAACAATCAAAAAATCAGCAGACAAAGATGAAGCGAGAATCAATTTAATTAAAAAATTCAAGTTGACTGAAAGGCAGGCAGTGGCAATTTTGGAAATGCGACTGCAGACATTAGCTGGTTTAGAAAGAAAGAAAATTGAAGATGAATTAAAAGCGATTTTAGAGACCATAAAGGATTTGGCGGCGATTTTAAAGAGTCCGGAAAGGTTAAAAAGTATTATAAAAAAAGAATTTTTGGAATTGAAAGAAAAATTTGGAGATAAAAGAAGGACAAAAGTCATAAAGGGAAAATTGGGAGAAATAACAGAAGTTGATTTGGTCCCGCTGGAAGAAACAATTGTCACCTTAACTACTGGCGGATATATAAAGAGGATAAACCCAGCCACATATAAAATTCAAAAACGCGGCGGTAAGGGAATTATGGGTATGAAAACAATGCAGGATGATATTGTAGAACACTTTTTGTGCGCCTCAACGCACGATAATTTATTGTTTTTCACTGATTCTGGCAAAGTTTTTCAGACGCAGGTTTATGAAATTCCCGAAGGCACCAGAGTGGCGCGAGGTAGGGGCATTTTGAATTTTTTGGAGTTGTCCACTGAGGAAAAAGTTTTGTCTTTGGTGCCCATGGAAAAAGTAACTCCTGGCAAAAATGGCGCAGAAGATAAAATAAAAGATAAATATCTTGTAATGGTTACAAAAAACGGCAGAATAAAGAAGACAGCATTAGAAGAGTTTGAAAATGTTAGAAAATCCGGAATTATAGCCATAAAATTGGAAAAAGGGGATGCGTTGAAAAAAGTTGTCAAAACAACCGGCGAAGATGATATAATTTTGGCAACTAAAAACGGAATCTCAATAAGATTTAAGGAAAAAGACATAAGGCCAATGGGACGCGGGGCGGCTGGAGTTAAAGGTATCCGCTTGAAAAAGGGGGACGAAGTTATAGGCATGGATGTCATTGGAAATCCTAAATTCCAAAATCCAAATTCCAAAGATGGCGGAAAGCAGTATCTATTGGTGGTTATGGAAAATGGATACGGCAAGAGGACAGAGGTTTCCCAGTACAAAACTCAAGGCAGGGGCGGTTCTGGAGTTAAAGCCGCTAAAATTACCAGCAAAACGGGCCCGATTGTTATATCTTCTATTTTAGAGGACATTTCGGGAGAGGAGGACTTGATTGTTATTTCCAGGAAAGGGCAGGTCATTAGAACTGGCGTAAAATCAATATCTTTGTTGGGCCGTGCCACGCAAGGGGTTAGAATAATGAGATTAGAGGAGGGAGATAAAGTTGCGTCAGGAGTATGCGTTAAAGACTAATTATCCACAGCCAACGTATTGCATATATTTTATATAAAGTTGTATAATTATCTTAATGGATAAAAGAATCGCTTCTATAATAATTTTTATTAGTTTGTTTTGCTCAGTTGGCTTTGTTTCGGCGGTGCTGGAAAATCCCTTGGGCGTGGATACCTTTGGCGCGCTTCTTTTGAAAATTGCGGATGGAGTTGGGACACTCATCGCTACTTTAGGAACAGTTATGATTATAGTCGCGGGTATTCTTTATCTCACTTCAGCTGGCAGTCCTGAGAGAATGGGTACGGCTAAAAAAGCTTTAGCATATGCTGTAATCGGTATAGTTATAGGATTAGCAGCCACGGCAATAGTTAACATTATAGAAGGAATTATAGGCATACAATAAATTTTTATAAAGGTCGAGCTCGTCTTTAAAGATTATAAAAAAAATGAAAAAAATTACATTAAGTTTAGTTACT
>JBAZQX010000010.1:0-40877 GCA_041644975.1 Candidatus Doudnaibacteriota bacterium | reverse complement strand
CATCTTTGGGCGCGTGGGTATTTTGTTTCCACTATCGGCATTACGGACAATATCATCCGCGCCTACATTCAAAGACAGAGACAAGAAGAATTAGATTTATTCAAACAAACTTGGAAATGATCAAAAAGGACGCAGTCCGCAACCTTACTTTAAGATAATTCCACCGACAGGGTCGGTGTGTAGTTTAATGTGTTTATTAAGATGAAAGAGTGCATAGAATAATTTTATGGTGACGTCGGAAACATGAAAAGTTACGGTTTCTCCGCCACCGTAAAATTCAAGTGGCGTCGCTGCCTAAAAATGAGAGGTGGTCCGCGCCTAAAACAAAAATAAAAATTTGTGCGGTGGAAGACTAACCCTCGCCCTCGGGGTTAGTTTTTTTAAAAATAAAAAACTCGCATTAATTTTAATGCGAGGGTATTTATTATATTGGCTGATCATAAATTACCTGATTTTTTCCTATTGGATCCAAAATTGTTATCCCCGTTTCATTAAACCTTGCAGTCACTGGCGTTCCTTGACCAGTGGTAAGATAGGCGTAATTTAGATCTCTGACAATTGCCGCCGCTTCCACTATTACTACATGCAAGCGCCCTTCTTCGGCAGTGGGGTAAGTACCTTCAAGATCCTCATCCGACGCATTATGAAATTCTCTTCTCATAATTGCCAAGATGCAGGCAATTAGACTATCCTTGCCGTAGCCAACATATGCCTTTGAACCATCAGGACGCGGAACATCGCGCGTGAAATGGGTGTTAGAGGTTCTTGTGCCACCACCTGTATACCAGTAGCGCAGACCCCTGTCTTGGGTGTGAGAGACGACTTTTCCTTCGGTTCCCAGAATTTCACTTCTCTGCAGGACTGGACCTTCAAAGTCAGGGGGCGTGATCCAATTGTTAACGAAATGGATGTGCATACCATTGTCAAAAATCACGCTCACTTGCACTGCGTCCCAGGTGTCAATACCCATAGAGACAAGCTTACCTTTTTGACCAACTGCGAAAAGTGAAACAGGCTTTATACCAAGATAGTAGATAAACAAGTCAAGCCAATGGGGGGCAACATAAGTAAATGGGTCGCTCTCCCTTGCCCATTTAAAGGTTTTAGATGAAACCTCTAATGGTTCTTCTAAAACCGCCTGACCATATAGCATTTTACCGAGTTTTTCTATAATTTCATAGAAAATTTTCAAATGGTCTGGGTCGTACCTTTTGTGCATATCCAATCCGGCAAGACGCCTTTTGCTCTTTGCAAGTTGAATAATACTGTCTGCTTCCCTCGTATGCAGAACCATTGGTTTTTCTGTAATCACGTGGACATCTCTTTCTAAAGCTTCCATTATAGGAGGAAGATGCAAATTATCCGGCGTTGCCACTGCCAAAATATCAATATTGTTACCACTATCCTCTAAAAGGTCAATCCAAGGCGTATCTCCCCAGTAGGACAGAGGAAGATTACCAGTTAATTTTGAGAATTCACTGGTTGCTCTCTCTGCTGATTCTTTAGTTCGCGTTGCTATACCCACCAGATTAAACTCAACATCTGCGAATTCACTTGCGAAGTCATCCATCCCTATCCTGCCCAGCCAAGGCGCAATTCCCGAACGCTCTAAATCAGCATAGGTTCGCAAGTGAACATCGCCCCCGAACATTCCAGCGCCAACTAGACCAATATTAATCGTACGCATTGTTCTATCTCCTTCTTTACAAAAGTTATGATTTTTACTTGAAAGGACAAAGTAACCAATTTTTCCAGCCTAACCTTTTTATAGTTTACAAAAAACAAAAAGTCAAGGAGAGGAGAGAGTTAAATGGGAGTTCAATTTCGGTAGGCAATAATCTGCGCTGCCTCTTTTTATTTGACAAAATGTTGAAATATTGTTAAATTAATTTCTCGTCCTTTCAAATTTATTCTTCATCTATAGATTGGATTTTGATGAATTTTGGCGGTCTAATTTAGAGTTCTAGTAAAAAAAGAGAGGGTCAAAAGTATGAAAGCAGTAAAAGTCACAGATCTTTACGAAGGGAAAGATTTATTGGATTCTGAAAAATGCGAGCTGGTCATCGTGGAATTTCAATTTCCGGGTAGTAGAAAGCGTTATTATGCTATGGTAAAAGAAGGCGATAAATCAGCTTTGTTTGAAAAGGCGCACCAAGGTTGGGCGCAGGCTTATCTTAATAATAAGCACTTTGTAGGGTATCAAGCTTATTACCGACCCGGCTTAGCTCAATCTTTGAAAGTGTTTTTGGGTCAGTTGCGAGAAGTATTTCAAGAGGAAATAGAATTGGAGGAGGTAAAGATATGAAGGGCAATATTTTAGGGAGAATTGTAAAAAAGGTTGTGTCGGTCTCTAGTAAAAAGAGTGAGGTGAGTGGAGAACAAAAGATGAGGGCGAGAGAGATAGCATATTCTGAAGATTTGCCACGCGTTATTAAAGACTATGATTTTATTCTTATAGAGCGTGGTTGTCCTTTATCTCTTGCCGGCATAGCTTGTGTTGTTTTTTGCAGTGATAAAGAACTACAAGAAGTTCTTAAGAATGCCGACGGAGTTGAAGAGTATGAATATTATGGACATAAAGGTTTTAAAATATCCGGGAGGGTGGATAAGACTATACAAAAGTTGCAAAAGATATTTGGAAAAGAGATTGAGTTAGATTAGGGTTCAATCTATTGAGGCAATTTGCAATGCCTCTTTCTTATTTGCCAAAATTACGAATTATTGTTAGGATTGTTTATTGTCCTTTATTTTGGAGTAGTATGATTTCTTTATCTATAATGTAAAAGTTTTCCATAATGGCATTTTTTAGACTTAGAAAGGAGATTAAAATGGATGTAAAGATTTTCGTTGCCAATGGTTTAGCGGTAGTTGCTCAAAATTTGAGGGATAATGATATTGTTCTTTTTCAATGTGGTGATTTAAACGGCGCTTACTGCCGAATTTATTCCGATAAGGATAATGTTATAGAAAAATTTAAGACAAATTCAGATTTTGAAAAACATGAATCAGTCTTTAAATCCTGCTTTCATTGCATGGGTAATGTGGATGAAGTCAAAAAGAAGATTGAGGATTTATTTTTTTAGACTTGAGGCAATTTGCGTTGCCTCTTTTTTTGTATTAAAATAAGAGAGTAACGCAGGCAAACAACAAAAAACAAAGACAGCGTTTTACATTTGTGTATTTATTCTTGCTGTGTGGAGATTGCTTCGTCGTCCGCCCAGGGCGGACGTCTCGCAATGACGAAGTATCTGCGGCGGTAATAAAAATCTATGCTCAAAAATCATTATTGCGGATTATTGTCCAAAAAAGAAGTAGGCAAAGAAGTAACTTTGGCTGGCTTTGTGCACAGCCGGCGCGATCACGGAAAATTGATTTTTTTGGATTTGCGCGATAAAGAAGGGTTGGTGCAGGTAGTTGTGAATCCGGAGGTATCGCTCACGGCGCACAAAATCGCGGAGAGCGCGCGGCCGGAGTTTGTGTTGCAAGTGAAGGGCAAGGTGAACAAGCGGCCGGAAAAGTTAGTCAATCCGAATTTAAAGACGGGCGAAATTGAAGTAGAAGCGAGCGCGATTCATATTCTATCCGCAAGCAAGACCCTGCCTTTTGAGGTGACGGATGATGGCAGAGAGGTGAAAGAGGATTTGCGGTTAAAATATCGTTATTTGGATATGCGCAGAGAGAGGGTGCTGAAAATTCTTAAAAAGCGGGCAAAAGCCGTAGATTATATCCGCGCCTTTTTAAAGAAAAAGGGATTTTTGGAGATTGAAACTCCGATTTTAACCAAATCTACGCCGGAAGGCGCGCGGGATTTTTTAGTGCCAAGCCGTTTAAATCCCGGGAAATTTTACGCTCTTCCCCAGTCCCCACAGCAATACAAGCAACTCTTAATGGTCGGCGGGGTAGAGCGCTATTTTCAATTTCCGCGCTGTTTTCGGGATGAAGATTTAAGGGCGGATCGCCTGCTGGAATTTACGCAATTAGATATTGAGCTGTCTTTTTGCGACCAAGAAGATATTTTGAATTTAGCTGAAGAATTAATGATCGGCTTAACAGAGGGTGTTTTCCGAAAGGAAATTCAAGAAATTCCTTTTCCGCGCGTTCCTTACCAAGAGGCAATGGAGAAATATAAATCTGACAAGCCGGATTTACGCAATGATCCAAAGAGCGACAAAATGGCTTTTGCTTGGATTTACGACTTTCCGATGTTTGAATATCACAAAGAGGAAAAAGTTTGGGGTCCGCAACATCACCCTTTTACCGCCATTCACACTGCGGATTTAGACCTGTTAAAAGAGGGGAAAGATTTGGCTCGGATTAGGGCGTTGCAATACGATTTAGTTTTAAATGGCAATGAGGTTTTTGGAGGATCAATTCGCACTACTGACCCCAAAATTTTGAAGCGCGTTTTTGAACTTTTAGGCTACAAGGGCGGGGATATTGAGGAAAGGTTTGGACATCTATTGCAATCTTTTGAATATGGCGTTCCGCCGCACGGGGGGATTGCCGCCGGGCTGGATCGGCTTTTAATGGTGTTAATGGCCGAAAAAAACATTCGGGAGATGATTCCATTTCCGACCACAGGAAAGGGGACAACAGCAGTGATGGACGCGCCGAGCAGCGTTGACGAAGCGCAACTTAAAGAACTGCATCTAAAAGTCCTCCCCTGACCGTGTCCCGCCGAAGTCCGCCTCGGGCGGACGAAGGAGGATAAGGGGAGGTGCAAGAGGGGTTATGTGAATTTTTTAGTATCTTAGAACCCCCTTTTATTTCCCCTTGTCAGGGGGAAAATATAAAAAGAGGGATTTTTAAATTTTTCATTTAACTTTATGCTCAAACGTCTAGAAAACTTTTTAAAGAAATCAAAGGCGGTCTATAAGTTAATGCCGCATAAAACCGTTTACACGACATTTGACCTTTCCCAAACTTTGCGCGCGGATTTAAAAGCGGTTGCTAAAACTTTACTCGTGCGGGCAGATACGGAATTTATATTTGCGGTAGTGCCAGGAAACCGTCGTTTGGATATTATGAAGCTCAAAAAACTTATTAATGCCGAGCGGAAGAAAATGGGTGAGCGGGCTTGCCAGAAGCTGAAGATCGCCAGTGAGGCGCAAATTAAAATGAAGGTTACCAAAAAAGCCGGCACCCTCGTTCCTTTCGGTTCACTTTATAAACAGAAAACCTACATTGATAAATTATTGCTTAAAAATAAAAAGATTATTTTAAACGCTGGTAGTTTTGAAGAAGCAATCAAAATTACCACTTCGGTTTACCGCAAGATTGAAAAGCCAGTTGAAGGTTTGTTTTCAAAAGCAAGATAACTTTCACCTAGCCATAGGTCAGGGGATTTACCCCCACACCTATGGTATAGGTGTGGGGGTAAAATGCGCCCATACCATTTTCAGCTAGAGAAATTTCAAGGTCCGCTGGATTTATTGCTGCGTTTGATTGAAGATGAAAGGTTGAAGATTACAGACATTTCCTTAGCCAAGATAGCGGATCAATATTTAGCCTACATTGAGAATCGCAAAGTGAATCCCGAGCAACTCTCGGAGTTTTTAGTCGTAGCGGCGAGATTGCTTTTATTAAAATCCAAAGAAATTCTGCCTGATTTGGAATTGACGAGCGAAGAGGAGGAGAATATTGAGGATTTGAAACAGAGGCTTAATATTTATCAAAAATACAAATTTTTAGCAGGGGAGCTCCAAAAACTAGAGAGCAGGGGAGAGTACAGTCTAGTCCGTAATGTTTGGTTTTCGCGTAAGGTTTGTTTTTCCCCGCCATCAAAATTTTCAGCCGACCAGTTAGCCAATATTTATGCTAGTACGATTAAGAATTTTTTAGAGGAAGAGGAGAAGTTAGCGGAAGGAACTTTAAGAAAAAGTATTTCCGTTCAGGAAAAGATTGGTTTTATTAAAATGTGCTTGGAGAGCCGAATGGAGGTGACTTTGGGGAGCCTGAACAAGACGGGGGATAGGTTAGAGCAGATTGTGAGTTTTTTGGCGCTTTTAGAGCTTTTGCGCCGTCAAGAGGTGATTGCGGAGCAAGAAAGGACTTTTGCAAAAATTCAAATTAGAAAGGCGTAGGGGAGAGGGACTAGTCCCCTATTGTTGATCAATTTTTTTTGAAGCATTTCTCTTATTGCAATAATAGATTAAATAAATTGCAATTTTTTTATATTTATTGTATTATTAGGCAAAAATATAAACATTCGTGAAAACGGATTTTTTATCTCGTTAACCTCAAGCCATTTTTTTTATGCGGAAAAATTTATTCATCACGACCATTTTTTGTCCGGCTACAGGGGGTATTGAATTGTGTTTGCACAATATCATTAAAAGATTGCCAAAGGGGAAAGCGGTGGTGTTAACGAGTAAAAGGAGAGAGCTCGGCCGGGATTTTGACCGACGGCAGAATTATCCGATTTATAGAAGAGGATTAGAAACGCATTTTTTAAAACCGAAATGGCTTGTTTCCCCCTTTTTTGCCCTGCGGATTGCCTTAAAAGAGAAAGTGGAATTTGTGCAAGCCGCTCATGGTTTTGCTTCCTATCTTGCGGCGTGGGTTTTAAAAAAGCTTTTGGGTCTTCCCTATTTTGTCTGGGCTTATGGTTTGGATATTTTAGCGATGCAGAAATCGCGTTTTTTGCGTTATTTGGTGAAGAGGATTTACAAAGAGGCCGCCGGCGGGATCGCGAACAGCAATTTCACCAGAGAAGAAATGTCGCGCTTGGGTTTGCCAGCGGAAAAGATTAGCGTGATTTACCCGGGAGTGGACGGGGGCTGTTTCCGGCCCGGTTTAGCAACGGCAGAGGTGAGGAAAAAATATCATATTCCTGCCGAAAAAAAAATTCTCCTTTCGGTTTCGCGGCTCGTCAGCCGCAAGGGTTTTGATTTGGTGATTCGCGCTTTGCCCGCGATTTTGGAAAAATTCCCCAACACTATTTATTTTATAGGAGGTAAAGGGCCGGATGAAGCGAGGTTGCGCGCAATGGTAGAAAAAAGTTCCGATCCTAAAATTCAAGAAGCGGTGAAATTTATTGGTTTTGTGCAGGATGCGGATTTACCCCGCCTTTACAATTTAGCAGATATATTTTTGATGCCCTCTAGACAGATTGAGGAGGACGTGGAAGGTTTTGGGATGGTTTTTCTGGAGGCGAATGCCTGCGGTTGTCCCGTAATTGGCGGCAGATCAGGCGGCATACCTGAAGCCATTATTGATGGAGAAACAGGATTTTTGGTTGACCCAGAAAATCCGAAGGATTTAGCTTTCAAGGTGATTCAGCTTTTGGGAAATGAGAATTTAAGTAAGAAAATGGGAGAAGCAGGGCGTCGGAGGGTATTAGCGGAGTTTAATTGGGAGAAGATTATTAAAAATTTTATCAGCACTTTGTATTTATTATGAAAAGCATCTTATTTCTCGCCTACTACTATCCTCCAGTCAATAACGCCGGCACGCAGAGAATTGAAAAATTCGTAAAGTATTTGCCGGATTTTGGTGTGCGGCCAATTGTTTTAACTACTTCTTATTTTTCGCGGCGCTACGATCGGATGAAGAGCTTTGCTTTAGCAAAGAGACTGGACCAGAAAAAACGTCGCGAGGATAAAGAGACCTTGGTGTATCGGGCAGGGGAATTGCGCAATTTAGTAGTCAAAGGGGGGGGAGGAAGTAAACAAAATATTGCTGGCTATTCAGAAACAAGGAGCAATTCTTGGCAAGCCAGGATCAAACAATTCATCAAAACTTGGTTTTTGTTCCCGGATTCTAAGATTACTTGGCTAGCTTTTGCTTTTTTTTACGCCCTCTGGATTATTAAAAAATATAGGGTAGAGTATGTAGTGTCCTCTTTTCCGCCTGCTACCTCTCACCTACTCGGTTTGTTTTTAAAAAGATGCACTTATGTAAAATGGATCGCTGATTTCCGCGACGGGTGGTGTCTGGATCCTTTGGAACCAGTCTTGACCCACTCCCCTACTCGCCTTTTCTTAGAGAAAATTTTGGAAACCGCGGTGGTCAAAAATTGTGACCAAATTTTAGTGACGTCGCCAGATGTCGGGGAGTATTTTAAGGAGTATAGAGAGAAAATCACACTCCTTTTCAATGGTTATGATGAGCAGGATTTCATCTTGGCGGAAAGAGATTTGGGTAAGTTCGAAAGGTTGGAGAAGTATTTTATTATTTCTCACACGGGAGCTTTTTATTATTCACATCCCGGGAACACGCCGCGTTATTTTCTGCAGGCATTAAAAGAACTTTTTTTGGAACACCCCGAGATGAAAGCAAAAACGCAAGTTTTTTTCTTGGGGAATTTAACTTTGGAAGAGAAAAAGATGGCTCATAGGACGGGCTTGGGTACGCGGGTAAAGGTTTTGGGTTTAAAGCCGCATATAGAGGCTGTCCAATATCGTTTGATTTCAGATGTTCTTTTGCTTGTGGACAGACCAATGCGCGGTCGTTCATCATACATCCACGGCAAGGTTTTTGAGCATCTTCGCGCCCGCAAACCCATTTTAGCTTTACTTCCTGAAGGAGCCTGTCGTGATTTTTTGGCTCAACTGGGAGTGGGCGAGATTGTAGAACCGCAAGACATCGCAGGGATTAAAAAGAAACTTTGGGAGTTATTTTCAGAATGGCAGAGAGGGGGAATCTTAAGATATGAACTTACTAATATAGAGTTAGCTAGATTTGAGAGGAAGAATTTGAGTAAAAAGTTAGCAGAGATCTTAAAATAATTTTTAATTCTTAATTTTTAATAGTTCGCCTACGGCTCACTACCTTCGGTTTGCAATTCAATTTTAAAATTCTAATTTTAAATTTTAAAACTAAGGGAAGAAAGAGGAGAAAGGGTTTTCAAATTAAAAAATTTAAAATTTGGATTTGACCTGCCCGCCATTGGCTTCGCCAGCAGGCTTGTGAGTAGGCGGGTTTAAAATTTAAAATTTGAAATTAGAAATTATCCCCATGTCTCATTATTTAAATAAAATTCTAATCATTATTCTCGCCATCGGCTTTATCTTGGCAATCCTCGCTAATATCTTCGCCTGGAAATTTTTGATTTTGCCTTTGGGTATTATTACTGCTCTGGTTTTTTTCGCTTTGGCTTGGCGCAGATTAGATTATGCTTTGTATGTTTTTATTGCGGAATTGGTTTTGGGCGGCGCCGGCGGCAGATGGCTTGATTTCAAAGGGCCAATATCAATCCGCATCGCCTTTTTTGCGATTTTGATTTTAGTTTGGCTTTTCTATATTTATAGAAAAAAAGTGAGCCTAGCGCCTTTATTGGAGAGTAAATTCACAAAGCCATTAATCGTTCTCTTTTTCCTTTTTCCAATTTTTTGGGGGCTTTTGGGCTGGATTTATGGTTTTCCTTTGGAGTATATTCTAAAAGACGCTAACGGATTTTTGTTTTATATACTATTTTTTCTTTTGCTTACCGTTTTGCCTAAATATTCTGAAGGCCAGAAGCTCATCAAAGTTTATTTAGTTTCCATTGTCGCCGTGAGTTTTATTCTCACCTTATTATATTTTTTAGCCGCTTTAGATATTATCAATATTTGGTTTTTAAAACAGGTCTTCTTGGCTAGGATGTTTTATGGCGGGAAGATTGGGATTATGCCGGATGGGGCTTACAGACTTTTTACAGGCAATGGGGTTTTTATCCAAATTGGATTTTTGCTCTTAGTTAGCTTTATTCTCATTCGTGGTCATTTAGGATGTCGTTCGCGAACGACATCCTTAAGTAAGAATGTTAGAAACCTCATTTTATTTTCTATTTTATTCGTGTATCTAGCGATTGTCGCGAGTTACACGCGGGGTTTTTGGGTGGGTATTATCGGCGCTCTTCTATTCCTCTTATTCTGGTTATCGTGGAAACAAAGGTTTAAACTTTTAGTCGGCGCCATTGTTCTATTTTTAATTTCCGAGATTGTTTTTCAGGGTCTTTTCCATCTTTCTTTTTCCAATTTTTTCTTTAATCGTTTAGCCACGAGCGTAAGCGTAGAAAAGGATCCCGTTTCGGTTGGTCAGCGCGTTTCCCAAATGCGGGTTTTAGGCGGCTCTATTTTGCGCCATCCTTTTTGGGGCACGGGTTTTGGAACCTATTTCCCCGTCTATCGCACCGAGGCCGAGGTGGCGGATCCTTATTCTTTTGAATTGGGATATCTTGATATGCTCGTGAAATGGGGGATTGTTGGTTTTGCTTTCTGGGGTCTCGTGATCTTGGGCGTATTTTTTAAAGGCTTGAAACTACTCTGGTTTAAATTCGATTTAGGGAAAGAGCAGAAAGCGCTCATTCTGGGTTTTTTGTCGGGTTTAGTCGCGCTCTTAATCGTAGGCGGCACTTCGCCATTTTTAATGTCCAGCTTCGGGATTGCGCATATCGTATTGACTATATATTTGTTGGAAATCATAGATAATGAAAAATGCAAAAATCCCCGGCCCGCCTCGCGTTAAATATAGTCTACTGATAATTACTTTATTTATATCTCTTAAATAATGTCAATCAACAGACAAGTTAAAGGCGAGCGGGGCAGGCAAAAATCAAAATGACAGTGTAAAATGTCAAAAAGAATAAACTTTAAGACTTTACATTGTCATTTTACACTTTGATTTTTACATTTTGCATTTGAAAATTATGAACCCTAAAGTCACCATAGATCTATTAGGTTGGAACAGTAAGAAATATCTAAAGCAAGCTTTTGATTCGGTTTTAGAACAGACTTATCCGAATCTAGAGATCGTTTTTATTGATAACGGCTCCGAAGATCATTCGGTGGATTTTGTGCGGAAAAATTTTTCCCAAATTAAGATTATTGACAATAAGAGAAATTTAGGTTATGCCGAGGGTCATAATATGGGAATCAGACAGGCTTCCGGGCAATATGTGATCTGTATGAATCCGGATATTATTTTAGAAGACGATTTTGTGGCGAGCGCGGTTGAAGTGATGGAGAAGGATGACCGCGTCGGTGCTTTGGCGGGTAAACTGTTGCAAATGAAAGAGGACGGAACAAAGACTAACATTATTGACTCCACAGGTTTTAAAATTTTTAAAAACCGCCGCGTGATTGACCGCGGGCACGGTGAAGTTGACGCGGGGCAATGTAGGAAAGGAGAGCAAGTTTTTGGCGCTTCAGGCGCTTTGCCCGTCTTTCGAAAAAAAGCCTTGGAAGACGTGCGAATCTTTGGCGAGTATTTTGACTGCGATTTTGAAAACTACAAAGAAGACATTGATCTTTCGTGGCGCATGAATCTATACGGCTGGAAATGCGTCTACGCGCCTCGCGCTATCGCCTACCACGAGCGCGGCACAGGCTTATGTGAACAGGCAAAGAGTAAAGATTTTTTAAGAGAGAAGAAGCGGCATTCTTTCCGGGCGAAATATTTTTCTTTTAAGAATCATAGTTTGATGCTTGTCAAAAACGATTTTCTGCAGTATTACTTATTAGATTCGCCTTTTATCTTTTGGTATGAGTTGAAGCGCTGGGGTTATGTTTTATTGCGCGAACCCCGACTGCTTGGTTCTTTTTTAAAATTAGTGAAGCAACTTCCCCGCGCTTTTAAAAAGCGGCGGGTGATTATGGCAAATCGCAGGGTTAAGGCAAGAGAGGTCAGAAGGTTTTTTGAGTGATTAATGGAGGTGCGAATGATGTTTGAGGCGACTTTTAAGGCAGAACGAGTTACTGCGGGCAGTTTCCCAGTTTCTGAAATCACAGTCCGTGTTGATGAAAAGGGTTGTTTTGTCAATGGCAAGAAAGCAAAGATGTCATATAATGGTATCCAGCTTCGTTTTGAACTGGAAGAAGATATTTACATTACTTTTAATAATACTAACCCCGGTCGCCCGATTGTCCAAATTTACGAAGAATTAGGCGGAAAAATTGAATCGCCGCGGCTTTCATCCGGAAAAAAGGTAAAGCGATAGATTAAAAGTTGATTGTTGGCTTGCGTATTATGGCTTGGGAGACCTGAACCAGCGAGAGCGCCTAAAAGGAGGTATATTATGTGGAAGAAAATTATTATCGGATTTGTTATCATAATTTTTCTCATGGCTGTTGTTTATCTCTGCGTACGATTTCCTGGAATGTTGAGCTCTCTAGGACATGACTTCGCAAGAGCGATGTTACGCGGAGGATAGATATGTAATAGGGCTTATCTTTGAAGATAAGCCATTTTTTTTTATTCCTTATTCATAATTCCTGATTCCCGATTCCATTTTACTTTTTTGACCTTTTCTCTTTTTTTTGTTATGATTGGAAGGTGCAAATAAGAGCACTCTTTAGGCGAATATTAGGCTTATCCGCTTAAGTTTGTTTCCATTTCAATGATAGCAAAAACAAAAATTTTCTCAATTTTAGGAATATTTTCGCTAGTTATCCCCAATTTTGTTTTAGCCTTTGATTTTGACAAGAATAATCTCTTGTCGGATAATGAGCTTTATTCTTGCAATCTAAGAACCGAAAAAGAGGTGCAGCGCTTCCTGGAAGCGCAGGGGAGCTGTCTTGCTGATTATACAGTGGAAGACGCAAGCGCGGCAAAAGTCATCGCCAATGCTTACAGAGATTATGAAATCAGCACTTGTTGGCTTTTAACCACCCTGCAGAAAGAGCAGTCTTTGATTAAAAGCGCGGCGGCGCGGTCAGCTCGCGCGCTGGATTACGCTATGGGGTTTGCCTGTCCTTCCGGCGGCGCCTGTGATGAACGGTATAAGGGTTTTCAAAAACAAGTGGAATCCGCGGCTTGGCAGATTCGCAATCGTTATTTAGAATATCCGGAAAATTATACCTTCCAAGTAGGAAAAGAGGCGAAGACCGAAGATGGCGAAATTGTTAAGCCAAAAAATATTGCCACGGCGGTGAATTATAACTACACGCCGGTGGTGGGCGACGGCATAAATCACGGCGCCAATCGCAATTTTGTGCTTCTTTGGCAGGGGTGGCGAAATTGGTTTTTGCTTTCTCACCCTGCCGGCAATCTCTTGCGCGCGCAGGGAGGGCAAGCGATCTATCTTACTACATACAATGAAGAGGAAGAGCGGGTGGAAAAGATGTTGATTACTAATTTAGCTGTCTTCAAGGCTCGCGGTTATAGCAACAGTCAGATTATTGCCGTGGACCAAAGCGAGGTTGACGGTTACCCGAATTCAGGATTGCGGATGACCTATCCCAACGGAACATTAGTACGGGGCAGCGGTCCAGCAATTTACGTTGTTGAAAACAATCGCCGCCGCCATATTGCCAGTATGAAAGTTTTGAAAGATTTGGGTTATAAGATGTCCGATATAAGAAAAATAAGTGATACAGAACTTGCGAGCATTGCGGGCGGTCCGGCAGCGGAATCGGGAGGGAAGAAAATTGACGGCACTTTAATTCGCACTAAGAAAAATCCGGCAATTTATGTCTTAGATTACGGCAAACGCCGCCATATTGCGGAATGGAATGTTTTTCAAGCCAATGGTTATTTTTGGAAGGATGTTAAGATTATTTCGGAGGAAGAAATGGCAAGTTATCCCACGGATAAACAGATGGTCTTAAATGATGGCATTATTGTCCAGGCGAAAGGCCGCCCGGGTATTTATGCGGCGGAATATGGCAATCTGCGTCCCATCAAGAATTTAGAGACATTCAAATCTCTAGGTTATAAATGGGCTTGGGTGAAAACCGTTTCGGCTCAATATTTAGACAGCGTACCGAAAGGAGAAACATTAGAATAATTTTAAATTCTAAATTTTTAATTTTAAGTCAATTTTAAATGCTTTAATTTCAAATTTTAAAACAAAGAAAAAAAGTTTTAAAATTTAAAATTTGGATTTTCAAATTGATTTTCAGCCCTAGGTCGTTCAGACTCTGATGAGTCTTCAGACTCGAAGAGCTGATCTGCCTTGGGCGGAAAAATTTAGAACTTAAAATTTAAAATTTTTCATGAAAGATTTTTTCATCGTCATTATCAACTATAAAACCCCTGCGTTACTGCGGCAGTGTTTGGATTCTATTTTAAAAAATAATCCTGGGATGGAAAGGAAAATTTTAGTGATTGACAATTTTTCGGAAGATGAATCTTTCGCGATGATGCAGAAGGATTTTCCCGAGATTAAGATTTTAGCCTCGCAGTATAACAGTGGTTTTGGAGCGGCGATTAACTGGGGCATTAATAACGCGCCCAATACGGCAAAATATTTGATTTTCTTAAATCCAGACATTATCATGCGAGGCAATGCTTTAAATAAAATGTTAGAGTTTATGGAGAAGCGCCCCGAGGTCGCCTTAATCGGCCCCAAACTTTTAAATCCAGACTTGTCTGTCCAGAGTTCTTGCCGCAGGTTTATTACCCCGAAACTCATTCTTTACCGGAGAACATTTTTAGGCCGCTTTGGTTTTGCTAAGAAGGCTCTCCAGAAGTTTTTAATGGAAGATATTAATCACAAAAAGATCCAGGAGGTAGATTGGATTTTTGGCGCTTGCATGATGGTGCGGCTGGCGGCTATTAGAGACGTAGGATTAATGGATGAACGTTATTTCTTATATTTTGAAGATATGGATTGGTGCCGGCGTTTTTGGGAAAAAGGTTGGAAGGTTTATTATTATCCGGAAGCCGAAATGATTCATTATCATCGCAGAGACAGCGCGGCTGAATCCGGCTTTTCCGCTCTATTTAATCATGCGGCGCGAATCCATATCGGGAGCGCGGTGAAATATTTTATTAAATACTTCGGGGTGCCGAAACCAAGGGAAGAAAGATTAGAAAATAATTCCTCGCGGGCACGGATATTGAGCAGACAGGTATCTCGCTAGTGATATCAAACAATTTTTAATTTTTAACTGATTTTTATCTCTTTCAGCCCTAGGTCGTTCAGGCCGTTCAGGTTCTGAAGAGCCTTCAGGCTCTGAACGAACTCTAATGAGTCTTCAGACTCGAAGAGCTGATCCGCCTGGGGCGGAAATTTTTATTGTCATTATAAACCAAACAATAATTCAATAACTAAATAAAAATTATTAGCTAAAAATTATTAGGAATTAAAGATTACTTCATAATGTTTTCTCTTTTAACTCAAGAAGAACCCAAACATCGCAATTTCAAATTCATTATTATTATTCTCGCCCTTGTTTTGATTGTGGGTTTGGTTTTTGGCCAGCCGGTGTGGGCAGTCTACTCTCATGCTTCGCACGGCAAAAGCTTTGTGGCAAAAGCAGAAGAAGAGTTGTCCGCGGGCAATTTAAAGGATGCCTCTCTACATTTAACTCTGGCCCATCAAGAATTCCTTGCCGCCCGCGATAAGATGGGGCGTCTTGCTTGGTATAAAGGAATTCCTCTTCTTGGTAATCAGGTGGTTGCCCTAGACAGCCTGCTTGTTTCCGCTTCCGAGTTGAGCGGGGCGCTTGCTGACTTAGCCAATATTGCCAATACCGTTCTGAATCCCCTGGATAGTACGTTGGAGAAAGCGGGGGAGGAAAAAAAGAGAGAAAGTCTGAAGGTGCTTTCTGAATCAACACCTTTATTAGAGGAGACTAAACATAAACTAGAAGAAGCAAAAAGGGATTTAGAGGGCATTAGCACTACCGGTCTTTTGCCGCAAATTGGTGGAACTATTGATTTAATGAAGGGAAAATTGCCCTTATTGCAAAAGACAGTGGATAAACTTATTCTGGCGTCGGAGGTTTTGCCCAATATGCTGGGATATCCAGAAGAGAAGACTTATCTTTTTCTGTTTCAGAATAATACTGAACTTAGGCCCGCGGGTGGTTTTATCGGCACCTATGGTATTTTAAAATTGAAAAATGGCGAGATTGCGAGTTTCGCCACCGATGATTCTTATAATTTAGATAAACAGTATAATAGTGAAATTGAGACGCCGAAGCCCTTTCAAGATTATAATAAAAGATTTGAATGGTATTTTCGTGATTCCAACTGGTCGCCTGATTTTCCTGCAGCCGCCGAAAAAGCGGAGTGGTTTTATAAATTAGAAGGGGGAGGGGAAACATTGGACGGCGTTATCGCCATTACCCCTACGTTCATTGAGAAGATTTTGCAATTGACGGGGTCGGTGAAAGTCCAAGATTATCCTTATGAGTTTACTAGTGAAAATTTTACTGACCAATTGGAATTTCACGTGGAAAAGAATTTCTATAAATTTGAGGATAAAACGCAGCGCAAAAATATTATTGGCGATTTTGGCGAGATTCTTATCGCACGGGCATTAACTTTACCCAAGGATAAGTTATTGGAACTCTTTAACGTTGTTGTCCAGGGCTTTAGTGAAAAGCATGCGTTAGTTTATCTTAACGATCCTGCCTTACAAAAAATAATTGTTTTATCTGATTGGGATGGGCGGATTAAGGAAGCTCCCGGCGATTATTTTTTGTACGTTGACTGCAATTTAGCGAGCCTAAAAAGCGACCCCTTTGTGAAGCGCACTATTGATTATGAGGTGAATTGGGATGGGAAAGGAAATCCTATCGCGCGCCTTACAATGACTTACAATCACATCGGCGAATTTAACTGGCGGTCAACGCGCTACCGCACCTATGCGCGCGTTTATGTGCCTAAGGGCGCGGAATTAGTCAATATTTCCGGTAATGAAAGCGAACCCGCGACCTATGAAGAATTAGGCAAGACTGTGTTTTCCTTTTTTAAAGTCACAGAACCAAAAACAACCGAGTCGGTCACTTTAGAATACAAACTGCCGATGAGAATAACCGAGCAAGCTTATTCTCTTTATGCCCAGAAACAGGCAGGGACAGTGGATCATCAGTTAAATGTGAAAATTGACTGGAATGGAGCCACACGGGAATTTAAGACCGATTTGGTGGAGGATAGGGAATTTAAATTATAAACTCAAAACGCAAATCTTAAAACTAAAAAATAAAAAATTTAAACCTTTTAGTTTTGAAAAATGAACTATTGTCGTTTGAAATTACCAGCAGTTTTACTTATTTGAAGGTATGGGAAAAATATTTTATTCAATTTTAACACAAAAATTTTGAGTGAAGAGAGAGGTTTCACACCCGAGGAAATAAAACAGGAACAAAATGTCGAAGCAGAAGACACGCCGGAGAAAAGGTCTAATTTTAAGGTGGTATTTTTTGGTACGAGCAATCACAGAAGTTTTGATGATAAGCGGGCGATAGAAATAGCAACAGAGTTGGCGCGAGATCAAGTTGCTAATGGTGGTCACAAAATAGTAACTGGAGGATATGAGGCTGGTGTAATGGGCGCTGCTTCCAAAGCAGCTGCCGAGCAGGCCAAAAAGCTCGGTCGAAATGATTTGATACCTGAAGGCATTACTATTGGGAAATTTTTAGGTGAATATGCCAAAGATTCAGAGATCAAGGAAGCAGACGGCGTTTTGGAAAGGATTAGAATTCTAGTGGAAAAATCAAATGCATTGGTTGTTTTGCACGGCAAGACCGGCACGGTTGTTGAATTATTAAACTCAATTTCGTCTACTGCCTTGGAACAAGCAAAAAATAAAGAAGATTTTATTCCTAAACCAGTTATTATTGTTGATCCTTCTTTGGAACACACAGATCTATTATCATTTCTTAAGAGAAGGGATCCTAAACTCGAGCGCTCCATAGGGAATATTTTTGTTGTAAGTTCAAGCGAGGGTCAAGAATTAGAAAAAATAATCCAGCAAATAAGTTCTCTTATTGAAATCTATTATAAAGAATCTTTGGGTGCGCAAGAAACAGAAGATGAAAGGAAATTATTAGAAAATTTTAGTTTAAAGAAGTTTTTTGAAAGGCAAGATACTTTTAGTGAAGGTAGCGGTATTTAATCCATTGGCTTCTATTGTGACAAAAAGAACAAAAAAATATGGAATTACCTAGTTATTTACCCAAATCGCATTTAGTTTCGGAAGATGAACTGCTGTCATTTGAAATTACCAGTAGTTTCTCTTATTTGAAGGTATGGGAAAAATATAAAATGGATAAGGCAATGGCTACTTTTGATGTGTTGACTCGCGATATGCCTAAAAATCGTAACTTTATGGTTTTTACGGGTTTAGAGGAAATTGTTCAGACCATTTTGAATTTGAAATTTTCTAATTCTGATATAGAAATTTTGAAAAAGTCAGGGGTCATCAATAAAAAAAATGCCGATTATCTGAAAACATTTAAATTCAGTGGTTCTATTGATGCAATGGAAGAAGGAACTATTTTTTTCCCAGGGGAACCTATTTTGAGAGTCACTGCTCCACTCAGAGAGGCAACACTATTTTATGTGTATTTCACGACAGTAATTCCTTCTAATACAATTTTTTCCACAAAGTGTATTCGCTTAGTTTTGGTTGCCAAGGGAAAAAATATTGTGGTGGGGGCGAATCGAGCTCATAGCTTTGAATCCATGGCGAAATGTATTAGATCAGCTTATATTGTAGGCTGTATGCCAGGTAGTTCTCCTGGATACATTAGAAAATATGGTTTTGAAGAAACCAAATTTATTAAAGCAACCGTGCATTATTTTATTAAATCCTTTCCTTCTGAATTGGAAGCGATGAGTACTTTTGCTGAAACCTTTCCCGACAACGAAGCGACTTTAATTGTGGATACCTATGATTTTGCAAGAGGAGTTGAAAATGCCATTCAAGTTTGTCAGCAGCTGAAAAGGAAAGGTAAGAAAGTACATTCATTGTATATTGATAGTGGTGATCTTTCCGAATCGGTCACTTTTGCAAGGCGAAAATTGGATCAAGCCGGTCTTCAAGATGTTGAAATTATGATCGCTAGGAATTTAAATGAATGGAGAATTAAAGAACTAATGGATAAAAAAATTCCCTTTGATAGTTGTTTAGTTGTCACTGAACCGGCAACTTCTTTTGATGACCCAAGGCTTGAGATTGTTTATAAAATGGCTCAATTAGAAGATAGAGGCGTTGTTCGACAAACAATGAAATTGTCTCCGGAAAAGAAAAGTCTACCTGGCCGTAAGCAAGTTTATCGGATTATGGAGAACAACAAAATAAAAAAGGATATTATTGGGCTTGAGGATGAGGATGTAAGAGGTAAAAAACTTCTCGTTCCTATTATTAAAAATGGGAAGCTAGTTTATGGATTGCCAAAGATTTCAGAAATTAGGGAATATACTGCAAAGCAAGTTAAACAACTCCCAGAGAGATTGCGGGAGTTGGAGGTGCAAATTCCTTCTTATAAAGTTGAAATTAGTCCTGGTTTGAGAAAGTTAAGCAAAATGACTCAAGAGAAGGTGCATTGAATTGATCAAAAAAGTTAATAAAAAATGCACGATATCCGTTTATTATTGTCAAGTTAATGTTAAGGCAGGCAGGTATGATGAAGCTAAAATGGCATTTTAAATTTTGCATTGTCTCGCTTTGCGAGATCTCGCAAAGCGATGATCATTTTACATTTTGATTTTTGAATTTTAAATTTAATTTATGTCCTCTAAAATAAAAACCATTAAAGCGCGGGAGATCTTAGATTCCCGTGGCGAGCCGACAATTGAAACAAAAATTGTTTTAGAAAGTGGTTTGCGAGCAAAAGCCGCGGTACCCTCGGGGGCTTCGACGGGTAAGTTTGAGATGTGGGAATTGCGGGATAATGACCCGAAAAGATATTCAGGTAAAGGGGTGCTTAAGGCTTGTAAGAATGTTAATGATGAGATTTTAGAAGCCTTGAAAGGTATGGATGTTGCAAAACAGAGAGAAATTGACGAGCGGATGATTGAGCTGGACGGCACGGAAAATAAATCCCGTTTGGGGGCAAACGCGATTCTTTCTATCTCTTTGGGTGTTGCTCGTGTCGCCGCCCGAGTACAAAAATTAGAACTTTGGCAATGGATTCGTAAACTTTCATCTGTGCCGAGGAACAATAAAGAGAGTTCTATGATTAGACCAATTTCGGAAGATTTGCCGATGCCTTGTTTCAATCTTTTGGAAGGCGGAAAACATTCGGATAATCGTTTGTCTTTTCAGGAATTTTGGGCGATTCCAGTGGGGGCAGGAAGTTTTGCTGAGGCGGTGAGAATGGGCAGTGAAGTTTTTCATTGTTTACGCGAATTGTGCAAAGAGAAAGGGTATAACACTAATGTGGGCGACGAGGGAGGACTGGCGCCCAATCTGGATTCTAATCAGCAGGCAGTAGAGCTTGTTATTGAAGCAATGGCGAGAGGCGGTTTTAAAATGCCTGTAGATTTTGTTTTGGGTTTAGATGTGGCGGCAAGCTCTTTCTTTGAACAGGGAAGCTATCTTTTTAAAAATGAAGGCTTGTCTCTCTCCAGCGATCAGATGGTAGGTCTTTATTGTGAATGGGCGGAAAAGTATCCAATTTCCGCCATTGAAGATGGTTTAGCCGAAGATGATTGGCAAGGCTGGGTTTCGCTTGCGCAGAAATTAGGAGATAAAGTTCAAATTATTGGCGATGATCTTTTAGCGACCAACCTTCAGAGATTAAAGCGAGCAATTCAGGAAAGGGCAGCGAACGCAATTTTAATCAAGTTAAATCAAATCGGCACTTTGACGGAAACCTTGGATTGTATTAAAGAAGCCCAAAAAAATAATTTTGGCACGATTATTTCTCATCGTTCAGGTGAAACTTGCGATACTTTTATCGCTGATTTAGCCGTGGGGACACGGGCAGGACAAATCAAGACCGGCTCCCTTTCTCGGAGTGAGAGGATTTGTAAGTATAATCGGTTGATGGAAATTGAAGAGCAAATAAGGAGTTCCTAATGGATTGTGTTAATTAAAAAGCTTGATTTTAGGGGAATTCAGGCTTTAGCCTTTCACTTCTAAAATTATTCTAATTATTCTAATTGACCTAATTAACCTAAGAAATGACCAATAACCAAATCATGAATAACCAAAATTAATTTTAGGCATTGGTCATTGGGTATTGCCCGTCCTCCGCAGTAGCAGTAGCTACTGCTACGGAGGATGGAGGATTTATTTAGAATAATTAGCTTGCCCCGTTAGAAACGAAGTATTCTAACTGGGGAACAATTAGGTTAATTAGAATAATTTTTTAATGAAACCCTGAAGAGTAAACTCCCTTTTTTGTAATTTTATTGTCATTTTGCCCGCCTGCCTAAGCTGCTGCTAGGCTAGCGGGCAGGCATTTCGAGTTTTAATTTGGTGCTGAATTTGCAAAAAAGAAATGAAAATATATGAGTGCGAAAAAATATTGTCCCGTAGTTTTAATTATCTTAGACGGTTGGGGTATTGGTCCGCCGACGCGGGTGAATGCTGTGAGGGAAGCGCAGACCCCTGTTTTTAATGATCTTGCCAAAACATTTCCCGCCGCCACATTGCAAGCGTCAGGGGAGGCTGTTGGTTTGCCTTGGCAGGAGATGGGTAACTCCGAAGTTGGGCATTTGAATTTAGGTTCGGGACGGCTCATTCTACAGGACTTGCCTAAGATTAATAACGCTATTGAAGATGGTTCATTTTTTAAAATCCCTGCTTTTTTGGAAGCAATAGAACATGTTAAAAAGAATAATTCCCGATTACATTTGATGGGGTTATTGAGCCCTGGCGGTGTGCATAGTTATATGGATCATCTTTTTGCCCTTTTGGAGCTAGCTAAAGGGGAAGATATCAAAGACGTTTTTATTCACGCTTTTTTAGATGGGCGCGATACTGCTCCGCAGGCCGGTCTTTCTTATCTAAAAAATTTGGATTCCCAAATTCACACTTTAGAAATTGGGAAGGTGGCTACTCTTTGCGGCCGTTTTTTTGCAATGGACCGCGATAATCATTGGGACAGGGTAGAGAAGGCCTATGAGATGATGACGCAAGGGCGAGGCAAAAAGACGCAAGATTTTTATGAGGAAATTCAATCTTATTACGCCCAAAATACTTTTGATGAAAATATTGAGCCCTTGGTTATCGTGGATAAAAATGACAAACCGGTCGGATTAGTGCAAGATCATGATGCTTTAATCTTTTTTAATTATCGGGCAGATCGAGCACGCGAAATTACCAGCGCTTTTATAGAAGATGATTTCCAAAAGTTTGAACGCGGTAAGCAAATCCGTGATTTATTTTTTGTGGGCATGACAGCTTATAGCAAAGATTGGCCCTCTCATGTGGCTTTTCGGGATGAGAAAATAGAGATGACTTTAGCGGAAACATTAAGCCGTGCGGGGCTTTCCCAGATTCATATCGGTGAAACCGAGAAATATGCCCATGTAACTTATTTTTTTGATGGCGGATGTGAAAAACCCTGGCCAGGCGAGGATTATGCGTTAATCCCCTCCTTAGGGAATAAAAATTATGCCGAAATACCCCAGATGAGCGCTCCGGAGGTAACGAGGCGCACCATCCAAGAATTAAAGGAAAAGAAGTATGATTTTATAGTGGTGAATTTTGCCAATCCAGATATGGTGGGTCATACGGGGAATCTAGATGCTACTGTTTCAGCGATTGAATTCCTGGATAAATGTTTAGGGCAAATTGTGAAGGAGGTTTTGGCGCAACGCGGCGCTCTTATTATAACCGCAGATCATGGAAACGCGGAAGAATTATTAGATCTGAAGACTGGTACCACCGAGACAAAACATAGTACTAACCCCGTGCCTGTTATTTTGATCACTGAAGATTTAAAAGGCAAGGGGAGAGAGAGCGCGCTTGATTATATTGATGGGAGTTATCCTTTAGGGCTAATTTCCGATATCGCGCCTACAGTTTTAGCGTTTCTGGACATTCCCAAACCTGAAGAGATGACGGGAATCAATCTTCTGGAAGTATTACTGAAATAATCCACGCTCCTGTGGCTCTCATTTTTATGAACCTTATTCACCCCGTTAGAGAACTTCGTTCTCTAACGGGGTTCACGATTGAATACTCCTAAACAAACTTTAATTTTAAATTTATGCACTACGATGTGGTAACTTTTGGCGGTGCGACCCGCGATATCGTGATCCGCACCGCGGCAGGCAAGCTAATTACCACCAATCATGATCCATTAGCGAACAAGCTTTTGGGTTTTGAATATGGCGCCAAAATTCCGGTTCTGCACACTTATGATAATTTTGGAGGCGGAGCTTGTAATGTGGCGGTAGGATTGGCAAAATTAGGTCTGCGCGTAGCCTGCCGGGTGAACTTAGGCCGTGACTTGGATGGTCTGAAGATTAAGAAAAATCTTAAAGCCGCGAAGGTTTCCGGGGAGCTCATTTCTTGGGATAGAAAGGAGAGGACCGATCTCTCCGTGGTCATTATTGATGAGAAGGGCGGCGGAGATCATGTTGTGTTTGTGGACAAAAATGCAAGCAATAATTTAAATCTGGGGCGCAAAAGATTCGCGAGCAAGTGGATCTATATTGCTTCCCTCACTGGCGAATGGTTAAAGTTGTTAAGAGAGACAGTAGATTTGGCGGCGAAGAAGAAAATTAAAATCTACTTTAATCCTGGGTTGGCGCAATTATCTTCAGGGTATGAAGGGTTGCGAGAGATCTTGCATAATGTGGAAATTTTAATTTTAACTCTGGATGAGGCGATTGAGCTTGTTTTAAGCAAGAATAAAAATTTTTCTTTGCTTGCCGGTAATATCGCGCGCGAACTCTTTTCTTGGGGTCCCAAGATCGTGGTTATCACAGAAGGGGCCAGAGGAGCATCGGCTTATGATGGCAAGGAACTAAACTTTGAAGAGGCAGTAAAGGCGAGTGAGGTTGCGGATACGACGGGCGCTGGCGATGCCTTTTCCGCTGCCTTTTTGGGAGCTATTGTTTTGGGTAAAGATATAAGGACAGCGCTTTTGTGGGGAGTAAAAAATGGCGCCAGCGTGCTCAAAGACTATGGGGCGCAATCAGGGTTGTTGACGAAGAAGGAAATAGAGAAGTAAATCAAAATGTAAATATCCCACCTGCGCCGACTCGGCCTCCGTAGCCACTTCGGCGAAGGGGGCAGCTTCTGCGGGCAGGCAGTTACTTATTTAAAATTTAAGGAATAAATTTGAAATTTGGAACTGAACTTTTAACTTTGCCGCGCCCGCCAAAGCTACGCTTGGCGTTGCGGGCGGGCACTTTTAACTTTTAACTTTGATTTGATGCACAAACCGAATTATTCCTTGATTATTACTGTTTTTGCCTTGGTGATTTTTGGACTGGTGATGATTGGTTCTGCAAGCTCCGTTTTGTCTTATGAAAGATTCGGCAGTAATTCATATTACCTGCGCCACCAATTTTTCTTTGGTGCGCTTTTAGGTTTTATCGCTTGGCTCATCTTTGCGAAGATTGATTATCACAAGTGGCAAAAATGGGCTTTTCTCGCTTTAATTATTTCTTTAATCTTGTTAGTTTTAGTGTTTATCCCGGGAATCGGATTGGGTTTTAAGGGAGCGCGGCGCTGGATCGGAGCCGGCCATTTCTCTTTTCAACCCACAGAACTGCTCAAACTCACCTTTGTCATTTATCTGGCTACTTGGCTTTCAGGAAAACGAGAGCAGGTCTCCCATTTCCAATATGGTTTTCTCCCCTTCTTAACTATTTTGGGGGTGGTGAGTTTTTTAATTGTGTTGCAACCAGACATAGGGACTTTATCTATTATTCTACTTAGCTCTGTGATTGTTTTCTATCTTGCCGGTGCTCGCCTCCATCATTTAGCGATGATTGGGGGTATTTTGGTTTTAACCTTTTGGCTTTTAATTGTGATCGCGCCTTACAGGATGGATCGTTTTGTTGTTTTCCGCAATCCTGAAACGGATCCCCAAGGGATTGGCTACCATTTAAATCAGGCTTTAATCGCGGAAGGCTCGGGAGGGTTATGGGGTTTGGGTTTTGGTCAGTCTAGGCAGAAGTATAGCTATTTACCCGAGGTCGCCGGAGATTCTATTTTTGCGGTCATCTGTGAGGAGCTAGGCTTCCTTAGGGTTTCCTTTTTAGTGTTTATTTTTTCTTTTTTAGCTTACCAGGGATTTAAGATTGCGCGGGCAAGTCCCGATAGCTTTGGCCGGTTGCTTGCTGGCGGCATCACTTCTTGGCTTTGTTTTCAGGCTTTTATTAATATTCTGGCTTTAAGTGGTTTAATCCCTTTAACAGGGGTTCCTTTGCCCTTGATTAGTTATGGTGGATCTGCTATGGTAATTTCTTTGATCGCGGTAGGGATTTTAACGAATATCTCAAAGCAGACAGTGTAGAATTGGGAATTGGGAATCAGGAATAATGAATCAGGAATGATGGATTAATCTTGTACCCTCATATTCCTGCCTGCCCGCCGAAGCCCGAAGGGCGTAGGAGGGCTTCCTAATTCATAATTCCTGCTTCATATTTATGCGTATTCTTCTTACTGGCGGCGGTACGGGCGGTCATACAATTCCCATTGTCGCTGTGGTTCAAGAACTAAGAAGACGAAGGAAAGATTTGAAATTGTTTTGGCTGGGAGATGATCATCCCGAGGAGCGAGCAGCGAGAGAAAATAATATCCCTTTTCAAAAAATCGCTTGTGGTAAGTTCAGGCGTTATTTTTCTTTTTGGAATTTGATTGATTTTTTTAAGATTCCGGCGGGGATTTTTCAAAGTTTTTTTCTGGTCCTGGGATTTAAGCCCCGTGTGGTTTTTAGTAAGGGCGGTTATGTGAGTCTGCCCGTCGTAATCGCCGCCTGGCTCGCGCGTAAAAAAATCATCGTTCATGAATCTGATGCGGTGCCAGGGCTTGCAAATAGAATCGCCAGCCGGTTGGCGAGCAAAGTTTTATTGGGATTTAATGCGCATTCTGCGGAGACGCTGTCTGTCAAGTCTCTGCCGGGTAAATATATTTTTACCGGCAACCCTGTGCGGCGGAAAATTTTGAAGGGTGACCCTGTAAAGGCGCGCGAATTTTTTCATTTATCAAAAGATAAGCCGACTATTTTGGCTATGGGCGGTAGCCAAGGCGCGCGGTTTATTAATGAGTTAATTTCTCGGTCTTTGCCTAAACTCTCTGAATATCAAATTATTCATTTAACTGGCGTTAACACTGCTTCCGCCATTGCGAGGCCGTTCAGGCTCGAGGAGAGTCCCGAGCTTGTCGAGGGACGACGAAGCCCGCCCGCCTCGCCTGAAGCGAAGCGATGGCGGGCAGGCAATCTTATAAGTACAGAAAACCATTATCGTTTTTGCTCATATTTAGATGTTGCAAAAATGGCTCTTGCTTATGTTGCCTGCGATCTTGTTATTTCCCGCGCCGGCGCGAACACTCTAGCCGAGATCGCGGCGCGTGGTTTGCCGTCAATTTTAATCCCTTTGCCGTCTGCTGCTTCTGATCACCAGTTCGCTAATGCTAAGATTTTTGAGAAAAGAGGGGCAAGTATTGTTTTGGAGCAAAAAGATTTAACTTCGCGAAAATTAGTTAGTTTGATTACAAGTTTATTGAAAAATCCCAATCAACTTGAAACAATGAGTAAGAAAGCTAAAAGTTTAGCTAAGTTTGATGCGGCTCGCAAGATCGCTTCCGAGATTTTAAAAAAATAAAAAAAAGCGAGTGATGAAACACTCGCATTGTAAGTCATTGAATTTCTGTCTCATTCTCTTTATAGGTTTCAATACTTAATTTACCTACTGGCTTCCAGTAAAAAGCGCTGGATTCTTTTGTACATTCCACAAGATAATGGTTTGATATCTCTAGAGCGACTTTACGAGGCGTCCGGAATTTCAAGGGCAAGGTGAGGCCAGTTAAAACTAATTTGCCGGGCTCTTGAACTTCTATCCAAATCCGTCCGTAAGTAGTTTGGACATTATCCACTCGTTGAAGTTTCTTATCATTATCAGCGAGAGACACAGGATTGAAGGCATACGCCTTGCGATATTGGAAAGGGCGTAGACAGACATGATTATTCCTGTCTTGATAAAGAGCAAGATCAAGGAGGGTGAAAAATTGCACCTCTTCTTGCTTGTCCCGCCAATACGCCCAGTTTTTACCATCAGTCGGCATAAATGCCCAGCCGATGTCTGTAAATTTTTTCCAATCTCCTTCTGTCGGTTTGGCATAACGCAATGCGTCCTCTGCTAAATCCAGCATTTGATTCGTAAGGTTTTGACATTGTAAGTCCTCTTTTCGAGTTTTTTCTCGCGTTAACTTAAGACAAAATAAGACGCTTAATGCTAATATGCATAATAAAATACTAATCAACCATTTCAGTTTCATTGCGCACCTCCGAATTTATTGCTTGTTATAATCATCAAGCATTTTCTCAAACTTTTCCTGCACAGTTTCTCCTTCCGGGGATTTTCTCCAAACATAACGTTTATAAGGATCCTTGGGGATAAAATTCCCCGCATAGTTGAGTTCATCAACAGCGCTGTTCATCTCCTCTGCCTTTTTCTCATTTTCCAACAAGACGAATTTTTTCTGCACGCATACTCCCTTGTGGATTTCTGGTCGTTCAAACTCATCAACTTGATAGTCTGGTCCCCAATCTTTATAAACGATTGGATACCTGCCTCGGCAGTCCACATATTTCTCTCCTGTTAAGATCATGCCGAATCTTTTCTCTCGGCAAGGGAGCTTTCTTATGGGTGGATCGGGGTAAAGACTGAATATCCATATCCCTATTATTATAGGTAGCAGTAATAATATCTCTACTTTTTGTCTTTTTGCCATTATCCATACCTCCCGTTTTGCAGTTAAATACCCTTAATATCAATATATGATATATTACAAAGAACAAAAACAATGGAAACAATCCATTGAGTATAGAACATATTTTATTATATGTCAATAAAGAAAAAAGTAAAAATCCATTTTATCGGCATTGGCGGGATTGGAATTTCGGGTTTAGCGCGGATTTATTTAGAAAAAGGATACAAGATTTCGGGTTCAGATTTAGCGGCTTCGGAAACGATAAAGGATTTAAGGAAATTAGGCGCGAAAATCAAGGTCGGCAAACATCAAAAGGGAAACTTGCCTTTAAATACTTATTTGGTGATTTATAACTTAGCCATTTCCGAAGATAACCCTGAATTGCGGGAAGCGAAAACACGAGGCATTAGAAGCCTCACCTATCCGGAGGCTTTGGGAAAACTTACCAAAAAATATTTTACGATTTGCGTTTCCGGCACCCACGGAAAAACTACAACTACCGGAATGATTTCTTTGATATTGTTAAAAGCCGGATTAGACCCCACAATCATTATTGGCAGCAAGTTAAAAGAGTTAAATAATGCCAATAGCCAACTAGGTGCGGGTAAATATTTAGTGATTGAAGCGGACGAATACAAAAGAGCTTTTTTGAATTATCATCCGGATATTATCGTAATTATGAACATTGAAGAGGACCACCTTGACTATTACAAAGACCTTAAGGATATCAAGAGAGCCTTTGGGAATTTCGTCGGTTTATTGCCTAAAAATGGTTTTTTGATTACCACTAGTAAGATTATAATGTCATTGCGAGGAGGAGTCCCTCACTTTCTTAAAAAAGTGAGGGACGACGACGAAGCAATCTCATCGCGTGGTAAATCTAGTTTATTGAGATTGCCTGCCCGCCATCGCTTCGCTTCAGGCGAGGCGGGCGGGCTTCGTCGCTCACCTCGCGGTTCGTTCTTCGCAATGACGAATAGTGGAAGGTTTATTGATTATAAGGAGGGACCGCGGGAAAAAATAGGAAGGGTTTTAAAAATTCCCGGCGAGCATAATATCCAAAATGCTCTAGCGGCGTTTGCGGCTGGCCAAGCTCTAGAGATTCCGGAAAAGGTTATTTTGAAAGCGCTAGGTCATTACCAGGGCAGTTGGCGTCGCTTTGAAGTGAAGTATGATCAGGCGGTGACGATTATTGACGACTATGGTCACCACCCTACGGAAATCAAGGCGACCTTGAGGGCGGCGCGGCAGAAATATGGCAAGCGGAGGATTTGGTGTGTTTATCAGCCCCACCAAATTCAGCGCACGGAGAAGCTGTTTCGGGGATTCACCAAGGCTTTCCAAGACGCGGACCGTGTGATTATTACGAAAATTTTTGGTGTTTTGGGTCGCGATGAAATCAGTAATCAGAACTTAACCGCCTTAAGTCAAAAGCTGGCGCGGGAAATAAGTAGAAAACGCCCCGAAGCGGTTTATTTGGAATATTTTTCAGAAATCATCCATTATTTATTGAAGAATGTACGTCGTAACGATGCAGTAATAATTATGGGCGCGGGGGATATCAATCAGTTAACTCCTCGGTTGATAACAGTATTAAAAAACCAGGGATTATAATATCTCCTGGCTTGAAAAAAAGATCATTTTACCACAATGGATAGATGATTTCATAATCTTTTCCACTGTAGTGATGTTTAATTATCCTTAAGGTGCTCTTTCCGTGGTATCATTATCACATTTTGCCAAACTTGTTTTCTAGAACTTCCGTGATTTCCCCTATATCACCCTTAGAGGCAAGTTTGATTTTAACTAGAGTTCCCTTCGGAATTTCTGTTTGCTGATGCTTTGCCTGGGCTAGAACTTTTTTCTCTGTGTCTTTGGTTCGGCAATAGTACCAGTCCCTTTTGCCTTCAAGCGCAGATACAACATAGGCATCCACAATGTTATCCATTTCAATTTCCTCCATTCATTCCCTTTCCGGTTTCAGAAAGGCGCTAAGTGTTTTGTAATTATTAATCTGACTTAGGAATCACAGCGGCGCATACTAGAAAACAGCGGCGCTTCAACCTCCCTGTTTTAAAGGGATTAGTGAATTATACAATTTTTCATTCCAAAGTCAATGATAGACATTTTTTCAAAGAGTGGGAAAAAAGAATTAGCTGGTTTAAGGATTAGTGAAGATTTAAAAAAATATACTACTTTTAAAATCGGCGGGCCGGCAGATTATTTTTTTACGGCTAAAAACAAAAAGGATATAATAAAAGCGGTAGGCATAGCCCAGGATTTGAAATTGCCTTATTATATATTGGGAGGCGGGAGCAATGTTCTCGTGGCTGATAGCGGTTTTCGGGGTTTAGTAATTCAAATTGCCAATCAAGAACTAGAATGCCGCGGCCGAGAAATTCATTGTGGCGCGGGTTTGGCTTTAGGAGCGTTAATCCGAGAATCATTAAATCAAGGTTTGGCGGGTCTGGAGGATCTCTCTGGCATTCCTGGCACAGTGGGTGGCGCGATTTATGGCAATGCGGGCGCCTTTGGACATTTTATCGGCGAAAAAGTCAAGACCGTTTGGGTTTTGGACCCGAAGCATTCGCAGGTCAAAATTTACACCCAAAAGGAGTGTCAATTTGACTATCGGAAAAGTGTCTTTAAAAGAAATCACAATATTATTCTAGATGCTGATTTTGTCTTTGAACCCGCTCCGGATAAAGAAAGAATTTTAAAAAAGATTGAAAGGGCTAAAGCAGTGCGGGCGCGCCATCCTTATAAAAATTGCGCGGGTTCGGTTTTTAAAAATATTCCTTTTCATGGCTACGCCAGACTTCAGTCCCGAGGACTTCAGTCCGAAGGTCGTTCAGACCCTGAAGGGTCTTCAGACCCGAAGGGATCTTCAGAAAAGCAAGGAGAGCGGTTTTTAAAAAATATGCCATCTGAATGCGTCCAGTATGGTGAAATCAAGGCGGCTTGTTTGATTGAAAAACTGGGCTTAAAGAATAAGATGATGGGGGGAGCGGCAATTTCCCAGAAACACGCCAATTTTATTGTGAATGAGAGAGAAGCCAAAGCCAAAGATGTTTTGGATTTAATTGATTTAGTGCGGCAGAGGGTTTATGAAAAGTATGGATTAGTTTTAGAAACAGAGATACAGTTTGTGGGATTTGAATAAAAAAATCAAAGTATTTACTTTTACCTTTTCACTTTTCACTTTTAACTTTTATTTATGCAAATCAAAATCAGAGCAAAAAATTTAAATTTAGATGAGAAAATAAAGGGTTATATTGAAGAAAAAATCGGGTCTCTCGCTAAGTTCTTAAATGATATTCAACTGGCGCGGGTAGAAGTGGCGCTCAATAAACGTCACCGCAAGGGTAATGTTTTTTACGCGGAAGTAATGCTGGAAATAAGGGGCAGTCGTTTTTACACTAAAGAAGAAGCCCAGGATTTGTATGCCGCCATTGATATTTGCCGGGAGGAGATGATTCAAGAGATCCGCAAATTTAAAACCAAGATGCGGGACAAAAGGCGGGGCGAGGAGAGAAGCTGGAAGAGGTGGGTGAAGGTGTGGAGATGGAGGAAATAAAAATGCAAAAATCAAATATCAAAATGTAAAATGACAATGCAAAATTTTAAAATAAATTACATTTTTTGGGAATTTACCATTTATGGTTTTAAAACCAAATTTTTATTGAACAACCGAGGTTTTTATAGAGTTTTGCCACCCTAACGGGTAGTCACCCGAAAGGGTGAAAAGGCTAAAGCCTAAATTCCCAAAATAATTTTAACATTTTACAATGTCATTTTGATTTTTGATTTTTAAACTTTGAATTTTTTATGTTTCTCACTAAACTTTTCGGCGACCCTAACGATAAGGTTTTAAAAAAAATGCAGCCATTGGTTGATGGGGTTAATCGTTTGGAGCCGCAGTTCAAAAAATTTAAAGATGAAGATTTCCCCGTCTTTACAGAGAAGTTGAAAAAGAAAATTAAAGCGGGTGAAGAGTTAGATATTCTTCTTCCTTCAGCCTTCGCCGCTTGCCGGGAGGCCAGCCGCCGCACCATTGGAGAGCGGCCTTATGATGTGCAAATTTTGGCGGGTATAGTCTTGCATCAAGGCAGGATTGCGGAACAAAAAACTGGCGAAGGCAAGACTTTATCCGCGACAATGCCTGTTTATTTGAATGCTTTAACTGGAAAAGGCGTGCATGTGATTACGGTGAATGATTATTTAGCGCGCCGTGATACTGAATGGATGGGGCCGATTTATCATTTACTCGGACTCTCGGTGGGTTGCGTTGAACACGAAAAAGCCTTTCAATACCAAGGTAAGGGAGGGGAGCGCGGCGCCAATGCGCAGGTAGAGATGGGTGACGCGGTGAATTCTCATCTAGAGGAAATTACCCGCGCCAAGGCTTATGCTTGCGATGTTACTTATGGCACGAATAATGAGTTTGGCTTTGATTATCTGCGAGATAATATGGTCTGGGAGCGTTCTCAAATGGTGCAGCGAGAACTTAGTTACGCTATTGTTGACGAAATTGACTCTATTTTAATTGATGAGGCGCGCACACCCTTAATTATTTCCGCGCCAGACACCGAGTCAACGGATAAGTATTATGAATTTTCTCGGATTGTGCCGCGTTTGAAAGAGAACGAAGATTACAATGTGGACGAGAAAATGCAAGCCGTGGCTTTAACTGAAAAAGGGATCGGCAAACTTGAAAAAATCTTGGGTGTAAAGAATATCTATGAAGAGCGCGGTATTAGCACGGTGCATCATATTGAGCAAGCCCTGCGCGCTTATGCCCTTTTCAAGCGCGATCGCGATTATGTGGCAAAAGATGGTGAAGTGATTATTGTGGACCAGTTTACGGGGCGTTTAATGCCGGGCCGCCGCTATTCCGAAGGTTTGCACCAAGCGATTGAAGCAAAAGAAGGAGTGGTAGTGCAGAGAGAAAGCAAGACCTTGGGAACGATTACTTTCCAGAATTATTTTCGACTCTATAAAAAACTAGCCGGAATGACGGGCACCGCGGCGACGAGCGCTGAAGAATTCAGCAAGGTTTACAATCTGGATGTGCTAATTATTCCGACTAACAAACCAATGATCCGGCTGGATTTGCCGGATGTGGTATATAAAACCGAGGAAGGAAAATTTAAGGCCGTGGCGGAGGAGATTAAAAAACTGCACGAAGCCGGGCAGCCCGTGCTCGTCGGCACGATTTCCATTGAGAAAAATGAAGTCCTCTCTGGAATGCTGGAAAGGGAAGGCGTGCCCCATGAGATTTTAAATGCCAAGAATCATGAGCGGGAAGCGAAGATTATTGCCGCAGCGGGGCAGGCTGGCAGCGTCACGATCGCGACCAATATGGCCGGTCGCGGCACGGATATCAAACTTGGGGTCAGAGTGAAGGAGTTGGGTGGTTTGCATGTGTTGGGCACTGAACGGCACGAAGCGCGGCGGATTGATAATCAGTTGCGGGGGAGGTCTGGTCGCCAAGGCGATCCGGGCTCTTCGCAATTCTTTGTTTCTTTGGAAGACGATTTGATGCGCATTTTTGGCGGAGAGCGGATTAAGATGCTGATGGACCGTTTGCGTTTGCCCCCCGACCAGCCGATTCAAAATCGGATTCTTACCCGTTCTATAGAATCTGCCCAATCCAAAGTGGAAGGCAATAACTTTGACATCAGGAAACATCTCGTGGAATATGATGACGTTTTAAATAAACAAAGAGAAGTTTTTTATAAAAAACGCAGAGAGATTTTAGATGATGGCGAGGCTTTAAAAAAAGCAATTCTTCAGATGATTGAAGAAGAGATAGAAGGGATTGTAATGACCCACACCATGGGAGACAAAGAAAATAATTGGGATATTCAAGAAATCTGCGAGAGTATGTATGCGCTTTTACCCTTGGAGACAATGTCAGGAATAAGCCGCGAGAACTTATGCGCTGTTCTGGAAAAGATGGCGCAAGATATTACTGGAGGGGGAAGCCATGGGCGGACTAAAATAATTGAATATTTATTCAAAATAGCCGAACAGAACTATACTCAAAGGGAGCAGGCATTGAAGCCCGAGGGAATGCGCCAAGTGGAAAAAGCCGTGGCTCTGCGGATTATGGACACGCTTTGGACTGAACACTTAGACACGATGGACTATTTGCGGGAAGGCGTGCGTTTCCAAGCCTATGGTCAGCGCGATCCTTTAGTGGAATACAAGCGCGAGGGTTATGAACTGTTCCAGAAACTTTTAGAAAAGATTAGAAGCGATGTTGCGAATACGATTTTTAAGGTAAGTATTTTGATGCCGAACGCGCCCGGCACAAATGTTCAGGCAATAAAGCCGGAAGCGCAATCGCCATTTCAGCCCGCAAATAGAGAAGCATCAAGGGAGCAATATAACGCGCCAGTAACGCGGCCCAAAGTCGGCCGCAATGACCCCTGTCCTTGTGGTTCAGGAAAGAAGTATAAAAAGTGTTGTGGGAAATAGAATATGAGAATTTTTATTACTGCACCATTTGGCGATAGCCAAAAAAATATAGAAAACTTGTGTTCAATAGTCAGAGTTGCTGGCTTTGAAGATTTTTGTTTTACTAGAGACATAGAAAATTACAGAAAGATTTTCAATGATGTGAAAGAATTGATGCGGAGAGCGAAAGAAGAAATTCAAAAGTCAGATGCCCTACTGATTGATATGACTGAAAAACCGACAGGAAGAGCTATTGAAGCAGGTATTGCATATGCTCTTGGTAAGAAAATTGTTGTTATTATGAAAAAGGGTACTGTGGTTAAAGATACTGTAATGGGAATTGCTGATGTAGTGATTGAATATGATAGTATTGCTGATATTCTACCTAAACTTGAAGAATTCCTGCGGATGCAAAAATAAATTCAAAAAGTGCTATGGGGCGTAGGAATAAAATATGAAATATATAGGAATCAGCGGAGGCTGGAGAAAAACGAATAATGAAGTTGAAAATGCAGTACGTAAAACCGTGCGTGAGATTATTATGCAAGGTAATGGTATTGTTTCAGGAGGAGCATTGGGCGTTGACTCGGTAGCTTTGGCTGAAGCGTTGAGGCAAAATCCAAAAGGAGAAAAAATAAAAATTTTTCTTCCAACTTCATTAGAGATATACGCAGCACACTATTATAAACGAGCGCAAGAGGGAGTGATTACTATAGAACAGGCTAAAAATTTGATTAATCAACTTTCACGGTCAAAAACTGCTAATCCGAAATCATTAATTGAGAACCAGAAAAATACTGTTGTGAATAAGGAAACTTACTTTGAAAGAAATTCTGAAATAGTGAAAGCCTCTGACGAATTGATAGCCTTTTATATAATTTCTGAAATGAGTGATGGCCTTGGTACGCGAGACACAATTGCCAAAGCAAAAGCGAAAGGCATCCCCGTAAAAGTTTTTAATTTCAATCTTACTGAAAAGTAACTTGTTGGCTCCATAGTCCCAAGCGGAAGCGAGGGCTGTGGAGCCAAAATGCAAGCCTTGATTTTATTGGAATATGCCTTCCTTTCGTATATACAAAGAAAATGAGAACGAAATACATTTTTTAACTCTTACTATTATTGAATGGATAGATATTTTTACAGCCCCAAAATATTTTCAAGTAATTATTGATAGTTTGAAATATTGCCAACAAAACAAAGGGCTTTTGCTTTATGAATATGTAATCTTAACAAATCATATTCACTTAATTACTCAAGTAAAAGAAGGCTTTAAATTATCGCAAATCATCAGCGACTTCAAAAAACATACAACGCAGGAGATCTTGAAATTACTTCAAGAAGATAACAGAAAGTATATTTTCAACTTAATCAAAAACAGTTTTGCTCGCAAAAAGGGATATCAAAATCAAATTTGGCAAAGAGAAAATTATCCCGAAATAATTGTGAGCGAAGAATTCTATCTCCAAAAAGCAAATTACATTCACGAAAACCCAGTGAAAAAAGAATATGTTTTGAAACCCGAGGAATGGATTTATTCTTCGGCGCGGAATAGGCTTTTGAATGATAATAGTATTATCGTATTAAATGATCCGTTCTAATAAATAAGGCTCGCATTTTGGCTCCACAGCCCCTTCGGGGACTATGGAGCCAACGTGGTCATCACCTCATTGGTTCAATTTTTTGAATTGAGCTAGAGATTTCCACACCCGATATGATTTTTCTAAAAACTCCCCCCAATTTTAAACCCCGTTTTAAGGTAGCGAGCTGCTATGTAGAATTTAAGGGCAAGATTCTTCTTTTGTTTCGCAATAGTCATAAGTTAGAAGGCAATAAATGGGGTGTGCCCGCGGGCAAGATTCATACAGGGGAAAGCGAACGGGAGGCGATGGTGAGAGAAATTAAAGAAGAAACAGGTTTAGAGGTTTCATCAGAAAAATTGGATTATTTTCATAAGGTCTATGTCAGATATCCTGACTACGATTTTGTATATCATATATTTTTTTTAAAATTAGATTCTGAACCCATTATTAAAATCAATCCCCGTGAACACAGGGAACACGCGTGGGTAATGCCGCAGGATGCTCTAAATATGAAATTAGTGCCGGATTTAGATGGTTGTATTAAAATGTATTATGGGGTTTAGATTATCCGTAGTAGAGACAGGTTTAAAACCTGCCTGACGGTAGGCAGGCCTGTCTCTACAACAGGTGATAATTTTATGTTCAATCTGCATAGTCTTTTGTTCGACTTTGATGGCGTGCTTTGCTATGACCGCTTTTATCGCGCGACTTTGGAAAAAACATACCCTGAAGTTTATGTCTGGATTCAGGAGAATATTTTCGGTGACAGAGAGGAGTTGGTGGAGCAATGGATGCGTGGTAAAATAAGTTCCGCAGAGATTAACCATATCATTGCCAAAAACACAGCCATTAACGGCACGCTTTTAGAAAGGTTATTTGTTAAGAGCGTACGCTTGATGAAGATAAATAAAGAGTTGCGCAACTATATCGCGGGCTTGAAAAAGAGGGTGAAAAAAATAGGCTTGATCACAGATAATATGGATGTGTTTAGCAAAATCACGGTGAAAAATCACAGCCTGAATAAGTTATTTGATGTGGTTATCAATTCTGCGGATTATGGTTATTTAAAAAAAGATCAAAAGGGAAAGCTTTTTGATATCGCCCTCGCGAAAATGGGGAAAGAAATCAATAACACTTTATTGATTGATGATTCCTTAAAAGTGACGAACTTATATCAAGATAAAGGAGGTAAAGCATTTCTTTATCAAAATTTTCAGGATTTTAGATGGTTTTTAAATAATGCATTGCAGGAGCCTTATATTACAACATCATAGAGCGTGGTTTTGCGGAATTTCCCGTAGAGACAGGTTTTAAACCTGTCTCTACAATAGATGATAATTTATGCCATCTGAAAAAGATTTTTATCAAATATCTCTAAAAGCCTTCCTAAAAAACAAGAAGGGCGAAGTCCTTGTTCTAAAATCGTTCAATGATGGTCCCTTTGCCGGCTTTTATGATTTTCCGGGCGGCAGGATACATAAGGATGAATTTACAGCGCCGATTTTGGATATTTTAACAAGAGAAATCACAGAAGAAACCGGCATAGTTAATTTTAAAGTCCGTCCTATACCCGTTGCCTATGCGAGACACGAGGTGTTAAAAACAGATGGGTTATTCCATATTTTTTATTTATTTTTTGAAGGGGAATACTTGGACGGTGAAATTAAAGTGAGCAGAGAGCATCAGGATTACCAGTGGCTGGACCTGAAGGCGATTGAGCTTACGCGGTATTTTGGAGTCTGGTTTTTAGAAGCGGTGAAAATATATCTATCACTTGGAAAATAATCGCGCTTTTGGTAAAATAAAGAAGTGTAAGGCGAAGTTTGGGTAAGAAGAATTTTATAATATTAGGACTTTCGTATTTGACTTAAAAATTTGTCATTTCAGTGTCTTGCTGAACTTGTTTCAGCATCTTCAAAGTTCAAAGGAGATCCTGAAACAAGTTCAGGATGACAAACGCGTAAGTCCTATTATTATGAAACATGTATAAACCGAGATGACGCTAAAAAGAGAGAAAAATATCTAAAGACGGCATGGGGAAAAAGATATCTGAAAAATCGTTTACAAAAATATCTCACGGGGCTATAATATAACCAAAATGACTAGACAAAACTATCAATTTACACTTTCAGCCCCGTTAGAGAAATTTCATTCTCTAACGGGGTCAGCCGTAAGGCTGAATTACGAGAGGGAGAGAGTAAACCCCGCACCAGAACCCCGAAGAAAAGCAAGCTTTCAACGGGGTAGGCAAGTTCGGTACGGGGCAGGCGAGACTCGTCGAGTTTTTATTACATTTAGGACTTTCGCGTTTGACTTAAAAATTTGTCATTCCTCTGTCTTGCTGAATTTATTTCAGCATCTTCATTTTTTAAAGGAGATCCTGAAACAAGTTCAGGATGACAAACGCGAAAGTCCTAACATTAAAAAATTTTGGCAAACAAAAGCGCTATCTTTTTGGTAGCGTTTTTGTTTTGTCGTAAAGGTCGAAAAATCCGCGAGGTCGAGGCGGATAAAAATAATAAATAAATAATCAACAAAATAGTATGCACAAAATGATTCGTAAAGCACTTGGAAAATTAAATATAGCTATTGCGTTAACGCTCGCGGTTGTGATGACTGGAGGATTGGGTGGCGCGACTTATGTCTTGGCATCGTCAACATCCAACTTCACCCAGACGATTAACGCCGGCACGCTTGCCGTAGATATTGTAGATGCCAGTTATGTAACCGTTGGGAGCCCCACCATGGCGATGACCGCGGCAACTTTTAGTTTCACCTGTCAGACCATTACCGGCTCTTTTGGCACCGCTTCCCAGCAAATCTATGTTAAAAATCCCGACGCGGCAGATGCTGGCTGGGTAGTTTCTTTGGCGGCATCAGCCCCCACAGCTGTGTGGAACAGCGTTGGCACGGATTTTGACTTCAATGAAGCGGGAAGCGCGGGATGCGTTGATGATGGAGCAACGACGGACGCTGATGCTTTTGGCGGTCAGATGACGGTTAATCCTTCGGCTGGAACTTTAGCTGTCGGTCAGTGCACAAGCTGTGTTGTCACTAATGTTTCCAAAGGATCTTCGGCTGCCTTTGTTGAAACCACGACCAACAGTATTACCGTTCTTACCGGCGCCGCGCTTTCTGACGACATCGGCGATTGGAAGTTAACCGGCGTTTCCATCAGTCAAAAAATTCCAAAAGAACAGCCAGCTGCCAGCGACTATAACATCAATATGGTGCTCACCATCACTGCCAGTTAAAACTAGAAAATAGAATCTAGAAAATAGAAAGTAGAATATGGAATATTTACGCGTTAAAAAATTAAAAGCGCGACTTGTTGGCATTAGTGTGATGTCGGTGCTCACGTTTGCGTTGTTGGGCGTATCCGCACCTTTGGCGCGAGCGATTGAATACGGAGGTTTTGGGGGAAGACCGGCTTTCCCGCGGGCGGACAATCCCCGCACCGAATCCATTTTTGTCCACACGCTTAATCCGGGCGATGTTCAGGAAGAAGGGGTGTTGACAGTCAATAATTCCGCCGAGCGAAAAACAATGCTGGTGTACAGCGTTGATTCCACTCCATCTACGGGCGGCGCTTTTGCCTGCGAACAGCTGTCTGAAACAAAAGATGATGTCGGTGCATGGATTACCCTTGAAAAATCAGAGGTAACTCTTGAGCCGGGAACAAACGAACTTGTTCCCTTTACGATTGCCGTTCCTACAAATGCCAGCGTTGGTGAGCATAATGGCTGTATTATTATTCAGGAAAAAAAAGAACAAAAGGGTGAACAAGCCGGCATGTCTCTTTCTTTCCGCACGGGACTTCGGGTTGCCATTACCATTCCGGGAGAACTTGAGAGAAAACTTGAAATTGTCGGGTTTACAGTAACCAAGCGCGATGACGGCAGTTTTCTGCTTCAACCAAAAGTTAAAAATCTTGGTAATGTCTCCATTGACGCGGACGCGCAAGTGATAACGCGCTATTTCTTTGGCTTAACGCATTTTACGCATGGCGGACAATATCCGATTTTACGCGGCGATACCTCGGACTGGAATTTTGAACTGAAAAAACCTTTTTGGGGAGGGTGGTATCGTTCCAATTTTATCGTGGAATACGATAAAAATCCCGAGGCCGGGGTTGGCGTAAAAAGCGGCAAGGAATTAACGCGGCTTGAAGGTCCGTCGGTCTGGTTTTGGAGCTTCCCGACGCCGGCTGCTTTAGCAATAGAGATTGTTATTCTCTTGGCTTTGGCGTTTGGCGGATTTCTTTTCTGGCTTTCGCAAAAACGCAAAAGGTGGATTAAAGAAAATTGGGTTTCCTACGAAGTAAAATCAGGCGAGGATATTAAGTCCCTTGCCGAGCGATTTGATGTGTCATGGAAACTGCTTGCCAGAGTCAATAAATTAAAACCGCCTTATGCGCTTAAAACAGGAGAAAAAATTAAAGTGCCGCCGGCGAAATAGAAATCTATGGGAATGGACAGAGATTTTTAGAAATTCGCCGTGGGTCATTTTTTCATATATAAAACTCTCTATAAAATTTGTTTGTACATTTTTCTTAAGGAGAGCGGTTTTTACGCGTCTTTTTGTTTTTGTTTTGATTTTTAGCTGGCTATTTTCCGGCTGGCCGCGCATTTGGCATAATCCGCCGATTCCGCCGAAAATACAAAAAACATACGCATTTACTTGTGCCGCCGCGGGCTTTACCGATATCGGTGGTGGAGTGTGCCGTGGGTTTATCACAACAACCGGAGCGGGTACATTTACTATCCCGAGCGACTGGACTGATACCAACAAAATTGAAGTAATCGGCGGAGGGGGAGCCGGCGGATTACAAGCCGCTGATGCCTCCGCAGGCGGTGGTGGCGGCGCTTATTCTACTGTTTCTAATCTTACAGGACTTACCGGCAATATTGATCTATCAGTTGGTGTCGGAGGTACCCCCAGCGCGACTCAATCCGTAACAAATGGTGGCGATACTTGGTTTGGCAATACGACCTGTACTACGGCTCAAGTTTGTGCCGGCGGCGGAGTCGGCGCGCTTGATGAAAGCCCGGCTGGCACCGGCGGAGTGGCGGCGCAAGGAATGGCAGATACCGGATATAATGGCGGCGCCGGCGGTACGAGCGGTACCGCGGCTGATGACGGAGGTGGAGGAGGAGGCGGTGCTGGAGGTCCGGGCGGTGTTGGAGGAAACGGAGGCGCTGCTTCTAATAACGGCGGAGCTGGCGGAGGAGGCGCGGGAAAGGCTACTCCTGCAAATGGCGCTAACTCCACCACTGCCACTGGCGGCGCTGGAGGAGATGGTCCGGGAGGAGGCGGCGGCGTGGTTCCCGGCG
>JBAZQX010000009.1:0-41191 GCA_041644975.1 Candidatus Doudnaibacteriota bacterium | reverse complement strand
TTCTTGGATTAAAGGTAATTCTTCTGGGGTAAAACTAAAGCTTTGTTCGGTTAAGATTTTACCCTGCTCAAGGAGATTTTTTATTTTTTTAAAAAGATTGTGTTTATTGACCGCCTCTTTATTTCCGGTTTTCGCTTCCCTGTCCTCCTTTTTTAAAATTTTATTTACCGTGTCTAAGTCCTTTAAAATTAGCTCTAAATCCAGAATTTCCTTTTCTTTAACAGGGTCAATGATGTTTTGCGTGTTTGCGACATTTTCATTCTTAAAAGCGCGCAGGATATAAATAATGGCGTCTACCTCGCGGATATGGGCTAAAAATTGATTGCCTAAACCTTCGCCTTTATGCGCGCCAGCGACTAAGCCGGCAATATCCACAAATTCAATCGTGGTATATATTTTTTTGGCGGAATGGGTAAGGTTGGCGAGTTTGTCTACCCGTTCATCAGGTACCACAACCACGCCCACATTGGGATCAATGGTGCAGAAGGGGTAATTCGCCCGATCTACTTCTTTTTTAGTTAAGGTTTGAAACAAAGTTGATTTGCCGACATTAGGCAAGCCAACTATGCCGATAGATAAAGACAATTTTATTATTGTCATTCCCGCCCCGTAATAAATACGGGATAAACTCCAGCGGGAATCCAGGATTAGTGCTATTAACCTGGATCCCCGATCAGGTCGGGGATGACAGAAGGTAAATATTTTGACAATTATCTATTTTTAGATTACATTAGAATGACTGTTTTGGCTAGGTTCTTTGGATAATAAGTGGTCTCAATTTATTGTAAGGAGGTATTACAATGGTCTTTAAAAGCGCGGTAACAATGGTGCTTGGGATGAGTGAAGGCGGATCAATTTGGAGGTTTGCTCCGGACGGAGTGAAACAGTTAGCAGAGGCAGAAATTAAATGGGATAAGAGAGGCTCTAATACATATTGGAATAAATCTTGGCTTTTAGAGTTTACTGGATTGGCTAGGTCTTATAAGAATGATGACGATTGTTTTATTAGTGGAATGCCGGGAGCGGATCTCGCTATAATGTCTGATGAGAGAGAGAGTGGTGGAATACAAGAATACCAAAGACCTGTAAGGGATTGTTAAATTACACTTCTGTGCCAGAGGATGTCAGATCAGTTTTGAGCGCAAGTATATTGCCGATAGATATATATAAAAAGGCAGGTGTGCATATTGCCACTTTCCAACCCTGGGCGCAGATTACTTATATGCAACAGATGGGTTGGAATTTAGATCGTAAAGAGATAAAAACTATTATCCCTCTCGCGGATTTAATCACTCTGTGGCTGACGGGTGGTGAAATACAGATGCATGCTCCGAGTATGCATAAATCCCAAGGATTGGGCGCGAGGGAAATTTTAGAAATTCTTTTCCCTGAATTCGCTTATAAAATTGCTCCTTGGCGGGTGATTCCATTGGGTCAATATTATGATGGAATTTTCCCAATAGATCATGATTCAATTTTTTCCCGTTTGATTGGCTTTATGCTCTGCCCTTGGGTGCTTTGGACTGGATCCTGGGTTGGCGTGGCGCGGTTTATGCAAGGACTTTCGGCAAAGCCCAGCAAGATAACCTTTGATGCTGGTATTGCTTTTGAAGGCGCGGGGTGGACTGAGGCGGCAATCACCAATACCGGCATGTATGGTGTAATTTATAAGGAGTTGTTAAGACGAGCAGGTCTGAAATACTCTGAAGTGCAAAATGTCGCATTACAGAGAATTTGGGAAGAATATAGCCGCGTTCTTAATTTGAAAAAGTTGCCGAGTAAAGCCGAGGAAGCGGCGGATTGGTTGGTAAAAAAATGCGCAGGAGGACTCAAATTAGATCTAGAAAAAGAGGAAGATAAAAAATTCTCTTTAAATGTGGCTATCTTTAGCTTTATTAAATCAGTTGCCAAGGCATGCGCGGATGATTTAAAGAATGTTGCCTACGCTCTTGGCTTGGATATGCCGACAAAAGTCGCTATTACCGGCGGTTGGGCGGAAAATGAATTCTTCAAGTTAGCCCTTGGTGAGTTGGGAATTGAAGTAGTAGTTCCTTATTTCGCGCGTAACGCCACGCACGCGGGGCAAGCCGCATTCGGTTTGTCTGAAGGCAAGGGATTTAAGGGATTCTACGAAGCGGCAACAATGGTTGAAGAATGGGCAAAGAAGGAGTAGCCTAAATCAAAGCGCTTTCTGTGAAATTTACAGAAGGCTTTTTTATTTCAGGAAATAAAAAAGGGTATTACTAAATTTCAGATTTTTTAGTAATACCCGTTGCATTGTTTAGAAGAAAACCCACAAATCCACCAGACAACTCTTGGCGTGCGGACTTTGGGGGTTAACCAGTGGCATAATAACAACCTTGACCCAAGGACTGAAAAAGTATTCAACTCGTGGTCCGAGCGCCCAGCGTGTGACGCGCGCCTCTTTGTATAGAGTTATTTGTCCCCCAATAAAATGGGGACCTACACGCTCCAAGAGGTGCAGCCAGCAGGCAAGGTTTATCTTCCCTTTTCCTGTTCTGGGCAGGGTTAAGAAAGCATCAAATTTTAATACGGTTTGCTTGCATAAACCGATTGCATTGAAGCTTTCTACTATGCCAGCTTTGGGACCTAATTTAGGATTAGTTTGGTCTAAGGTTAAACCACCGTAAAGGATGGCAAACCATTTCCCAAATTTCGCAGATGGTCCGGCAGCAATAGTGGTCCAGCTCGGTTCGCTAGAACTGGCAATATAACCTGACCAGTACTTGTTATTATGGTCCCATTCCCAGAGCATTCCAGGCTGACCAAGCGTGTCTTTTAGCCTTAAGGCGTCGCTTGCTAATAAATTACCCGCGAAAATCAGAAGCATTATCCCGATCAAAATTCCTTTTTTCATGATTTCTCTCCTTATCTATAAGTAAGTTCAAAATAGAGTTTTTGTGACTTTTATTTAGAAATCATGAAATTTAAGAGGGATATGTTCAATTTTCCAGGTAAAGATTAGCTGAAAGACATTTTTGGGATGGAAAATTATTTTTTTCCACCCCAGTCTAAGGTCAAAGCAGACAAAGGTTAATTCAGCAGGCTGGAAAAGCCAAATGGTGTTTCCCCCGTTTTGGCTTTGGTTATTGTCATCTATCTCCATGCGGGCTAAATGTTGTTTTTCATATTGCGCATATGATGTCTGGACGGCGCAAACCGGATCGCATGGATAAATGACAGGTAGGACAATTAGGCCTAATAACAAGGACAGATAACCGAAACAGATTGATTTTTTGATGTTCAGGTTTTGATTAGCAAAGATTTTGCGAACTATTTCCTCAAAATCATGAATCGGCATTTGAGCTGCTTCGGCGATCACTCTTTGTTCGGACTTAGACAAAATATAGCCAAGCGGTTTATAACGCAGCAATTCTGCTTCCAGGCGCTTTTGCCGCAATAAAATGGCTGATGTCATCTTACCCGGATAAAGGAAAATCGCGCCATTATGCCACCAGAAGATGATGGCTAGAATCATTCTTTTGCGGGCAAGAACGAATTCGTTTTTAAAGGTGGTTTCGTACCGACTAATCCCCAGAAAACGAGCGGCATAGAGTAAACCCGAAATAATAACAATCTTGAGGTAGTTTTTAAGCAAAAATTTTCCAATACCTCCCCAGAAGCGCAGACTCTCTTCCACAGTAATTTTTTCCGGACCGATTCCGGTCATTTTTCTTTTGTGCAGCTCATATTCTTTAAAACCATCTTTACCAGGCCAAATAGCCTCTTCGCCGACTAAGTTACCGCTCCTTTCGTTATCTATTGCTCGAGAGACAAGTTGGTTCAGAGTAAAACCGAAGACAGGATCAAGGCTTTTTCCTATTTCTTTTTCCATTGCCATGATGCTGTAAATATGCTTTTTATAGGTGGCAAAACCGTATTGTTTATCTATTTCTTCTGTTTCCTGGTAAATTTGCGCTCGCAGTTTGAGAGCCGTATCCATTTCTTCACTGGATAGCGCTGGAGGGCTCTCTGCTGCCTCTTTGAGGAAGTTGATAACATCATTGTCACTGAAGAACCAGGCGACTAACAATAACCATAAACCCAGCTGGACAGCCCAGCCGTGTTCCGAGAACCAGTGGTGGATTTTTTGCACTTAAGATCACCTCCTTTAGAGAATAGTATGAATGATGTCAAAGATCAAAACCGTAAATGGACTTTATATATTAATATTTTTATCCATAATTGTCAAATTTTGAATAAATCCCGCGCCTAGCAAAGGCGCGGGGCAACAAATACAGCGCAAAATAAAAACCCATATTTTTAGATGGGTTGTTTGTGTTTATTGTTACTTTTAGCAGAGATAAATTACCGTTGCACACCGTCATTGCGAGGGAAGCACTTTAGTGCTGACCGAAGCAATCTCATAAATCTGTATAAATACAGCCCGATGAGATTGCGGAGCCTGTCCCGAGCGGAAGCGAGGGATCTGACTAAAAGCCCTCCTCGCAATGACGAAAAGGGATAAGGTATTTAACAGGTCGTATGAATTAAAGCATTCACCTTCCTGCCCTCTTTTATTTTTTGATCGTAAATTTGGATAATTTCAGATGTGGTGGCGGAAATTACCTCAATTTGACGTTGTTTTAAGTAATCCACTAATTCTTTTTTCACTTTCATTACCCCGCTTTGCCCTGTGCCAATTAAAATGATTTCAGGATTGCTCTCTAAAAGCCTTTCTTTTTCCCATTCGCCAATTTCGTGGGTCGTGCCAAATAATGTTTCAAGTTGATTCACTTGCCGCTCTTCCACTTCGTTCCCGATAATCAAAACCTGATAGTATTTTTTGCCATCAATTATTATTTCGCCAAATTTTGTGGAATTGATATAGGGCATAATTTTATTCTCTCCTCTTCGGTGTCCAGAGATTTTGCCACCAACTGCTCGGGCGCTCCCTTTTTGCTTCTTTGGCAATTTGTTTAGCTAGTTTTGTATTCATTAGTTTTTCTTGTTGGCTTACCATATTTTTGCCTTGATGACTTTCTTTCAGCCAAGATTGAGCTTCTTTATTTCCTTGCCAAGCATATTCTTTTAAAAGAAAAATTTGGTCTAATAAATCCGCGTCTTTAGCGATTTTGGCTTCCAAGGTTTTTCTTTCCTGATATTCATCTGAAAGTTTGATCAATTCCTCGTTGTATGGCAGGTCTTTTAATTGTTCTTCACGAATTTCATTCTCAAAGATTTTGACATATCTTTTGCTGACCCAATGGTGATCCATTGAACGCGATTCTTCCAAATCGTGAAGGAGACACATTTTGATTATCTTGTCCGTATCGGCTTTCAATTCGCGAGCGAGAAAATAACTTAAAAGCGTAACGCGAAACGAGTGGGAGGCGATGTTGTCGGTTAAATCATAAGTAAGGAGCATTTGCTGATGCGCCCTCAAAACCTTTCTCAAACTGCCAATTTCAAAGAAAAAGGCGGTGAGTTTTTTAATCTGGTCTGGTTTCATATAATACAAGATACATTGAAAGATTTATTTTTTCCCCTTACGACTATGTCCGCCTCGGGTGGAAAAGGGAGGTTAGGGGGGTCTGCTATTCTCCCTCCCCCTCCTTCTCCCCCTTCCGCCTTCGTCAGGACTATGGCGGACAAAGCGGGCAGGGGGAGTATAATCAGCTTCTCGCTAATAGGCAAATAAGTGAATAAGTTGACTAATATTAATTATAGTGCTATTGTTTTTCTGCCTTGCTGCAGGATACAGCAGGTGTCCTTTTTAAAGGATTGGTTGATCAGTAATGAAATAAAAAGTAGGAGGATTTTGTAATGGAAGATATTGGCGCGAAAGAAGTGATTAACTCTCGGTTACGCGAACTCAACCTTTCTGAATTTACCACTATTGGGGACGCGGATCAGCCAACCCAGTGGGTTTTGCTCGGTATTAAGGAAATTTATGATCATAGCGCTCGTTTTTTCTATGACATAAAATTTGACGCCTTAATGCCACCCAAGAAGGGCGAGACAGAACGACGAAGTGCTGAATACACAATTCGATTCAACGCGAACTCTGCTGAATCCCACGGCGTCGTAATTATCCCGTTCCTTGGGCAAAAAATTGTTTTCGTCCGTCAGTGGAGACTCACAGTAGCGCGGGAAACATTGGAACTCCCCCGTGGATTTGGACTATTGCGGCGGGATACTGACATTAAGGCTATTCCGGTGGAGCAAATCGGACGGCTCCGCATAAGTGATTTGCCGGTATTAAATGTTCTGCGTGAACTTGGTGAAGAAGTTTTTTCACAAGCAGAAATCACCGGGTTCACTTATTATGGGACCGTTGACCAGAACACGGGAACAGATGCCATGGAACCGAACGTTTATGGCGTGCATATCCATACCGATGCAAAACTTGGCGGGTCGGAAGGTCTTGCGGTTCTTCCCTTAATGCCTGATGAAATTTGGTTGCGAATTTTTGACGGTAGAATCCGGGATCTCCACACGTTAGGGGGATTAATGAAACTAAAAGCATATCAACAGCTTTCCCCTGCTTTATAGCGGGGCGGGCATGCTCTAAAACCAACCCTCAAAGATTTTTCAAAGAATTTTCGGGGGACCCCATTATGGAAAAGAGTATGCCCTTTTTTATTTCTTGAGAGACTGGAAATTCGTAAGTCTTATTAAATCACGAAATATATCGTCTATTAGCGATGGATTTTTTTTCCTTGACCTGCGGGAGGTTTGGGAAGGGTCTAATAGATGACTATTCTCCCTCCCCTTCTTGTCTCCCCCTTCCTCCTTCGTTTCACTTCGGCGGACAGGCGGGCCCGCTACGCCGAAGCGTTAGCGAGGCGAGCAGGGGGAGTGTAATCAAGTTTCTCGCACTTTTTGCCATTCCGCTTCAATTTCATCGGATGTTAACATTCCGCTTAAAATTTTAGAAAAAATTTCTTTTTTTGTTTCAGGGAGCCAAAGTTTATCAGGACCGCCGGGATTTTTGGCATTTTTCCATATATTATATCCGTTCATAAATTTATCAATAGGGATAGTGACCAAAACAATATCTTCAATTGTATTTTCTTTGCCTTGACTCTGCAGGCGTTTTTTAGCCTTTGCGACTTGTTTTTCTTTATCGTAAATTTTAAGGGGATCTTTGGCGGTAGTAAATTGAATGCCAATATCTTTCTTTTCTTTTTCCTCCCTAACACCAACACCGCGATAATGCCGGCGGCGGTGGATAATGAAATCTATTTTTTCGTTTACGTCCTGCGCCACATCCGCAGGAATTATTTTAAATGAGACATCATAATCCAGAGAGATTTTTTTAAGAAAATTTTCAACCATTTTTTCCGCGATTAATCCAGGATGTCCCTCCCTATTCTGATTGTCTTTGAAAATTCTTTTATAGGTGTCTCTTTTAAATGAATCAAGCTTGGGATTCGTTGCTTCCGCGATAAGAATTTGGTAATCATATAAAGCGCGGAGTTCATTTTCCGCTTGTTCAATTAAATATCTTTTGCGGATATTGCGCGGAACCGTTTTGGGATCCAGGGCGTAAATAATATCCCAAGAATCATCGGTAAGGATTTCGCCTAAAGTTATTTCCATTTCCTTTCCTTCTCCGCGCTGCCAAAAAAGTTTTTCATCCTTTTGGATTACAAAACGACCTCTTCTTTTTTTTATTTCTGGATTTTCTTCTCCTGGCGCCTCATCCAGGGCGGCAAGCGCGTGGCGCAATCTTCGCATGATTCTTTGCTTTTCTATTTGGAGATGATAGATTGTTTTTGGGATATCTTTAATTTCATCAATTTCTTTTTCGGGAGGGCGTTGGAAAAAAGGCTCATCAAGCAATGAAGCGGGTACTTCTTTTAGTTTTTCCTTGGCAAATTCGTTATATAGGCTTAAACCTTCTTCAAAATTTTCGCGCATATGATATTATGACAAAAATGTATTGTCTATTAGCGATGGATTTTTTTTCCTTGACCTATGGGAGGTTAAGAGGGGTCTAAAAATTTTCTAAACTCCCACCCCCTCCATCTCCCCCTCGGGCAGGGGGAGTGTAATTAATCTTCTCGTTAATAGACAAAATGAATTTCGTAATTTAAGGATAATAAGTAATAGCTTCTTCTTTATTTTAACTAAAAAAGGCATATTCAGCAAATAAAAAAGCGGTAATGGTGTTGTGCTACCTTTACCGCTTGGAATTAAGAACTAAATTTAGGTTAACGCGCCGATATGCTCTCCTCTAAACTCCTTCCGCATCCTTTCGCTTCGCGTCTTTAGCTCTTTTATATTTTCTTTGGTGACGGCGGCGATTACTCCGCCGAAGATATTTTGCGGGGCGCTATAATGACAGTTTAAAGTGATGTCCCTCCCGTGTTCTGCAAAATTCCTGGCTACTTGCAGAATAGCAGTGGCGGATTTTCCAATGAACATCAGGTCAGAGAGATCGCACACCTGCCCTTTGCCATTAAACGCCATTGTAAGACCAACTTTTTTTAACCATCTCATCACTCCTTCATCAGTAATGCTGTCCCCGACATACATTACATTTTTTTTCAGAAATTCCGTTTGCCGTCTAATCTCTTTTAACGCTTCTGTTTTCTGGGTTTGACCTATGGGGTGTACAGTCTGCAATAGATTGCCTAGCGGCGTATTATAGATTGTCTCCCAGACGAACTTCGTAATCGTGTCATAGCACTTCTGGTGATCGGGCGCGATTTCGCCGGTCTTATGATCATATTCAATTATTGGCGCCAGCGTGGCAGTATGTTCCATAAAGCGCAGGAGTAATGTGTGTTGTTCTTTTGTAATCAGGGTTTGTTCGTAATTTTTCACCCGAGTGCAATACGTGCGATCAAAGGGGAAGTCCACATAATCGCAGTATGCCCTGATAAACCAGTCATAACTTGTAGAAATCATCCAGACTTCATATTTTTTCTGAAGAACCGCGAGAATTTCTTTAATGTCTGGCACGATCCTTAAATTTTCCCGCGCAATCTGATACAATTCTTTTTCTGTTGCCGCCATCGCTACAAAGAATGGCAGTATTACTTTCAGAGTGTGTCCGGGAGAGTATGATGGATCGCAAGGGATTTTATGAAAAATGCCCCAGATGTCATCAATATTGCTGATGCGCTTGTAGAATTCTCTGCCGATTTCTTCACCTAGACCGCAGCGTTTTGCCAATTCTACTGTGGTTTCAAACGCAATGTCATTTAGGACTTGAGGACCTTCCACATCCAATACAACTAAGATTTCACCATTGTTTTTCATATTCTTATCTCCTTTTTTTGTGTTCAAACCTCTTTGAGTTCATCCTTAATTTTTTGAGCCAAGGATGGACGATAATGACTTAAAAGTGTAAAAAGGGCTTCCTCCATCTCTTTTTTTACCCCTTTGGCTAGATTATAGAATTCGATTCTTGCAGCCGCATCTGTCCATTGAGGATTCTGAAGTTCCTTTTCAAATGCTTTAATAACCGAGCCATCAATATCACTCACTAAAATCACCTCTTTGCAGTAGTTGTTTTGAAAATACCTTAAGGCAAAATTTATTTAAAACATTAAAAGAGCGAAACTTTTAAAATGCTGATCTCTGCTTTTGATAACTTCAATTTCCAGATCAGCGGCGCGGACTGTCGCGTAGACATCAATCCCGCAACTTTCCATTGAAGGTCTAAGACTTTCCGGGTGGCGGCATAATCTGCTATCAGCTATTGTGGCGTGTTCTATTTTCGCGGCTACGCATTTTTCACAAAGCCTGCAGGGTCCTCCCGCGTAAGAAAATGCTTTGTAATTACCAGCCAAAAAAGCTCTTTTTTCTAATTCAAGCATCACTTGCCGCGCTTGCTCTTGTCCTTCTCTGTCTGATAGGTCCGCAAATTCAAATAATACAGCGTTCTCATAGCAAGGGAGGATTAAACTCGTTTCTGCATGCGTAGGGGTAAAAGGGGGACAGTTGAAGTGTTTGCCGAATTCAGAACATCCAAATTGGCATTTTTGGCGCACCCAAGGTCCGACAATAATATTTTTTCTGGTTATGACTTGGGTTGCTCCTTCGTTTTCCGCAACAATCGTTTTTAGAATTTTGACTGCGGTTGCTCCGTTTTCTTCGGCGTATTTCGCCAGCTCGTTTATCATATCTTTCGGGTTGCAATCTTCTGCTTTCATGCGGCGATCTCCTTTTCTTTCAGAATTTTAGTTTTCAGCCATTACGGTGATTGTGGATAACAAATAACACAGTGGGCTCTATATGCCCTCGTCTTTCAGTCGGGACTATTAAACCAATGAATAGCGCCAGAAAATTAGACGCGTAGTTGCCTTGTCATAATAGAGAATAAGAGTAAAACAAAAGAGGTCAAAAAGCAAAATTTGACCCCTTGACCCTAAATTCTGAAAGATTAAATCAAAAAGTGCTTCCTGTTTTCGCTAAAATTTTTCCCTCTCTCGAAAAATTAAAAAAACAAATCTATTTTACCGAGAGAGACTAGTCCACCGGCACCACCTGTCTGCCTTGAATCATAAAGTCAATGATTGCGCCGCCACGAGTCCCTGGGCCGGTCCATTCATCGTCATTGTCTTCTGAATACAAAGCCCAACAAGTGTTGTTGCTATAGCTGCGAATCGCATAATTCATGCGGATCTTGCGCCCTTTAGGCAACTTGCTCAAAGGAATATAGGCAACATAGCCTTGGTTGGTCCATTTCATTTCAAAGGTGTATTTCCACTTGTCTGGATCGCCCGTGATTACAATTTTGTCACCGCACCTTGGTGCGCAAGTAAATGCCGGGTTGGCGATGATCTTCAATCTATCGCCGAGGACTTCTGGCTTAATCACCCAGTCATACTCGGGATCCTGGCAAGCCCCATTACAATACGCTTTGGCCGAGAATCCCACGCTAAAAGAGGCTAAAACGCCTACTGCGACCAAGAAAATTACTTTTTTCATATGCTAGAATCTAAAATTTAATAAAAAGAAATGAAGCTCCGCGGGCCCGAGCCCGTCCCAGAGCTAAGATTAAAGAATATAGCAAACAGCTTAATCTGTCAAGTTTACCCACGCACCAGAACATTGCCGATTGAAATAATGTTCCTTTATAGGGTAAAAAAACAGAGCAGTTTGGATTTATCAAATTTTAAGATTTCGTAAACTGCTCTTTATTTGTTTCCCTCCTTTGATTAAAAGTAATCCAGCTTATGCAATCCATTATTCTATCCACCTAAGATTTTGGCATCCCAGTCAAGAAATCAAAACCGCATTTGTCCCACTGTGATATTGCCAGATCCGGAGTTTTTTGCATCAGTTTTATACCTTCTTGTCGAATTAAACACCCCGACAGCGACTGCGGGTGCGCCAACAAGCATTACTGGTATAAATTCCCAATGCCCCGACAAAAAAGTGGCCACAAGTCCTCCAATTACTACCAGCGAAGCACCAACCAGAGTATATGTGAAAGAACCTGTTTGGTTGCCACGGTTTCCAACAAGGTAAACACCAGCAGCACTGCCGATTGCATAACCTACCGGGAGACATAGATATGCACACACTGTAACCACTTCCGACGAGGTTGCGGGAATGCCAGCAGGGCCCTCACCAGGACCCAAAGGAAAGAGAGACATCAACAGATAAAACGGTATAACGGCAGCAGCAGTTCCGCCTACTCCGCCTGCTACACCAGCAAAAAATTCACCAGCAATCCTTCCTCTACTTAGAGGAGGCTTTGCTCCTTCCTGCGCATATCCAGTAGTGGTAAAACCAAGAATCAGAGTTAATAAAGTCAACACTACAAACTGATTATACATAACCGCACCTCCATATACTACTTAGTGAATTTAAAAGTAGAAATAAATTGATTAAACCGATTAACACACTCAAGATTGTTTGCTTGGCCGCCTTCGCTATCTATCCTAAAAGGGACACCTTTGCTACTGGTGAAATAAACAGCTCGCATTGCTCCATGGTCAGTTAATTTTTCTAATTTTCGAGCCGGCAATCCATCTACCATAACTTTTGTTTCAGTGTAACCTTTGTTTAATAGATCAGATACTTCGCCGTCATTGGAATCTCCACTAACCCACATAAAACAATTGTTACCCACGAATCCTACGTCTCTATCTTGTGCAGTAGCTGGAAGTGCTGATTGTCCCATTGTTCGTGTTGTCCAATCTTGTGGATACTTAATTTCGTAATTATATTTATCATTTCTATAAGTTTTCCAATTCACGGTTTCATCGGAGTTTGTGACAACGATTCCACCATGCAAAGCGTCTTTTATTTGGCTGGTATTGTTTTTCTGCCAAAACAGAATGCCAACCGACACCAGCACCAACACCATCAAAATCAAAATCAAAACAGTCTTCTTCATCTTTGTTTTCCTCCTTTGGTTAAGAGTAATCAAGCTCATACAATCAGTTATCCTATCCACCTAAGATTTTGGCATCCCAGTCAAAATCCGAAATAAATTTTTAAAAGAACAAACGGCGACTTACTTAATAGTCTCTTAAATAAACTGTCGTTTATTCTGTGGATTTTCCAATAAAAAACGCTTCTTTTCTGTCAAATCCGAGTATATACCGCTTAATAATTCTTGTCGAGGGGAAGTTTGGGGTTATATAATGGCATGCTCACATCCCTAAACTTATCTTGCTTTCAAAATAATCGCCGTGGGCAAAAGCCTGCCTGGTCCCACTTTGTAAGCGCCGTTCCAGTATAAAGCGGAGGAACCGCCGCCGTCTAAATTGAGGGCTGTGGTTACGCCGAGCGCCTCCATCACACTCGCCATATCCGGCACGGTCGCTCCCCGCGCAATCACTAAAGAGACGATCTTGTCTTTCACGCCAATCGCCCCGCGATAACCCTTGGTATTCCTTTGTTTATCATCCATTTTTTGCGTTGCGACAATGTTTTTGCCTTGAAAAATCAAAGTGGGAGAATTGGAAAGCAGCGCCTGCGCCTTGACACTATATTTATTTTGAAATTCAGTTAATCCCTTAAATTCCCGTCCATCCACAAAATAATAATGATTGTAATTTTGATCAAAAACTAAAATTGAACCTTGCAGCCATTTGATTTGTCCGCTATTCATTAAAAATTTTCCGCGCGTATTGTAAAAAGGATAGAAATAATAATTTATTTTTCCTTTGCAAGAAGCATAATCCGGCGGGCAAAAATAAGCGCCATGCATGCCGGCAAAACCATGGTTAATATTGATATAATCTCTTAAAGAACGCGCGGGACAATTATTCCAGCAGTCTCCACCGGCAGCGGTTTCAGTCAGCATATCAATCTTGTTTTTCCCTAAGTCGATTACCGCTAAATCAATATTAAAACTGCCGCGCTTGGTCTGGATATTTTTACGGGTATAAGAGGTGATGCCAGAGGGCGGAGAAAATGAAGCCATCCGCAGCGCTTGAAATTTCAGATCGGGAATGTCTTTAGAGCGAGACACAATCAAAACAGCCGTGATTAATGCCAAAAACGCGATAATCCCCAGAAAAAGCAAACTTGTAGCATCAAATTTTTTTGGATTTTTTTTAATTAATTGAGGCATGTTGGTATAGATTTTTGAATTTTAAAGAAAATTTTTACGGGGGCGCACTGCTATTGTCTTTTGGAGTTTTTCGCCTTCTCGCTTCGGATTGGCGCACCTCCAGTTCGCTCATCCCGAAATGATGGGCGATTTCGTGCCAGACGGTATTTTTTACCATCTCTTTAATATCTTTCTCATTGCGAGCCGCCATTTCAATCGGCTTTTGAAAGATAGTTATTTTATCGGGAAGCACCGCGCTGTAGTTTATTCCTCGTCTTGCCTGTGGCACGCCTTCATATAAGCCGAATAGTGTCCAGTTTGGGTGGATATTTAGTTTCTTTTTTTGGGCTGATGTCGGTTCCGCTTCAATAACGATTGCCACATTATCTAATTTCCCCAAAAATCTTTCTGGAATTGCTTTTACTCCTTCTTTTACAATTTTCTCAAACTCTGTCCGATTTAGCTTTTGTCTGCAAGATCTTGATGACATAAATTATTTAGAACAACGCTGGTTTCCTTATTTAATAAACTCGCGGATATAATTGTCGCCATAAGATGCGACTATTTTTGTCTTGTCGGGGGAAATCTGAACATTAGTGACTCCCGTTATCAGATCCTTCTGAATTTTTCCGACATCAATGCATTTTTTCCATAAAAGCGTTCCCTTTTCGTTATAAAGAAGCAAGCAGTTTCCGGGAGCGGAACCTACAACGATTCTTTTGCCGTCTTGGGAAATGGCAACGGCATTGTGGCCAGTGGAATCGCCTGGCTTTTCACTGCCTAAATTCCGCTTCCACAATATATTTCCTGAACCGTCAAATAAATAAACCATCCCGCCGATTGTCCCTAAGGCAATGCGCTTTCCGTCCGGAGTGGCAGCGCCGGCTGTTACTACATGGTCGGGTATTTTTTTCTTCCAGCGTAAACGACCCGAAATGTCAAAGGAAAACAGGGTGCGGCTCTTACCCGCGGCAAAGACATTTTTGCTTTTATCTACTCCCAAAAATAAAGGGAATTCTCCAATTTGCTGTTGCCATTTTTGGCTGCCCGAGATGTCAAACCCGCCGATTTCCGCACTGCCGGCAATGAAACCTGAGTCGTCAAGATAGAACATACAGTTTCTTAGCCATCCTCCCGGCCAAGAAATGTCACTTTTGGCTCCGGTCGTAGTGTTAAATAGAGACAGGTTGCCGACTGTCCCGGACAGAGCTACTTTCCCGTTGCGGGAAATACAGGCACTCCTTACCATGGAGACCATATCGGAAGCCCAAAGCAAATTTCCTTCCCGGCTCACCGAATAAACTTTCCCATCGTGGCAGCCAGCAACAACCTTGCTGCCGTCCGGAGCGATATCTATGCCCCAGCATTCGTTCCCTGTCGGCTGTTTCCAGACAATATTTCCGGAAGAATTAAAAAGATAAAAATTAGTAGGTTTTCCAAGTTGAGGATCGTGTTTTGCTTGAGAAGCCGCAAACAGGCTCCAATCAGAGGACGGCTTTACCCAGAAAAAGCCATAGGGTTCTGCCACCTGCTTTGCCCATTTTAAAGAATATGAAACTTTTTCTGTTTGCTTTTCTAAAACGATATCCGCGCTCGCAGGATTCTTTCTAGTGGGGCTGACGTGTCCTTTAAAATAATATTCGTATCCGTCTTTTTCAGCCGAGAGGAAATAATCGGTGGAGTCGCATCCCAATTCTTTCCCTTGGTAAATTGCGTTTATGTCTTCCTTGCCTAAGACGTTGATTGTGTACCTGCCCCGGCTATCGCTAGTATTCCTGAATCCTATTCTGCCGCAATTCATCTGGGCGTCAATGCTGACCCCGGAAAGGGGATTTCCGTTTTTGTCTTTTACATAGCCGTAAATAGAGCTTGTTTCTTTGCCGTAAAAATTACCTTCGGTGGCGCCAAACACAATGGGCACTTCCACGGAATTCGCGGAGTCAGAGCCAAGCCATAATTTGAATTTAACAGTAAAGCTGCCTTTCCCCTCATCAATAGAGGCGAAATACCAGAGCTTTTTCTCCGCGCCCGGCGCCAGACTTGAAGGAGGCTTTTGCAGGGCGAAAAAGTGGAGATTCCATTTTGGAACCTGCCCTAGCAAATCCTCAACGGGAGTAAAGTTAACGACCGCTTCGCTTGCTCCTTTGTTTTTCAAAATAATGAAAGCATCCGTCCCGCTTTCTGACATTCCCCAGACAATGGCTGTAGAGAAATATCTTATTTCAATATTGCCCAGATTTTTAGTCACCCACTTCCCCTTTGGAATGCCCGCCGGCAATGTGGGTAAAGGCAAATTCGTATTCGTTGCAGGAGCGATTTTCTCTTCCGCGGTTTCTCCTAGAGGAGTCATACCCTGTTCTTCTTTGGAAGCGCCCGGCCCTAAAAAATTCTGGTAAAGAAGAAATCCGCCAGCGCCCAAAACAACAATTGCTATGAAAATAATTAATTTTTTTTTATCCATATTATTGTTAATTTATTGAATTCTAAAGAAAATTTTTACGGGGGCGGGCTTCAGGGTGTCGCTCGCGAGCGACACCCTAGATGAGGTTGATGCAAATAGACCCCAAATTTGACAAGAATATATCTTTATGCTTAAATATAGTCAGTGAACCATTATTTAATTTGTTGTATTGAAAGTTCTTTCTAATCTATATAACCGAAAGAAGGAGTTAAAATGGCAATGTGTTGGACGTGCGGAAAGCATACAAAATACTTTACTTACAGGTGCCCAAGTTGCCAGCGCGTAATGCAAGCGACTCAGGTTCTGAAAGAGGAAATTAATTTTTTTGCTGGGATTGAAAGGCGTGGTTTTGAGAAGATGTCAGATAAAATAGGCCAATTGGCAGAATCTCAAAAACGAAGTTACGAGGAATTATTAACTGAACTATCGGCAATAGGTGATATACTTGAATGGGGCTTTGGCGAAATTAGCTGGCAACTAGAGCAACAAACCGAAATTCTCCGAAGAATAGTGATAGGAATCATGCACCCAAGGCAGGTTGAAGCTCTAGAATTACGCGAAATGGCAGAGAAACATTGGAGTAAGGGGTGTCTATCAGAATCAAAGAAGTGTTTCTTAGAATCCCTTAAATTATGTTCTCTGGATTATAGAACTTATATTGGTTTGGCGAAAGTCTGCTTAGAGATGAACAATATTAATGAAGCGTTGTTGTATTTTGAGAAGAGCTTACCACACGCGCACGCGCTTGGTAACGACTATGAAAGTTATACCTATCGCCTTATCGGCCGCGCATATTATTCTAAGGAAGAATATTCTCATGCCGTTCATGCTTTGAAAATGGCGACTATAATATCGCCAGACAGCTATGTTGCTTTTTATGATCTTGCTAAATATAGCGCGAAAACAGGCGAGAAAGAGACTTGCTTAGAATCTTTAGAAAGAGTAATAAAGCACAGCGCTTTCTATTTTGATTTAGCAGAAAAAGAGGACTTCTCGCCTATTTCAGTTGAGGTTCAAAATTTCCTCCAGGGCATCAAAAACTGGGCTTTGCAAGAAATAGGAGCGATTATTCTTAAAACTGAAAGAATGATTGAGCTTGCAAGGATTGCAAGGAAATCAGTTAAGGCCGCTGAAGAAGTTTTAGATTTGAATAACCCTGGATACATTGACCGCAGTGGAGTATTGAACTCAATCAATACAAAAATAGATCGTGCCGAAAAGGGCTTTAAATTTTATAGGTCCATCCCGAAAGATAAAAAGGATAGAATTTTTGTTGTTTCTCCAGAAGGTGAGGTTTTTGTGCAAGATTTCGATTGGTCACATCTTGATTGGTCATATCAAAGAATTTTAGGGGAGCCGCTTGTCATTAAAGAAATTTATGATTTAGCGGAAAGGGCCAAGGAATACGCTGATTACGCAATTACATGCTATGAGAAGAGAAAGGGAAAAGCATTAGGCGTGTTTTTTGGGCGAATAATATCTTCTATACTATTATCTCTTATTCTGGGTTTTATTGTGGGGAATATGGCAGGATGCGCGATAGGAGTTTTATCCAATAGGGTTTCCGTCCGAGGAGGCATGAATGTTTGCTTTTGGGTAGTATTTATTTTGGCATTAGTGATCACCTTGGGTGATTCAATCAGTAGTTTTGCTCAAGAGAAGAGGGGGGAATACGCTCATACTATTTTTGCTGATATTCGTGATTTTTTGAGATGATATATGGTTTGGTACTAAAGGAGGACAATTGTTTTCTTAGACTTTTTTCGGTTGCTTGATATAGCCATAGTTTTCTTTTCAAGAAATTATGGCTTTTTTTTAAAAGCATAAAAAATAATTCATTTATATATAAAAGTTTTGTCGCCCAAGAAAGTCCAGGGTTAAGTCTTGCCCACACACCAGAAACCTGTGGAGCCTCACTCACTTGGGATGATTTGGAAGGTGGCGAGGATTTGATCTCTTAAAAAATCCTCAATCCCGGAACTGACTGAAAGATCAAAAATATATTGGCGCGTGTTGTTAGGTAATAGATTTCCGGCAGTAAAGACATATCGGGTCGCATACCCTTCTGTTTCGCTGGGAATGGCGACCAGCGCTTCATAGCCCGCGATTTCTTGATTGCCGGTTACCTCAAAATTTTTGCCTGCTTCGCTAAACCATTCCTCGGCGGTTAAGCCGCCTTGGTTATATAGATATTTGATTGTAATTATTTGCGGAAAACAATAACCCTCAATAATATCTTCAGGGCAACTATTTGGAACTTCAAAGGTAACTTTGTGGGTCACCCCGCTTTGGGTGTCCGAGATTAAAGTAAAATTGCTCGGCACTCGGATGAAAAATAAATTTTGGGGATCTTGATAGGTTTGCCATTCTGCTTCGCCTGCAGGGTTTGGGTTGGACGCTGGATTGGGCAGGGGCAGTTCTTGATTATTGTTCTTTTGAATAATGCAGCCGCTAAAAATTACCACCCATACTATTGGGATTAACAATAGAGTGATGAGCTGGATGTTTTTTTTGATTTTGGGCATAGTTTTATTTTATTTTTTAATTCTTTATCTTATTTTTTGGGTTTTATTTTAATAGATCTTTTGACTTAGAATAAACTTCTTTCAGCTCTTTTATTATATCATTATTTAACCTTCCTTCTAGAATTTTTAGAACCTCCCCATAGTACCACATTTTTTTATCTATTGGTGCATTAAAGTTATCAAACAATTTTTCACCCTGTTCTTTATATGCTTCTGCTATAGACTTTAAATTGTGAATTTTGTCTGCCGCGCAAACCATCATTGCTTCAAAGCTATCATTTTTCAAATTATCAAGATACTCCTTCTTTCTTTGCTCCCATGTCGCTTTTGCTTTTTCTGGGCTATCATCCGGGTCCTTATCTTCTGAAACCTCTTTCACTATTTGGGCTATTTTATCACCAAAATCTCTTTTTATATCTTCCATCGTACAACCTGGAACATCTTCTAAAACATCGTGTAACAACCCGGCAACAATTATATCTTCATCGTCTGTGTAGTTTGTTAAAATAAAAGCAACAGAATAAGGATGAGTAATATAAGGCACATCCGCGTCTTTTCTTTTTTGTCCGAAATGAAGCACGCTTGATTTTACAATAGCTTTTTGAATCTTTGAAGTTAGTTTCATCTTGTTAATTCTTCTTTGAATGTTTACCCTGAAGTCATTTTTGCTGTACTTCGGGGCTCAATTAATTTTTTGACTTTTTGTTTTTTTCGCCCAGATTCTTTCAATATAAATTTTTCGCCACCAGAAGCGACCCAAAAAGAATCCGCCGATTACGCCGGATATCAGAAGCGTGATTTGAAGCACCGGCGGAAGGGCGCAGCCGTTGTAGAAAGGTACGGTCAGGTTTTGATGTTCAGCCCAGCGCAAATAACCGATTTCAATAAGCGCGTGAGCGATAAAACTTAAAATAATACCCAATATCGTCGCGCTAGACAGATAAATCACTCTTTTTAACCTGCTTGGATTTTTTGGCGTATTAAAAAACATAATTTTTATTTTTAATAAAGTCGCTGTGCGCTTCCGAAGCTTTTAGCGAAGGAGTGCCGTCGAAACTTGTCCTGATTACTTTATCATTACTAAAAGCATTTTAAACCTCTTGAGCGCTTTTAAGGAATGGGGTTTATTGGCAGGAAATTTAATTATTTGTCCTTCAATAAGCGTATATGCTGTTTCTTCAATTTTAATTTGCGCTTCGCCATCTATAATATAGGCTAGCGCATTAAACGGGGTTGTGTGTTTGCTTAACCCTTGTCCTTTATCAAAAGCAAAAATTGTGATTGTACCATTTTCTGTTTTTAAAATTTCTTTACTCACTACCGAGTTTTGTTGATATTCAATATGTTCTTTTAATGTAATGATTTCTTTTTGCATAATTTCTTCATAAAATTTATTTTTCTTTGTCAATTTTTATCTACCTTACTCACCGCTTTCCTATAATTACAATAATCACACTCGGGATTTGGTTTTGGCAATTCCCCGTCAAGGCATTTTTTAATTTTAAAAAGCGTACTCTCAACCCAAGAATCATCCCCCGTATACGGTAATAAATCAATATCAAATTCCAATTTTCCATCAAAAGCTTCTCTATCAGTCTTTCCATTGCAATACACAAAGTATCCGGTATTTGAAACTTTAAATTCATTCTTGCGAAGCAGCCATTGATATATTTCCATTTGTCTTTTATACGCGTCCTGCCAATCAGCGTCAAGCGTAACACGAGAAGATTTACTTGTTGATTTATAATCCACAACAATAATCTTACCATTTTGATTACTTTCAGTATCCGCGACTTGCCATAAATCGTCCACAGCTCCGGTAATAATAAAATTGGTAGGCTTATGATGATATTGCACGCCCTTGAAGTTCTCTCGCCACTCATTCATCATTTTGTGCTCAAATGGCACCGCATTAAGCCCGTATGCCTTCATCAGGGGATGTGCCGCTTTTTTGGCTCTATGGATGTCAAATTCTTTCTTTAATAAAGTATCCACGGCGGAGTTTAAACTAAAAGGAAATCCTGGAGGTTGCCCCACACCAAGCCGGCGGTCTAAATAAAAGCATTTTGGACAATGCATAAAGTTTTCAATTTTTGAGCGAGACAAATTAAAAGGCTTCTTGCTTTTTGGATCATAGATATTTCTTGTTCTATTTGGATTGTAATATTCAGACATAAAATTATTTTTAATGACGAATTTTTTACCCCGTAAAAAGGGGGGCACTAAATAGAGTTGACCCTGTTAAATCCTGCAAAGCAGGAATTTCGCTCACAAGCAAAATTATTTAACAGGGTTGACTCTCTTTTTAGAGGTCATAATTCAAGAGCTGACCCCAAATTCCGGCGGTGGAAATAAAATTGCTATAAACGACTTTTAATTATTTTTACCAGCCCATTTTCATCTTTGTATACTCCATGTCTGGAAAAAACTATAATTTCATACGAATCATTAGATACGACTTTAAAAATTAAACGATAACCATCAGATTTTCCACAATTTTCTTTGATAGGAATTACCCTCGCCTTAAAAATCTTTTCTTGGCCAAGACCTGAATATTGTTTAATACCAGGGGTTTCTTTTAAACCTTTTGAACAAAAAAGGCGTTCCCACGATTCTAAAGATTCTAACGGAGCCTTGAAACGCTTTAACTTTTTTAAATCTTTTTCGATTTCATAATGGCGAGATAACTGCATAATTTTCCATATCAATTATTTGTATCCATCTCGCCATATTTATTTCTGTAATAAGCTAAATTATAGTCTATTACATCATTTGGCTTGGTAGCTATCCATGGAGCTTCGCCGTGGGAAGCAATCTTCATCTCAGTACCAGTAAATTTCTCCCACTTGTTTGCGGTTTCGTCCATAAACAGTAATTCCTCTTTTGAAAACAAGTTCACATCAAAATCTTTCAACGATTCAATATGTTGTTGATCATTATAACCAGAACCAATTTTTTTTCTTGTAATTTTAATATCTTTTCCATTCATTTCTTTCAATATTTTTTCAGCCATTCTTGGAATTGGACCATTATCAAACCTTAAATATTCATCGCCTGACACAGATTGTCCATTTTTTTCGAAATAATCAAAATCAAGAAAATATAATAATTTCATTATTTTTAACTTTCCAAGCGTCCCATTTTTAATCTTATTCGCAAAAAATAAGATTATATTTTTATACTTTTTTTCGTTGATTTTGACCATAATTTTGAGCTTGATTATAACCTAACTTTATTATAGCACAATACAGAACGATAGTTAATTCAAGGTCAAAAACTTCCAATTCTTCAAATCATTAGGATTGTAAAAATATTTTTTACTATCGTCATATTGCTAATTGTCATTAGTAGAAATTACAATGCCGCCCAAATTTATAATTGTTCTTTCCACTGTTTGGAGGCAATTTTTAAGAGAGCGATTAATTTCCTTGCCCGTAAACCTTAAAATATGCCAACCAAGGCTGGTTAACTGATTATTCCGTTCTCTATCTCGGGCCAATGCTTCGGGTAATATATGATATTTCTCGCCATCGCACTCTACATCTAGATTACTTCTATGGCAGAATATCCCAAAATCTAAACAAAAATTCTGGCCCCCTGCCTTTACATATAATTGTCTTTCAGCCCAAATTTTCCGTTTTTTCATTTCTAAATACATTTTCTCTTCCAAGGGGCTGGTATCATACAAATCATTAATTTCTTCAGCGACAAATAACTTTTCACAACTTGTAGGGATATGGATAATTCTTCGCCACCTAGCACTTGGAATTGGCTTGGGCAATTTTTTGATTTTCCCTAGATGAAATTGGAAATAATTTTTATTCGCTCTTTTATGGTCAATTTCTTCTGGAAAAAGTTCAATTCTTTTTACAATATTCACTTTTTTCACCTGGGCATAAAAAATGATTTTGTATCGCAGCTCTTTGCCAAAGACCGCGGGGAAATAAAAGCCCAGATACTCGATAAATACCGCATTTTTTGGAGCCGATTCAACCGGAATATGATACCACCTTTCCTTTTGAATTATATCCCAAAGATTTTTTCGCGGGACAATCCCTACCAACGCCGGATGATTAATTATAATTTTATTCATCAATTAACTTTTTGACTTTTTGCTTGGCTCGGTTTTATTTTACATCTGGTCTTGTAAGTTTTTCCTGTTGCATCTTTATACCATATATAACTAATTTCCCTATTTTTTTGCCTTAGATCTTTCAGAAATTTTGATTTATTAGTATAAACACAAACAGATTTACCCTCTCCTAGTTCATAAGGAAATGTTATACTCCCTGGTTTAAGAATAACAAAGTTACCTCCCCCCTTTATAGAAAAACCCGCACTACTAAGCGTTACCGTTCGCCTACCTTTATTTATAGCTTCGATGATTATTTGGTCATCTGAAAGATGACCATCGTAGCTTAACCACCCTTCTGATTTTTTGATTTTTATTCTTGGTTTATCTCTCAAATAACTCAATAAACCTAAAACGAAAGTCAATATAAAACTGATCGTGGCAAGTATTGCGCCATACCACGCTACCACAGTAGCGGAAATTTCAATTTTTAATATTTGATTAAACATTTTTTCCTAATTTTTGTTGGCCATGACACAGATTATTTGCGAAGATGTTTCTTTATTCTACGCCAAAGAGTTTTTAAATTTATTCCAATCCCATACAACTCTGGTGATAATTTAACTATTTCCTCATCTTTAATTTGTTCACTGCATTCGTTAGATTCTTTTTTTGAATGACTATGCAACATTTGGCTTAAATTCTTACGTACTTCTTGATAGTATTTATCAAACTTACCTCAATCGTGGACTGTAATGGTTAAAGGATTACTCCCCCAACCCATAGCAGAATTTCCTAATCCTTCATGAAAAGAAGCAATTCCCTTTGACTCAATTTTTTTATTACACTCTCAAAATCCCCACCCTTAATCCCTGGATGTGCCAATTTTCCTGAATAGGTTTTAAAAACAATAACGCCGTCAGGATTTAACTGCCTCAACTCTTCTATGGCGTCAAGCGCATACCCTATAAATTTTAATGCCTTAATTTTTGGATCCATATTCTTCTAATTTTTTTGTTGGCCAGCGAATATTCATTTTATTTCTTCCTGCCTTATAATTTTAAATTCATCGTTAAAATTGGTATCTGCTTCAAAGATTGCTATATATTGGCGTTTTTCAATATCGGTATATGTTATCTCAATAAGATATTTATTAAAATTTAAATTAGGGTCTAGTGGAGGTTGGAAATTATTAGGTATAAAACTTCTTGTTTGACTTCCCGGAGAAGCTGCCATTGCCGATATTTGTATTAGTCTCCGCTGGTTATTGCCCTTTTTGAAAATTGGCCGTAAATTTACAGCTACACCTTTGCCTTCATTTACAAGAACTAAATTTTTTGTAGCTTCCCATTGCAACCGTAGATATGGACGGACACTGGTAATATTTTGTTTCTGCGATAGCTTTTTCAGATAATATGTTTCTTTTGTGTATCTAAGTATTGCGAAAGCAGTAAACCATAAAATAAAACCTGATAGCGTCTCCGATAATTTAATAATATCATTTAAAAACAAAATAATAGTTAATATTGAGCCACCACTAAATAAAAATATAAGTGATATCCAGTCAAATAAATCACTACCTGTTTTATTTTTCACTTTATTAGAGATATCGTGCTCTAACCATTTTCTGAATTTCAGAAAAGCATTATTTTTGTTTTTTTTCATGTTCTTATTTTTTTCTAAAATTTTACCTCATCTTTAAGCATATCCTGACTTCCTTTATTCTCTGAAACAGTTCTTATAATCTGCCTTACCCTTTCACGAGTTATATCGAAGTTCTAGCCAATTTCCTTAAGGGTTTTGTCTATCTGTTAAAAAATCACTTTCCATTATTTTCTGCAAAATATCCGTAAATTTATTCTCCTAATTTTTTTATTGGCCAGTTTTATCTTGTCTTTTTCTTTCTGGATTTTACTCTTGCGGTTTTAACATTATGAGTAAAACCATCATTCTCACTTTTACGTTTAGTGTAAATTAAATTTTTAATTTGTTTTGATTCTAGTAAGGGGTTTTTAACTTTAGCCATATTTATTTATCAATTATTTTTTTGACTTTTTATTTTTAATCCTTTTAATTTTTTTCTCTTCAATATCCGTTTCATTAGGTAATCTTTCTAAATCCTTTGATGATTCTTTACGAAATCTCATCTCTATTATATCTAGCATTTCTAAAAGCCTTTTTTTAAAAGGAGTTCTGGCACCAAGAGTAGCTAATGTAGAATCTATTGTATCAATTAAATCTGCGGATTTTTGAGCTATAGCTTGGAGAGAATTAACCCCCGAAGTCCTGTCAATCATTCTCCTAATTGAAAACAAATTATTTTTTATGCTTTGCTCTTTCGCACGTTGTTTATACCATTGAAAAAATATAAGTAATGTCAAAACTACGTTTAATACTGGAGAATTTATGATTTGTGTTATTGTTTCCGGCATTGAGTTATAAAAAAGTATTGTTTATGTTTTAAGATTAAACTCCGTCCAATCCTCAAATTTTTTAATAAAATCCTCGTTAGTCATTTTTTCGCCCTTGCCTTTTCGAGAAAATTTTTGAGGAATTTTATAAAAATCCATCCAAATTTTTAAGTGGTCATACTTAACACCTAAACTTTTAGCAGCCCCCATAATGGACCAGCCATTTTTTTTCAATAAACGCAAAATTTCTTCTTCGCTCTTTCGGTTAGCAACTATTTGCTCTTTTGTTTGTCTTTTTCTTTTTTTAACTTCAATTCCTACCACCTGAAAATATCTCCTAACTGTCCCGTAAGAGACATTTAACCTTTTCGCTATCGAGCCAACTGACATTCCTTTTATATTATACATTTCCTCTAGCTGTTGTTTAATATTACCCATATGATTAAATTCTTTAAATAGTAAGATTCTTTATAGACCAGTATAACAAACCCCGCTGACTTCGTCAAACCCACAGCTGTGGATAAATCAAAACACGAGGTTATTCCTCGTGTTTTGATTTATCTATCCATTACATCATTTGAAATAATCTCCAAACGTTCGTTCTTTAATCATATTGTTTTATTATATCAACATTTTCCATATTTCAGTCCTTTTCCACTATTTTTATCTCCTCCTGCGTGAGGCCATAGAGTTTATAAACTAATTGGTCAATTTGTTTTTCGTATTCGCGGACTTCTGCCTGCTTTGAGAAATTATCTAAATAATTGTCATCTTTAGTATTGGCGAGAATTTTATCAACCAATTCATCGAACAACTCTTTTTGTCCCTGTCGTATTTTCTTAAATGGTAATCTAAGAATATGGGGTGAGTTAATAGAGAAAAATTCTCCACCTATTTTTATTGATGGATTTTGAGCAGAAAAAATCCATTGATATAATTGCGAATTCAGAGAGGCCAACAGGTATTTATAAACATCGGCGATACCACCGTAAACCTTAATCCCATAAACTCCAATAAAAACAGATCCTTCTTGATCCAGAGCCGCGGTTATTCTAGTGTCGGTGCCGCGAATAAGAATTTTTGGTGTAAATGTAAAATCATCCCAGCGGGTTTTAGAAATTATCCTACTTGTATTACAGAAATATGGAGCAAAAACTGATAGGCCAACTGTTCTAACTTTCTTTTTGTGTCTGATCACATAAGGTTGGATATTAGAACAAACTAATACTCGTAAGCATCCACTTGATTTTTTTGAATCAGAGACATATTTGGCCCAAGAGTGATAATCTTTGGCTCTTGGTGTTCCACAGAATAATTGATCAGATTCTAAAATATCCGATAGTTTAGAACTTTGAGTAAATATTTTGGTTAGTAATTTATTCGCTTCGGGTTCTATAATTTCTATTCTATCGTTATCAATGCATCTCTGCTTCGGAATAGCTACTTTTTTATATTGGCTGCTTAGATTCTGAATAGTCCTTGCAATTTTAATTGTTACCACATCTGAATTACTATTTTTTTGAATAATGCTTATTAGAGGGTATGTAGCGGCATCAAAAATATCGGTAGCTCGAGATAAATCGAATAGCTCAACAATGGAGTATTGTAAGATTAACCCTCTAATCTTTGAACCATATTCTCTGACTAAATATTTATCTGGTGTAATAAAAGTTAGAATTCCATCTTTTCTCAAAATATTTAATCCTCTCTCAATAAAAAGAACATAGTAGTCAAAATCCTTATAAGCAGAAGTATATGTTCGTTTTATAAATTCTTTAATTATTTTACTCTGCTCCTGTTTGTGGATTCTAATATACGGCGGATTGGCTATCACTACATCAAAGCCTTTCTTTCCCACCTGCGCCGAGGCTTCGACGGGCAGGTCGTGGAAAATCTCTGAAAAATATATTTCAAAATCAAAATCTTTATGCCCGTTGGTTATTTGACTTATCAACTTATCAATTTGCTTTTTGTATTCCTGCTTCTTCGTTGGGTCGGTTTCATTAAAAAGAAGTGGTTTTAATCGTTCTAGTTCTATAAACTGCTTATTATTAAAAAGGTTCTTACTCACACTCAAAAGAGAATTGCCGCAAACGATTTTATAATCCAAATTCGGTAATGGCTTTATCTGCTTAATATCATCTTCATCCACCACTAAAGAAAGCCATAACCGAAGCTTGGCGATCTCCACTGCGCCGGGGTCAATATCAACGCCGTAAAGCGATTTTTCAATGCACTCACGCTTAAAGTTATATATGCTTCTGTTTTTATCTTTGATGTAAGCGGAAAGCACATTTCTGGCTTTTACTATCTCCGCCATCATTCCGACAGGGAAAGCTCCCGAGCCAATCGCAGGATCGCAAATTTTAATACTGGCAAGCTTATTATCAATGAGCTTGGCATTTTGGCGGATGCTTTCTTTGAGTTTATAGGAATAGCTTTTTGTCGTTCCAACTGTTGCCTCATTTTCTACCACGCTTTCGCCATGCTGAATAAGGATTTCTATATCTTCCTTCGGTATTTCTGGATTTGATCTATGTTCAACCGTTAAGTCTAACTGACCCTTCTTTGCTTTGTTGCCAAGCATATCAAACTGCTTTTCACCAAGCTTTTCGTAAATAATCGCTTCAGGGTTCAGTTCTGAATGTAGATAGTTAATCAAACTTTGTTGGCACATATAATGGACAATCTCTCGAGGAGTATAGTATGTGCCTTTGGATTTTCTATCTTTCACTTCAAGGAGATTTTCAAAAACTTTACCAAGCATTTCCGGGTCAACAGCTACTTCTTTTTCAAGCGGCTCGTCTTCTTTGACAGTGAAATTATAGCGGTCAAAAATGTCCAAAATGCCAGTTCCAGTATCGCCTTCTTTGGTTTTTTCGCTGTTGGAAAATAGCTCATTCGCCAGAAGGATGTCAGTATGCACCCAATCATAGTCGTTGATCGGGTCAAACAATCCGCCATTCAAGAAAGGAATTTTGCATTTCAGCTTGTCATAATAATCGTCATCATGCCTTCTGTCGTTCCTAAGCGCCTGATAGAAAAGCGGCTCCATAATGTCATTAAAAAAATTTATATATTTGCCGTGCTTTTCATTAAAAAGCTCTCGCAGAAAATTTTTGGGACCTGTTCCCCAATCTTCATCACGCTTTACGCCGAACCAACCTTTCTTTTGAAGAAAGTATAAAAATACAATTTGTCCTAAAAGTTTTTTGGCAAAGTCAACGGTATTGATATTCTTTGTCTTAAAATCCGCCTTAACTTTCTCATTTATTTTTATTACCTCGTCAAGAGATTTTTTGAGTTTTAAGAAAAGACCATGATACTTTTCAAAAAATTCTTTAGTAACTTTCTCTACGCTGAAAACATCCTCCAACTCTTTAAGTGTCGGATTAACTTCATCGTTTAGAAGAAGCGGCAGAAGACAACTTTGCGCTGTATGGCTGTTTTCGTGCTTGCCAACCAAAAATGAATAACGCCGAGCTGGCGTGAACTCTTCTTCAACTTTGCCCTTAGTGGAATCAATTTTGTAGTCCATCTTTACAAAAGAAAAACGCCAATCTTCGGTGTCTGGCGAGACGAATGCCACCAACCCGACATCTTTTTGATCTCTTTGCTTTAGGTAATCCGCAACAAAATTTCTCAAGGTAGTTCGGGCACGATCAAGCGAGTTATTTTTTTCAAGATATACAATCAGCACATCAACTTTTTTCCCTTCTGGATCGGTATATGTGCCAATTCTTTCATAAGTTTTCACTATGGGAGTGGTTTTCTTAAACTTTTTTTTTACATAACCTCGAGCATGAAAAATTTTTGATTCATCAATATGATTTAAAAGATTTTTTACAAAATAAATGAAACGATCCTTATCAAAATCGTTTTGCAAAGTGTTGCTAACTAATTCTTGAGCTTGTCGTTTATCCATACGAAATGCAATTATTTTAACGCGGCAGTTAAGCCGGTAATGGCGTAATGAAATTTATTCTGCACAATAGCAAAAAATTGCTTGGCGTAATCCAGTCCCGGGTTGTAATCCGCGCTGGTGGCAAAAACATCCCTGACCTTTTGATAAAAATTCTTTTCTGAAGTCCGAATTTTCCTAATCCGCTCTTCCAATTTTTCAAAATACCCTTTGGCTACTTTGCCTTCCGCTAATCGCTCATCATCCATAGTAAAGCCCTTTATAATATACTCTTTCAATTTCTGTGTTGCCCAAATACGAAATTGCGTGCCACGGATAGAACTTACACGATACCCAACGGAAATAATAACATCAAGGTTATAGTGATCAATATCTCTTTCAACCTCTCTGTTGCCTTCTTTTTGAACTATCCGGAATTTCCGAATAGTTGAATTTGCCGCCAACTCTCCATCGGAAAACATATTTTTAATGTGCTCATTGATTGTTCTTACATCCTTATCAAAAAGCTCCGCCATCTGCCTTTGCGAAAGCCAAACGGTCTCGTTTTCTAGTTTAACTTCAATTTTCGTTAGCCCATCTTCGGTGTTATAAATTATGATTTGATTATTTTTTTCTTTCATAAAATTTCTGTCTGTTAACTTGTTAAATACTCGGACAAAATAACCTCTCTTGGCCCGAAGGTATGCGCCGCGCTTTCGGCAATGTGGCTTTCTAAAAATTCAGCCGGAATGTTGTTCTGCAAAAGCCCGAGCACTTTGAGGGGGCTTGGCTGACCTTGTTTGAGCGCTTTTTGTAATTCCTTATGAACCGTCTTGGTGGTTTGTTTCGGTATTGCCCCTTCTTCAAGTTGTCTCATTACTTTTTTGTAGTAATCTATTTGATCTTCGGTAAGTTGGCGGGTATCTCTGAAAATTGCCTTGAGAATTTTCAGCGCTTGCATCGCGCTATCCCTTCCGCCTCGCCCAGCTTTCAGCTCCACATCTTCTTCCGTGGTAGCAAGGGCAAAGGCTTGTTTGTTTTTCTCAAGTTTGTTGTAAAAATCAGCGGCCAATTTTTCACGAACGACTTTTCGATCGGCTTCAAGTAATTTTGCCCCGCTGATAAAATCAACTTCTGCTGAATCTCCAATACCTGCAAGGAAGAATTTTTGGAGTTTGCCTTTCCTAAAGTAAGTCAAAAGTTGATTCTCCTTGCCGTCATGCTTTTTAGCCGTTCGCGCTTTCTTCGGCAATATCTTCACTTTTTCAAATAGATCCGGATCGTTATCGCGAATACCTCTGATAACTTGGAGATATTTCAATTCGCTTTCATCCCCCTCATCTTCACCGGTTATTGTTTTTTTGGACACAAGGCGATTAAATAATTCGTGAGATTCTATCGCCTCGCCTTCGGTAAGAAGTTGCGCATCCGCGCCCAAGAGTGTTATAAACGCCTGTATCTTCGCTTCTGCGGCTTCTTTGAGCTTTATCTGGTCGTTTGATTGTTCGGTTGGGAAAAAGTTGAAGGTGTAGATTTTATCAAACTTGGTATCAACGCGGTTGATGCGCCCAACACGCTGCATAAGTCGCGTTGGATTCCACGGAATATCGTAGTTGATAACCGTATTGGAACGGTGCAAATTCACGCCTTCAGCTAACACTTCGGTGGTAATAAGAATCCGGTAATCATCTTTGGGAAACCGCGCGCGGGCGTCAAAATTGTCAATAACTTTTTCTCTTATGATGGCGCTTGAACCGCCGGAAAACGCAAGGATTTCATTCGGAAACTTTTTCTCTAAATTTTTCGCAAGATAATTGACAGTTTCCTTTGATTCACTAAAAACAATAAGTTTGTTTTTCTTTAAGATGGAGTGAGTTGAAAGAATATCAACGAATGAAAGAAGTTTTGGGTCGCGCTTTATTCCGCCCCACAACTCCTGTATCTCTTTCAAAATTTGGAGGTCATTTTCCAAATCCTTCTTTAAATCATTTTTAAAATCTTTTATTGGATACTTTTTTGCTTTGTCGCTATCTATTAACTTTTGGATCGCCTCTTCTTCGTCATTTTCTAGAAGCTCAAAAATTTTGTTTGCATATTTTTTGCTTACATAAACATCGCCTTTTTCAAGTTGCTTTAAAAATAAAGCATAGTAAGAAACAAACCGATTTATAGAATTTCGGAAAGCATAAAAACTACTTTCCAGCCGCTTAATGAGTAGAATTTTCATAAATCTACCCATATTCTTTTGAGATTGTATCTCTAACTGATCTGGCTGCTCATCGCCTTTGTAATAGAGCATCGGCATATACCGCGCATACTTAAATTTTCGAGCGATAAGCTCAATGGTTTTGTTAAAAATTTCACTTTCGGCTTTATTTAATTGATAAAATACCGGCTCTGGATTTCCCACTTCTGGAAATTTGAATTTCTGATTTTTCAAGTCATCAGAAAAATACTCGGTGATCTCAAAACGGGTTCGGCGAACCATCAGATATTTCAAAATTTGTTCCCGAATCTCTTTCGCGTTTTCCTTGGTAATTTGTATATACTTTTCGCGGTCGTTCTGTCTGTCTAATTTTTTTATTCTCTGCTCAAGACGGCCAAAAAACGCTTCAAGATTTTGCACATTGGGAATCGTGCTTTTTTTAGCTTTCTGAAAAAGTTTAATCTGGCTCAAAATATCTTTTGGAGTATTGTTAAGCGGCGTTGCGGTAACAAGAATAACTCTTTTGCCACGGCAGATTTTAGCGAGTTTTTCGTAAGTTACATTTGATTCTGTTCTAAAGCGATGGGATTCATCTATAAATACATTTTTGTATTTTTCAATTCCTCGGCGAATGATATGATCCAGCTTGCCGCGCGATTCAAAATCGGCATGCACTCGGAAATCAGAAAAAACATTACGCCAAGAGCCGGGGTTTGCTTCCTCTAGAAGAACCGGCGACGCGATAACGAGCGTGCGCCCGTCAAGTTGGCCTGCGAGCATTGCTGAAACATAGGTTTTTCCAAGACCTACCACATCAGAAAGAAAACACCCTCCATATTCATCAAGAATCTTTTTCGCGTTTAAGACCGCCTGCTCTTGGTATTCCAAACGCATAAATTCCTGCGGAACATATTTAAAGGTTACTTCGTCTGTCTGCCTCAATTCGTCTTTAAAATACTCATAAAGGAATTTGAGATACAATTGATGGGGCGTGATTGTATTGTTGAGCCAGGTCTTTTCTTGAATCGTTTGTATATACCTGTCTTTTACATCAACGGCGTCTTTCCAAAGCTCTTCAAATTTCGCTTTGGCAAATTCATAATCACCACGGTTTTTTAATTCAATGTTAAATTCTAAATTATCCACCAGTCCTGCTTGTGTGAAATTACTTGAGCCGGTGATAACACGACCAACATCTTTGTCGCTCTCAACAAAGGACATAATATAAAGCTTGGCATGGATGTTTTCCGTGGGGTAAGCTTTAATTTCTAACTTTCCACTCTGCAACCATTCCAAAAATTTCATCACTCCTTCTTCAACCGACTCGCTCTCTTGGGCATCAGCCATCTCATTTGTGAGCAAATTCGAAAAATGCTCTTTCGTTTCCGCGTGAGAAAATTGTAATTCTGATTGTTGGGCTTGATTTATCAATTCAACTGTTCTTTTATTGGTGCTAATGCCAATCAAAATTCGTATTTTTTTTGTTTTCTCCAAGGATTTATAGAGCGCGTAAAAACCGCTTGTGTAAAAATAACCAACCAAAACATCAAAAAATTCGGTATCTTTAATCAATACCCTAAATCTTTTAAGGAGATTTTGGTCATTCTCGTTTGTTATAAAAGTTAAATCTGTATTCATATCTTTATTTCATTAAATCCTCTCTTAAGCCCTGTAGTGAGACTTCAGTCCCGAGGGATTCTCTACTACGGGGCAAGAGTCCTCCTGCGTCCTTTGGGCTATGGACGGGCTTTGCTCCCTCTCCCTCCCCGCCCGCCTCGCCCGACAGCGCAAGACGCAGTCGTTGCGGGCGGGCGAAGCTTGTGAGCGGGCAGGCATCTCCCCCTTCCTCCTTCGTTTCACTTCGGCGGACAGGGATAGTGTTTGGCGAGCTAAGAATTTTTATCACATTAAAAAATAATAATCCAACGGCACGGATATGGTTTTTAGTTCCTGGTCGATTTTTAATTCCAAATTAGAAAAAATTAGATTATAGTTAGAATTAATTTTTTTCATACTACTTACAATTTGTTTCTTGTCCTTGCTTCCCATTCCAACCTCAATGATAATCTGTTTATTATTTAATATCTGCAAAATAAAATCTGCTCCGCCTTGCGCGCTATCATAACGTATTGCGCCCTGTCCCTTCAAGATAAATTCTCGATATAAATGCGAACCCACTGAATCCTCTAACAACTTTCCTTGCCTGGTTAAGTATGTGCTTTCTTGCCCCGTTAAATAAAAAAATGACATCCTGATTGCTGGCGTCATAAAAAGATATTTATTCGCCTTTTTTGCAATAGTCATATTTGATCCATATGCTGAAATTTTAATAAGCAACTCCGTCTTTTCTAAAGCGTCAAAAATATTTGCTATTGTCAAACGATTAATTTTGAATCTTTTCTCCAACACATTAAGACTAGTAACATCATTTTCGGCAATGGCAAAAAGAATTCTTTTCACAACACCCAATGTATCAGTATCAAAATTTCCCAATGTCGGCAAATCCAATTTTATAATTTTATCAAGAAGCAATAAAATTGAATCATACACTGCAGTTTCATTCGGCATCACAAAAGAAAATGGCAATGTCCCATACGATAAATATTCCCTAATATCAACCCTGTTTACTTTTGACCAATATTGATTTACTTCTGGTTGTAACTTTAATAAATTGTCATAAACCTCATTGACGTCTTTCGAAAAATACACCGCTTGCCTAATTTTTTCTTTTAGCCTAGGCGGGTATATATTATTTTTTATCATTTCATATTCCGTAAAACACATTGGCGGCAATTTTTCAAAAATCGCTCGGCGAGCCAAATTTGTAGTTGTTTGTAAAATTAAAGCCGATGAACCAGTGCAACAAAAAAATACATTTGATGTTTTTTCAAAAAATGATTTTAAAGTAATCGCCCACTTTGGATCGCTCTGAATTTCATCTAAAAAAATTAAAACGGGTTTTTTGATACTTTCTAAATCATCGCCCAGAATATTCTCGTACGCAGACATCAACGCCGAAATGCCCACACCAAATAAATTTTTAGCATCCTCAATAGACAAAAATAAAACATTGTCAACTTTTCTTTTATACTCTGCGCAAGCTTGAGCCATTAATGTTGTTTTACCCACACCTCTAAATCCTGGAATAATTACCAATTTGTTGCCAGATTTTTTATTCAAAAAATCGTTTATGTATTGTCGTAACTTTACAAACATAAAACGATTAGGATGTTTTTTCCCTTCTGTGCTATGCGTAAAACGCTTCAATCGCTCATCAGTTGTTCTGATTTGTTGTTGTAAATATTGAATTAGCTCTTGATTCATATATATTACTTTATATTACAAACATATATTTGTAGTATATTATATTATACTAGAGATGTCAAATACCTGTTTTTGGGCTGCTATATGGCACTTTTTACCCACTTTTCTTGTTCGAAAATTCTGATGAAAGAAGAAATAGATAACGTCTATAGCGGGCTCACTCCCACCCCCTCTTTTCTCCCCCTTCCTCCTTCGTTTCACTTCGGCGGACAGGCGGGTCCGCTACGCCGAAGCGTTAGCGAGGCGAGCAGGGGGAGTGTAATAAGTGCTTATGTACTTTATAATTTCGGCACTTCGTCCTCATTCGTCGCTCCGCTTCTTAAGAGTTCCTCAGTGTCTCGCTTTGCTCGAGCTGCCGGGGATGGATTCGAACCATCACAACAGGCTTCAGAGGCCTGCGTCCTACCATTAGACGACCCGGCAAGGTTTAGAGATTAGAGCTTAAATCTGACTTTACTATACCAATTTTTGACCTTAAAGTAAAGATCTTTCAAGCTATTTTAGGGAATAAAATAGCCCTCTGGCAATTAAGAGGGCTTCACCTACATATTACATTCTCTTAGAAAAGACCCCTTCCATCTCCCCCTTGGTAAGGGGGAGTGTGCATCACCCTCCCCTTGGTAAGGGGAGGAACATTTTATGATTTATCTTTTCAAATATTTGCTTACGGCGATGGCGCTGGAGAGGACGCCTAATAAAACCCCCACCAGAATTTGCAAGGCGACAATCTGTAAAAGGTGGCTCGTGAAATATTGGGCTAAATTGATACCGTACCCTTGGAAATAGGTTTCAATTTTAGGAGAAGTCATTCGCGTTACGGGATAGAGAATCACGAGAGAAATAAAGGCGGCAATCAATCCATACAAAATCCCTTCAACAATCATCGGCCAGCGCACATACCAATTGGTAGCGCCGACGATTTTCATAATTTCAATCTCTTGACTGCGCGAGTAAATAGACAGACGAATCGTGTTAAACATAACCAGAATGGCAATCCCCGCGAAAACGCCGCTGATGATAATTCCTATTTTCGCTAACGAACCGGCAGTCGCCGTGAGGCGATTAATCATTGTTTGGTTGTCTTTGTAGTTAACTTTGCGGATAAATTCTTGATAGCGCTCTTGTTCCAGCCTTTTGGCAATCTCCGGGTAGTCTTGAGGATCGTTAGCCTTGATGATAAAAACAGCTTCCATGGGATTGTCTTTAAAATCTTTGAGAATTTCAGCGATCACGCGGTCATTTTGGTGTTTCTGGCGAAAATTTTCCAAGGCTTGCTCCGAAGAAATGTATTCCACGCTTTTTACGCCGTCAATCTCCGCGATGCTTTGTTTGAGAAGATCTATTTTTTCCGCGTCGGGATTATTCTTTAAATAGATGGTAACGTCAATTTTTTCTTTGATATTTTGAATCGCCACATTGCCCATCAAATTTAAAATAAAAAGGATGCTAAAAGAGAGCAGGGTCAGGACCATTACTAAAGTGGTGGCGACGGACAGCCAAATATTTCGCCAGAAATTCAAGACACCCATCTTAAAAATGCGAGATAAAGAATAGAGAGGCACAGTAGTAAAATCAAATAAAATGTTAAATTACTTGGGGAATTCGGGGTACGGTTCGGAAAATTATTCTAATTAACCTAATTGTTCTAATTATTCTAAATAAATCCCAATACCCAATGACCAATGCCTAAAATTAATTTTGGTCATTTATGATTTGGTTATTAATCATTTTTTAGGTTAATTAGGTCAATTAGAATAATTAGAATAATTCTCAATAAAATTTTGCCGCGCCCGCTCACGAGCTATGCTTGATGTTGCGGGCGGGCACTTTGAATTTTAAACTATATCATGTACTGTCCGTGCTCTTGATCGCGGATTACCGCTCCTTTTTCCAGAGTAATCACTCTTTTATTTAAGGCATTGACCACTTCTTTGTCATGGCTCGCGAGAACGACAGTTGTTCCCAATTCGTTGATTTTTAAGAGTAATCTAATGATATCCCAAGTCGCGAAGGTGTCCAAGTTGCCTGTCGGCTCGTCGGCAATCAAAAGCTCCGGCTCGTGAATCAGGGCGCGGGCAATCGCAATCCTTTGTTGTTCGCCGCCGGAAAGCTGGACTGGAAAACGGTCGGTTTTATCTTTTAAGCCCACAATGTCCAACATTTGCGGCACGCATTCCTTAATCTCTTCTCTGGGGGTGCCTGAAACCTCCATCGCGAAAGCAAGATTCTCCGCGGCGGTTTTTTTGGGGAGGAGGCGGTAATTTTGAAAAACCACGCCGACATTACGGCGAAAGCGCGGCAGTTCGCGATTCTTTAATTCGTTGACGCGCCACTCACCAACGATAATGCTACCCTCACTTGGTTTTTCTTCTCCAATCATGAGTTTAATTAGAGTGGACTTGCCGGCGCCCGAAGCGCCAACCACGGAAACGAACTCCCCTTTTTTGATAAAAAGATTAACATGGTCCAAAGCCACGGTATCATGGTTATAGATTTTGGTGACTTCTTTGAAATTAATCATAGTTTGGAAGCAGTAATTATGAATTAGGAATTATGAATAAAGAATGATAATAGTTACAAATTTATCAAATCTAATCTTCATAATTCATTATTCCCTATTCCTAATTCACGATTCGGCTCTTCAGCGCCATTTGGATAAAATTATCAATTTCACCATCCAAAACTTTGTCGGTATTTTTTACTTCATATTTGGTGCGGTGATCTTTAACCATTTTATAGGGATGGAGCACGTAGGAACGGATTTGGTTGCCCCAAGCGGCAGAAATATGTTCGCCGCGCGCTTCCAAAGTTTCTTTGTCCTTTTGTTCACCGTAAAGTTTTTCTAACTTTCCTCTTAAAATTTTTAGCGCCGTCTCTTTGTTTTGCAGCTGCGAACGTTCGTTTTGGCACTGCACCACCAAACCAGTAGGCAGATGTTTAATTCTTATCGCGGAGCTCGTTTTATTAACCGATTGACCGCCGGCGCCGGCGGAACGAAAGGTTTCTGTTTTTAATTCTTCGTCCTGAATTTTAACATCCTGGGGTGATATTTCGGGCAAAACTTCAACCAAAGCAAAGGAAGTGTGGCGCGCTTTATCCGCGTCAAAAGGAGAAAGCCGCACTAAACGGTGGACACCGGCTTCGTTTTTCAAATAACCATAAGCGTAGTGCCCCATTGCTTCCAGGGTGACGCTCTTAATCCCCGCTTCGCCTCCTTCGGATTTATCCAAAATTTTGGCTCGCCAGCCTTTCCTTTCAGAGTAGCGCAAATACATCCTTAAGAGCATTTCCGCCCAGTCCTGCGCGTCCACGCCGCCCGCTCCCGCGTAAATAGACAAAATCGCGTTGCCAGCGTCGTATTTGCCAGCCAAAAGAGTTTTGAGTTTCAGAGCGTCTAAATGTTTATTGCATTTCTTATACTTTTGCGCGAATTCTGTTTCGAGTTCTTTGTCATCTTCTTCCGCCAAGAGTTCGGCTAAAGTCTCTAATTTTCCCAAATCTTTTCTAATTTCTTCCCATTCTTTGAATTTTTCTTTTTGTTGTGTCAGTTTCAGAATTGTCCTTTGCGCCTTTTCTTTATTTTGCCAGAAGCTAGATGCGGTGACTTCTTTTTCTAATTTTTTGATTTTTTTCTCTAGCTTCTGTATTTCAAAGCCGGTCCGCTATCTCGCGGCTTTTATTTTCTAAAATGGCTATTTTCTCATTGCGCGTTTCATTCATAACACAGATATTATAACATAATTTTTTGCCCGCGCGCCAGCCCTTCACCTTTCATAAAGGTGAAGGGCCAGCCCCTTACATTTAAAAAAAGTCTGGATAATATTTTAGGACTTTCGCGTTTGGTAATAATTAAATCAAATATGCTTATTGTCATTCCCGTGAAAACGGGAATCCAGGATTAGTGCTATCAATCTGGATCCCCGATCAGGTCGGGGATGACATCAAACACGAAAGTCCTAATTTTATAACCCAGACCTACCTATTAAAAAGGTGCTCTTTAAAAATTATTTTTGCGCAAGCGGAAATAGGTTAATTTTACTCCTTCGCTCACAATGAAATAACCTATCACTAAAATACTGATGATCAATAGATGAGAAGCGCGAAGAGGTGAAAACTGGAAAAATTTTTGCCCAAGTTGACTCAATGGAAGCGCGAATGTGAAGAAGACGGCTAAAATGGCTAGAATCACTAAAAAAACACTAGGCTTTCGGGCTTTCAGAAAAAACTTGTGGCTTATAATGGAGAAGATGAGCACAATTTCCGCCAGCACACTTTCCATAAACCAGAGGGTTTGAATGACGCCGGGACTATTATGGTAAAAAATGGCTAAAAAGATTACATCAAAGGCCGTGGCTACGGCGCCCAGAAGAGCTACTAATAGAAACATCTTGGTAAATTGATACTTTTTCGGTCTTTTTAATTCGGCAAAGTCAACTCTGTCGGTAATTAGAGAAATTAAATAAAAATCGGGCAGGAGATTGGCAAGTAGAATCTGCGCGGGGAGCATAGGTAAAAATGGCAAAAATAAAGAGATCAAGGCGATGGAATAGAAATTGCCAAAATTGCTGGCTCAAGCCATTTTGAGAAGCATCCAACTCCTTAAAGACCTCGCTAATTTTTTTATTTGTATATTGAGAGAATTGCATTAACTAAAGACAGAAATATCTACATATCTAAATATTTGTTTATAAATTTGTTAATGTCATCCCGCACGCGGGTAATTATTTCTTCACCGTTAATAATATACAAATTTTTTTCTTTTTGCGCGGCATCAAGATAATTTTTTCTTACCTTTTCCAGTATCGCTTTGCGTTCAAATAGTTCAACATTGTAGCGGATTTTTTTCATTCGTTCCATGGCTGTCTCCGCGGTCACGTCAATGAAGAAGGTCAGATCTGGTCTTCTGAATTTTTTATTAATTTTGTAAATCCATTCTTGGTCGCAATCAATAGAGCCATACGCGATAGAAGACAGATAGTAACGATCGCAAATTACAATGTAGTGGTCGCGAAGCGCCGGCTCTATTGCTTGGCTTAAATGATGGGCGCGGTCGGCGGCGAATAATAGCTGCAAACCGTCCGGCGTTGTTTTCCAATCGCCGGTTAAGCAGCCGCGGATGAGCCCTCCGATAATATTATTAGTCGGCTCTTTGGTAATTAAAATTTTTTGCTCTGGCTTTTCGTTGCGCAGATAACCCGCCAATAAATCTACCTGCGTGGTGGTGCCCGCTCCGTCTAGACCTTCAAAGACGATAAAAAGAGATTTGTTTTTTTGAAGCATATTATTTTTGTAATTATAATAATTTATTTTTAATACCGAACCTTTCAAAAACTGAATCAATTTTTCGCTCAGTCATTTTTTGGCTGGCGGGACGGAATTCAATACAGTGCAAAAAAATAGTATAAAATACTACCAAGAACTACAAGCAGGCTCCCCATTACACAACATCCATGCCCAAGTAGGGCGTACGGGATCGTAAAATGGCTGGCCTACGCTTGGGAAACTTTCTGGTCCATTTGCGTGAGAAAGTAGTTTGTAATTTGTTCCATTCGAGGCATAGAGATATCCAGACCAACCACTAATATCTCCCCGCGGATCAATAGGCAAAACAGAAATGTAGGTAGGAGTTAATCCTGGTATATATGCGTTCGCGCCGCTTGTAGCTCGGCTTCCGCCATTCGCACTTACGCCCCACCAGTTACCGCCAGTCGATGGATACGCATTATTGCTATCAAAATATAATTCTAAAGCAGTTTGCAGTTGTTTCAGATCAGCTTTGCGTCTGGTATCTCTTGCTTTTGCCCTAGCGCTGTTTACTGAAACCGCGACAATGGTTGCCAAGAGTCCGATTATGGCAATAACAACTAAAAGTTCAATTAGGGTGAACCCCCTCAAAGAACATTTGACATTTGACTTCTGACATTTGATAGTAAAAAGAGATTTTATTAGTTTATTCATAAATTGATTTTTTTATATTTTTTATTTTGAAAAAACAGAATAAGAATTAAAAAATAAAAAAAAATTACTTAGAGTAGGCCTTCATAAGCCGAGGAAAAACTTTTTAACATAAAAGGAATCGCGATCAAAAGACCAATCAGCGGTAGAACAACCATCCCCACCTGAATAATTGTGTTCCAAAGGATGTATTTGCGGGTTTTTTCCGCGGCTTCCGCTGCCCTCTTACTATATGTTAGGATTTGATCTATCTTATCTTGTGGGCTTTGCGGAGGCCTGTTTTCTGTTTCTTCTTTTATTTCTGAACCTAAGATTGTAGGCATAATATTTCATTGTTCCATTGTTCAATTGTTTCATTGTTAATATAGATCAGTAAAATACTGAAGCAATAAAACAATGAAGCGATGGCGAAACCCGAGTGAAAATAATAGAACAATATTAAAAAAGTTTTTCTTGAATTTTCTTTTTTATTTTAGGGCTTTGGACTTTAATCTTGCCATATACGCCGTCATAACCGGGAATAACTTCCACCTTTCCCAGCCGGGCGTTGATAATCGCTTGGGCAATTAGAGGAGTGGTGGCGCGGAGCAGGTCTTCCGCATCTACATTAAGTAAAATCGCAAATTCATTGCGATATTCGCGGATTAACGCGAAATATTTTTCACTTACCCCTCGCGTGCCCACTCCTATTCCTATCGCATCCGCAATGATTTCCTCCAAAGGAATAAGATTTTTGAAAGGAATGCTGTTTTCGGGTATAAAACCTTGGGGGCGATCCGCTAAATCGTCCACGCGATGCAGAACGCCAATCGTGAGCGGTCGATGGCAAACCGGACAGATATTGTTT
>JBAZQX010000023.1:0-11195 GCA_041644975.1 Candidatus Doudnaibacteriota bacterium | reverse complement strand
GGGAAGTAATTCTGGAGTATTGCATATTTTAACTCCAGTATACTGAAGTTATGGACTAAAAGTCCAGAGTTTTAAACTCAAAGGGAGACAATAAAAAAACCGCAAAATCTTTTTTCAAAAATTTGCGGTAAGAGCTTAGATCCAACCCTTATACCAGTAATAGGCTATGGTCGGGATCTCACGCAACCACCAGAAAAATTTATTGCGCGTCCATAATTGGGCGGAATTAGGATTGTAAGGTATAGAATTAAGACCTATTGGCCTTACAACCTCCACACCTAATTTTCTAAGGCACTTTTTGCAACGCCAGAAATGGGCGGGATGCGCGACGACTAGCACTGTCTTCAAACCTTTTTCGCTCATACAACAAAACACGGCTTGCGAAGCAACTTCATAAGTGGCCAAATATTTACCGGGTATAGAATAATGCTCTTTGATTTTAAGAACAAGATTTTTTGCCGCACTCCCTAATTCTTCCTCACAATCCGCAATCTCCCACTGAATAATTAAAGGAAGATTCCTAAAAACATCATGAGTCATAAGACTACTGATCACTTCCGCAATTTTTTGATTGCTGCTACCGGGTATTATTTTTCTTTGTCTATTGCAGATTACTAAATCATAACCGAAAGAAAAACCAATAACGCAATCAGCGGCAGGTTCATCTAACCGTTCTGTCAGGTCTAACAACCTAATCACCTCCTAATCTTTCTTTTCATTCTCTTCCCTTTTTTCACTATTCGGCGCGATGGTAACTTTGATTTCGAGGTTAATATTGCTTTTAGCAACATGATAACCTGGATGATTTCTGAGAAGTTCCCCTATTTTACTAGTCACTTCCTGATCAACATCAAACATATTTTTCCCATCTTTGATGGTAGTCTTCCATGTGTTCGGTGGAATCTGACCACTATTTGCTGGGGCGACATTGACTGCCTCCCAGTAAGTGGCGCTCATCTCTTTCTGTCTCTCCTTACACCCAGAAAGTAAAAGGCAAAGAAATAACCCACAAAGCGCTAATACTGTTCTTTTCATCTCATTTCTCCTTTATTTAATGATACCGCCTGCGCAGATCCGATGGAATAATACTTCTTTTTTAGATTCTTCCGTATCATCAGATATCCATTCATGATAAAGAAATCTCTCAAAAGATACATTATCCGGGTTTGGAAAACCAATAACAAAGATAAGATTATCCGGCAGAAGACATTGTAATTCTGCGGCGCCATTCCAAAGATCGGATATGAATCTAGCGCGCCCTTTTCTAACCGAATCTAGAATCATTTCTTTAGTGTAATCACTAGTCGGCGAGGTAATGCCGTAATAACTGCGTCCCCAAATATTTTGGTCATCAAGTGTAATTGTTTCCATACCAACGAAATTCAAATTACCATGATATTCATCTATATAAAAATAACTACCGGCATATTTTTGATAGCGAGTTTGGCCGGGAGACATGGATGTTGTCCGCCAAATCTCCCCTTCCTCACCCGCTAACCAGCACGATGATTCTGCTTCCAACAAAACTTGTTTAACTTTTTTAATGTCCATTTTTATTCTCCTTACAATTTAGGAAGCGCAATTCTCCAATAAAAAACTATAAAAACTCTTTGCAATTTCTTCTGATGAATCGTTGGTATCAGCAAAAAATAACACCATAGCCCCCATATCAAGGTCAAAAAGCCCAAGTATAACGGTCTGCTTAAGCAGAGGCTCAAGTTTTTTGTCATTGGTAGCCAGACTGCCCTTGACCTTATCTTTTAAAGTCAGTTGACTTAAATCAATTGGGTCTTTTTCTAAGATTTCACAGATTCTGTATATTTTTTCTTTATCAATTCCGGCCATTATCACTTTCATTTTTTCCTCCTTATGCCTATCAAAAAGCAAAAACTGATTACCATTCTCGGTCCTACTGCTTCGGGAAAAACCGAGCTATCTTTAGTATTGGCTAAAAAAATTCCGAACAGCTACATTATTTCCGCTGATTCGCGCCAAATATATAAAGGCTTAGATATTGGCACGGGAAAGTTGGCGAGCGGAAGATATAAAATTTTAAAAGGACAAAATGTTCTTCACTTCCACAATATCCCGCATTATATGATTGATATTATGGAGCCGAACCAAGAATATACAGTAGCACAATATCAGAAGAGTGTCAAAAAGGTTATCCGTGAAAACAAAGGCAGAATCCCATTTTTGGTAGGCGGCACAGGGCTTTATATCAGTGCGATTGTGGACGGCTTGTCTATCCCCCCTTCGGCACCGGATTATAAACTGCGCAGAAAACTTGAAAAAGAAACGAACAAAAACTTATTGGAGAAATTAAAAAAAATAGATCCGGCTTGCGCCCAAAAAATTGATCCAAAAAATAAACGGCGCTTAATCCGCGCGCTTGAAGTGTGTTTAAAGACAGGGAAACCATTTTCTTCCTTGCAAAAAAAGAAGAAGCCGAATTATGATGTTTTACAAATCGGAATTTCAGTTCTGCGGGAAGAATTATACGAGCGCATTAATAAGCGCGTAGACAGAATGATAAAACAAGGGCTTATTGAAGAAGTAAAAAAAATCTTAAAAAAATATGGGCTTTTGAATTCACTCCCCCTGCCCGAGGAGAGGAGACGTGAGGGGGTGGGAGTTTATGCAAGTTTAGACCTCTCCAACCTCCCCCCGCACTCGCGGCAAGCAGGCTTAGTAAGGAAAATTTGGAGTGGTCCTGAAAAGGATTTTTTAAAGAGTCGCAATCTCCCTCCCCCCCTACCCCCCCTCGGGCAGGGGGGGATAATCCACGATTCCATCGGCTACAAAGAAATAATATCGTATCTGGATGGTGAAATCAGTTTAGATAAAATGATAGTCTTGATCAAAAAGAACACGCGACATTACGCCCGCCGCCAAATGACGTGGTTTAAACGCGACAAAAGGATCCAGTGGGTAAAAAACAAAAAAGAAGCAGAGAAATTGGTAAAAGGATTTCTAGAAATAAAAAATTTCTCCCCTGATAAGGGGAGATAAAAGAGGGGTTTTATGCAAAAATCCTAACCCACCCCTACCCTCCCTTGTCAGGGAGGGAGGAATAAAAAAAGAGGCGTGGGTTAAAATAAAATAGAGGGCATTTTACATAACGCCCTCCGGTGATAAAATTGTCACAGCTTAGCCCGTTTACGTTCCTCTATCCTTAATGTAACCAAAGATTCTATCTCCCTTACGACGGTCTCGGGGCTATAAGGATGTTTAGCCTTAATTTTTTGGACTTCAACCTCTGAAACTAAAGGTTCTACTTCCGCTAAACCCACTTGAAGAGATCGAACATCTTTTGCCGCCAGCATATTCTTTCCTTTCTGCCCGCCTCCTTGGGCAAGATTGGTATAAAAAGAGCCATATAAAAAAAACGACCCACTTTACGAGTGGGCTTCTGAACGAGAAAAATAATAAATTCTTTTGAAAATTGGGGAAAATTTTTGTAATTTCCTTTGTCTCATAAAAAATTTATTATCTCTACACACACTGTTCTTATTTTAACCTTTTCTATAAAAGTGTCAAGCGCCACCATTCTGGCTTAGATAAAAGAAAAATAAAAAAACTGGGGATAACTTTAATAAAGCTGTCCACAGTTTTTTTTATTTCAATTTTTCCCTTATCAAATCCTGCACTATCTGCGGATTTGCGCGACCCCCTGTTTTACGCATCACCTGCCCCACGAGAAACATCAGGGTTTTTACATTGCCAGCTCGCAAATCCTCCACGGGTTTAGGGTTCTCTTTGACTACCTCTTCAATAATCGCATTCAACTGCTCTACATCACTCACCTGCGCTAAATTTTTCTCGGCGATCACTTGCGAAGGATCCACGCCTTGCCCAAACATTTCTTTTAAAACAATCTGCGCCGCGGAGGAATTAATCTCCCCGCGAGACACAATATTCATAAATTCGGCAAAATTTTCGGGCGTGATTTTTAAATGACTAATACTGATTTTGTTCACCCTTAATAATTTCTGTAACTCCGTCACCACCCAGTTTGCCGCGAGTTTAGATATTTTTTGACCTTGATCTTCTGTCGCCGCTTCGGAAACCACCTGCTCATAATAATCGCCCAGGGCTTTATTATTGACTAAAGCGCTAATATCTTCAGGTCCCAAGCTATATTCCGCCTTCAGCCTTTTTCTTCTGTGGACCGGCAGTTCTGGCATTTGAGCCCGCATTGCCTCTGCAATTTTTTTGAGCCTTAAAGGCGGCAGGTCTGGCTCTCCAAAATAACGATAGTCATGCGCTTCTTCTTTCGTCCTCTGCTCCCGCGTAATCCCCTTGCGATCATCCCAGCCCCGGGTAATTTTACCTTTCTCTTTTTTTAGCGCCGCGAACTCATCCGTCTGTCTATCCGCTTCATAAGCTAAAGCTTTTTCCACCATCTTGAAGGAATTTAGATTTTTAATTTCCACAATGGGCGTTTTAGCATTCCCAAATTTAATATTGACATTGGCATCGCACCGCAGTTCTCCTTTTTCCATATCCGCATTGGAAACCCCCAAGTAGCGCATAATGAGGCGCAACTCCCGCAAAAAAGCTCCGGCTTCTTCAGGGGAAACGATATCGGGTTCCGTCACAATTTCCATCAAAGGCGTTCCCCCGCGATTATAATCCACTAAGCTGTAACTTTTGTCTTCGGCGTGCAAATTTTTTGCCGCGTCCTCTTCAAGATGCACCCTCCTAATGCTAATTTTATGACCATTAATCTCTAAATAACCATTGACCGCGATGGGCATATCGTATTGGGAAATCTGATACCCCTTGGGCAAATCCGGATAAAAATAATTCTTGCGGTCAAACTTAGCTTCTTTGGGTATTTCGCAATTTAAAGCGAGACCCATTAAGACAGTCCATTCCACAGCCTTTTTGTTAATCACGGGTAAAACCCCTGGATGCCCCAAACAAATTGGGCAAATGTTTTCATTCGCTTGTTTATTTGTAATATCATTATCGCACGCACAAAACATTTTACTTCGGGTTTTGAGCTGAACGTGAATTTCTAAGCCGATAATTGTTTTATAATTTTCCATAGTTCATTAAACTCACTATCACGATATTTTTCATTGCTCTCCTCGGTAAGGGGAGGTTTAAGGAGGGGTCTTGAATTCCCAAATCTATAACCCCCTTTTAATTCCCCCCTGCCTACCGGCAGGCAGGCTTGTCAGGGGGAAAATCCTAAAAACAAGAATGCCTGGTTTTATTTTAGCAAAAAGTAACCCAGAAGGCAAAATAAAACTAGCCCATGATTTTTGGACTAGGTATTCTTTGCCAAGCTTTCTCCTCTACACGCCGCGAACTTTTTGGAGTTCAGACCTGCCCGCCGGCAGGCAGACGAAAGTCTGACAATTACCTGTGTCGCGCTCTCGCACGACCTCCACGTGTCAAGCTTTTCATGGCTATGCCAGATCTTCAGACGCTTGACCTCCAATATCACCTTTTTTCATAAACTACAAAAGAGTAAGGATAGATATTATCCGCGTCAGACGCGTGGTCTTCCCGGCTCACTTCTTGCCATTCTTCCTTATTAAACACTGGGAAAAAAGTGTCGCCTTTAAATTCGTGATGGACGAAAGTGAGATAAAGCTTATCCGCGCGGGGCAGGAATTGTTCATACACCGAAGCCCCGCCGCAGATCATCGCCTCTTGCGCTTCACCCGCTTCTTTAAGCGCTTCTTCAAGAGAACCTACAATGATGGCGCCTCGCGCTTTATAATTCGGGTCGCGATTTAAGATAATATTTTTTCTGCCGGGAAGAGCTTTGCCGATTGACTCAAAGGTTTTCGCGCCCATAATGACGGGCTTCCCTAAAGTTATTTTTTTGAAATATGCAAAATCCGCCGGCAAATGCCAGGGGATTTTATTTTGATAACCAATAACATTATTTTCAGAGACAGCGGCGATAATGGAAATAAGCATAAATCCTAAGAAATATTATTTTGTCATTACAAAGAAAACGTCAAATATTAATTAAAATAATCTTATAAATCAATATAAATGCGTTCAATGAGATTGCTTCGTCGTCCGCCTAGGGCGGACTCCTCGCAATGACGATTTAAAATTTAAACTGCCATTGGCGCTTTGATGGCGGGGTGATATTTGTAATTCACCAGTTTAATGTCTTCCATTTTAAAATCATCAATATCACGAATTTTAGGATTAAGCCAAAGCCGAGGAAGTTTATAGGGTTTTCTTTTGAGCTGTTCTCTCACCTGTTTAAAGTGATTAAGATAAATATGGGCATCACCCAAAGTATGAACAAACTCCCATGGCTTTAAGCCCACAACTTGGGCAACCATACGCAACAATAAAGAATAAGAAGCGATGTTAAAAGGCACGCCTAAAAACATATCGCAGCTTCGCTGATACATATGCAAAGAAAGTTTGCCCTGAACAGAGAAAAATTGAAAAATCATATGGCAAGGCGGCAAAGCCATCATTTCTAACTCGGCGGGATTCCAAGCACTGACAATTAAACGGCGGTCATTGGGATTTTCTTTTAATCCGCGGATTACGCGCGCGATTTGGTCAATAGGCTTTTTTTGATAGGGCGATCGCCATTTGCGCCATTGTACGCCGTAAACCCTCCCCAAATCGCCTTTAAAGCGCGCCTTGGGCTTCCAATAGGGCGCTTCCGCGTTCGCATCCCAAATATGACAGCCTAATTTCTGCAGGTCTTGGACTCTGGAACTCGCGCTTAAAAACCATAAAAGTTCCGCTTTCACCGCCTCAAAGGCGAGTTTTTTGGTGGTAACAGCTGGGAAACCATCGGCTATATTAAAACGCATCTGCACGCCCAACACAGCCCGGGAGCCGACATCTGTGCGGTCAGGGCGATCAACGCCGTTTTTCATAACATATCTTAGGGCCTTTAAGTACTGTTGCATAAAAATTTAAGACTTTTCTTTAGACCTCCCCTTATCCGGAAAGAATTATTTGTAATATTTTTCTATAATTTCTTTTTCTATCTTTGCATATAATTCTTCAAAAGTCCCAATGTTTTCAATTTTCACTTTTGCTTTCTTCGCAGTCGCCTTGATCGCTGTTTCCGTCGGACTTACCTCTTCAATCTCCTTAAATTTGTTAAAATCCATATTCTTTTCATCTGCCTTTTCAGTGCGGTTCTTCATTCTTTCAAAACGGATTTTTATCGGCGCGGTAATATACACCAATATGAAACTCTCAAGTTGACTGAACATTTCTGCTTCTTCTCGGAAACGCATACCATCCACAATGATCAAATCCGCTTTCTCATCTTTCACATCTTGAAACAAAATTTTAGCTAAGATATCCTCGCCAAAATTTTGACGCAAAGAAAGACCTAATTTAATTTCATTTTCACGAGTGATCGGCAGATAGAGTTTTTTTAAAACTTCATCTAAAACTTGAGAAAAACGAAAAACCCCCGCATTATACTTTTCCGCTAAATAAGCGGCGGTCGTGCCCTTGCCGGCTAATTTTTCACCAGTTAAACCGACGATAAGTTTTTGTTTTGGCATTGTTTTTCCCCCACCTTTTAAAAAGGGCGGGGACTGATTTTTAAAATGAAATTCACAATTCTTAAATACCGTAATTGTATAATCCTTTATTCTTACAGATTTATGAGATTGATTCGCTTAAGCCTCTCCCCGCTCCGCTCCCAATGACGGGTGATTATTATTCCGATTATTTAACTCCATAATTTGATCTTCCATTTCTTTTTCGGTTACGACCTTTTGCCCCTGGCCATATTGCTCTTTGTCGTCAATGACGTCCGCGATCTGCCAATCGTGCACCCAGTCCTCAATCTTGAAAATCCGACAACCCCCATCGCGAGTAGAGCAAATCATATGCGCGAGTCCTGCATTAATCACAATTTTCTTACAAATAAAACAAGGCAAGGCGTCAATCACCTCACCTTGCTCGTCCGCGGCATACAAATATATATCTCCGCCCAGCACGGACACGCCGGCGCGGCTCGCGTTGACAATCGCGTTTTGCTCCGCGTGCACCGAGCGGCAAAGCTCGTAGCGATGACCGTGGGGAATGCCAAGTTTAGTCCGAAGACAAAAACCATGCTCATAACAATCCTTGCCTTTGCGGACTGCGCCGATGTATCCAGCGGAGATCATTTGGTCGTCGCGGACAATAATCGCACCCATGATGCGACGATAACACTTTGTTTTCCGCGATACCTCGCGGGCAATGTTCATATAGTACTCGTCTTTGGATAGTTTTCTCGTTTCCATTTTGATTTTTCTTCCCCTCCTTAAAGGAAGCACTTTTTTTATTTTAACATATTGGTTTATTTTAGCACAATTCTGGAAAAAACAAAAAAAACCGGAGATATCCGGTTAGATTTAAGAAGTTTCAATGAGGTGAAAATTCAATATGTTTTCCTGGTTATTAGTCCGTATTGGCTTACCCGAATGATCATCGGGTAATTCTATAGTTTCCCAATCAACAATATAGACATAAAATTCTTCTTCCCCAATTTTCACCAAAAATGCCCCATCATCCTCTCCAGCTATTCTCCTCCAGCGAGGCATATTTGCCACCACTGATTCAACTTGCCCATAAATCAACAACACCTCTTCTTTTTTAAAATGAGCTTTGGAAAAAAGAAGATTGCCACATCCCCAGTACCATGAACTTTTATCAATAACCACATTGGTTCCTTGCATCACGCAGCCTCCTTTCTTGTGATCATTACCATCGCGCCTGCTCTACTGATGTTTACACTAAATTTTCCTTTATCAGTTTTTACTTTTGTGGAAAAACTTATCTACCTATGCGTTTGGCACGCCATTTTCACTTGTTCTTTAATAGCCTCAATCGTCTCGGGCGAAAAATCCGCTCGGCGAAAAAGTAAACCGCCTTTTTCTTCCACCCAAAGTCCGTCTCCGCTAATATACTTTCCCATTTTTTACCTCCCTCACCTTGTTAGGCGAACCATTTAATTCCTCACCCGGACCCCCGGCCCCATAGTGGAACAGACAGAGACGGAATTCACAAGCTCCCCTTTCTGTCCTTCCGGGGCTTGTTTTTTTACCGCTTCTAAAAGAACCTTGAAATTATTTGCCAATTCTGCCTCGGAAAAAGACATCTTGCCAATCACCTGATGCACAATCCCCTGTTCATCGGATTTAAACGAAATCTTGCCCGAGGCAAACTCTTTGATTGCCGCGATAATATTGGGAGTTACGGTTTCACTCTTGGGGTTGGGCATTAAACCTTTTTGACCTAAGAGCTTGCCGATTTGCCCCAAATGCCGCATCATCGCCGGTTCGGCTAGGGCTAAATCAAAATTAACCTTCTGGGTCGTCTTGATTTTTTGCACCAACTCTTCGCCGCCCGCAATCGCGGCGCCGGCTTCTTTTGCTTCTTTCACCTTTTCGGGAGTCACAAAAGCGGCAATCCTTCGGCTCTTGCCCCAACTTTTCGGAAAAACAATCGTGCCGCGGACTACTTGCGTGCCGCTTTTTTTATCTAAATTCAGTTTAATATGCGCTTCAATGGATTCGTCAAACTTTGCGTTTGCCCCTTCCTTCACTTTCTTCACCGCCTCTTCAATCTCAAAAATTCTCTTTTCTTCTTGGGAAAGTTTATTTTTCAAACTTTGATAACGTTTAGAATGTTTGGACATAGTTTAGTTCAAAGTTCAAAGTTACAGTTAAAAGTTTAAAGTTATGACTTTGAATTTTGCACTCAACTTTGCACTTCGCACTTTTAACTTTTAATTATCTCAATCCCCATACTCCTCGCCGTCCCTGCGACTATCTTTTTCGCCTGCTCCAGATCATTGGCATTTAAATCCTGCATCTTGACCTTGGCGATTTCTTCAATTTGCGCTTCCGTAACCTTGCCCACCTTTTTCTTATTCGGCTCGCCCGAACCCTTTTTCACCCGCGCCATTTTCTTTAAAAGCTCTGCGGCAGGCGGAGTTTTCAGAATAAAATCAAAAGTGCGGTCCTCATAAACCGTAATTTCCGCGGGGATAATCTCGTCCCCTTTATCTTTGGTCATCTCGTTAAACTTGCTGCAAAAATCCTGAATGTTTAATCCGTGCTGACCTAAAGCGGGGCCTATAGGAGGAGCAGGATTTGCCTTCCCGGCGGGGATCTGAAGTTTGATAATTGTTTTAATAGGCTTAGGCATACACAAATTTTATAATTCTAAATTTTTAATGGTTCGCCTACGGCTCACCACCTTCGGTTTTTAATCAATTTTAAATGTCTTAATTTTTAAAACAAAGAAGGAAAGAAAGAAGAGTTTTAAAATTAAGAATTTAAAATTTGGATTTTCAAATTGATTTTCAGCCCTAGGCTCTTCAGACCGTTCAGGTTCTGAAGAGCCTTCAGGCTCTGAACGAACTCTGATGAGTCTTCAGACTCGAAGAGCTGATCCGCCTTGGGCGGAAAAATTTAGAACTTAAAATTAAAAATTATTTTCTAGATTTTCTTGATCTGCAAGAAATCAAGCTCTACAGGCGTTTCCCGGCCAAACATATTCACCAGGACCTTGATCTTCCCCCGCTCTTCATCAAGATGAGAAACTTTCCCATCAAAACCCTTAAAGGGTCCGTCAATAATTTTGACCGCCTCGCCAATCTCCACATCAATCTTATATTTCGGCTCGGTAACGCCCATCCTCTTTTTCAAAGACTTAATCTCTTCGTCAGAAATCGGTGTCGGCGTAGTTCCAGAACCAACAAAGCCGGTCACATTAGGGGTATTCCTAACCACATACCAGGAATCATCGGTGACAACCATTTCCACTAAAACATAACCGGGAAAAATCTTCTCTTCAATCACTTTCCGCCGGCCGTTCTTAATCTTAATTTTTTTCTCTTTAGGCACTAAAACATCAAAAATTTTGTCCTCCATATCCAAGGACTCAATTCTCTGGCGAAGATTATGGGCTACGTTTTCCTCGTAGCCAGAATAGGTGTGAAGCACATACCAACGTCGTTCTTGTTCCCCTAATTGCTTGGGCATACACTTTACCTGGCGCGAATAAAGGATCTATTATCCGAGTTCCTCCGGATAATTTGTCCTTGACGCACTTAAAAATTAAACTACACACCGACCCTGTCGGTGGAATTATCTTAAAGTAAGGTTGCGGACTGCGTCCTTTTTGATCATTTCCAAGTTTGTTTGAATAAATCTAATTCTTCTTGTCTCTGTCTTTGAATG
>JBAZQX010000022.1:0-11640 GCA_041644975.1 Candidatus Doudnaibacteriota bacterium | reverse complement strand
AGAGAAATTAACAAAGTGCAGCAGCTCCTGAACGGCAGGCCGCGAAAAGTTTTAGACTATCAAACACCCTATGAAGTTTTTGGTCGATTAATCAACAATATGTTGCAATAGAAACTTGAAACCAATATTATGATTTTTCATTTTTCATTTTCAATTTTTCATTTGTCAATACTCTTCCTCCCAATGTTCAATCGTGACCACGGGGGAATCGGTAGGCGGACCAAAAAGGCTTTTATTCAAAATCTCATCATTATATGTAATATTCATATCGCTCCAAAAGTTTAAAAAGTCAACCTCCCGACCAATAATTGAACCCGTAATATTCACCTCGCCCGTAAAACTTAGATTTTGGATGCGCACCCCATCCATAGCGTAAAGCACGCCTTCAATATTGACATCCCCGCTGAAAGGACGACCCAAAATTCCTACAGAACCCTTAGCAATAAATCCCGAGCCTTTGCCTGGAGTATTATTCACTTCCAGATGGATGGATTCAAAACGAGCCCCTCCTGTGTCGCCGTAAATAATACTGCCGTCCGCCACTAGAATACCATTCAGCACCAAGGAATCGCCCCGCTTCAAACGCACATCACCCTCTACATAATTCACATCGCTATTCAAAACCAAGGGATTATTATTGTCTAAAAGCGTGCGGAATTCCTCTTCAGTATAAACCGCGCCCGCGCGGCTTTTGTAAGAATTGGGGTCGTCCGAGTCAAAATCAAGCATTGGCATTGCCACATGGTCGGGCGCAGCAGCGCATGGAGAACACCCAACTACCGGGCAATTCACCGCGCCACAGCCTTCCGTGGCATTAAGATCTGACCCAGAGTAAAGATGAATCTCATCGGCAGTTAAAGCCTCTCCATCAATATTGACCCCGCTCCAAGCAAATAAATCTAAATCATCATTGGCAAACATATCCCCACCTATGATATTCACCACGCTCATATTAATATTAGTGTCCACATCACTATAGGTTGCCATTCCTGCCAGAGGACTAGGATTCACAGCCCGTACGACCTTTGTTTTGACAATTCTTTGGGCGGTAGCGCCGGTTAAAGTTAATCTCCCTACAGAGATAATATCTGCCCTTCCCGGATCTGTAGCCTCAATCTGCACCTCGTAGGAACCTCCGCTCACTAACCCGCTGTCGCGCGTCAAAGTGCGGCTGATACTCCCATCTTCAAATTCCTGCCGCCAATCATAATCATTACGTAGTTTATAGATCGCCTCGTTAATACCGGCTTCGGCTAAATAATAGGTTTCAAAAGCCGAACCCTGGCTTAAAGAGATCCTTCTCTCTAAAGTAACAAGCGTAAAAAAGGTTGCGCCGACCAATAAAAGGACACCTAGAATTAAAATAATCGTGATTAAAGCAAAACCTGATCTAAATTTATTTTTTCTCCAAAATCCTATTTCCATTATATAATTTTAAAACTTAAATAAAAAGATATCTTCATCTTAAATTGCGGCCGCAAACACCCGTTAAAAAATCCACCTTCTCTTCCAAGGAGAGAGCGGTAAGCATAATATGCACCAGCCTGTCTTCCCCCCAAAATATTAGATAATCAATATATTCCGCTATAACCTCATCGGCATCTATCGCTTTTTCCGCACTATGGCTATGGCCAAATTCATCTACTACTACCGCGCTCCAGATCACCCACGAGTCTGGGTCATCGGAAAAATAATAATGACTGCGCTCACGATGTAAACTGCCGTCCAGCACATAATAACGAATATATTGTATAGGCTCTAGGGTATGACCGTCTTGAAACACAATCTCCGCCGGCGGGGGACTATCCGGGTCATCGGAAACAGGAGGCAGATCGGTCACCAATTCTTGGGATTGCCGCAAATCACGGGTGATGCGATCCAGGGCGACACGGCCGTTTTGGGCTAATTCTACCTTTTTATTTTCTTTCTCCGTAAAGCGCAAAGCCAAATCATAAGAAGCGTAGGCAAGTAAAACAACAATTAAACCTACACTGATAGCCACTAAGATTTCCACAAGGGTGAAACCTTTTTTAGAAGAAGAAGTAAGCATTTTGAATTGAGATCTAATTTTAATTAAGATCTAATTTTAAATTCTAAATTTTTAATTTTAATTCAATTTTAAAATCTTAATTTTAAATTTTAAAACCAAGGGAAAGAAGAAAGGGGTTTTAAAATTAAAAAATTTAAAATTTGGATTTGATTTAGAATTTAGAATTTAAAATTAATACCTACTCACCACAGTTACCCAACTTTTTTGTTTATCCTGGATTCCTTCCCGCCAATAAACCGTTACTTCTATTTTTTTCATCCCCTCATCTTCGGAAACCTCATTTAAATCTCCATCCACATGATGAATCTCGGTCTGGATTTCAAAATAATGAAGCTGGCTTGTGGTATCTGCCACAGCCGAGGCGCGGGTCTCCACAACACCGGTTTCAAGCGCATTGTAGGGTTTGGCTATGTATTCCTCCATTTTCCCCTGAGCGAGGAAGGCGACCTGCGTGTCGTGACGCGCGATTACTGCCAACCTGGAACCCAAAGGCAAAAATTGCAAAACTGCTAAAAAAGCAATCAAAAAAATAGCGAGAGCAACCACGGCTTCAACTAAGGTAAACCCCGTTAGCCCCGTTAGAAATAAATTTCTAAACGGGGTTAGAGAACCTTCATTCTTTAATATTCTGCACTGACCCCGCCTGCCGGCGCGGGGAGCCGTCCGCCTCGGGCGGAGCGGGTAGGTTAGATGTTTGCTATTCATAGTTGTGTTTATCGGACATAAATATATGGATTGTGCTAATTAAACATCTTGATTTTAGGGGAATTTGAGGCTATGGTATTCACCGTGCCTTTCATTGCTAAGAATTATTCTAATTGTTCTAATTGACCTAATTAACCTAAAAAATGACCAATGACCAAATTCCAATAACCAAAATTAATTTAGGCATTGGTCATTGGGTATTGGGATTTATTTAGAATAATTAGCTTGCCCCGTTAGAAACGAAGTATTCTAACTGGGGAATAATTAGGTTAATTAGAACAATTTTTTAATGAAACCCTGCCGCGCCCGCTGACAGAAGTGGCAGCTCAAGGCAAATACGGCAACTTTAAATTTTGAAACTTCAGGACTAATAGTTGATAAATCCCGCGGGGTGCACGTCAATGGTCTTCACTTCATCATAACGATTAGCAAGGTCAATCTGACCCGCGTCCACCACCCCGCCCGCCGTGGTGAATTGAATCTCTGGATTACTTAAGTCGCGCAATTCCCGAATTTCAATCTCGGAATCTAGAGTTTCAGTTTGGATCGTCTCCGGCAAATAACCGCCAGGATTTTCAGGATCTGGATTTAAACGGATAATCTCATAATTCCTCTTGCCTGCTAAATCAAATCGCACTAAATAAGTTATTTGCTCCGTGACCGTTTTCTGCTGCGCCAATCTTAAATTCTGGACAACCTTCTCGGTCTCGCTAGAGAGTTTGTAGGTCGGCGCGAATCTCCGAAAACTAAAAAGTGTAATCGCGGCTAGAATAGAAAAGATAGCCAATACGATTAATAACTCTATCAAAGTAAACCCCGTTAGCCCCGTTAGAAATTTACTTCTAACGGGATGAATTTTCTCTAACGGGGTAAATCCTTTTTTGAAACCAAGAATTACCATAATTTATAGGGTCGCCTTTATGCCATTGTCTCATTGTTCTATTGTTCAATTGCTGTTTTAATTCAACAATGAAACAATCGAACAATTGAACAATGAAAATTTATAAGACGCTCGTTAACGAATAGATCGGTAAAATAACCGCTATAGCCATTGCGCCTACTGCTCCGCCTATAACAAGCATCAAAACCGGCTCAATAATTGTGGAAATATTCTTCATCGTTTGATCCACGTCTTCTTCATAAAACTCGGCCAATTTGACCAAAATTTCATCCAAGGCGCCCGTCTCCTCTCCTACTTCAATCACCTGAGTCACGATAGGCGGGAAGAGAAGCTTATTATGAGCCAGAGCCTTGCTTAAAGCAGTCCCTTTTTGGACCTCCACAATGGAGGCCTTCACTGCTTTTTTATAATACACATTGCCTAAAGCATCTGACACTACATTTAAAGCCTCTAAAATCGGCAGCCCAGAAGCGAGCAGTGAAGCAAGATTACGAATAAAACGGGCAAGGTTAATCTTTTTAACGACTTTGCCGATAACCGGCAGATAAAGATAAATCCGGTGAAAAATCAAACGCCCTGTACGGCTGCGTATCACCTTGAAAGCGAGGAAGCCAAACAATACAATACCCCCTAAAATCCACCAGACATACGCGCCCATAAATTTGCTGGTCGCGATCAAGATCCGCGTCGGCAGGGGAAGACGGGCGTCAAATTCTTCAAAAATAGTAACTAATTTCGGCAAAACAAAGGTCATCATCAGAAAACCAATGCCGCTCATCGCCACTAAGACTACGGCTGGATAAGTCATCGCGCCCGTTACTTTTTTAACTAAATCACGATCTTTTTTTAGTTGCACGGCCAGTTGATTTAGAGCCTCCGTCAATGTGCCGGAAACCTCCCCGGTTTTCACCACATTCACGTATAAATCAGGAAAAACCTTCGGATGCCTAGCAAGAGCGTCACAAAAAGTTACGCCTGTTTCCACGCTTCTGTGCAAATCTTGAATTACTCTTTTAAACTTACGGTTGGCTGTCTGGCTCACTAAAATATTGAGCGCCTTTACAAGCGAAAGTCCGGCTTTCAGCATCACTTCCAAATACTGCGTAAATAACACCTTATCCATTAGGGAAATATAACCGATTTGAGTCAAAATTCTCTGTAAAAAGAGAATTTTTCCTTTTTTTCCCTTCTCGTCAAAGTGGGTTAGTAAAAAACCCTGACTATAAAGCCACTCCGCAAGTTTAGCTTCAGAATCCAAGTCAATTTCGCCCTTTTTAACATTGCCCTCTTTATCGCGAGCCGAATAAATATACAAAGGCATAATGGAGAATTTTAAATTTTTAATTCTAAATTTTAAATCAAATCCAAATTTTAAATTTTTTAATTTTAAAACCCCTTCTTCTTTCCCTTGGTTTTAAAATTTAAAATTAGGATTTTAAAATTGAATTAAAATTAAGAATTTAAAATTAGAAACTACTCCTTGGTTACCCTCAACACCTCTTCCACGGTCGTCACCCCCATCTTGGCTTTGTAAAACCCATCTTCAATCATCCTCGTCATTCCCTCACTGACGGCTTGCTTTTCAATTTCTTCCGTGGGCGCCCGCTTTGTCACCAAACCCTGAATAGCCTCGCTGACTTCCAAAACCTCAAAAATCCCTAAACGTCCTTTATAACCAGTGTCATTGCATTGAGCGCAACCCCGTCCACGGTAGAATAATAAAGAATCTGGGGTAATCTTACTAGACACGATAGCCCCTTCGCGGACCATAATCTCTAAGATTTTCTTCAGGTTCACTTCACTCTCCAAATTCTGCCAAGCCGCGCGATCAAAATGGTAACTTTCAATACAATTACTGCAAATCTTGCGCACCAATCTTTGAGCAATGATCACATTCAACGTGGAAGCGAGAAGAAACGGCTCAATCTTCATGTCAATCAGGCGGGGAATCGCCCCAGCGGCGTTATTCGTATGTAAAGTGGAAAATACCAAATGACCAGTGAGAGAAGAATGAATCGCCATTTCCGCGGTCTCGCTGTCTCGGATCTCTCCCACCATAATAATGTCTGGATCTTGCCGGAGGAGCGACCTTAAGCCATTGGAAAAAGTATAACCGATTTTGGGCGCCACCTGGCTTTGGTTAATGCGGGGCATATGGTATTCAATAGGATCTTCAATGGTGCAAATATTCACCTCGGGAGTATTGAGAATGTTTAGAATGCTGTAAAGCGTAGTAGTTTTACCCGATCCTGTGGGACCCGTGGAAAGAACCATGCCGTGAGGCCGATTGATATTTAATTTGACAATCTTTAAAGCATTGAGACGCAAACCCAGCTCTTCCATGGTGAACGGCTTGGCGGATTCAAAAAGGAGACGCATCACAATCTTCTCTCCATTAAAAACAGGAATCACGGAAACACGGAAAGAAATTTTATATTCCTCATTTTCAATCTTAAACCGCCCATCTTGAGGCAGGCGGTGTTCATCAATTTTGAGATCAGAAAGCACCTTAATCCGCGCCACCACCCCTGCCAAGATCTTTTTGGGCAGACTCATCACATCCCTTAAAACCCCATCCACCCTGTAACGCACCACAATTTCTCCCTCTAGAGGTTCAATGTGAATATCAGAGGCGTTCTCGTAGATGGCATACTCTAGAAGCGTGTCTACTATTTTGACCACGGGCAGCTCTTTAGCCATTTTTCTTAAATCCTCGGCGTCTTCTGGCTCTCGAATGCCTTGTTTGTCAATAATTTCGGAGAATTCTGTTTTTAGGCTCTTACGATACTGCTTCAGAACTTCGCTGATACTGGTAGGTGTCGTCAGGAAAACCTCAATCTTCATTCCTGTCTTCTTCTCCATAAATTCAATGGTTTGCAAATCCGTGGGGTCTACCATCGCCAGTTTTAATTTCTCTTTGTCTTTCTCAAAAGCCACCACCTGATAGTTGCGCGCGATCGGCTCGGGAATGGAAAGAAGAACCTCTTTGGGAATTTTTTTCTTCTCAAGATTAACATAAGGGACCTTGGATGCTTCCGCATAATGTTCCGCCAATACCTCTTCGCTAACCATTCCTTGTTTGACCAGTTCGGCGGATAAACTCACCTTATCCTGCTTTGCTTGAAGGCTGGCCGCGCGAATCTTCTCTGCCGTCACTAAATTATTCTCGGTTAAAATTTTAATTAGTTCTTCATCTTTGAAAAACATAAAATTCAATTGTTCGATTGCTCAATTGCCCAATTGTTTATAACATATTCTAACTGAATCGGCTTCAATTCTAACAATAGAACAATTGAACCTTGCACCACGTAGGGTGCAGGGCAAGCAATCGAGCAATGGTTTTTCTCTAAATCTTAGTTTTTATTTTTTACCCCGTTAGAGAAAGTCCTCGACGAAGTCGGTGGTGAAAAAAATATAGACGCTGACCCCGTTAGAAATAAATTTCTAACGGGGCTAACGGGGTTTACCATGAATGATTAAGCTTTCATCGGCCATCTCTTTCGGCTTGGGGAAGCCCAAATAGTCTAAAATTGTCGGCGCAATGTTAGCCAGTTTTCCTCTATTTTTAAGCCTCATCTTCTTGCCTATGCCAAAATCAGCCAAAATCAAGGGCACGGGGTTGGAGGTGTGAGTTGTTAAGATGCTGCCTGTTTTAAGATCAATCATTTCTTCCACATTGCCATGATCGGCGGTAATCAACATTGTGCCTTTCATTTTTTTCACCATATTTGCCAGCCTTAACAATTCTCGGTCTAGAAACTCCAAGGCGAAGATCGCCGCTTTCAGGTTTCCTGTGTGCCCTAACATATCAGGGTTCGCATAGTTTAAGACCACAAAATTCGCAAGCATACCCTTTAAAGATGCAAGCACCTTATCCGTTACTTCTCGGGCTTTCATTTCCGGCTGCTCCGCGTAACTTTTTACCCGCAGGGAGGGAATCCTGACCCGCTCTTCCCGATCCACGGGTTTGGAAAAGCCTCCATTTAAAAAATAAGTGACATGGGGAAACTTTTCAGATTCGGCAATGTAAAGCTGATGATAGTCTGAATTTTGACCCATTACATTCGGCAGAGTTTTGTAGAACAGTCTCCCGGGGTAGGCGATTAGAGCTTCTTCTAAACCCGGACCAAATTCCGTCATCGTCACAAAACATAAGCCCTTCAAGACCTTTTTACGCCTAAATCCTTTGAAGCCTTCCTTAATAAACGCCTCGGTAATTTGCTTGGCGCGGTCTGTTCTTAAATTAAAAAATATGACACCGTCATCATCTTCAATTAAAACCGGTGGTGAGTCTATAACCAAAGTAGGAGGGATAAACTCATCCGTAATTCCTTGGCTATAATAGTTTCGTACCGCCTGCGAAACATTACTTGTTTTTTCTCCAAGACCTAGGGTTAAATTGTCATAAGTCATCTCCACTCTTTGCCATTCGCGAATGCGATCCATCGCGTAATAACGACCGGCAATACTGACAATCTTGCCTATTCCTATCTTTCTCATCCGCGTCTCTAAATCCCTTAGGTATCCCAGAGCGGAGATAGGGGGCGCATCGCGTCCGTCCGTAAATAAATGAAGATAAACTTGGCGCAAACCTTCTTTTTTCACCAAGTCCAGAAGAGCATAAAGATGGCGCTGGTCCGCGTGGGCGCTCTGCACTCCTGTCAAAAGACCAAATAAATGCAAACGGCTCTTCTTGGTTTTTACATAACGAATGGCTTGGAGGAAAGCTGGGTTTTTAAAAAAAGTGCCGTTCGCGATAGAATCATTGACGACCACTGAATCTTGCTTTACGATCCGCCCCGCGCCTATATTCGTATGCCCCGCTTCAGAATTACCAACTTGCCCCTTAGGAAGACCCACGGCGAGACCAGAGGCGCTAAGAATAGCGCGCGGGTACGCAACCCACAAATGATTGAAGTAAGGAATCCGGGCTTGCCGCACGGCATTGCCTTTTTGGTTCCGAGATAAACCCCAACCATCTAAAATCACTAAAACAAATGGCCGCGGAGCAGGAGACATTTTATCCTTACCCATAAAATATTTTCCTTAGCATATTAGGTCATCTAAATTATATCACAAATTTTCATTGTTTTCAAAAATTAAAATGTGTTATAATAAAAAAGATCGCAGTTCTAAATTTTCAAAAAATAAATGCACAAAAACCAAAAAGGAGAAACTTCCTTTGCTATTTATTTGATTAACGGAGCAGTCGCTTCCTTGATTGCCGTGGTCGCTTATTTTAACGGACCGGATCTGCCTGTAATTGTAGGCTATTTTGTTCTTATCGCTCTGACTAGCCTTTTCTACAACTATAAAGTCTGCCTTACGACTGCCGCCTGCAGCATGTTAAGTTACGGTTTGATTATTGGCTATTTTATTCAAAAACAAATCATTCCTTTTTCACTCCCTGAACTCTTAATCCAACTCACCTATTTTTTGTCGGTCACGGCGATTGTTTCCTGGTTAGTCTTTAAACTGCAAAGAGTCCCGCCCAGCGCCCCTTCCTTTGAGGCGCAGGACAAAACACGCACTCTCCTTAATAGCCTCCCTGACGGCGCTATTCTATTGAATCACAAACAACAAATTATTTTAGTCAACCATCAGGCAGAAAAAATCTTAGGGATTAAAGAAAATAAGATATTAAGCACTAAAAACATTGGGAGTTTTACCCATCCCTCTTACCAGAATCTTTATAAAATCTTAACCCTAGGCAAAGAATCAGGGTCTTTTTCGCAAGATGAAATAACCCTAGAGAAGCCGCGCAAAATGGTTTTGCAAGTTATGACCGCGCCTATCGCGCAAGACAAAAAACAACTCGGGTTCCTAAAAATTATTCGCGATATCACCCACGAGAAAGAAGTGGATACAATGAAATCAGAATTAATCTCCATTGTTTCTCACCAACTGCGCACCCCTCTCTCCGCCGTAAAATGGGGGATTAAAATGCTGCTGGACGGAGACGCGGGAGAGGTGAGCAAAGAACAAAAAGATATTCTCGCCAAAGGATATCGCTCCAATGAACGGATGATTCACCTCGTAAATGATCTCTTAAATATATCCCGCATTGAAGAAGGGCAATTTCAATATAAATTCGCCGCGAGCTCCATTGAAAATCTGGTGGATACCACTATTAAAGAATTCTCGTATTTTTTAGAAGAGAAACAAATGTCCCTAAAATGCCAAAAGGGCGAAAAGCCCGTGCCTCCTGTCTGGATGGATCTAGCGAAGATCCATGTAGTTCTGCAAAATCTATTAAGCAACGCCATCAATTACACTCCTAATGGAGGAGAAATCTGGATTAATCTCAAGGCGCAAGATCCATTCATTGAGGTCAGTATCAAGGATAATGGCATGGGCATCCCAGAAAACCAAAAATCATCTCTTTTCCAGAGATTCTTTCGCGCCGACAACGCGATCCGGACGCAAACAGAAGGTTCCGGTCTAGGACTCTTTATTGCCCGAAATATCATTGAGAACCATAAAGGCCGCATCTGGGCGGAAAGTGAAGAAAATAAAGGTTCAACCCTTTATTTCACTCTCCCTATCGCGAAATAATATTGCAGCAGGGATAGGTTTTAAACCTGTCTCTATAATCAGATATATATTTATTATTTACCCCGTTAGAGAAAGCCACCGACGAAGTCGGTGGTGGAAAAAATATAGACGCTGACCCCGTTAGAAATAAATTTCTAAACGGGGTTAGAGAACGAAGTTCCCTAACGGGGTTTAAAGAACAAAATATGCCATATGATGATCGTAGCATAAAAACAAAAAAAATAATGATTATTGAGGACGAGAAAGCCCTCTTGTCCCTGATGGAAAAAAAATTAAGCAAAGAAGGGTATATACCCATTACCGCTCCCACGGGCACAGAGGGTTTAAAAAAAATCAGGGAATATAAACCAGATTTAATCCTTCTGGACATTGTTATTCCGGATAAAAATGGATACGAGGTGCTAGAAGAAATACATAATGACCCTTTCCTTAATCAAATCCCGGTGATTATTATTTCCAACTCGGAGCCTGATGAGGAGAAAATATTCGCTCTCGGGGCGCGCGACTATTTAATTAAAGCTGATCTCACTCCCGAAGACATTCTCAAAAAAATAGAAACTTATTTCAATAAAGAGGAAAGCCCGAAGTCCGTCTCCACTGCGCAAAAACGCGAAGGAGGAGCGCGTAAAATCGTCCTTATTGAAGATGACGCGATCTTAAGGGATTTATGTCTGATTAAACTGCAAAAAGAAAACTTCACGGTCATTACGGCTATTGAGGGGCAGGAGGGTTTGCGTAAAATTGAGGAGGAAAAACCAGATGTCGTCCTCTTAGACATTATCTTACCCGGTATGGATGGTTTTGAAGTCCTCAAAAGAATACGCGCTTCGCAAAATAAAGCGGTGGCGAAAACACCGGTAATCCTCTTAACTAATTTAGGGCAGGAAAACGACATCAAAAAGGGGGAAGCCTTAGGCGCGGAGGATTACATTATTAAAGCAAACTCTACGACAGAAGAAATCATTGATAAAGTCAGAAAGGTGATTCAAGGTTCCCAAAAAGGGAAAAAATAGATATCCTGCGGGATTAAAAGTTTAAAATAACAAAAACCCCTCTGAAAGGATGTCGTTCGCGAGTGACATCCTAAACAAACAGAGGCGGTTTTTGTGACATACGGTTTTTCAGATTGGAGTATATTTACGATTTCGCTCGAACCTACTTTATCAAAAATTCCTGAAAAAATCCACTCGCTTCGCCCCGCCGCCAGCCGCCGATGACGGCGGCCTGCCTCGCAGAAAAATTTTCTCTACATTTTTTATTTTGCGCGCGCCAACCCTTTTCTTCTAAAAGGAAAAGAAAATTTTTCTGCTTCGGCTTCCACGCCCAAAGCGCGGGGCGGCGGGGCTTCGCTTCGGCTCGCGGGCAAAAAATGGAGGGGTTTCAGGGGAGGAAATTTTTGCCCGCTCGCCGAAAATCTCACAAAAATTTT
>JBAZQX010000008.1:0-65331 GCA_041644975.1 Candidatus Doudnaibacteriota bacterium | reverse complement strand
GGGGGGGGGGAGCCATTAGGACTTAATCCATTTTCTCAAAAAATTAACCGCTTTGTGAAACACAAATCTAGGAGATCTTTCTTTGGCAGAAGGGTTTCCTGTTTTTAGTTTTGTCTATCTTTCAAATGTCTTGCTGAATTCATTTCAGCATCTCCATCTTTAAAAGGAGATCCTGAAACCAGTTCAGGAAGACAAACGCGTAAGTCCTAATTAAATTAAAATCAAAAATATGCTTCAAAAACATTCTATTCTTTGGAAGGGGTGGAAAATGATTTCCAACCCGCCCGCCTCGCCTGAAGCGAAGCGATGGCGGGCAGGCCCTGTTTTAAGGCGACTTTTAAGAGTCTTCCTGCCGCTTTCCGCGATCACGGTTTTGCTTTTGATTTTCGGTTCAGAGTCTTGGGCTGGCTCCCTAAACCCCTCCGCTTCGCCCGCGGCAACTTCCTACACTTTAGGGGATATTTATCTGCGCTTGACCACGAATGCCACGGCGAACGAAGCCAACCACCTTTTCGCGCCGACCGCGAGTCCCGCAAGCTCCCTCTATACCTTAAAGCAAATTTACGAAACGATTCCGACGATTAATGCCGCAAAAGTGCTTTCCGGCATTTCTTATCTGGGAATCGCCGGCACTTACAACGCCGCCAATTTATCCACGAGCACGGTCAAGCAGGGTACGGCTTTCGGGGTTTCTTCCACCGGCGCCCTTACCCCGAACGACGGGACAGCCACTGTTGCAGACTTATTTGCGGGGGCAACAGCCAATTTAACCGCTGACTGGACCCCGGACACCGGCACTTTAAATCTAGCCTGCAACGTGAGTACGTTTGATGCTAGCGGCAACCTCGTGCCCAATGCTTATGATGGGTCATCAGGTAGCGGATCAAACCGTTGGTGTATGACTGATTCGGGCAATGCGGCGACTTCTGATATTGCTTTAAACAAAATCGCTTGGGTGGACGGCAAAGCTTTGACCGGCACGCTCTATGGCGACACCAGCGCGGCCAAGGTTTTAACCACAGCCGCTTATACTGGCACTTACAACGCCGCCAGTTTATCCACCAGCACGGTCAAGCAGGGCACGAGCTTTGGGGTTTCGCAAACCGGCGCCTATTCAGGTTATCCAGGCACAGAGTGGACGGGCACACCCACAATCACGAAAGAAACCTGCGATGCCCAAAACGCCAACGGTTGGTATTGGTTTGAAGACGGCAATGGCGACGGTGATGCTATAGATCCTGAAGATGGAGTGTGTGTTAAAACAACAGCCGGCACTGCTGGCTCATGGAATGGAGATTTTTGTGCAACCAAACGAGATAATTCTTATATTGCCGCATATACCTGCTCCGGCAGTTTTCCCAGTGGGACTGTTGGCAACTATAGTGGCATTGATGCCGCCTGCGCCGCCGATACTACTTTTGACAACGGAGATTGCGCTTTGTGTCAAGCAGATTGTTATGACGGCCAAAAGGATTTACCTGGTCAAGGAGGATACACCACGCCAAGCGAGGCCATAACAGGTGTTGGCGGTCCAATCACGCCAGAGATTCTAAAAAATTGGAAAGGAACAAGATTGCCAACCAGTAATGATTTTTTTGGATTTTGCGGCGCTACTAGCGGCGATGCTGATGGTACTGCCGGCGATAGCGCTTATCATTCTTCAGGAGCTTCGTCTAGTAAAACTATTGGCAATTACGGCGGCAATGCCGGTCGTGGCGCTAACGCCGCCCCGAACGATGAATATATGGATTTGTCTAATAGCCCCCTTTGGGAGTGGCTCTCCGAGCAGCTCATCTACAGCCATGCGCGGGTAGCTGGCCATTACGCCTGTTCCAACTTCGATATCGACTATGTCTACGGTAGCTATCGATTTCGTGCCGTTTTCCGCCCATAATTCCCTCTTATGTTTGATTTGATTATTTTATGATTTGAATCATTTGTTCATTCTTATTCTGTCATCCTGAATTTAGTTCAGGATCTCCTCAAAAAAATGAAGATGCTGAAATGAATTCAGCAAGACATTTGAAAGGCTGGAATGACAAATCTGGAGTCAAACGCGGAAGTCCTAGGTTTAAATAAAATGGCTCAATATCATCATATTGCAATTTTTCAATCAGCTTACCTTTTGACTTTGGAAATTTACAAAACCACAACCAATTTTCAAAAAGAGTATAAATATACCTTGGGCGAAAAATTAAAAGTAATTAGCGCGGAGTTATTGGACTTGATTGTATTGGCAAACAGCGCGGATAAAAAGTTTGAACTTTTGCAAAAATTGGACAACCGATTGGAAACCTTAAGAATTCATACTCGTTTGGCTTTTGATTTAAAAATTATCAGCTCGGGAAAGCTGGAAATTATTAACAAACAAATTGAAGATATTGGCCGCCAGATTGGCGGTTGGCAGAAATGGGCAAAGCAATAATTTTGTTTTTCTGTTCCTGCCAGAGTTTTCAAGCCTATGGGTTTGAGAAGAGAGCAGTAAGGGGAATTTAGCCCTTTTCCCTCCTTTGCCATTTTTAGGTTTAGATGACTCACATGTTTGCCATCCTGAATTGGTATGTCTTCCTGAACTTGTTTCAGGATCTAATCCTTGGAGATGCTGAAATAAATTCAGCAAGACAGACATTGAGCAAAGGAGGATATTTGAAAAACAGCTTACTTTGCATAAAAGATAGCTTGCGGTTTTAGAAAAGCAAAGGGGCAAAAGCTTTGGGAGTGGCTCTCCGAGCAGAACAACAACAACAATGCGCGGATAGCTGGCAATAACGCCTGTTCCAACTTCAATAACAACAATGTCAACAATAGCTATCGATTTCGTGCCGTTTTCCGCCCAAAATTCCTCGGCGTTGGCAAATGGCGGATCGCCTAGCGCATATAGCAAATCGCGATTCGCCTTTCGCCATCTTTAAGTAAGATTTTCTGATAATGAAACTGCCAAAGGTTTTATCCTTTGGCTCTAAGTAATTTTTTAGCTCTTTGAAATAGCGATAATAAAGACTCTTTCTTAATTTTAAAGAATGGCAGTGCTGAAAGTGACCGTAATAGGAGTTGATGGTCGCTTGGACCTTTTGCAGAAAAGCAAACGGGGGAATTTCTTTGGGAAAAATGAGAGGCAAGGCGGTTTGAGGATTTGGTTTTTCGGGCTGATATTGAGTTTGAGAATTAAGAATTTTGTTAAAATAATGCAGTTTGCGTTTTAAGCTCGCGACCACCCGCTGGCGGCTTAATGAATATTCGGGTTTAGTAATGTAGCCCAAAAAATTGATGCCGTTTTTAACGGGCTGGATAATTTGTTTTTTGGGATGCAGTTTTAAAGCTAAATTGTCTTGCAGAAATTCGTCTATCTGTTCTCGCCAGAACAAAAGCTGGTCAAGATTTTGATGTAGGATGACAATGTCGTCCATATAGCGGAAATAATAGCGGCATTTAAGCCGATGTTTGGCAAATTGGTCTAGCTCGTTTAAATAGACGTTAGCAAAAAATTGGCTGGTTAAATTGCCAATAGGCAGACCTTTGCCTTTTGGAGCGTAAAAAAGCGATTTATGAGGCAGGATTTTTTGGAATAAATTTTTATCGCCGTGGATAATAAAGTTTTCAGTTTGATTTTGAAAAATAATTTCTTGGGCGAGCCATAGGATTTCTGGATTTTGGCAGTGGCGGCTGATTTGGCTGAAAAGAATTTTTTTATCAATACTGATAAAAAAGCTGTAGATATCGGTTTGCAGGTAAAAAAGCGACTGGTTGGGGGCTTGATGCTGGCGGATTGATTTTTGCAAGTATTTTATGGCTTTGTGTCCGCCTTTGTCTTTGCGGCAAGCGTAGGAATGGAAAATAAACTTTGGTTCAAAAATTGGTTCAAGGAAAGAAACGAGCAGATGGTGCACAACGCGGTCGCGAAAGGGAGCGGCCCAAACTTCTCTTGGCTTGGGGTCGGTGATGACAAAGCAGGTGTGTGGGCCGGGCTGGTAGGTTTTGGCGGTAAGTTCCTTTTCTAATTTCAGCAATTCTTTTTCAAAATTAATTTCAAAAATAGCGGCACTTTGGGTTTTGCGCTTGTTTTTGCGGCATTTATAATAAGACTTTAAAAGATTGGAGAAAGAGAAGACCGGGGAGAAGCTCTCTCTCTCTCTCTCTCTCTCTCTCTCGTAAGTTCCGTGCGGCATAGAGTTTTTTTATGGTATGGTGGTGTTATTGTAATATATTCGGGAAATTCAGGCTTCAGCCTTTCATATGTCTTGCTGAATCCTGATATTCATCAGGACATGCTTATTTCAGCATCTTCAACGCATTTCTGTCTTGCTGAACACATTCGCTTCGCTCAGTGCCATGGCTTGTTTCAGCATCTTCATTTTAAATAAGAAGATCCTGAAATAAGCCTGTCCTGGCGACAGGCCAGGATTCAGGATGACAAAACGATGTCTTGCTGAATTCATTTCAGCATCTTCATCTTTAAGAGGAGATCCTGAAACAAGTTCAGGATGACAATTACAGAATTTAGGATGACAAATATGATGTTTAAAACAAAAAATACTTTTCTATTTTTAAGCTTTATCATAGGCCTAGCTTTTGCTTTGCCAGTTTTGGCGTCTATAAACGAAGGCACAATAGACGCGGCGGACAAATACGCCTGGAGCGAAAATGCTGGTTGGATTAATTTTGGCGCCACCGAGGGCAATGTGCATATCACGGATTCCGGTTTGACAGGCTATGCTTGGTCGGAAAATATGGGTTGGATTTTTTTGAATTGCTCTAACGACAGTTCTTGTGCTACGGTTGATTACAAAGTGGCAAATGATGACAACGGCAATCTCTCGGGTTACGCTTGGGGCGAGAATGTGGGCTGGATTAATTTTAATCCCGACCACGGCGGAGTTTCCATTGGCTCCACTGGGGAATTTTCTGGCTACGCTTGGGGCGAGAATATTGGTTGGATTATTTTTAATTGCGCGACGACCAGCTCTTGCGGCACAGTAGATTACAAGGTTAAAACCGATTATCGGCCAAAAAGCGCTCGGCCTTCCGCCTCCGCACCATCTTTAGATGTCGTGAGTTCCGATGCTCATCCTTCTGATGCGCGGCCTTTGGATTTATTTAAAGAACTGATTAAGAAGATTCCCGAACCTTTAAAACCCAAAATCCCTTCCATTTTTAAACCCAAGCCCAAAGAAGGTAAGCCCCAAGAAGAGGTAGAAAAACCCGAAAAGCCAACCAAACCCTTCTTGGCAAGGGTGCCGGAAATTCTAAAACCTTTAATCCCCCCATTTTTGAGGCCCGAAGAACCATCTAAACCAGAAGCATCCCGCTTGAAGCATTAGTGCCTCGCGAGGCTCCGCTCGCAATGCAGGGTAAATGGCAGCTTTTGCCTATTGAGCCCATTAATGAATTTGTTTTTGCGCCTTTGCCCAAAGAGATTGGCAATTTAGTCCAAAAGTTTCCAGAACTCCAAGAGACTTTTAATAATCTTGGCATCACAAAATTAACAGATTTAGAAAAGCTAAGAGAGGTAAAAATGGCATTGCCCGGTTTAAACCAAGAAGCAGGCGAAGGAAAAGAATTCACTCAAGGTATCCCTGTGGCGCAATTACCTTCCGCGGTCAAGCAGAAATTGCCCACAGAAGTTGTTTTTGCCAAGACAGGGGGAGAACTTATTGATCTAAATACTGTTCTCTCGCTTAACGCTAAAAATCAAATTGAAGAAAGAGTTACCACCATTGTTGGCAAGCCTTTAAATTTAGCGGTAAAGCCGGATCAACCCGTGAAAATGGTTAGAGGATATGTGGTATTTAAGTCGCGCAATAATCCGGGAACTTCCGGCTTAGAGACTGAAACTCGGAGCTTGCAACTCGGAGCTCGCAGCTTGAAACTTCAAGATTTATTGTCTTCGGTGGTCTTCGCTATGCCGGCATTAGCGCAAAAAATAGAAGAGCCCTCTCAATATATTGCTTTAGAGGGATTTCAATTTAAAGACTTATTAGCATCCTATGGATCAAGCCCAAGATTATCTGAAAAAATTTTAAGCGCCGAGTCTAAAACAGAGAGTTCTAATTTTCAAGAGACAAGACTCGTTCTTAATGAGTTTGAATATACAGATCCAGACAATGACGGGATTTACACAGCGAATATTACCTCGCCCGCGGTGGATGGCGAGTATGAGATTATTACAATTATAGATTATGAAGATCCTAAATTAGGCAGCAAAGAGATTAGATTGATTTCCGTAGTGGATCCTGAAGGCTATATTTATGAAAAAGCGGGGAATAAAGAAATCAGAATTCCAGAAGCCATTGTTTCACTTTATTGGCAAAATCCAGAAACAAAAAATTATGAACTTTGGCCTGCCAAAGAATTCCAGCAAGAAAATCCCCAAACCACTGATAACACGGGCAAATATTCCTTTTTAGTGCCGCGGGGGTCATATTACCTGAAAGTAGAAGCCGCGGGTTACAAAATTTATGAAGGCAAGCCATTTAATGTGCAAGAGGGCAGCGGCGTGCATTTGAATATTGAGATGGAAAGCAAATATAGCTGGATGAAAGTTTTTGACTGGAAAATCATTTTGTTGATTATTATGATTCTTCTGTTATTATATAATTTTTATCGCGATAAAATAAGGGAAAAGAGCAAACCCTTTAATCTTAAAAAATAATAGGACTTACGCGTTTGTCTTAAAAATTTGTCATTTCAATGTCTTGCTGAATTCATTTCAGCATCTTCATAGTTAGATCCTGAAATGAATTCAGGATGACAGATACGATTGTCTTGCTGAACACATTCGCTTCGCTCAGTGCCATGGCTTGTTTCAGCATCTTCATTCTTTAGAGGAAATCCTGTAGAAGAGATCCTGAAATAAATTCAGGTCGTTCAGACTCCGAAGAGTCTTCAGACTCTGAAGAGATGACAGATACGATTGTCTTGCTGAACTTGTTTCAGGGATGACAATTATAATAAACAGGATGACAAACGCGTAAATCCTAATATTAAAAATAAAATACTTGAAGATCGCAATTCAAGGGATATTTCTTGAGTTACAAGTTTTCAAGTTATAAGTTGCAAGCATATGAATAAAATAAAAATAGCCCTCATCGCTGTTATTCTGATTCTGTTGGCAAGCAATGTCTTCTTTTTATCTAGATATTTTATGCTCCAGAAGGAATTACAAAATGCCAGAGCAAGCATAAAAGCGCAGCAAACCGATGAAAAGGTTTTGCTTTTTACTAAACTATTTATCAAAAAAGTGTTCAAGGCGCAAGGGGAAATAGATTTTGAGACCCGCTTGAGCTTGGAGAATTCTGTTCGTGATTTAGATGATGAGAAAATTTTAGAACAATGGAATAAATTTACTGCCAGCAAAACTGAAACAGAGGCGCAAGATAACCTGAAAGATTTATTAGAAATGTTGGTTAATAAAATCAGGGTGCAGTGATTTATCTGATTGGTGAAAGAAAATTTTATGCAATAAAAAATCGCTTTTTGGTTTTTTTCGGAGTTCAGGCTTCTCACCCGCTAGCACCTTAAGCCTGCCCGCTCAAGTGCTTGCACTTCAGGCGAGGCGGGCGGGATTCGGTCGGCATCAGATGCCTCCCTCACTAATAGACAATACATTTCGTAATTCAAGTTTGATATCTAAAGACCCCCTCTGACTCCCCCTTACCAAGGGGGAGAAATTAAAAATCCGCAATTTTTCATTGCGGATTGATGTTTTCAAAATCCAGCTTTAAATTTTTTGATTTTTAGCGATCCAACAGCGCTGCTCCGATCATTCCTGCTTCGCGGCCAAGCTTGGCTTTGACGATTTTTACGCATTCACCTAAACCTTTTAAGGTGAATTTTTTTGTATTGTGAATAGCAAGATCAACAAAATTCGCAACTTCAGATAAGCCGCCGCCCAGGACAATCGTTTCGGGCTCCAGGATATTGATAATGTTGGCAAGACCTACGGCTAAATAGTTGCTTGCCTCGGTAAATATGGATTGAGCTGGTTCTAGACCGCTTTTTGCTTCTTCTTCTATGGCATAGGCATCTCGCCTAAACCCGGTGCGGTTTTCATATTCTTGGATGATGGCTGTAGCCGAAGCATACGCCTCCAGACATCCTTTTTGGCCACAAGAGCATTTTCGTCCGTTGTAATCAATAATCATATGGCCAAACTCTGTCGCGGAGGTGCAGATGCCGTGGTAGAGTTTGCCGTCAATGACAAGACCCCCGCCGATGCCCGTGCCTAAGGTGAGACCAACAGCTTTTTTTTTGTCCCGGCAAGCGCCGTAAGTAGCTTCGGCTAAGATAAAGGCATTCGTATCATTGTCCAGAAAGATCCGTATCTTAAATTCTTTTTGCAGAAGACGAGCGAAATCAATATGCTCCAGAGCCTTTAAATTAGGTGATAAAAGATTGATTTTTTGATTAATGTCAATAATACCGGCTTGGGCAAGGCCGATTTTTTTTACTCCAGGGACAATAATTTTTTTAATGTTTTCTCGGACAGCTTGAACCAATTCTTCCTTTTTATGGGGTGAAGAGATGGTAGTTTGTTTTAAAATCTTAAATTTTTCTTTCCTGATTTCAAGCAAACCAAAATTGGTTTTGGTGCCGCCAAGATCAATACCCACAGAGAGCATGGTTTTATGTCCAAATTTGTTCTTTATTATTTAGATATTTTTTTAGAGTGAGCCGCGCCAAAAGGTATGAGATTGTGGATTCCGCGCCTTGATTAAGGTTGATTGAAGATTCCCCTAGACCATCATGACAGCCGCCCGTGCTTTCGTCATAAACCATCTGATTTAAAAGATTTTTACCTAGAAACCAATAAAACGCGTTAATCGCCTGATTCAGATATTTTTTTTGTTTGGTAATCTTATAGCATAGAGTAAGGACTTGAACCATTTCCGCAGCCTCTTCGGGTTGTTGATCAAAATACGCCCTTTTGCCGCTAAGCGTATACCAACCTCTTTGGCCAATAGGAGAAAAAATTTCATTTTCAAAGGTGATGGAGCACAAAAAGTCCAAAGTTTTTTCCGCAACTTGCAAGTAATTTTGTTTTTTGGTCGCTAAATAGGCATAAAGCAAGGCTGCGGGCAGTTTCCCGTTGGAATATGAGATTTTTTGCTCAAACCATTGCCAGGAAGGGCTAGAATTCTTGCGATAAAGCGCGACAAGGAAGTTGGCTTTATGTTGTATATCTTTGATGTTTTGCTCTGGCAGCGGTGTGATTTTATTGAATTTGCAGATTCCAATTAGGGCGCAGGCAATAGCGCGGGGATATTTCAATTTTCTAGTGGGGAGGATTGCTTTTTGGAATAAGACCTTGGCTTTGTTTCTCATTGTTTGGGGTAAAGATTTTGTCGCGGTAATCGTCCCTAAAGCCCAGACTGCGCGACCGTGCGCGTCTTCAGACCAATGTTCAAGGTCAATCTCTTGATTATGATTGACGAAATTGAAAAATCTACCATCATTTTTTTGTACGTATTGAATGAAATCCAAATATATTTTGAGCAAAGGGAGAACATTTTTTTCTCTAAAAAGCCTATAATAATAGCAAAGGGCAATGAGGCCGCGCGCCACATCATCCGTTGAGTATCCTGAATTTGGATCTGGCGTCGTGTGTTGCGCGAATTGGATAATACCGAAATTATCACTTAAGTTTTTGAAATGCTTTAGGCTGATTTTCGGCAGTTTTTTTAGAGACTTTTGTTCCAAGCTGGAATATTGCTGAAAGACTTTGATGTAGGAGAGAGCGACATTGGGCCATGTCGTCATTCGGCTGGAGGAATAAGCCTCTTTTTCCATTTTTATTTTCAGATCGGAATTATTCAATATCTTGAGGATGGCTTCCGTAAAGGATTGGGGATTTTTAAAATCAACGAGAATGCCCTGGTTTTCATTTTGAATTACATCGCGCGCGTGCAGGAAGGGGGTGGAGATGACAGCGCGACCGCAACCTAAAGCATAGGCTAGAGTGCCGCTTGTGATTTGATAGGGATTCAGATTAGAGGCAACATAGACATCGGTCGCTTGAAGATATTGGATAATCTCCCGCAGAGTTAAATATTTATTGTAGAATTTAACATTGCGCTGCAGTTTTAATTTTTGCACCTTTTTTTCCAGGGAATTTCTGTATTCTTCGCCTTTTAAACTTCTGACCACGGGATGGGTTTCACCAATGATTAAGTAAAGAATATTAGGGAATTTTTCCACCACTTGGGGGAGGGCCGCGATAACATCCTCATACCCTTTATCTTCGCTGACTAACCCGAAGGAAGAAAGAATGATCCTGTCTTTATAGCCAAGCTTGATCTTTGGCTTCAAATTCGGCACAAAGGGGACACTGGGAATTCCGTGCGGGATTATTTCAATAGCGGATTTTATATTATAATCATTTCTTAATATTTCTATAGCTTTAGGAGTCATCACGATAAGACATCGGGCGTAACGCGCAATGGATTGAACAATATTTTTTAAACGATCGTCAGGATGGGGCAGCAGAGAGTGCAAGGTAACTACTATGGGTTTTTGCAAAGTTTCCAGAAAAGGCACGAGGTAGCTTCCCCATTCGCCGCCGAAAATGCCGAACTCATGCTGAATGCACACTAATTTAACCTCTTTCAGGGAATTGATCTCTTTCGCAATGTCAATGTACTCTTGAATATTGGATTCATTAATTTCAAAGATGACCTTCTCGGGATAATTGTATATGTTTATTGCTCCTCTATTTAATGCCAGGACTTTTGTTTTTAAGCTTGGCATTTTGTTGGCAATGGCATTTGCCAAATCGTGCGTAAAAGTCGCAATACCGCATTCGCGCGGCGGAAATGTGCCCACATACAAAATCCAAGATGGTTCTTCTTTAGTAATCATAGACAATATTTTATCACGAAGTGATGACTTAGTCAATTCATATTAATTTTTTAAGGAACCCGCCTAAATTTTAAAAAACTGTTCAGTCTCTTCAAAGTCTGATGACTCTTCAGAGTCAGAAGACCTGAAGACTTCACAGTCGAAGGACTTAGGCGGGGAAGCTTCAAGTATTGCGCAATAATTCCACCAAAAGTTCATTTAAATTTAAAGAAACAGCGGCAATGACTTGATCGGCGGCGCCATAATAAATATACAAGCGATCGTCAAAAAGGGCAGTATCAGTCGGAAAAATGATGTTGTTCACATTGCCAGATTTTTCATAGTCCGTCTCTGGTGAGAACAAAGGATAATCCAGCCTGCCGATTACTTTTAGCGGGTTCTGTTTGTCAAGTAATGCCGCTGCGGCGTGATAAATTTTGCCGTAGCTAGAATCTTCCACGGCGTGGTAAATCAAAAGCCAGCCAGCGTCAGTTTCCAAAGGCGGCGCGCCACCGCCAATATTGCGGGATTCAAAAGCATATTTTGGTTCTAGAATAACATATTCACCCAATTTTTTTAGGTAATGCTCCCAATATTTTTTATCCATTAATTGTTCAAAGCGATCAAAGAAAATAATTTGCATACCCGGCAGAATGCGGTGGATTAATGCAAACTTTCCGTTGATTTTTTTAGGGAAAAGAAGGGCGTCTTTTTCCCAGAGGATAACATCGGGACCTGCTTTATCTTTATAATAAGATTCAAAGAAAAAATATTTTTCTTTAAGATTATAGCTGGATTTTCTAAAAAGATCCTCGGCTTTATCATAGGTTAATTGGGGCGAAATAATACCCCTCTTTTTCCATTCTTTTAAATTTTTGCTTTCCGCGTAAGCAATCCTAGCATTCTTTCCGTCAAAGGCTGTGTAGGTTAGATAATAAGTGTCTTCAATATTAACGATGCGGGGATCCTCCACGCCTTGTTTTTCATAATCATATTCTGGACGCAAGATAGGTTCCGTCGCTCTTTCTGCCACTTTCAATGGACCTTCCAGAACGCAATAGCCGATTGTAGAATAATTGTCTTTTTGGACTGCCCGATAAAACATCTCTAGAGTATTTCCCGTCTGGACTACAGCAGGGTTTAAAACAGCCACAGTTTCATGTTTTTGCTTGGAGGGCTTTAAAATTACGCCTTCTCTCTTAAGATTCATTGTTTTTAAAATCAGTTAATTGATTTTTTGAAATGGGGTTTATTTACCTTGAATTACGGAATGTATTGTCTATTAGCGAGGGATTCGCTCTTCAAGCGGAGACCGAAGCCCGCCCGCCTCGCCTGAAGCGAAGCGATGGCGGGCAGGCAATCTCCTAAATTAGGCATAAATATCGCTTAATGAGATTGCGGAGCCTGTCCCGAGCGGAAGCGAGGGATCTGACTAAAGGTCCTCCTCGCAACGACAAAATGAATTTCGTAATTCAAGGTTTACTTAATCATCAATCATTTCGGGCTGTTCATGCAGAGGCGTGATGTTTAGTTGTCTGTAAACCCATTGCGCGACGTCATGCCCCCATTCGTTGAGTTTATTGGTTCTTAAATCCAGCACGCCACGCAGAGCTAAAACGCGGAATAATCTCTGATTGGGCGTGAGTTTAGAATTGAGAATAGGCACGCCATCAGCAATTAGAAATTCGTCTTTGGTTTTTAGATGTTTGTAATGATAGCCTTCTCGTTCAAAAATAAATTTTCCATTTTGATACTTATAAACCCCGGCTGCTATCTCCTTTTTGTTTTCCGCCCATTTATAAAGGAGGTTGTGCAGGATCATCTGGCTGCCAATTTTCGGTCGGCGGATATTGCGATTGACCTTATCAATATCAACGCGGTAATTAGCCCTTAAAAATTCTAAGACGTGGAATCCCAAAAGCGGTGGTTCTCCATTAGTAATTTGGACCATAGGAAGGCAGGGGAAAGAGCCTAGAAGGCGAGGATTGCATTCCACGACATAAAGCTTTTCGGTTTCTTTATCAAGGAGCATATCCAAACCAAAGATTCCTTTATAACGCAGGCCAGAGAGATGAGAACCGATTTTTTCCGCGATTATGTTGGCTTGTCTTTGAACCTTTTCATTAAATACTGCCTGCGTCCAATCATGTCCAGAGAATAAACCAGAACCTTTTTTGAGATTCCAGAGTTCAGGTATGTCCAGGAGTTGAAATTGGAGTCCAGTTGAAATAACTCCTTCCCTGGTTACGCAACCGGTTAGGCTAGGGGATGGACCGTGGATAAATTTCGTAATCACAACTTCGGGCGGGGTTTCATATTCCTGCACGCGGCTGTGGTTAATAAAATTATCATAATCCTCTTTATTATTAATAAAAAAGGTTCCTTTTCCGCCGCCGCGATCAGGAAGCTGGATTACAAAACGCGGGCCATATTTTTTATTAAGCGTGTCAAAATCTATTTTTGAAAGATTATCAGTTTCACCGGGGATTAAGTCAATATCGCATTTTTTTAAAATATCTCGGAAATAAACTTTGTTTTCCAAGCTTTTTTTGCCAAATTCCGGTGAATTATTAAGCACGGTCCAGCCATGTTTTTTGGATTCCGCCATAATCTTGTCAGTAGTTTTGTAAAAGAGCAGGGCTGGTTTCTCCGGCAGTTTTTTAAAATACTTTTGGGTACGGCGGTTCAAAATAATAGAAGTAGCGTTGCGATTGCATTTCAGATGTTTTGTCGGTCTGCCTCGTTCCAAGGAATAAACAGAAATGTCTTTTTCAATCGCTGGCGTGTCTAAGCTATATCTTAGGCAGACTATCTTGTAGTTTGGGACGATATCTTCCAAACCAGTACGATTAAAAGCAGTTACGCCGATGCCAACAATCGGTTTTTTGATAGTTTGAAATACTGCTTTCAAGCCTTGGAGGTTGGTAACACGGATAGCCATATTTTTTATTTAATAAATTTACTTTGTATGATCTTTGTCAACTCCTTTTTAAAAATATCAAAAGCGGGGATTAAACCAATATTTTTATAATTGATAAAATGTTGCTTTAAAAATGTGAATTCCACTAAATCGAATTTACCTTGGCTAAGGCGATCAAGTAAAATAAAGGTTTGCTTTAAATCAAGATTCTCTTGTTTTATTAGGGCATTGATTTCTTTTAAACCAAAAAAATAAAGACTGTCATGGTAATTGGCGCCTTTAACTTCACTTGACCGCAAACCTCTCTTGGCGCGCAGGGTTAAGTCCCATGCCAGGTCGTTGTTGATATTCAATTTAGTTAAGGTGATAAACGTCTGATAAAAAGATTTTTTTCGGGCTAGTAAAATAGCTTTAAGGCGCAGATGGGGGATAAGGCTTTCACGACGGCTGCGTGCTTGAGGCGTTAAGAATTTTTGTAGTTCTTGATAAGCAAGTTCGCCTATTTTTACAGCAATACCCTCTTCTTTCCTAATGCTCGCGCTAGAGTTGTGGCGGGCGAAAAAAGCAGGATATTTCCGGGCATTAGTAGAGATTAAAGCGTGGCCTAGGACTTCATGGGCTAGGCTGCGGATGATCCTGGCGGGTGAACGCAAGGTACAAATCCCGACTTTAATGTTTTTTCTGCTTGTGATAATTCCTTGGAGACGGCTATCTATCGTCGAGATTTTTGCTCTGTGTTTTAAACCTAGTTTAGAAAGGATTTTTTGCGCGAAATAGACAGTTTCGTAGGCCTCAATAATTTCTTGTTTATTACGGGGGAATGACAATTTAGCAGGGAGCTCTGAATGCTTTATTTTTTTAAATTCATAATATTCTCTGCTCGCTAGTGAAAAGCCTTTCTTTTGGCTCAAAGAATTAAGAATAATCGCCTTCTCGGCATCAAAGATGCGGCGTTGGTAAATCTGCCCTAAGGCTGACTCATCACCGCTTACCTCCCGCCGAAAAGCGTTTAATTTTTTAACTAGGGCAGCTGCTTTATTAAAAGTGAGGGGAGAGCTTTTTCTGTAGTGAAATATGGGATTATAGATTTTGTTTTCATAAAGCGCGCGAAAGAATTTTTTTTGTTCACTCAATTCATTGGTAATCGCGTGGAGGGAATAGGTTTTAGTGAATTTTTGGGCTAGAGATTTTAGTCTTTGGTAGTATTCCCTGTCTTTTTGACGACTATATTGATTCGCGGTAATAATTTGAGGAATTTCTCCCTTGTTTATCTTAATATATTCTTTCACCCATCGCAGATAAGATTTAGAGTCAAAGTGGGTCATTAATTTTTTAAGTGAATTTTAACTGCGGATCAGCCCTCCAACTTAATGCGTTTTAGCTATTTTATGCGGATCAACCCTGTTAAATTTGCTTTGCAACGATTTAACAGGGTCAACCAAAAATTTTTTTAGATCTTTGCGGCCAATAATCATTGGATATTTTAAATGTTTTCGCTTGACAATGGAAACAGCGGTTTTCACTTTCATGCCTGCCAGCACAAAAGTTAAAGGAACCATTACGCGATAGGTAGTGCCATGGGCGGAATGGATAATAATTGTATTTACTATTTCTTTGTAATTATTCAACACCTCTTCTTCAACCTCCTGGGCCATTATTTTTGCCTGCTCGGGAGTGAGGGGAGTGTTAAAATGATATTTTTCAATCGCTTCCAGGGCGTTGTCAAAACCTAAAATACGAGCAAGCTCGGTGCTAATTGAACTATAGCCCGCTCCCGTATCAATTTTAGCTTGGATTTGATATTGTTCTCCGTTTTTGGTAAAGAGAATAATTGATTCGCTGGAACCCACGATATATTTACCGCTCTTTTCATCTTTTTTGACTTCTTCTACTTCACCACCAAAGAGTTCCTGCGCGACACGGATGCCTTTTTCCGCAGTTTTAATTTTTAAGCCCCGCACCCTCTCCAATCTTTCTTTTAAAGGAGAGAGATTGGCGATTTGGATAGAAAGACCGGGTCGGGCATTTACCTCAAGGAGCACCGGACCGCGATCGCGATCCAGAACTATATCCGCTCCCAGATACCCCAATCCCGAAGTAATCTGCGCTTCCACGGCGAGCCTCAAGATTTGTTTCCAGTGGGGGATTTTGATGTTTGAGAGCGCGCGATTGGTGCCAGGGATGTTTTTTAACACTTGGTCATCTTGGATCGCGGTTGTGGTCATGCCTGTGGCAATATCAATACCCACTCCAATACCTCCGAGGTGAAGATTGGCTTTGCCTTCGGAACGTCGCGTGGGCAGGCGAAGCATCGCCATTAAAGGCATCTTATTGTAGATGATAATGCGGACATCGGGTGTGCCGCGGTAGCATAAGCGGCGGAATTTTTTAGTTTTTTTGAGTCTTTCCTCAAAGAAGGCGATATCCGGATCGCTAGAGATGGAATAACGTCCGTCCAAGATGTCTTGAATATGGGCTTTAAAATCGGCAATTGTGGCTTCTCCCCCTGATGATTTAATCCAGTTGCCGTTTTTTTTGCGGCCATAGATTACCATAATTCCACCCCCTCCTAAACCCATATTGGGTTTTAATACAAAGCTGGAGGGGAGAGTCTCCCAAGAGAAATGATCTAGATCAGTGCGGTTCGCGATGACGCCGTATAATTTTGGCACGGGAATACCCACTTTTTGCAGAATATGTTTGGTTCTTAGTTTGTTATTTGCGAGACGAATCGCGCGGCGGCTATTGCTAGGACGAATATAGTCAAAATTACGGGCATTCATACCCAAGATACTTTGAGCAGTTTTAAGATATTGAAACATAGGTTAGATTTTTCTGGAGAAGCCAAAAAATTAGAAATTTTACCTTCCTTCTTCTTTTTTCTTTTGTACTATGGCCTTTATGACTTTCCGAAAGCGGAAATATTCAGAGACGCGTAGTCCCGTCCATCGTCCTAAGGCAAAATTTAAGACGATGGTTAAAAAGATAAGCTCGGGATAAGCGATAATGAGCGTGCGCAAGGTTTGCCAAGTGACAATGAAATAACAAATAATGGAGAGAATTAAAGTTTCCAGAGTTAATTTAATCGCCGTGCGCGCGCCTTTGTCCACTTGGACGTTTACAAATTGCTCTACCAATATAATCATAATTAACATCGGAAAGATGGAAACGGCAATGAGGCCGGTGCGATCGTGATAAGCGCCTTCAGCAAGCATCGCCAGAATCGCGATACTGACTAAAGTTAAAACAATCGCAATGCGGGGCAGATGGAGCATTTTAATCTTCTGTAGTATGAGACGCATTAGGGTACCAAAGATGAGAATTAAAAGAAAGATCGCCAGTCCATATTTTAAGCCCGTAGCCACAAAGGAGAGAGCCACCACGGAAGGGATATAAATGCCAAAGGCTTTAATCCCTAAAATCTGACGGGCAAAGGCAATGATGGTGGCGACCAAAGGGAGCATCAGGATAAGCAGAATCGTATTGGCAGGCACGCCTTTATTGATCATAAAATTGACCGCGTAGGAAGCAAAATTCCAAGGCGCGAGTTTATTTAATGTCCTCTGGCTGTGGACACCCACAGTTTTAAATTCAATTCCCTGTGTACGTAAGGCAGGGATAATGCTTTGGGGAGTGCGCGTTTCAATGACGGAGGTTAATGCCTCTTTATGAGTTAAAAGCACTACTTCCGGTTTTAAAATATCAAAAGTGCTCTGCGCCACTCGGGAAGCGATGCCAAAACCCTTATCCGTAATTGCCACGATTGTTTTATTATTAAAACTTAAGTCTTCAATCTGTTCAGTTTGTTGGCCAAGCTTAGCGAGCGCCTCTAGTCCCGCCAAGGAAGAAGTCCAGGTGATGATGATATTAGATTTTTTTAAGTCGGCGGAGGATTCCGCAAGTTTGCGGGTTAATTTTTCCAAGCCCGTGTATTCCGCCTCGCTAGGTTCATATTGGATCGGAATAATTAAAATTCCTTTTTGCGCCGCGTGTTGGGTCAGAGATTTAAGTTCTGGATCGTCCAAGGTCTTATCCGTGATCATCACCAAGAGATCATTGTAGACAGTGACAAAGATTTCGTCTTCGGATTCTAGCTCACCAGTAGTCATTTTTAATTTGACGCGATAGTTGCCTGGTTCATTATAGATATGAATTACATCCACGCCTTCTTCCTTTTCACCATCGCCAAAATTCCATTCATAGTTTACTTCTAAATCCTCCGGAATTACCATTGACCCCGACGCGTCAAAAAGCACCTTTCTTTGGGTCGCCACATTTTGGTCCTTGCCGGCATTGGCTTTGATTTGGGGTGAAATCTGGATGGGTAGGATTTGATTTTGATTTTGCAGGGGCGCGGTCTCTTGCGCCAGAGCAGTGTTGACGATTAAGGAGACTGCCGTGACGGTCAAGAAAATAGTAAAAAATAAACTTTTGGTCATAAAGTTGACCCCCTCACCTAGCGGAGATACGAGCCTTCAGGCTCGCTTAATTTATTCTCACCTTTGATTTTTATTTATACTCCTTAAAGATAGCTGTGATGCGAATATAAAAACAAAAATCTCCGCTAGGTGAGGGGTTAATTTGTGTTTTCTAAACAATTGTATTTTAACTTAAATTGAGGCAAGAGGCAAGACAGGAATCGGGAAGCAGGAATTGTGAATTAGGAATAAAGAGGAGAAAAAATAAAAAAGCGCTATTTTATAAAGATAGCGCGAAAGACTTTTGGTAATTTTATCCCTCCTCATTGATATAATTAATTTTTACTGTTGTCTGCAGTCCTCCAGAGTCAGTATATTGCCATTTTTTATCCCTGTAGGTGAGATTAAATATGCCAACCTTACCAACATCACCGGCCATAATAAAACGGTATTCTTCCTTGGAGATCTGAATAATACCTACTACAACCCGTTTTTCCCAAAGTTCATCCTCTTTTGTAATCTTTACACGATCACCAGGATTGATTTCTGTCGGTATTACTTCTTTTATCATCTTTTCATATTCCTTTCTTGCAAGATGTATTAGCGGCGCAAATGGCACAAGCCAAAGCATCAGCTGCATCATCGGGTTTGGGTTTTTCTAAACGTTTTTTAATTTTTTCAAAGAACTATTTAACTTTCATTGGAATCCCTCCTAATTCACAAAGTGATCGCTTCGTGATGTTGTAGCGCAGATGTATCTAATTATTTTGCGCTTTTTACAGAATTTGCGGCGCAGATGGCGCAGGCAAGGGCGTCAGCCGCGTCATCGGGTTTTGGGATTTCCTTTAGATTGAGCAGTATTTTTACCATTTTTTGGACCTGCTCTTTGCCGGCACGCCCATAACAAGCAACCGCTTGTTTCACTTGCAGGGGAGTAGCATCAAAAACTGGAATTTTGTTCTGTTCTGCGCAAAGCAAAATAACACCTCTTGCGTGCCCCACTGTGATTGCGGTTTTTGTATTTTTAAAAAAGAAAATCTGCTCGCAAGCTAAAAGATCGGGTTTATTTTTTTTAATTATTTTGTTTATTTCCTTGTAAATCGTGGCAAGCCGTATAGGTAGATCTTGCTTGGCTGGCGTAGAGATTATGCCATATTTAATCAAAGTCAATCTATTTTGATCTTTCTCTATTAAGCCATACCCAGTAGTTGCAGTGCCAGGGTCAATGCCGAGGATGATCATATCTTAGTAATCAGTAATTAGTAATCGGTAATTAGTAATTTTTATCGGCCGCAGGCCGATTTGTACTAATTACTAGTTACTGATTACGGATTACTTTTTAGATTTGTGTAAATTTCCTGCACATCATCGTGCTCTTCTAAAGCATTCAATAATTTTTCTACCTTGGAAACATCAATAGCAACAGTATTTTTAGGTACAAATCCGAGCTCCGCGGATTCAATTTTGATTTGCAGGGCGTCTAGTTTTTCTTTGACTTTTTGAAGGTCTTGGGGCGTGGTATAAATCAAGGTCTCGTTATTTTCAATTTTGATATCTTCGGCGCCGGCTTCAATTACTGCAAGTTCCTGCTCCTCGGAGAATTTGTATGCTCCTAGCTCAATAATACCGCAAGGTGTAAATTGCCAAGAAAGAGAACCGCTTTCTCCCAATTTGCCGCCATTTTTAGCAAGGATATTTTTAATCTCGGAAAGGGCGCGGTTTTTGTTATCGGTGGCTGTTTTAATGATAATTGCCAAGCCCTCGGGCCCCACAGCCTCATAGGTTGCCTCCTCAATTTGGCCTTCTGCTCCTTCGCCAGTCCCGCGCTTCACTGCCTTTTCAACCGTAGATTGCGGCATATTCACTTGTTTGGCTTTTTCTAAAGCAAGGCGCAGTTTAAAATTCATCGTTGGATCGCCGCCGCTCTCTTTGGCCGCGATCGCGATCATATGGCCGATTTTGGTAAAAATTTTGCCTCGTTTTTGATCCGTGGCCCCCTTTTGATGTTTAATGGTTGCCCATTTAGAATGACCGGACATAGGAAATGTAAAATTCACCCCATTAAATGCCGCTTCGCGGCAATTCGCTTTCAGCGAATTATTTAATGGGGTAAAAAATGTAAAATGAAAATTAAAAATTATCCAATTCAAACTTCAAACATATTATAGCGGAAAGAGGGGAGAATTTCAATCTTTAATTCTGGCAAGAAAAAAACCACAAGGCGTGCTTGTGGTATTTAATTATACGACATTGAGTAAAAAATTTCTGCGACCCCGCTGCCATTAGTGAGTGGTAGAATGAGGGTAACGATATTTTGTGTTTGTAAAAGCGCTCTCACTTCACGTTTCATTTTGACGATTTTGAAGCCCTGACGCAAAGCAACTTTTTCTTTACGGTCTATTGTCGGATTTGCGTTAAAAATCAAGGTCGTTAACGCAGGTATGAGCAGATCTACAGTCTTTATTAAGTTTTGCAATTTAGGGTTTTTTTCTACTTGGAGGTAGAAATCTGCGTCGCTAAGGGCACTTTCATCAATGTTGGTTATAATTTTTTCAATGATGGTTTGCTTCCTATCAATCAAAGTAAAGAGCTTTCTTTGCTCATCATTCATCTCTCCTATTTCTCCCTCAAGTTTTGGGTTCCGGGGGTATCTTGGTTCAATGTAGTCTTGGGGTTGAATTTTTTGAAATTCATTCCAAAGCCGCAGTTCCTTAAGTAATAATTCCAGGTTTAACTTTCCGCTCGTTTGTTCTGACATTTTATACCTCCAGTTGGTGTTTTTTTGCGTTTAAGGTTCAAGCAGATTTGATAAAGGAGCAACTTCTATTTTTATAATATTTTTTAATTTTTGTCAAAGAAAAAAGAAAGAAAAATAGGAAGATAAGGGAGAAATAAAAATATATATTTGGTCCGGTTTGGGGTAAAGTTTGACGTTTAGGAGTGGTTGCAGGAGGTTGATTATTCTTCGTTATACTATTTTTTGCGGCTAAAATTTGGGTAAATTCATTGTCTTTGCCTGGTGTGGGTTTTCCCCATTGCCAATGATCCACATTTTGGCGGCTGTAAGATTGTCCTTCTTTGGCTTTGCCATATTTAATTTCGTCAACTGCCTGACTTGAGGGGTTCAGAAGCCGCACGCAATCGCCGTTGTTGTTTAAAGATATTTTAGTTTCTCTGTAGTAAAGGACGAGATAAGAATTAGTTTTAATTTTAGTATTTTCGGGAAAAGTGTGCGGCTTGGAGCCAGTATTTTCACAATCATCAATCTGCCAATCAGTTAAATCAATTTCTTCTTCGCCCCGATTTTGCAATTCAATAAATTCGCCTTCTTCATCTTTGCCTTTTGGATCAGGTAAAAATTCATTGATCCAGAGAGCGCGCGAATAATTCTTGGTTTCTTCCTCTGGCGATGCGGCGCATTCATCATTAGATGCGATTTTGTTCGGTTCGCCTGGCGTGGCGGCGCAGCTCCAGCGCCAGCCGTTGTTGGTTTTATTGTATGATTCGCCTTCAGGGGGATCGGAATACGAAACCTCGTCAATGGCTTGTCCATCAGGCCATAGGAGCCTGACCCAGTCGTCGTTGTTATTCAGCGAAATTTTAGTTTGAGAATAGGGGAGAGTAATATACTCCCCTCTCTTGATGATAAAATTTTCTGGAAAAGTATAAGGATGCGAGCCTTTATTTTCCTGGTCATCAATTTGCCAATTTGTTAAATCAATTTCTGCGGGACCGGGATTATAGATTTCAATAAATTCTTCTGCTGTCCGTCAAACATTCAGAGGCTGGTTTTAGAGAACTTTCGGTAAACGGTATATTAAATTCTATGTCTAACCTGTTATCAGTTTTGACTATTTTTTCCACTAAACGCTGGAGAATTTCCCTTTTCACTTCATATGTAACACTTTTAAGGCTTTCTTTCAATTCGTGATAGAGATTTTCTACAGATTTTATTCGTTTTTGTTTTTCTTCTTCGGTAAGTAAGAGCTGGGAGAGTTTTTCTTCTTCTTTTTTTAATCTTTCCACCTCTTTTTTGCATTCTTGTGTCTTTTTATCATAGAACTCTTTATTAATAGAGCCTTCGGCATAAAGCTCAGCATATCTCTCTCGTTTTGCATTCAAAGAACTCAGAGTGTTTTTGATATCATTTAATTGTTTGTGAATTTGGTTTTTCTTATTTTTCCGTTTGAGGTAATCTCTAAGCTCTCGCATTATAACTTCTGGATCAGTGAGAATTTCTTTGAGTTTTTTCCATACAGGAGGAAGAATCCGTGATTCGCTTACACTTGGAGCAGAACATCGTTTGGGAGTAAAACAGGGCCTAATTCCTGAGCAGAAATAGTATTTAGTTTCTCCGTGGCCAAATTTATTAGAATAATGTCTCGTCGCACACTGATAATAATAACCATCAAGACCACAGATGATTTTATGTTGGAGCGTATAAATCTGCTTAGTGTTTCTAGGTGATAACTCTTTATTCTTTTTCAATTGCTGTTGGGCTTTTTCAAAGAACTCTCGGGGAATGATTTTGAGATTTTTATCTTCAACCCTAATCCATTCCTCTTTTGGTCTTAAATTATTTTCTCCTTTTACTCTTCCAGGATATTTATATCTTCTATAGTAGAATGTTCCTGTATAGATTTCGCTTCTTAATATTCTTCCTATAACTCTTCGGTTCCACCAACATTTACTCTTTGTTTTCTTTTCTCTTCCTAATCTGTCATATTTAGTAGGAATCTTCATTGCGTTTATTTTTTGCTGAATTTTATATTCGCTTAACTTTTCATCTACAAGCCACCCGAAGAGCATTTTAATTATTGGGGTTTCTTCTTCGTCAATCTCTAATTTATGTTTGTCATTATTTAACTTGTAACCGTATGGAGGAGTCCCTCCCAACCATTTTCCTTCTTTCATTGCTTTTATCATGCCTTCGTTCCTCGCCTCCAACCCCACCTCTCTCATCCATTCCGCAAATACTCCTGCGTTTGCGAACATTGCCCTACCAGTAGGGGTTGAAGTATCAAATGGTTCGGTGACAGATTTAAATTCTATTCCAAGTTCCTTTAGTTCTCCGACAGTATTTAGTAATAATCTGAGGTTTCTGAAAAATCTATCCATTCTATAAACAACCACAACATCAAATTCTTTATTTTCTGCATCTCTTAATAATCGTTGTAATTCAGGTCGTTTATCGGTGCTACCCGAGAATCCAATATCAAGATAAATGTGATTTTTATTAAGCTGCCATCCAAAATTTTTTATAAGTTCCTTTGATTTTTCTTCTTGAGTTTCCGGGCTATAGCCTTCTTTTTTTGCTTCATCAGAGGAACATCTGATGTAGGTTGCCGCTCGCTTCGTTTTTGTTAGGGGTGATTGTCCTCCGATAACGGGAGGATAGGTGATAGTTGATGTTTTTGTCATGTTTATTCCCCTCTTGCTTGCAAGAGTTCTTAGTTATTGCTATAAAATAATTGGACGCTAATGGTTGTATAGACCATTGGTGACCGTTTTTACTAAGCGACTCTTTGCTTCACGGCGGGGTCGTTTAGTTTGTAACTAATTTTTAGCTTGGCTTTTATTAAAAGAGACTCGGGTGGACTAATCACCTGAGCCTCTTTTAGCGGCTGATTAGTCCAGCCATGACCGTTGTATATGTCTGATAGGTTCCTCAACACAAGAATGGCGCTATCCAGAAAACAAGTCAAGCTCTTTTAAGTAGATAACTTTTTGTGTTTTCAAACTCTTTAATTTTTTTGGTTTTTTTTATAATCTCATTTTTTAGCTCTTCTTCGTAAAATCTTACTGCTTTTTTAAGAATCGGGTCGGTGCTTATTTTTTGCTCAACTTCAGGTTTAAGAGTTCCGCTAATTTCTCTTTTCTCCCACGGCCTCCACTTTTTGCTTTGGCACTTTAGGAAATAGATTATCGCTCCTAAATTCCCATACGAAATTAATTCCACTAATTTAGTCACTGTGTAATCAATATGTTCTAATTTGATTTCCTTAAACTGTTCTCTAAATTTTTTATCTTTTCTAAGCCAATGATGGCACTGTTTTCTACTCCTTCTGATTGCCTTAGCCGCCCCGCTGATAGTCCACTGTTTTTTATAAGCATCTAGAAAATTGGCTTTTTCTTGGGTTATTCTCTTTTTTATAGTGTTACCTTTGTTACCTTTCTTTTTCATAATTTTTTGCCTCTTTTTGCCATAGTTTTGATTAGTTGAGTATTATACCGTCTTAGCCCTGAAAACCCCACACAACCGATTCTGGTTGCTTTGGTGGTCCTTAAAACTTAGCCTTCCTTTAATTTTTTTTGCTTTTTTTAAGGTAAGACAAAATTTCTCGTTCTTCTTTGCGAATCTTTCTAATTGTTTTTTATCATATCCTCTGTCAGCAGCAAAATCTCCTAACCAGATTTGTGCATTTTTATCTTATTTTTTATTGGTGTCTATTCCATCCCCATCTTACATCTCTTACACTGATACTCTTTTTTGGCTTGAATAAAGGATTAAACAAGGTGTAGGTCTTTGGTGTAGGAAATGTTTAGTGTAAGAAAGACATACACCACCAAACTCTTACACTAAACTCTTACACCGTCATTTGTTCGCTATTTAAGCCATAAGAATCATTTGGTGTAAGAGATGTAGGTTCTGTATCTGTTTTGAAGTAGCTCTGGTAGATTCCTGCTATCTTATTTTTTTCAAACAGATATCGCACTCCATCTTTACTTCTAGGTTTCTTTTCTGAAGAGAGATTAAATTTTTTAATTGCCCACCCCACCTTAGCCGCTTTTTGCTTGGGAGTGTCGTTTAATAAAAATACCTCGGCACATATCAGCCCGCTTATTTCTTTAGGAGTTAAAATCGCCTCCGATTTATTTTGTAATTGATTCAAGATTACCTTAATAACCTCTTCTTCTAATTCCGATGGCTCGTATTCGCTAAAACCATATTGGGAGAGGAAACGCTTTTTTGCTTCCTCTGTTTTTTCTTGTATCCCAAAACATTCCAAGATAATTTCAAAGGGTAACCATAATTCTAAACTCCTGCCTAAAATTTCTTGACTATTTCTGTATATTGTTTTTTTTGTGTTATAAATTGAGCTAATCCAGTCGTAATTTAGTATTAAAACTTTATAGATTCTGCCTCTTATCTCACGCCAATTTTCGTTATTGTCGTCTGGGTCGGGGAAATTCTTTTGACTTCTAATTAGAGGCACAACCAGACATCTGTCTCGTAAATCTTCTGGAAGTTCTCTAATTGAGGCTAACGCCTTTGGGCTGTAGGTTTCAAACTCTAAAATCTCCCTGCCCTTTTTTTTGTCAAAATTAATAACCCGCCTTTTGCCTCCACTCTTTTTATAAGAGTCGGCGAGAATATCTAACAATTCTTCGTTACCCTTTCTTTCTAAAGCGTCCGCTTGGTCAATCAAGTAAGTTCCCCGCAATGCATCAACGGTATCGCTTAATGCCGCTAGACTTGGTCTTGCCTTAGTAGCATTGAAACAGAGTTGAGAAAGCATATTTAAGCACTGGCTTTTACCAGACCGCTTTGGAGCTTTAATGTGCAAAAATGGATAGGCATAAAAAATAGGATAAAAGTAAGTGCCCAAAATCCACGCACTTAGAAGGTAATAATCTATTTCTTTTTCTAATTCCACATAGCGGTTAGTGAGCCTGATGATTTCTGTAAATAACTCTGGTTTTGTAGTTTCTTTTGATTTGAATGTGTTGTAGTTCTTAATAAATTGTTGCAATGCCGAGATGCCCCATTTTTCTTCAATCCTCATAAGTTTTCTGCTTCGTTTTTCAAAATAATAGAGTCTGTCTTTTATTTTCAAGGAATTTTCCTCTGTGATTTGGATATTACCTTCATTGACCACAATAAAAATTTCCTTTTCCTCTTGTGGTTTTGACCGATAGCGAAAACCCAAGACAAGAATCCCGTCTTTTATATCAAGAGAAGGATGAAGTAGCTCCCCATCAAATACCTCCAATTGATTACTATTTTGCGTTTCATTAATTGTAGTTGGCGGTCTTAATTCTATCTTTGCGTTTTCTTTATTTTTTTTCATATTTCATCTTTCCCTTAGCCTTAAATGGCGTCGGAATACATTAAAGATTTTAATTCTTTAACTGCCGAGACGAACTTTCGTGGTTCAATTTTTGTTTTGGAATTAAAAAAATCCTCGAGTAACTTCGCTCTATCCTTTTCATCTTCAAGGATAAAGCGAAATCGATGAGGATTGGACTTATCCATCCTAATTAGTTTATAACCCTTAGCTATTAAAAAGGCCGTAGTATAAAAGTCACTATTTATAAATTGTTTTTTCATTTTGTTTTCCATATTGAATATTTTGCTCTTTATTAAGTGATTTTTTTATTTTCTTTTTTTCTGGCGCTAAAAATAATATCAAACACTTGATGTAATAATTTGCGTTTTTCTTTCTGAGGCAAATTAGACGAGGTGGTTCTTATTTGAAAATTTTCCTTTCTCATGAAATAAAAAACTACAATTATCTAATTGTAGTATTTTACCATTACCTCAAATCATCCAACCAAATGTCAAAATGGTGGATGTAATATAATTGAAATAACTGCCTTACTGAATTTAAATTCCAAAAAATTCTTCAAATCTTTTAATTTCTCTACTATCAGCTCGGATTGAAATTCCTTTCTTATAGTTAAGTTTTAATAATAGAATATTTGCTCTTTTCGGCGGTAATCTCATTCCTTTTCTTAAATAATAATAAATTGCTTTTTTAAGATTTTTCTCTGGGTTGCTCTGTATTAAAGCCCTTGCCTTGTAGACAGGCAATTCTTTTTGCCTTCTTTTAATGGCTTTCGATAAGGCTCTCATTTTAGAAATATTGGTATCTCCATAAATTTTTACTCTGATATAAGGTTCAAAGTTCTTAATACATACAACTTCTTTCTCAGGAGAATCTATTGTTTCTATCTCGATTTCGTTTCTACTCCACGTTTGCCAATCTTTGTGTAGTATTTCTCCTTTCGCGTCATACAAGATATAGTTTTTTAGGCTTCTAAAATACTCTCGTGGTAGTTTTAAAGTTGTGTGTCTTGAGACATTAATTTCTTTATTTAAATTAGGGAATTTTTTATTTTCCCAATCTTCAATTTCTCTTCTTGCTTTAAGCCATTTTCCTATACCAGTAAGCCAATCCTCTTCTAAGTGTAAGAGCAAGAAAATCCATTCCAATCTATTAAATTCTTCTTTATACTGTAACTTGTGGAGTATTCGATCCAAAAGATAAGAATATTTATTCTCTACGATTTCATTTACCAGCTCTTTATTTTTAGGAAATACCTTCTGTAACTCTTTTAAAAGCTGTTTAGGCTTGATTTTGTATTTCTCTCTTATTTCCGAGACCACCTGATTAAATGTAGGGATAAATTTCAGTGTTGTTATAAGAGAGAAACCCGAGGGTGTTTTATTTATTAATATTCTTCCTCTGTATTTTAGTGATCTTTCAGCTGACAAAATCTTAGTTACTTCTTGAAAGACTTCTGTTTCTTTTGAGGTGAGTTTATTAGCTTCCATTATTTTTCTTTCTATTTTTTTTCTTTGTTGTTGTTCTTTTTGCTGTTCCTTTAAAGCATATAGCGGTGCGAGGTCATTAATTTGGTAATCTTCTTTAATAAAATTCCATTCTTTGAGTAACTCTGGCGTAACTTTTATTTTCAGATGCTTTATACCGACTGGGCTTCTATTTACTTCTTCACAAAATTTTTCAATCTTCATATTACATTTTCATTAAATTCTTTCTTAAATTTATCTTATTTTAACCGCTTTTTCAAGGATTTGACTTGAATTTCCTCTCGGTTATGTTATTCTTTAATTGTAAAAACTAAATATTCCAATTGCCTAACCCTCGTAGCTGGTCTGTGAGGTATGGCAAAAAACCCCATCGAAGATAAAGAGCTCCTCGTTCAGAGCACTCTTCGATGGGTCATATCCCGAAAGGGTTATGGGTGGCGAAAGCCATTGCTGGCGGGGAGCTTTGTGTTTTATAAAAAAATGAATCGATACACCCGTCCATATTGTGAATATTGTAAGGTTCTATACGGAAAGCAGAGTATAGGTCTTATTTTAAAGTGCACAAGATGTGACCATCCATTAATATTAAAATCATTTAACCCTTGGCCAAAAATAATAGGAGGTATTGCTATTACCTTATTGGCCCTTATCTCTTTATCTTATTCACAAATACCTATCATTTGGATTGGTGGGTTTATTGCCGGACCTTCGCTTATAATTAATGGTTTTATACAGTGGGGAAAAGTTAGGGAACTGGACAAGGAAAGATATTTTTAATTGAAAGATAAATAACTCCATGAAAGAAAAAAATAAGAAATCAGAGGAGAAAGATATATTTGATGAATTTCTAATCATAGTAAAGCATTTTCGTATTACAAATGTGCTTCTAAAAAAGTTTAATATTTTTTCTATTGCGATTGGGATAATAAGTTTCTTTATATACAGTCTTTTACTCGGACTGATAGCTTTGATATTAGGTATAATTGCAAAAAGAGACAAAGAAAGGGGAGCCACTTTCGGAATTATTTTGAGCATTCTAAGTATAAGTTTGGTTTTAATCCGTTGGATCATAGAAGATATCTCTACAGGTAATTATAGGTCTTTAATTAAAGCAATTATTATGATTATTATTTTTACCGTGCTAAAGTTTGGTGGTTTTTTTGACAGAAAAAAATCTGAATATTTATCTAAGGAATCCAAAATCCATGAACCAAAAAATTAAAACAATTAATTAAATTATATGTCCAAATCTACACTTGAAACAGTATGCTTTATTGAAACCGTTTTCCTTGTTGGTATTCTCATTACTATTTTAAGCTATATGTCTATTGGCCAGAAATTACTTCTTGCCGGGTTCGGTATTTTTGGTATTCTTATTTATTTTCTTTTAGATTGGCAGGTGAACCGACACCACAGTGGAACGATTAAGTTCGGGAAATAATCATTTGCCAAAATATTTTAATTCATACCAATGAAAGGAACTGTTAAAAAAATTATATTGTGGATTGTTTTAATTTGCTTTGCCTTACTTTTTATTGACTCTTTTTTTGAATTTTTCATTGGAGTATTACGGCTCGTCCTAACTGGAGTTTCTAGTAATTGCCTAAGTTCTTTATTTTATTTGATCCTTTCTGCTTATATTGTTATAAAACTACAGAAAAAACTTGGCGTGCGTAATTTATTTAAAAGAAATGAATCAAAAGAATAAAAAAGTTATATTGTGGATTGTTTTAATTTGGTTCGCTATACTTTTCGTTGACTCTTTTATTAAAATTTTCCTTGGAATAGAACGGCTTGTCCTAACTAAAGTTCTTCCTAGTGATTGTCTAATTTCTTTATCTCTTTTGGCCCTCTCTGCCTATATTGTCATAAAACTCCAGAAGAAACTTGGAGTGCGTAATTTATTTAAACGAAATGAGCCAAAAAATTAAAACAATTTGTCTCATTCTCATCTCCTTCGCTGTGCTAATCGGAGCTGCTTTCTACGGGATAAAAATAGCACTTGTTGCAGAATTTTTAGGTGTATTTGCGGCAATATTTGTCATATCATTAATTCTGACTTTTATTTGGAAGAAATGCACTAAGAAGGAAATTACTCGCAAATCAATTATTATTAGCACGATAATCGCTGGTATAATTCGTTTTCTAATATCTTCTGCATACACTATTGATTTAACGGAGGTCATTTTGATAATTGTCGCTGTCCCTTGCGTGTTGCTAATAAGATTGCGTCAAAAAGATGAATTAAAAGATTAAAACAATCTATCAAAAATTTAAAAGAAAATATAAAGGTCATATTATTTATTCTCTTTTTATTACTGTTGGATTTGTTGGATTTGGATTTTGCCTCTTTGGCCCTCTTTTTGCCATATTTTTAATTAGCCATTTAGGCTCTAAAGAGCCTTCAGGTTCGAAGAGTTGAGTATTATACCATCTTAGCCCTGAAAAACCCCACACAAGTCCAACAAATGCGTTGAATTTTGCCTATTTTGGTAGTCTTATTGCCTTTTGACCGATAATCCCTCAAGTTGTGCTTACTCACTACTAAAAATAAAAGGCCCATTTACTGGGCAGATTAGATTGTTTTTTGTTCATTTATTTTTCAGTTGAAACTCTGGCTAATATAATGGCTTTCATAATTATTGCTCTAAAAAATCTTTTAAACTGGGATTAAACCGGATCTCAAAAGTTCCTTTGTTGGAGGCATTTAATTGTTTAAGGTGTTTATTAAAGTAACTCTTTGTCTTCGGGTCGTTATCAACTAAAATACTATGACGTTTTTCTTCTATGCAAACACGCCCCGTAGTGCCAGAACCTGCGAAAAAATCTAAAACAATTGAATCTGGGTAGGAAAGACCTCTTACCAATCGTCTTACAACCTCTGCTGGTTTTTGTGTTGGATGCCCAACTCTTTCTTGGGAATTACCGTTAAGGCGTCCTATCTCCCACACGTTTGTAGGATTTTTACCCTTTTCAATGCTTTTGGGATTTAGCCTTTTATCTTTTAAATACGCCTTCTTTGTTTTTTCATCAAATGGCATTCTTACGGCATCAAGGTCAAAAATATATTTATTGGTTTTCGCAAACCAGGCTATCTCCTCGTGCCTATTTGCAAAAAATCTGTGAGCACTCATCCCATTTTTGTAATACCAAATAATAAGATTTACCAATTTAAAATCTGTTTCTTTTTTTAAATACTGGACAAGCTCTAATAAATCACCAGTGCGTATTCCCTGGTATTGTATCCCTCCAAAGATGGCTAAATTGCCGCTATCTTTCAAAACCCTAATGCTTTCGTTTAACCATAGCTTTGCCCATTCCAAATAATTTTTAAATGTATCCCATGTAGCAATATCAAGATTGTATGGGGGGTCAATTAAAATTAGCTGGATAGATTTATCTGGTATTGATTTTAAAATTCCTAACGCATCAGCGATATAAAGAGCGTGTTTCGTTTTTTTAGGTATTTTAAATTCGGGCACAGAACTATGGTTTATGCCATTTTTACGCATTTGATTTAATGTCCTCAATCCAGAATTAAAGTGAGATTTATTTGGCATACTTTAATACTTTAAATTCATCAATATAAAAATCTGGCGTTAAAAATTGCTTCCCGAAATTTTCTCGCAAGAGGGATAGTTCATCATCGTTTATTTCTACTTTCTTTCCAGAAGCTATGCTGGTTATCTTGTCTATTCTCGTAAGAATTTTTCCTTCACTCTCCTTATCTAATTGCATAGTTTCCTGGCATATTAAGAAATGATTTATAACGATGCCGCTTCTTGTTTGAGAAATAACGCCGATAGCTTCAAGAATATTTAAGAGAAACGGACAACGATGTTTTGCTCCTTCTTCTGTTGCCACCTCTATACCAATTTGGTCGCAATGTTGTTTAACAAAAGGAGCTTTGAAAAATCCTCCGTAGATGGCGGACTTCTCAATTTGTTTTTTTCGCTCAACCCGATAAAGATAATTTAACATTTGGGCAACAGCGTGAATCTTTAATAACAGCTTTTGTATAAACTCTCGCTTTTCTTTTTTATCCTTAATATGCTCCCAGATTGCTGAATTGAATTTTTCCGTAGCCAACTCCATATCCCAGGATGGAATCTTATCGCTTGAAGACGAGAAAGATAAATCAATTTTTCGGATAACTGGTTTCAAAACCTTATAAAATTTTTCACCTTCTGGAGTTAAAGCCAATTCGTATTTTTCATCATTTTTATAGCTTCTATCATCAAGCACCAAGCCCATTTCCATTAAGGCTTGTAACTTGTATTTCGTTTGCCTTTGAAATGCTCCTAATCTTCCCTCATCAAGATTGCCTCTAATTTTTACAAATCTTTCATCAATATGTGAACCCTTTCGTTTTTTCTCTTTTAAGATTTTTACAATGTATAGAATGTGTCCAAGATGCACGCCCTGGGGATAATGATAACTGGCTTCTGTATATTCTCCCATCTCACGTAAAAATTTCACCCACGAGCCGAAAACAGAAACGAACCTTGCCACTTTAAATTCGCATTCACGGTTAATATCGTCCTGGGCTGGTTTCATTCCTAATTGTTCAGCAAGTTTATAATACGCATCAATTAAATCTTCTTTATCAATGCCTCGTTCATCCCTATCTTGTGCGTCTAATATTTCTTCAACTTCAGCGTCAAAGTGAACTTCATTTTTAGGAGAATAATTATAAATAAATTTTTCAATCCTGCCCGTTTTGCTACCTCGTTTTTCTGTTTTGTTTAGAGAAAGATATTCTCTTATTTTATTCGCTTTTTTGTAGTTGCTAATAAAATCTAAAATAGTAACTCTTTCTTTGCCAGATGATAAACGCAAACCACGCCCAAGCTGTTGCATAAATACTGTTCTTGATTCAGTGGGGCGTATAAACATTAAAACCCTAACATTAGGGAAATCCACCCCCTCATTAAAGAGGTCAACTGTAAAAGCTACAGCATATTTATTATTCCTAAAATCTTCTATCTTTTTATCTCGGTCATCCGAAAATGATGTTATGGCTATTGCGGATATGCCATTATCATTAAAAAATTCTGCCATCCTTTCGGCGTGTTTGATGGAACAACAGAATCCAATCGCCTTATCGCCATTTGCTTTGGCTAAATATTCTTGCAAAATTTGCTGATTCCTTTTTTCTATTATTAAATATTTGTCTAAATCTTGGGTGTTGTATTTCTTTCCGTTGTAACGAATATTTGTATAATCAATGTTGTCCTTCAATCCATAATAAGAAAACGGAACGAGAAACCCATTTTCTATCGCATCGTGAGTTGAATATTCAAATACTTTGTTATAATCAAAAAGTTCAAAAATATCTTTTCTATCCATTCTGTCTGGCGTAGCGGTCATCCCCAGTAAAAATTTGGGCTCAAAATGCCGTAAAATAGCTTGGTATGTCGGGGCTTGTCCGTGATGAACCTCATCAACAATTATGTAATCAAATTCCTCTGGCGATAAAAGCGACAAAAATTCGGGACTACGCAAACTATCTTTTGAAGCAAAAAGAACATCGCTATCGTGTATATGCTCTCTAACCTCTCCTGTTAATAAACCAGTTTTTGCTTCCGCCCAGACCTTTTCAAAAGCGTCTTTGGATTGAGTTAAAATATCTAATCTGTGGACTATAAAAAGTGCTCTACCGCTTTTGTGAGTAAATCGCTTTGCATCAAAAGCCGACAAATATGTTTTTCCTAATCCAGGCGGTAAAACAACGACACCTTTTTTCCATCCTTTTTGACGGTAAAAATCAAGGGCATCTAATGCCTCTTTTTGAATAAAATGAGGTTTAATAGCATCTTCAGAGATTAGCTCCGGAACATTATGAGCAAAAAATCTATGCAATGAATCCATTACACGGGCTCGCCATTTTTTATCCAAAAGTTGACTATATGAGAACCTTAATAATCTCCAGCCACGATTTAATATTTCATTCTGCCTAAACAAATTGTCGTCAAACATTTCATTGGGAATAATCCCTTCAGCATGATAGGTTTCGCCATTTACCTCCAAGGCAAGATGGATTTGGTCTTTAATGAGCGCAAAGTCAATTTTTCTATTTCTACCTTCGGAATCTATAAAAGGATATTGAGGAATTACATATCTTATATTTTTTCCTAATAGAGGATATAAAAATTCTGTTAAAAACAGCCTCTCACTCTCTTGTGTAATGCGACTGCCGTAAATATTTAAAAATCCCTCAAGGGTTATATCTTCTTTCAGTTCTTCTAATAAATTGAGGCGTGTGTTTACCATAGGATTATTTTGTGCTTGCTTTTCTTAGAAATTTATTAAATTCTTTTTTCTCAATCCTAAACTCTTTGCCTATTTTGTAGGCTTTTAATTTCCCCGCTTTAATATAGCGGTATATTGTCATAATATTCACCCTTAGCTTATCAGCCAACTCTTTGGCTGTATAAAATTCTTTAATATCCTTCGCCATCGTTTTTCAATTAAGATTATAAAAAAGTCTTGATTGTTGAATTTCTTTTGTTCTTTGCATTGCTTCTTTAACCACTTCTTTAGATAGGTCAAAATAATACATTGAAATAAATTCTTCGATAAATATTGGTTTGCCTTTATATTTCTCCATGGTAATGAAAATTTTTTCTTTAACTTCAGGGTTTAATACTAATCCGCTTATAACTTCTTTTAAATTTTCAGCTTCGCCGTTTTTCGTCATTTCAATAAATCTCGTAGGTGTATATTTTGCCTTTCTGTTTTGACTTATAACTTCCTCGACGGCTTCTTGTAAAGTCACATTGTTAGTTAAATGAATTACACTTTAATTATACTTTACAATTCTTTACAATGCAAGTGGATAACCTGCCTCATTTGTTAAGTTTAAATACTTTAAATTCTTCAAGGCTTTTTTCAATATCTTTAATAAATCCGTGCAGGGGAGTGGTAGCAATTTGGTTTTGAAATTCGCTTAGCCATTTTTTAGTTGTGTTCAGTTTGTTTTTGGTTTATAAAAGTTTTAAAATATCTCTCTGATATTTTGATTACATTTTTCATTACATCTTTAAAATAAAATTGTATAATATGCAACCATCAAAAAAAGCACTCGAGGAATTCAAGGGAATTTATAAAAAGAAAACTGGCAAGGAATTATCAGATCAAGAAGCTTATGAGATGGCAAATAATCTTTTAAACTTTGTCGAACTTTTATATGAATGTGCCAGAAAAGAAGCAATAAAAAAGAGGAAATTAAAAGAACATCCAGGGGGTTTTCATTTAGAAGACGGTATTTATAATTGTTTAATCTGCCATAGACAGGTCACAGGTAAAGAGAGTTGGTATGATGAGCTTGGTCCGAAATGTTTAATTTGCCAGAAGGCAATAAATAAAGGAGTAGTTCCAAAATATGTCTGTAAGAATAGAGATAGCTGGTATGCGATGTGGGAGTTAAAAAGTGAGTTTGACATTAATCCAGCAACCGCAAATAAGATGATGAGGGAAGGTAAATTAAAGGCAAGGATTATTCAAGATGAAGCGGGGAGAGATTACTTTTATGTTTTCTTGGTAAAAGAGAATAAAGGTCTTTCAGGGAGAAAGAAATAAATTAGTTTAAATAAAGATGTCTGATAGGAAAATAGGGGTCAGGTCTTGAAACTTGACCTCTTTTTTATTTCCAAGATATAGTGAGTAGCAGGGTAGGGTATACCCGAGATATCAGGTGATTTGGAATGATTCTTTTTTACGCTATAATGAACTTATCAAACAGGTTCTAACTTCGTCCAGTCTGCGGAGGAGATAAAAATCGTTGAAAGCCAAATAGAATAATATTTTTGTTTTTATATCATGACATCAGATCAACAAAATACCCAAAAATTAAAAGAATTACTTGTAAGTTGTAGCCTTGACGATTTATTAAGGTCTTTTTTTGTTATAAACCTGTGGTTACCTAATGTAGCCAGCCCTATAAAAATAGAGTATTTATATTCGGCCTTAGAATCTGTTTATAAAGACCTACAGAAGGAAAATAAGATTAAATCATATAAAGATTTTGAATCTCTTTGCAGAAGCCTTTTTGATTTGTTACCATCCTTTTCAATGTTAGAGGACTATATACCAGAAACAGATTGGGGCGAAATTAAATATTTTTTTAAAGATAGATTCTACAAAATTTTTTACGGTGCCAGCTTATCTAATCCATATGACTTTTATTATGGATTTGAAATAATTCACGGCGGATTTGAGGAAGATTACTCAAAAATAATTCATCGTTCACCGCTGACCGAACTTAAATTCTGTTTAAACCTTCAGCATTATATCATTACTAATCTTGACCAAACAAACCAACAAAAGCTAGAAGTGAGACCTGGTGATATAAGTATTCCATTGGAGGAGTTTTGGGGGAAAGCAAATACATTCATTTCCAACTTCTTATCAGGAAAAGAATTTGACCGAGGATTATTTGATAATTATAGTTGTGATCTTGCAAGAATTGAACCACGTCCTTGGGTTACAATGGAGCAGTTTTTAAATCGGGCGATGGATGGAAAAAATTGCTTTTATTTTTTTATCAAGGATGGGGAAAAATATTATCCAGTGATGCCTAGGAAGTTTCTTTTTGTGCTCTACGATACGTGGGGCACAATTCTTCAACAGCATTATACAGAGATTAAGAATGAGCACAAACACCCAGAGGGAGCTATTGAGGTGGAGCTTTTCAAGTTTATACGGGAACGAAGCGATGAAGAAGAAACTTTTGGGTTAGTCAGTCCTCTTCGTCCAGATAAAAAACCGCATCAAATAACCTTCGCAGCAGCTATCCGCTCAAAAGATAAGCTGTTTTTAATTCACGTAGTACCGCCCTTTATAAATAAAGAGGGCCTGAATAATTATTTAAAAGAAATAGCCACTGATTTAAAAGAAACAGAATTGTTGCTTTCAAATTCTCCCATCCGTCTTATGGTGTGGTCGAGAGAAGATATTATCGAGTTCCATTCTAAGAAAGAGGGAGTTAAACTTAAACCTGTTTTTTTTACTGCTATTCCTTATTGCACAACAGAAATGTTCCGCCTTGAAGTGCCCGAAGAATTGCCTGGGGAAGTATTGGGCATAGATCAGCTGGCTGGCATAATAGACGAGCTTAAAAATCCAAATGAGCTCGCCGAATTTCTGGAATATATTGAAGGGTTAAGGTTTTCATTCTTTATGCTTCCTTTAACTTCGTATCTCGATAAATTTGGATCATTTAGGGACTCTTATAGCGTGATTATCCCTGGAGCTTCAACTCCTAATGCTTTATTCTTAGATTTAAATTGGGGAACAGATTTCCGTTTTAGATCACTTTCTGATTTCTGGAAGAAATTCCCAGAGGTCAACTTTTTTGGTCATCCACGAAGCTGGAAATTTCCAGAAGAGAGTCAAGGTAAAGTTCTAGAATCGAGGAGATTTCATGGGTATGCATATCACCAAACTGTAGGCTCAGCTGTTTTCTTTGTTAATTCTCCAATTCATCTAATGAGTTTTGAGCAGTGTAAAATTACCGATTTAATGATGCAAAGCATTACAGACTCTTTAGAGTTATATCAAGAAGTTCTCAGTAAATTAAATTTTGCAAATGAGAAAAATCGCATCCAAATATTGTTTGCTCCCGCTTCGTTAGTGAAAAATAAAGACGAACTGAAACATTTAGAGCATTTAATCTCTCAAGCAAGCATGTGGCAAATGGATATTACACGACTTAAGTCACGAGACTTTGGGATCAGGGTAATATTTGACGATGAAAAAATTCTCCATGTTTTACAGGATGCAAAGGACAGATCCGCGCAGGTTAATCTCTTATTAGATGTACTACATCAGACAAATATTATTTGGGCAGATAGCGGTTTACAAAAGATTGAACAAAAATTGTCTGATGAAAAGAGTAAAAAAAGTAGATTCAAAACATTCTTGGCAAAAAAGGAAGTATCTTTCCCAGAAACTATCAGAACTATTTCCCCCGAAAAAAAGGACTTCAAGCTTGCAGACAAAAGTGTTGCCCAATTAGCGAATGAACTTAATATTAGTCCAGGTAAATACACTCATGATGAAGCTAAAATAAAGCTTAATCAGTTGATCGGTAAATTAGTGAGGAAAATCAATAGCATAGTAGCTGAATTTAGTTTTGAGCGAGCTATCCCCTTATTACTTGAAAAAACAGATGCTTTAATACACGAATACGAAATGAAAGAGTATCAGGTTAAAGAATCGCTTGATCAAGATGTAGATTACGAACGTGAGAGCAGCTTGAGTCGGGGTCATCAAAAATTTTTACATCACCATAAGAATTTCAGATACTTGATAGAGAAGTTTGTTCAATTATCTCCCAAACAAGAAAAGGAACTATCTATATCTGAATTAAAAAATCTACTTGCATTAGTAGATAGACTACTTAATTTGTATACGGCCAGTGACATACTTCATTATGAGATTTATCCCGCCGAGCTTGAAATAAACCATGATTTTATAGCCTCTGTAATCTACACAGTCGATGTGCCCAGAATGGAGGGAGATTATGGAAAAGAACAGGCGCAAATTAACCTTGGTATTATTGGTAATAAAAACGATATACCCGACAGCCGCATTCCAATCGAATCTTATTTAGATGAATTAGATGAAGCATTTCGCAAGGATTTCAGTTTTGGTCTTAAGAATTTTATCAATGTTCAGCAAGTAATGAGTTTCTGGGCTGGTTATCAAAAGATTGCGGATAGTGCTTATTATAGTGCAGAGGTAGAAGAAATTATAAAGACGTGTTCCGAGAATGTCCGTGATTTTAATCCAGATGAAACGGGAAAGATTCTTGAATTTTTAACCTTGAAATCTGAGGATACACTTAAGGTTATAGGTGATGTTAATTCTGCTAATGATTTGCCAGTTTGGGAATATTGGAAAAGAGCTGCACGCTATACTATCAAACCCTTATTGAGAGTGGGTGAAAAATATTTTTGGGGGCCGTATTCTGTTGAAAGGTCAGCTCGTATATGGACAGGGATTTTTTCTAGTCACAGATTACCTGCTGACCTCGAGGCTCTAAATGTTTTTACTATTCTCAAGAAAGGACACGAAGACATCGAGGAGTCATTGGTTAATAAAATTGTGGAAGTGGTAAAGAGATTTACTAATTTTTGTCAGCCGAATGTATATTTTCATAAATTGGATTCTTCCATTTCTGACATAGGAGATTCTGATGTTTTAGCTTACCTGCAGGATAAAAATATTCTTTTGAATATTGAATCCAAAATAATCGATCCTGCTTATTGTCTTAAAGATATACAAAGAATTCAACGCAAAATATTTGGAAGAAATAGAAGAGATGGTTCTTTTGAAGAAGGATATTTACAGAGAGTTGAAGGAAGAGAGATTTATATTGAAAGCAAATCGCGGGATATCATTAAAAAACTTGGTTGGCAACAGCCAGGTGAACCAGTAAGAGTAATTTCGGTTTTTGTAACCCAGCTAAGTTTCTGGTGGACTAAATTTCCGTCCGTTGAGACTAAGGTAAGGTTCATGGAATCAAAATTACTCAACGATTTTATTAAAAACCTACCTAATAGCATTCGTCAGGATAGAAAGCTATGAAAAAACTAATTGAAAAACTCAAAGCGTTTTCTATTCAAGCCAAGAAATTCGGAAAACATATGCATTTTTTTCAGAATATAAAGGCTGAAATAAAGTTTGAGCAGAACCGCAAGGCCGTTGTTAAACTTTTTGGCGTGAACGAAGAAACCTTAATTGCCGTTTTAGTGCATTTTAGAAATTTTTATATGAAGATTAGTGCGCTTTATTTTGTAGCGATAGTAGAAGCGATTTTGAAGGAAGCCGAGCTTAGTTCTTATTGGAAGTTAGCTAAAGATTTTTTATCTGCTTGGAACAAACTACTTGATCCTAATTATGACTCCTTTGGGGGAATGTTGTTGAACATGGATAAGAATCAATTAAGTGTAAAAAGGAATCTTGATCTCTGGATGAACGAGGGGTATCTCCATGTTGATCAATACAAACCAGGGAGCTATAAGGGTTTAGATGCTATAAAGTCGCAACATGTGTTTGAGGCTCTTTCTAGAATAGGCATGGTTGATTCTCTACAGAAACTATGTGGTTTAGTAATTGCTTTTAATGCACAAGTAGTTGAAAAGATATTGGCTGAAAGATCTTAGTATCCCATCAAACAGGTTCTAACAGCCGCCAGCCCGCGGAGCAAATTAGAACACCTATTAGCCCAAAAGCACCGTATCAAACGGTGTTTTTAGCTTAAATAAAAGTTTTTTGCCTTTTAATTTGAAATTGATTAGCGGTTAATATACCCCGCAGCTCTGCTGCGGTTGGGTCGGTGGGACGTGATATATCGGAGATCCTGACATAGGAAGGAATGGTGGTATATTGAAAATACTGACGAAGGAAGTATGGAAACAAAGTTTGCTAGCCACTGCAGCTATAAAATACGTTATCACATGGTAATGTGCGTAAAATATCGGAAAAAGTTATTAGAACCGCAAGACCGTTTGGAAAGATTAAAAAAAGTTTTTAAGGAGATTGGCGAAAGATATTGGTATGAAATAGACGAAATCGGAACAGATGGAGACCATGTTCATATTTTTGTCGGGACTGCGCCCCGCCATTCACCATCGGTAATAATGCAGGCGATCAAGAGTATTTCCGCCAAACAGATGTTTAAATCTTTTCCTGAATTGAGAAAAATGCTCTGGGGAGGCGAGTTTTGGAGTGACGGAGGATATATTGGAACAGTTGGAGACCAAGCCAGTGAAGAGGTTGTTAAAAAATATATTAGAGAACAGGGCGACCACATGGAAAAAGCTCAATCACATCAACTAAGGTTGTTTAAAATTTAGATACCCCGCAGCTCTGCTGCGGTTGGGTAATTCATTCAAGGTTCTAAAATAAAGAATTTAAAAGTTGCCGTTTTTTTTCTACTTCAGAACTTTGGAAGAGTACTTAAGCTCTTTGAGCGAGATTTAAGACCATATTTGCAGTTAAATAAAAGCTTTTGTCGATATCGGTGTAGCTTTGCATTCTTGCTTCTATTTCTGCCTGATTTTCCTTATACTCTTTTAGCTTTTTATTAAACATATCCTTAGTAATACTCCACTTAAAGTTGGGCTAAAATCTTTTTGACGTTAGAGCCATTTTTAATTAGGAAGTATGTTTTATTATGGTCAGAATGCCTCCTAAATCCTTTCATCTCTTTTGCTCTAGTTATTTTTAAATACAATGTTTTTCTGTGGGGTTCTAAAGTGTAAAGACGGCGGTTAGCAATCCAATAAGTTAGCCTCCGTCTAGTATATTCTTCTTGAATTAAGGGGTTACTACCTTTCAGGCGTTTCCTTATTTCGTCAAATTTCCTTTTAATTTCTTCGTTGGATATCTTGTCTCGGTAATATTTTAATGTATAACTTCCTTTAATTGGATGCCTATTTCTCGATTTTGGAGTTCCATCATCATTTAAGAAATTCTGGTAGGTTTTAACCCTTCTATGGATTTCTTCTCTCGGAAGGATATGGGTGGTTATAAATATGCTGAATGTCTTAGTTTGTTTGTGGGGACAGTCCATTCATTTTCCGCGTCCTTGCCTTTGGGATTAGGCAAAAATTCATTGATCCAGATGTGGCGGGGATAGGATTTATTCGGTATTGCATTCGTAGAGTTATCTTTCGTGGTAATGATATTTTGCAAGCCCGGCGTTGTGGTTGTGCTCCAAGCCCAAGTGTTATCAGTTTGGCGATTGTAAGATGCGCCTTCTGGTATTTTACCAGTATAAACTCTCTGGTCTTTTAAAGCCTGACCGGAATCATAGAGGTAGACTGTGTCGCCGTCATTGTTGAGGGAAGTCTTTTTGCCTGTATAAAAAATAAGATAAGAAAAAGCGGGCATGGTTGTGCCTGCTTCAATCACGAAACCGGATTGCCCTTTTTCTTTTTTGGTTTCATCCTTGAGTTCCCAGAGTGAAATATCGGCTGTGGTATCACTGTTATTGAAAAGTTCAACATATTCACCTTCGTGATCATCGCCTACTGGATCAGGAAGAAGTTCATTGATTAGAATGAAATTGATCGCAGGGGCAGTATCTTGGTTTGAATTTTCTTCTGATGGTGGTTCTTCTTCTTTGGGGTAACTCACGCTGTTTTTCTGTTTGGGGGTACCAAAGATAGAATTCCCAGCAGCGTCTTTACTATTAAAAATTTTCTGATCATTGTTTGCCCAATTTGCGGCCAGATTAGTTTTGCCTTGATTATCTCTACGCTCCATCGTTGCTTTTGTGTCATTGTCGCCGGCAAACCAACCGGCGCCATTGTCTAATTGATCCACCACTGTTCCTTGGTCATCTTGCAGAATCAGATTTTCACCAGTATTAGCCAGAGCGCCGGTGTAAATTAAATCCGCAGTAACATCACTCACCGTGCTGTCGGCGGTTCTTTCTAGAAGATAATAGCTTTGGGCTGGAATGGTATTAGAAAGATTAATTACAGGCGCGCCATCTTGGGCTTTTAAAAGCCAGCCCTTAAGATTGATGTCTTGGTTCGTGTTGTTAAAAAGTTCAACCCACTCATCATTATAAGAAGCTTTTGTTCCCATCCAAGCAATTTCGTTAATCACAACTTCTTGGGGGCTAGCGGCTTGGGCAGCCAGTCGTGGCAAAATATCCAAAATAAAAAATTCCGCCTCCCAGAAGAATATCAGAATAAAAATGATGCTTAATTCAATTTTGTACTGGCGCACTTTTTATAACCTTCCCTTCCTAAAGTAATTTTAGATTAGATCCCTTCCTAGTACCATAGAAGGTACGGGGTAAGCCTAACCTCCCCTTGCTAAGGGGAGGAAAATTTACACTCCCCCTGCCCGAGGGGGAGGCAAGAGGGGGTGGGAGTTAAGTTCTTCTTTATTCCTTTTTTTTGAAAAAATTACAGTTGCCGTTCGCGTCTACTTCGTGCCCGAAACACATTCCTTTTCCGGCGTCTTCGGCATTCACTTGGAAGTTAGCGCAATCAACACAGCACTGGCCTTCGGGGCCGTTGGGGGTGTATTGCACATCCATATTTTTGTTTTTAATACTCAAATATTTTTATTTGGTTCAGATTTTAATTTATTCCTTCAATTTTTTCTTCAAATACTCCACCACCTCCACTGGAGAGGGATCGGTTTCATACTCCAACGCGAGGTAGTAGCTTAAAAAGTCGCCGAAGTAGAGGGCGCCGAAGATTTGGGTTAAGGGGTTGCCTTCGGGCATCCCAATGTTGATTACTTCCCCACCCTTTTCGCGGATAATCTCGCCCGTGATGTCCATCCGTTTCAAGATGCGCGGGTGGTCGGCTTTATTGCGCAGGATGATGATCACAGTCGGAATATTTTCTTTTTTGAAATTGGTAAAGCCCGCGGTTTCATTATGATTTAATTCGGGGAAATAATTGTAAAAGGCAAGGACTTTGGAATTTTCATTGAATTTGATTTTCCAAATGCGGGCAATATCTTTGAATTGCTCGCTGGCGTACACCACTATAAGTTTTCTTTTTAGTTGAGGAGCAATTTGTTTCGCGTTTTCTTCAAAAGTCATTTTAGTTAAGGCTTCCGCGGTCGCTTTGATTTCATTGGTTTTGTTGGGCGCGAGACCGGCGCGCGTCATCGCGGCTAAAATACCTGTGAACATATAGCCCGTGCCGCAGCGGGGTTGGATGCCTTCATTAGGAATTAAAATTAATGGCATCTTGTCTTTTTGACATAGTTTAGCGAGCTCGCCGCCAGTGGTAATGCCAATCATTTGGATTTTTTTGCGTCGGCATTCTTTGTAAACACTCAAGGTTTCTTCCGTATTGCCGGAAAAAGAAGAAGCAAAAACAAGGCTTTTAGTATTTTCTTCTTTGGGCAGAGAGTAATTTTGGCAAATCAAAATTGGCGCTTTTATTTTGTCAGCTAGATAGGTTTCAATAATCGCCGCGGGCAGGGAAGAGCCGCCCATACCGGCAATGATGATGTTGGAATACTTTTTTTTAGGCACCTTTACTTTTGCCGCAATGGTTAGCGCTTTGCCAAATTGGAGAGGAAAGTCCTTCAGGACTTTATACATATTAGCTTTATCTATTGTGGAATTCATAGTTTAGAGTTGAGATTAATTATAAAGACATTATTAATTTTCAATTTTTAATATGGAGGATAAATTTTTTCGAAATGTTTGCCCCGTTTAGAAATTTTGATTTCTAACGGGGTTTGAAAATTTAGGTATTGAAGCATCAAAAATTGATTGTAAATAGAAAGTTATTCAAGTTATTATAGCATCTTCTGTTTATGAGGAACAATGTTTAAGTGCTCATAGGCAAGATCGGTGGCGATTCTGCCGCGCGGGGTGCGGGTCAATAAACCCGCTTGCAATAAAAAGGGTTCGTGCACCTCTTCAATCGCGTCTTGTTCTTCGGAAGAAGAAGCGGAGAGGGCATTCAAACCCACTGGTCCGCCGTCAAATTTTTCAATAATCACTTTCAATAGTTCGCGGTCAATATGATCTAAGCCTAACTTGTCAATTTCCAGCATAGCTAGGGCGGCTTCGACCACCTTTAGGTTAACAGAACCGTTTGTTTTCACTTCGGCGTAATCGCGTACTCTTTTTAAGAGCCGATTGGCAATTCTGGGCGTGCGGCGTGAACAGCAGGCAAGTTTTTTCAGGGCCGCCTTTTCCATTTTTTGCACTTTAAGGATATGGCTGGAACGCGCGATGATTTGTTCTATCTCCTCTACTTCATAATAGCGCAGGCGATAAACCGAGCCGAAACGGTCGCGCAAAGGCGAGGAGAGCATGCCGATTTTGGTGGTTGCGCCGATCAGGGTGAAACAATTCAAGGGGAGGCGGATGTTTTTAGCCGAAGGTCCTTTGCCGATAATAATATCTAAAACCTGCTCTTCCATCGCGGGATACAGAATTTCTTCAATCTGGCGATTCATGCGGTGGCACTCATCAATAAAGAGGATGTCGCCATCCTCAAGATTAGTCAAAATCGCGCCCAAATCGCCAGGCCGCTCTAAAGCGGGTCCGGAGGTAGTTTTAATCGCTACCCCCATTTCCCGCGCGATGATATTGGCAAGGGTAGTTTTTCCTAATCCCGGCGGTCCGTACAGAAGGATGTGTTCTAAAGGTTCTTTCCTTTTTTTTGCCGCGGCTAAAAAAATTGCCAGACTTTCTTTGATTTTAGCTTGACCGATATATTCTTTAAGGGTTTGCGGTCTAAGTCTTAAATCAAGATTTTTATCTTCATTTTTTTCAGTATGGGAGACGACTGGACTCAATGGCATTTTGGTTTGGATTTAAACCTGTTCATTATATTATACAATTGATTTTGCGCGTTGACAAAGATTTATTTTGAATTTTCTTCGTTTTTTACAAAAAGGCTTGACAGGAGATTTTAACTGTGCTAATGTATAGCGTTCGTCTGTAAACCCCGTTAGAGAACTTCATTCTCTGACCCCGTTTAGAAATTTATTTCTAACGGGGTCAGCGTCTATATCTTCCCCACTTTCTCCAACGGGGTAAAGATGGTACTTCTTAATCTGTAGGCGGTTTTAAAGAAGGGCTAATCTTTTTGCGATGGATATTTATAAAGCGCGAGTTACCCCTCACCCAGAATGGATATGAGCAGAGCTCAATATCAATCCACTACCCATATATTTTGAGTTTTATTGATTAATCCATATCAAAATATGTCGGGTGTTTGTACCCAAATCCTTTCTGGGTGAGGGGGGCAGACTTGCCTTATCCTCGAGGATTAGCCTTGCTCTCAAGTAGACTTGGGAGCGCACGTCTACAGATTAAGGAGCGCTATATCAGAGGTTTATGTTGTGCTTTAAAACAACCAAGGAGGATACAAATGAATGGGACGATAGTTGATTTTATATTATTATTGTGTTGGAACGGCGCGCTTTATGCTATTTTTACTATTCTTGTATGGCAGTTATTTAAACACTTGAAGCTTCCTCAAGGAAGATGGGGAATGATTATAACAGACATAGTCGTTTTAATACCCTTTGTCTTTCTTGTTAGTCGCTTGAGATAGAAGCGGATTTTTATCTTATGACGGGGTCTACTCGTCATTTTTTTTTATTCCTCTTCCTTGACGGGTGGCTTCTTTTTAATTTCTGTCGGTGGGGGCGGTTTTTTTTGTTGGTTTTCTATTTTGGGCGGAGTATTTTCTTTTTGTTCGCCTTTGACATCAGTTCCGCCTGTGCCTACTAAGAATACGGCGTTCCAAGGCTGGTATTTAGAATAAAAACTATCACGCAGAATTTCCTGCCCATCACGGGTTATGGCGCGGTGAAAAACCGTGGAAATGCCCTTGTGTTCCTTTTCTATTTGTTTCTTTTCTCCTTTTTTCAGGGTGTTGGTTTCAATGTATTCCGGCGGGCTCGGGTTAACCCACCCTGAAGTATAGTACGGACCTTCAATTTTTACCTCGCGACCGTCGTCAGTGCCGTAAAAATCAAAATAGAGTTTATTGCCAATGATGCGTTTTTGGATCAAGATATGACCCGGCGTGTCGTTTTTAAAACGCAGATCTGGATGAGGAATATAAATCGTGGCATCCATTCCAGTCGGTTTATAATAAGAGACGACATATTTATGGGCTTTGCGTTCCGTGATCGGCAGGCCAGAATATATAGCCGCGCGGAAGAGGGTTGTGGAGACTTGGCACAAGCCCCCGCCAAATTCGGGAATCGTTCCCTCGGGTTTAATCACAAGTTCTGGTTTGTAACCCGTAGCTGCCGATACCTCGCCTAAGGTTTGAACGATGGAGAATTCTTCGCCCGGTTCAATTAAAACACCGTTCAATTTTTCCGAGCCGACACCAATATTATGTTTGCGGTTTAAGGGAGAGCCGGCAAAGTCTGATTCTCCCGTACCAATCAAGGTTTTAATGCCGAGTTCATCAATATTTTGATTGCTTACATTGGGCGTGACCGTGCGCACTGTGATTTCCGTTTTTTTCTCGCTCCCTTCGGTTGGAGTTTGCAGGGCGTTTTTAATCAATTCCATCGTTTCTTCCAAATCAATCTTTTTGCCATCCTGCCCTAACTCAAAAGCAACGACGCGGCTATTGTCAATTTTAAAACGGGCATCTTCAGGTTCCTGTTCAATTTCAGCGGCAACGTTTTTTAGAAAGGCGTCCGCGGTTTCCCTTTTTAAACCCGCCTCCATTACCTTATCTTGGTTTAATTGAAAGTCAACCCAAGAAACAAGCATTTTTGGAGAAACAGTCCAATATTTTTTTTCATAAGTAAGTTTTAAGGGTTTTTGAACCATTTCCTCCGCCATATTATAAGCATCTAGGACATTGGCGCGGGTCACTTCAGGGCGGCTTTCTTTAATAACCACCTCTATTTTTTGATCCTGAAGATTATCTAAACTATTTTTAATTTTTTGCTTGAGTTCCGCGAGGTCTATCTCTTGACCAGTTTTTTCTTCTTTAATTTCGAAACCAGAATTTTCCAAAATCACTTCCGCCATCTCCGGTTTTATCTCTAAGAACATTAAGTTATTTTTTAGATATTGATCTAGCTTATCCTCGTCTAGTTCATATCGCAAAGATAAATTCACACCCTGTGTGAGAATTGCAAGTTGGCTTTTTAACCTTTGAATAATATCCTCTTCGTGACCGAAAAGAAACGCTTCGTCCAAAGTTTGGTTCACTTTGAAGGTAAGTCCGATATCTTCTTCAGCCAGGGGCCATTCCCTTTCTTTATAGAAAATAGAGACCCCCTGATTTTGAAAATAGTTGATGCGGTCTTGCAAGATGCTTTGCGCCTCATTTTTGGTTTTACTTCCCAGATCTAAACCCGCCACTTTGATATGGGGGTAAATTTTTTCGGCGTAGAGGAGATTCTGCATTAAAATAAAACCGCCAAATACCAGAAGAAAGACGATGGTGCAAAAGAATGGGAGATTCAGTTTATTCTTGTTTCTTTTAGGCATAAAATAAAATCAACTTTGTTTTAAAACTAAAACTATAAAGCGTTTTTTAGTTGTGGTTTTGTCACCCTTTCGGGTGATCTCCCGCTAGGGATGAAATTCTACGCTTTGCGTTTTTGTTATTTACCCCGTTAAAGAATCTCGTTCTCTAACGGGGTTTATTATACTATAACGAAAAGATACTTTTTTTTCAAATTTAAAGCCCTCTTTCCAAATAAAGAGGGCTTTGTTCATTATAGTTTTTGGAAATTCAGTCTTTTTAGAGTTTGGATTCTAAATCTTGGACTTTTTGTTTAATCTGTTCATTATCTGGATTGAGTTCTTGAACCCTTCGAATATTTTCTAAGGCTTTACCAGTTTCACCCAGACTTTCATAAGCCAAGCCTAGACTATAGAGAGCATTGGCGTGGTTGGCATTTTGACTGACCACGAGATTGAAGGCATCCATGGCGCGTTGGAAATCTAAGTTATTTTTTAAGTCATTATGATCTCCAACCATTGCTTTATTATAGGAAACGCGACCCAATTCATAAATGATATCTTGATTTTGGGGAGCAATTTGATACGCGGTGCCAATTTGCTCTAAGGCTTCGTCAAACTGTTTCTTGTTTTCATAAATTAGAGCAAGATAATAATGGGCGGCAAGGTAGTCTGGTTTTAACTCCACCGCCTTTTTGAAAGCTTCCAGAGCCTGATTATAATTATTTTCTTGCTCTTCGCCTTCTGCCGTGGAAGCGGAAATCATATAGGCACGTCCGAGTTTCGCTAAAAAGGTGGGATTCGTCGGCTCTAATTCCAGCGCCTTTTCATAAGACTTAATCACCCATTCATTGGCGTTTCGCGAGTAGAGAGTTGTGTTTTCGTAGATTTGACCTCGGGCTTCCCACAGATTGACATCGCTAGGGGAAAGATCGGTAGCGAGTTTGGATTCGTTGATACTATTGGCAACCAGGGTTTGAATTTGGTTGATGTCTGCCGCTTCTCCCTTGGCGGCTTCTAAGTTAGCTTGGGTCAAGTAGTTTTGGGCTAGGGCTAAATAGTATATTGGTCGGTATTTATTTAGCGCGACGGCACGGTGGAAGAGGGCGGTAGCTTCGTTGTATTTTTCCGCGGCAATTTTCTCTAACCCTCGTTGATGGTAAACGTCCGCCAGATAAATTTTTCCGAGATAAGTAAAGAGAACCGTAACCATACAAAGGGCTAACACAAAGATAAAGGAGAGAAACAGCGCATATTTGGGCGAGGTCTTGAAAGAAAGCTTTGTTTTTTTAAATTCTTGAGGGCGATAGACAGTAACGAGGGCCATAATCAACCCCATGGAGAACCAGAAAAAAATTTGCAGTGTGGTATTGGCGAAATTTAAAAAGTTAGCGAGAAACAGAGCCGCCCAAGCGCCTACGATACCCAAGATAATAAAATCAGCATGCGGTTCGGGGCGCGCTATCTCTTCTTCTTCCTCTTCCTCTTCGTCTTCTTTGATTGTTCTGGTTTTCAAATCCACGACTCCTTTAGATGATGAGGAATGGAAGATTTCCCTTCCTGTTTTAAGGTTAATATTAATGTTCCGCGGTTCTTCCGCGGTTGGGAGGGTAGCTTCTCTCTCAATATTTGGGAGTTCTATTGGCGTTGAAGTTGTTGTCTCGGTTCTTTGCTCATTTGCGTTGCCAGGATCTATTGTTTTTTCCGGGGGAGGGTTTAGGGTGGCGGATTTGTGGAACAAGGCAAATCTTGATTTTAAGAAGGATTGATGGGGAGGCAACGCCATTTTTTGGGACTTATTATTGTTTGTTCCGAACCCGCCCGCCTCGCCTGAAGCGAAGCGATGGCGGGCAGGAAGATACTCTCTTTTTGATTTGATTAGTAGGAGACTGGAGGATCCAATAAAAATTAGAAGGATCACAATATAGGTTAATATCCCTAAAGCGCCGCTGGTAGCTAAAAGTTCCAGATAGGTGTTATTGGCTTTGTCAAAGCGGACATTCCAGATGATATTTTGATTAAAGCTGGCTGGTCGGAAGCTTGAAAAATCATAACCGAAAGTCTCTGGTCCAGAACCGAAAAGAAAATTAAAGAAACCATGCCAGAGAGTTTGGCGAGTAGTTTCCATGGAAAGTTTAAAGCTTAGAGAAACCTCGCTGGGTAGTTTTCCTTTAATAATAGAGGGAATACCCAATGTAGTGGCGAAAATAGCAATTACGAGGATAGCCGCGGGCACGATTAACCATCCTTTGTTGATATATTCTTTTTCCTTGGCGATTCCAAAGCTCAAGATAATAAACATACTTAGGATAAGGATATGCCAGGCTATTTTGAAATTAATCGTGTTGAGCAGAATAAGCGCGGCTAAAACCAAGATTAAAACCATAATTCTAAAGATGATATTCATCCGGGGCTTTAGCAAAAAAGCGGTGGCGATGCTTAAGACAAAGGCGAGAAAGGTCACAAGCGACGAGAAGGAGCCTACGGGGTTGAAAGAGATGTTTTTTGCGAACTCAAAAGGCAGGATGAAGATATTAAAGATTTGGAGAAAAACAAAAGCAACTAAAATAGTAGTAGAGATGAGAAGGCTTATACAAAGCCGCAATACTTTTTTGCGGCTGTTCACATTGCTCACCAAGATAAAATACAGAAGGGCGTAAAAAATAACACTCACCAAGCCTGCGGCGCCTTGGCCGTAAGCGCCTAAAATACTCGTCACGCGGTCCACCGAAAAGATGGTCGCCAGTCCATACACAATTAAAAAGGCCAGAATGGGAATATCCAGAGGAGTCCGTTTAATAATGAGTTTTTTATTTAAGATTCCCTTGCCAAACCAAGCAAGATACCCAATTAGAACAGTGACAAAGAAAAGGACTTGCTTGGAGAACTCGGTGAGTTGCGGCGTAAAAGGGAGAAAAAAGAGGGGAACCAAAAAAGCCAGCAAAATTAATGCCCAAAGAATAATATGGTCACAAACAGAAGAAATCTTGTTTTGGATTGTAATCATAGGTGAAAAGTATTGATTATTTTTTTATATGCGCGTGTGGTAAAAAAAGACAAACTGCGTGATTCTTTTGTTTTTAAAAGCGTATTGAAAGAGGCGCGCCTTTTATGTAGCTTCCACGGTGATTGTTTTTGTTTTGGCTTTGGAGGCCTTAGGGAGAACAATGGTGAGAATGCCATTTTTTAATTCCGCTTTGATGTTTTCTGCTTCTACATCCACGGGCAGAATCACGGAGCGGGAGAAAGGACCCCAGTAACATTCTTGATAGTAATAATCCTCGGGTTTATTCCGCGCGTCATTTTTGCGCACGCCTTTGATGGTGAGCATATCATTGTTGATCGTGACGTCTAAATCTTCCGGTTTCACGCCGGCAATAGTAGATTTGATCACAATTTCATTGGGAGTCTGATAGACATCAATGGTGAGTTGGCCTTCATAGTCTTGCGTGGGCTCTTCACGCGGCGGGATATTGCCCTCATTCCTTTGAGGAGCATTTTCCAGCGGAACATTTTTTGCTCCTGCCAGTTTTTCCAAAAAAGTTTTTTTTGCCATTTTATTTTGCCTCCTATTTCTTAATTATTAAAATTATTTACTATTAAGCTGGGCTTTTCTCCCTTTTAGGATTTTAATCAGCTGATTCAAAGTGATAAAAATACCGAGGAGTAAGATGATTAAGAAGGGGATAGTCAGATTCAGTCTCAACGTAATCATAAAATTGTAGGCTCCGTGGATGATGATGGCAATTAGAAGTCCGCGCAGGATTAGCTTTTTTTCCGCTTTCGGGTTAAAGCGGGCACGGCCTAAGTAATAGCCGACAATACCAGAGGTTAAGGCGTGCATTAGGGTGGCGGTAAAAAAGCGGAAGAGAATAATAGAAGGACCATTGCCTAAGGTGGCCATCAGATTTTCTAAGGAAGCGAAGCCAAGACCCGCGACCGTGCCATAAATAATCCCGTCCAATCGTTCGTCAAATTCAGGGCGGCGGTAGACTTTTCTTTTGATTACAAGATATTTTAAATACTCTTCCACCGGCGCAATCACGAGAAAGGTCCCCCAGATAATTTGACTGATGCTATCATTATCCGAGTAAGGCATAATGTAGTCCACGATAAATTCCAAGGCGGCTGCCGGTATGGTCATCAACATACCCCAGATGAAGATTTTAAAGACGAGCTTTACAGGTTCCGGCTCTTCACGATCCTTGCGGCGATAAAAAATGAGCCAAAAAATACCTGGCGCGAGCGCAATCAAGATGTAGAATAAAAGTCGCATAATCAAAAAACAAGAACGGTTGATTTTGCGTTCATTATAACAGAACAAGAGATAAGAGGCAATTTTGATTTTGAAAGAGCAGCAAGTCTGTTCTTTAATTTATAACGGGAAAGAATGAAAAATACTGCATAAATAAAAAACTACCTCCCTATAGTAAATTTTATCAAAATTTACAAAGAGGTAGTGAGGACGGTGTAACTCATCCTCGACATAGATTACTGCCAGCAGCCATGAGGGTGGCCGGATGCCGGCATATAATACCGAAGTCCGTGTCCATAGTTCTGACCGATTTCGGCTATGAGCCACCCGAACATAACTAGAGCCACGGACAAAATCACTCCGACTATGTAGTAAGTCGCCACCGGTTCAGACAAGGTCCAGAATCCATAGATGGTTAAGCCGAGTTTGTTGGTGGACAGGTGCACGATTTCACCCAGCGAGTTCCATCCAGTAAACATGCCGATGCAGGGTAGAGCTGCAGCGACCCAGGTAAGCACGATTACTATACCTAAGCCGAAAACCACCCACCACATTGGTTTTCCCGTGTTTTTATTTTGCCTACAGAGCCATCTGCGATAAGCGTTCACAATTAAACTCCTTTATCTTAATGCCCGCATTGTGCAGGCGCGTGGTAAAGAACTGCTGAATACTGAAATGCAATACCTATTTAGGTAAAAATGTGTGATATAGATATAATATCATATTTTCGTATTTTGTCAAGATATGCTTATATTTTGACCTAAGATAAGCAAAATTATCTGCAGATAACGCACAAATTTGGCTAATCTAAAATAAAAAAGAAATAGTCAGATTTCTGTTTAATAGAGATAAATTTTTTTACCCCTGCCTTTGGCAAAAAATCGCCAATCGTTTTTCTACCCAAAATCCATTACAATTTGGTCGCTTGGTGAAGCAAGATGATACCAAATTGTTGACATTTCTTAATTGCAGCCCTATGGGGAATCTCACGTCGCTAAAGTTTTTTGAAACCTTGCGCCCGCCTGCCATGCCAGACATTGGCGGGCATGGTTTCAATACTTCCACAGCGGGGAAACTATTGTTTCCCCTACCCCTTCCCTGGTTCGATTCCTTTTAGATATTGAAAAGGTTATTTTTCAGAATCGATTTTTTATTTTTAGATTATTTATTAGTACCGCCACGGGGAATCGAACCCCGGTTTCAAGGATGAAAACCTTGTGTCCTAACCACTAGACGATGGCGGCTAATGTAAGTTAAAAGTTTAACCTGCCCGCCATGCTTTGGCAGGCGGGAGTTAAAAGTGAAAAGTTTTTTAAATATACAACAAAATGACTTTAGCATAAAGATTGATAATTTTCAATAATTAGGATAGCGTATATATAGAATTTTAAATTCTAAATTTTTAATTTTAATTCAATTTTAAAATCATAATTTTAAATTTTAAAACCAAGGAAAAAAAGTTTTAAAATTAAGAATTTAAAATTTAGATTTGATTTAAAATTTAGAACTTAAAATTTAAAATTTTATGTTAATTTTGGGTATTGAAACATCATGTGATGAAACCGCAGCTGCTGTAGTAAAAGATGGCCGTGTTATTCTTTCTAACATAGTTTCTTCCCAAGTCAAGTTACATGCCCATTATGGCGGGGTGGTGCCTGAAATCGCCTCTCGCGCCCATATGGAAAACATCATTCCGGTAATTCAAAGAGCTTTGGAAGAGGCTAAAGTAGAAGGAAAAGATTTGGACGCGATCGCCGTCACCACGGGGCCAGGCTTAATTACTTCTTTAATGGTCGGCGTGGATACTGCTAAAACCTTGGCTTATGTTTTTAGGAAACCCATACTGGGCGTAAACCATATTGAGGGGCATATCTATTCTATTAGGATCAAGAATCCCGCCTTCGCTGATGGAGCTTCGGCGGGCAAGCAAGAAGCAAGAATTAAGGGAGAGAATAGGAAGGTTAGATTGCCAGCAGTTTGCCTCACGGTTTCCGGGGGGCATACAATGTTGGTCTTAGTTAAAGAGTGGGGAAATTATGAGGTGATTGGCGAAACTATTGATGACGCTTGCGGGGAGGCTTTTGATAAAGTGGCTAAATTATTGGGCTTGGGTTATCCGGGCGGACCGATTGTTGAAAAGCTGGCGCGAGGCGGCGGGAGACAGGCTTTTTCTTTTCCACGGCCAATCTTAAATCAGGGTAATTTTAACTTTAGTTTTTCAGGCTTAAAAACCGCCGTGCTTTATCAAGCGCGTCAAATTAAAAAAATGAACAAAAAAGTTGTTCAAGATATTTGCGCCTCTTTTCAGGAGGCTGCCTTTGAAGTTTTAGTGATTAAAACTTTGCGGGCGGCGCGAAAATTTAAAGTCTCCACAATAATATTGACGGGCGGCGTGGCCGCGAATCAGGCTCTTCAAAATTTCTTCAAAAAATCCTTACCAGTTACTGATTACGAGTTACTAATTACTGATTTCCCTACTGATAACGCTGCTATGATCGCAGGGGCGGCTTATCCACGGGCATTAAAAAAAGACTACGACGACTGGCATAGCCTTCAGGCAGATTCTAACCTTAAACTCTAGCTAACATCTATTTCGGATAATAAGGGGTAACAGTGAACCCTAAAAAGTTTCATTTTTTGGAGACCCTGCTCCGCGCTCCGCAAGTAAACCCCGTTAGAGAACCTCGTTCTCTAACCCAGTTTAGAAATTTATTTCTAACGGGGCTAACGGTTTGCACTGACGGTGGCGTTAAGCCATCGCCAACTTTAAGCGGTAATGACCACCGATTAAAATCGGTGGCTTTCTCTAACGGGGTAAAGGCGATGAATATCGCTTAACTTACTCTTTTTAATTCTTCCAAGGTGGTATCGCCCCGTACCACCTTGCGCAAACCGTCTTGGATCAAGGTAAACATTCCTCCTTGAATAGCCTCGCTATAAATTTCTTCGGGCGCGCTGCGACTCGCAATTAATTTGCGAATTATCCTGGAAATATGCATAATTTCAAAGATGCCGACCTGTCCCTTATAGCCGATATTTTCGCAAAGTGCACACCCTTTGGGCTTAAAGAGAGTTAATTTTTCTGGCAGGGATATTTTGTTTTGGGCGACTTTTTTAATCTTTTCATAAAGTTCCGGAGAGACATCGTAAGGCTTGCGGCACTCTTGGCAAAGACGGCGCACCAATTTTTGGTTGATTAATAGATTTAAGACGTTGGAGAGGTTTTGCGGGTCTGCTCCCATATTGCTTAGTTGCGTAATAATCTCTGAAGTAGAACCGGCATGGAGGGTAGAAAGGACTGTATGTCCGGTGGTGGCGGCGCGAATGGTGATCTCCGCGGTTTCCGGATCTCTGATTTCACCGACCATAATTACATCAGGATCTTGCCTTAACACGCCGCGCAGCGCCCGAGCGAAAGTAAGGCCCTCTCTTTCATTAATCTGAATTTGAGAAATTCCCTCAAGACGATATTCAATAGGATCTTCTAGGGTCATAATTTTAATCTCGGGTGTCTTTCTGTGGCTTAAAAAAGCGTAAAGGGTAGTGGTTTTTCCGGAGCCTGTGGCGCCGGTGAGCAAAATCATCCCGCTAGTTTTGCCGAGGTCGGTTTTTACGATTTTTAATTCTTCCTCGGCGATGCCTAAGTTTTCAATCTTGAGCAGGTAATCACGATCAAGGCCAAGCAGGCGCAGGGTAATTGCCTCCCCGTAATTAGTGGGCAGGCTAGAAACCCGAATGTCAATTTCTGCGTGATTTTGATAAACAGTGAATCGGCCATCTTGGGGCATTTTTCTGACATTTAATTTTAGTCCCCCGATTAATTTTATTCGCGAAAGAATACGGGGGTAAATCTGAGGGGAGAAGGCAATGATGTCGCGCATAATTCCATCAATGCGGAGGCGCAGAACCACTTCATTTTCTTTAGGCTCTAGGTGGATGTCGCTCGCTCTTGCCCCAATACCCCGCGCAATAAGGAGACTAATAATTTCTTCAGTATTTTTGTTGATGAGAGCCGGCCCCAAGGCTTGCCAGGATTCTAGTTCCGAAGAGGCTCCCGCGATTAAATCCGAGGTGATTCTAATTTTTTCTTCTTCCGCAAGCGGACTTTTGATTTCACCAACCGTGAGCGGATAAAGGGAAATGGCGTGTTCAAAACTGGCTTCCGAAATGAGGTAAATAATGCATTGATATTGTTTTTTTAACGTCTCAATAACACTTAAAGCGGCTTGGTTGTGAGGATCAGTAATGCCCAACCTTAAAACATCCTTACTTTTATAGAAACAGATGATTTGGCCTTTTACGCTTTCAGCTTTAGAAATCAAGGTTAAAGCTTCAGATTCAATCGCCAGCTTTTGCAGATTAATGTAGGGCATTCTATTTTTTAACGCCATGGCTTTAATCCTTTTTTCTTCAAAGCTAATGCTTTTTTCTTCCACGGTGTTGAAAAGCTCGGTAACGTCTTGGGATTGTTGATTTTGGATATCTTCGGACATAATATAAAAGCGTAAACCCCGTTAGAGAACTTCGTTCTCTAACCCCTTTTAGAAATTTATTTCTAACGGGGTCAGTTTTAAGTGGTAATGACTATCCCATTACAAATGAATTTGTAATGGGATGCACTTTCTCTAACGGGGTAAAATGTAAAGTGAAGCTCCACGGGCTCACGCCCGTGGTCTGACTGCTCTTCCTGTCTCGCCGGCAGGCGAGCGTCTTATATTTATTATACCTTTTTTTAAAAAAACAAAAAGACCTTCCTTTTTTCTCACCTCTTGCCGTTATGTAGAAGGCCTGTATATTTTAAGCGGGCAAGATTCCTTTAATCACATTCAGGATATCTTGTTCTAGGTTGGCTAGAATACCTTCACTTTTCGTGAAAGAAATCAAATCCTCGGGATTTTCCTTTACTTGGAAGCCTTGTTCTTTAAATATTTTCTCAAGATTTTTCAAATCAATATTTTTGTTCACCTTTTTGATTTTCAGATGGAAGGAGTTCGGTTTATCTTCCGCGAGGAGGAAGACGATTTCTGACTTCGCGGTATTATTTTTGAGATCGGATAAAATTTGATCCAGATGGGAAGCTTCACTTTTTGATTTTTCAAAATCCACGGGAGAAAGGAGCGACCAGATTACTCTTTGTTCCGCCGCGGTTTTAAGACGCGCCAAGGTTCTGCCCCAAAGGCGGAGGTGAGATAAGGGACGTGTTTTATAAAAATGATGAATAATTATTTCCCTGTTTGCTCCCATCTCCACTAATTTGGCGGCGGTGGTAAAAGCCGTTGGCGTGGTGTTTTGGGCTTGGAAGCTCTCTGTTATGCCGATAATACCAGCCAATAGGCAGGTAGCGATTTCCGGGGTAATATTTTTAGGATCAAAGATCTGGAAGAGGGAAAATAGAATTTCCGAGGTAGAGGAGACAGCGGGATCTACGAGATTGATTTCACCGAAATTTTCATTATTCGGGTGACAGTCAATATTAACAAGAGGGGACTCATAGAAGATTTCCGCGTTTTCTTCATAAAGGCTGCCCAATTTTTCTAAGGTAGCGGTATTGAGGGTAATAATTAAATCGTATTTTGACTTCCCTTTTTTTGTTTCTATGTCGCGGGGTTCAAAGTAACCATTGCTGGGCGTAATGTAAATATTTAGTTTATTATCCTTAATACTATATTTAAACTGCTCTACCTTTGTTCGACTGATATCTAGAGAAATAATAAAGTCCTTAGCGCCTTTTAAATTAGATTTGAGGGCAGAAAAAGCAGGTAAAAAATCCAGGTCTTTCATTTTTTCCACTTGCGCTATCGGGTCGTTTTTTTTACCTATTTTATTCAGGAAGAGATGGAAGGCGAGGAGACTAGACAGCGAATCAATGCTATTTTGAGCTTCGGCAATTAATAAGATTTCTTTGCTTGGCTCAATAATTTTTTTGATTTGTTCTTGAGGAGTGAGTTCCATGGTGCTTTTGGCTTTTTTAAAAATGTTTATCACTTTAATTTATCGCATCTCATTGAAGGTGTCAAATGGGTAAAATAAATTTAAAATTCCCCGGCCCGCCTCGCGTTAAATAGTCTACCGATAACTGCTCATTTATATTTGCTAAGTAATATAAACTGACAGACAGGTTAAAGGCGAGCGGGGCAGGCAAAATGGAAAACTATAATTAGAATTTTGTCATCTTCTTAATTTTTAGGTAAGATTAATAAGGAAGCTTCTATAGAGAGAGCAATTAAATAATAACCCTGAACCACGCAGGGTGCAGGGCGGCAATAAAACAATGAATCTTTGGCAAGTGATTATTTTAGGCGCTGTCCAGGGCGTTACAGAATTTATTCCGGTTTCCAGCTCGGGGCATTTGATTTTAGTGCCCCAGTTTCTCGGTTGGGCGGACAGCGGCTTGAGTTTTGATATAATTCTTCATTTTGGAACATTGGTGGCGATCCTTTTTTATTTTTGGAAAACTTGGCAAAAGCTGATAGTCGGATTTTTCAAATGGGAAGCAACTGCCCGAAAGCTCGCTTTTGGAATTATAATCGGCACTATCCCCGCTATAGTTGTAGGTTATTTTAGTGAAAAAATAATTGATCAATATTTTCGTTCCGCTTTTGCCGTGGGGATTTTGATGATTCTGGCGGGTATAGGATTTATTACCATTGAATGGTGGAGAAGCAAGAAACAGGAAGCGCGTTCGAAAGAAGTATTATCATTGAAAGATTATTTTGTTATCGGTTTAATCCAAAGTATTGCGCTGCTTCCTGGCGTATCGCGTTCTGGAACGACAATCGCGGCTGGGATGAGCCGCAAGCTCGCCCGCCGCGAAGCGGCCGAAGTCTCATTCCTTTTGGCCGTTCCCGCGATTTTGGGAGCGACTGTCTATGATTTGGTAAAAAATTATAATGTGTTGGTGGGAATTAAATTACCAATGTTGGCTATTGGTTTTTTGACTGCTTGTGTTGTTGGCTATTTAAGTATTCGGTTTTTAATGTCCTATTTAAGTCAGCATAAGCTCAACATATTCGCGTATTATTTATTTGTGGTTGGTTTTTTAGCAATTATTTTTAGCCTATGGGTTTAAAACAAGAATTCCTGACTGATTCACCTGAAAAGACAAAAAAGCTTGGCGAGATTCTCGCGCAAAGTTTGATGAATAGTGTTCTGATTTGCCTTTCCGGAGATTTGGGCGGTGGAAAAACCACTTTCGCTCAAGGTTTCGCGGCTGGATTAGGTATCAAAGAAAAAATCACAAGCCCGAGTTTTGTTTTGATGAAAAGGTATTTATTAAAAAAGAAAGGTTTAAAATATTTTTACCATTTTGATTGCTATCGTTTACGCGAACCAGAAGAGATTTTGGCTTTGGGGTGGGAAGAAATTTTGGGGGATAATAATATTGTTTTAGTAGAATGGGCGGACAAGATCGCGGGATATTTGCCGCAAGGGAGAATTAAGATAAGATTTGAGATTTTAGAGGAGAGGAGGAGGGAAATTATAGTAACGAGTAACGCGTAATGAACAAAGAGTTTTATTTGGCATAAGAATTGATTTATGTTAACATAAAGAGCCTTGTTGGGAGGCTCTTTTAAGTTGTTAAATGGTTTGAATGGCCTTAATTTGAATGGAGGAAAGAGACGATGAAAGAGATAAAGTACTCTGTAGTTTTAGATTTCGATGGTTGTTGTAATAGTCGTACCGGCGGTCCTGGGATACTATGGGATTTGGTAGGGATGGCAGAACTTGCCAAAACAATTGCAGAAGTTCCGACGAGTTTTAGTGTTTGTTTACTAACTGGGCGTGGTGTGCAGTACGGATTCGCCATCTCCGAAGCCTTGGGGTTGATAAAAAGTCATTTTGGGCATTGGTCTGGTTTTGAGGGCGGCTTAATTATGGCGCAACACACGCCATCTTGGTTATGTGAGTATGCAGATTGCGTTACCCAAGAATATTTAGATGCGCGTGAGATACTGAATATAACTCTTGTTTCAGAAATAAAAAAACGGGGCGGAAAACAGGAAAAGAAGGAGGTCTGCTTAACCTATAATCCGCCGGATGGTGGTTCACTGGATGAACTTTTAAAAATTGTCCAGGATTATATTGGTGATCTCAAGCTTGCAGAGATTGTGAAATGCACGAGAACCAATTCGGCCGTAGATATTTGGCCAGTTGGTGGTTCTAAGGAAAAAAATATTTTAGATCTTTGTTACCGGAATGGTGTTGATCCTCAAAACGTTATCTATGTGGATGATGCAAAGAGTGGCATCCCCGTGTTTGGAGCGGTTGGGCAATCTGGAGCTCCTTTTACAAACGCTAAAGAGGTTTGGGATGCTGCTAAAATCCATGCTCCGAATAAGGGTAGCGCACCCTTGGAAACGGCATGGGTTATTAGATCTTTTGTGGAATATATAGGAGCTCAATAAGAGAGCTCCTTTTTTATTCCCAATTTTTGGCTAAAATGGTATAATAAAAGAAAATAAGACTAAAAAAATGAGAAAAAATGAAATCAAAAAACTATTTCTTCTGGATTGGGATGGGAGCGTGAACGGCGTAGGCGGACCGGGCGAGCCGTGGAATTTAGAAGGGATGCTGGAGCTAAAAAATAAAATTAAAGAAGTCCACAAAAAAGCAAGTGAATGGGGTTTTGTACTGGCTACGGGCCGAGGAGATGATTATGGCTATGCGGCAATTGAGTCTTTAGGTTTCAAAGAGACTAATCCGGAGCTCTGGTCCTGTTTTGAAAATGGCGGGATTTTTCGGCGGCACGAAAATTGGGAATTAAAATATCACCCTTTGATTACAGAGGAAGTTTTACGCGCTCTAGAGCTTTTTGATCGCGAGATAGCCCCGGCGTTGTTCAAACTAGGAGGACAAAAGGAGGATAAAAAGATTTGCCGCACCATCGCGGCGCCGGCAGGGACGAAAATTGAGGATTTTTTTGAAGAAGTAAAAAAGATTTTTCAGGGCCAGGATGAAGCTTCGCCGATTGTTTTTAAAAATTTATTTGATTTTACGCATGGCGCTTCAGCCGTGGATTTTGTGGCGAAGGGTTTGGGCAAGAGGGCAGGAGCTATATATTTGAGCGAATTGAATGCGGTCGCCAGAGAAAACATGGTCGCCATTGGCGATAGCACAGCGGATTTAGAGATGTTCGCGGTGGCTGGTCATTCAGGAGCGCCGGATAATGCCGCGGAGAAAGTCAAAGAGGGGGCGGAGGTTGTGGCGCGCGATAAATGGCCGTATGGCGTGATTGAAATTCTTGATTATTTTGTGTTTAACAATTCCAAAGGAGTGGTCAATGATAAAAGAAGCTAAAAGACTAAAAAAATTTGTTCTCATTGATTCTAACGCTTTAGTGCACCGCGGGTTTCATGCCTTGCCGATGACAATGACGACGAAGAGCGGCGAGATTGTGAACGCGGTTTATGGCTTTACTTTGGTTTTTTTAAATGTTTTGGCAAAATTAAAACCAGATTATATCGCCGCTTGTTTTGATTTGGCTGCGCCCACCTTTCGTCATAAAGCCTCGGATTTGTATAAGGCGCATAGAGTGAAAGGCGCGGATGAACTTTATGCCCAAATTCCGCGGGTTAAAGAGTTATTGCGCGCTTTTAATATCCCCATTTTTGCCAAAAAAGGCTTTGAAGCTGATGATTTAATTGGCACTCTGGCGCGGCGGATTGAACAGAAAAACAAAGATATCCAAACCATCGTTGTGACTGGGGATTTGGACGCTTTGCAGCTCGTGGACGATCATACACAGGTTTTTACTTTACGCAAAGGTGTTAAAGATACGGTGCTTTATGATGAGAAAATGGTGCGGGAACGCTACGGCCTTAGCCCCGAACAATTACCCGATTTCAAGGGTTTAGCCGGGGACGCTTCAGACAATATTCCTGGAGTTTACAAGGTGGGCGAGAAAAGCGCCATCCAAATTTTAAAAGCCTTTCGCTCTATAGAAAATCTTTATACCTTTTTAGATCAACATCCCGAAGAAGAGAAATTAAAGTACAAAGGTTTAGAATTAAAAGGCAAGCTTTTGGAGAATTTAAGGAAATACAAAAAAGATTCTTTCTTAAGCAAAAAACTAGGCACTATTATTCAAGATATGCCTTTAAAATTAGATTTACAAAAGTGCATTCTTGTTGATTTTGAGCGGCAAAAGGTTTTGAATCTTTTCCGCGAATTAGAGTTTCAGAGTTTAATTTCCAAGGTGCCCCAAAGTGAGCGACTTTCAGAATCCGCGCGTAGTCCCCAAGTAAAAACTAAAAAGAAAGGCTGCGATTACAGGGTCATCAAGAGTTATGCCGAGCTGAACAATTTAGTTGTTCAGCTCCAGAAGTCAAAAAATGGTTTTTGTATTGACACCGAGACCACGAGCGAGAAGCCAATGTTGGCAGAGCTAGTGGGTGTTAGTATTTGTTTTCAAGCGGGGCAAGCCTTTTATATTCCCGCGCGCTATCTGGATCAGGAAGTGTTTTATGACGGCAAAAGCGCTTTAGCAGTTCTAAAACCCGTTTTAGTAGATAAAAGTTTGCCTAAAATCGGCCATAATTTAAAATATGATTATATTGTTTTAACGCGTGCTGGCGTTAAGATGCGGGGCATCTCCTTTGACACGATGCTCGCCTCTTATCTTTTGTCTCCCGGCTCGCGCGCTCATTCTTTAGATGCTCTTTCTTTTAATTTATTAGGACATGAGAAGATTAAGACCGAGGCATTGATTGGTAAAGGAAAGCAACAAATTACAATGAATTTAGTAAGTCTTCCTGAAATAGCGGAATACGCTTGCGAAGATGCGGATATGACTTTAAGGTTGATGCCGATTCTGAAAAAGAAGTTGCGGGCGGAAGGGTTGGAAAAGCTGTTTTGCGACGTAGAAATGCCTTTGGTAAAAATTTTGGCGGAAATGGAAATGAACGGGATCCGCGTGGATCAGCATTATCTTAAAGATTTGGATTGGGAAATTAATGTTAAGATCCGCCTTTTTGAAAAGCGGATTTACAACCAAGCCGGACAAGAATTTAATATCAATTCTACGCGCGAACTGGAGCAAATTTTATTCCATAAATTAGGTTTATCAACCTTAGGGATTAAAAGAACCAAAACCGGTTATTCTACCGCGGCGGAAGAGTTAGGGAAATTGCGCGCCAAGCATCCGATTATTGATTTAATCTCCCAATATCGGGAACTCTATAAATTAAGATCCACTTATGTGGCGGCGCTGCCTCGTTTAATTAACCCTAAAACCTGGAGGGTGCATACGAGTTTCAATCAGACCATTACGGCTACGGGCAGGCTTTCTTCTTCTAATCCGAATTTGCAGAATATTCCTATTCGGACCAAACTGGGAAATAGTATTCGCAAAGCCTTTATGCCGGAAGAGGGATATAGCCTTGTGGCTTTGGATTATTCCCAGATTGATTTGCGCGTCGTCGCCCATTTATCCGGCGACTCGCAGCTTATTGCCGCTTTTCAGGATGATCAAGACATCCACGCCGCCACCGCGGCTAAAATTCACAATGTCAACATTGAAGACGTGACGCCGCGGATGCGCCGCGCCGCCAAAGCGATCAATTTCGGCTTAATCTATGGGATGAGCGCCTATGGCTTGGCGCAAAGTTTAAAAATTAGTCGCGAGCAGGCGGAGGAGTTTATTGAAAGTTATTTGGAAAGCTATCCTTCTTTAGAAGAATATGTGCAGAAAGTGATCAAATTCGCGAAAAAACACGGTTATGTGCGAACGCTTTTGGGTCGTAAGCGCTTGCTCCCGGAAATCCATTCTTCCCAAGCGCAGATTGTGCGAGCCGCCGAGCGTATGGCGATTAATATGCCCTCCCAAGGAATGACCGCGGATATCATTAAAATGGCGATGATCGCGGTGCGCAAGATAATGCGGAAGGATGCTCAAGAATGCCGCCTTTTGCTCCAAGTTCATGATGACTTGTTGTTTGAAATTAAAACCGCAAAGGCTGAATTATGGGCGCGGAAATTCAAGAAGATTATGGAAGCGGTGTATAAACTTAAAGTGCCTTTAAAGGTGGAAGTATCCGTGGGGAAAAATTGGGGGGCAATGAAGAAGATAGAAGTTTAATTTAACTTTTCAATAGGGAATTTATACTTTAGCCCGATAATTGTTGAGTTGAGCTGAAATTTAAGGTGGGCTTGACGGAAATCAATTTTGGGTATATAATATGGACTCTTTCCATAAAGGGAAAGATCTTAAACCTCGTGTAGGGGTGAACCAAAAGACAGATAAATAACATGCAAAGGAGGGTTCAGATGAAAGGAGAAGAACTTTTTGACAAAGATGGTCGTCGGATTACTAAAGATCTTAAAAGTGCGATCTCTGATGCGAACAGAAATTACCATCTTGTTCAGCCGCAGATGACGAGTGAGGAGGACTATGCTAATCGTTTTATTCGCCTGGAGGGGTTGATTGATATCACAGTCGGGCAGTTTAAGAATGAGAGCGAGCACCTGCTGAATATAATTCAGAGCGACCCCCAAATTTCTAACATTGTCAACGGCATTCATCTGCCGGTTATTGTTTCACAGATGTCGGTTAATAACCTCGGCAATACGTTAGAGTGGTATCTTGATAGCGCCGGCGAAAGCTACAAGAAGACCTTCAAGAATCGGGAGTTCCACAATTACCGAAAGGGAACTCTCACGAACGCGGTTTCAATCGTTCCGGAAAGCCGCCATGACCGACTTATTGAAGTGATGAAAAGTAAAACGGTTGTTGGGATTTACTTTCCGAACCCATTGCAAGGGTTCTCCATCTGTGCTGACCGGGAACAGATGGTGACTTTACCGGAGGGTTTTATCCTCTCTGGTCTAGACGTGGTTATCGGTATGATTATGTATCCAGATGTCCTTGCTCGGGATTGGTATACCCTAGGTTTTGACCTTGCTGCGTTTTCTTGGCAGTCCGTCGACAGCTCGCTTTGCTTCAAGGCCCACGTCGACAGGCTCAACTTTGTCAACACTGGCCTTCTCGGCTATGCGCTCGACTCCTTCTCTGGCGGACTGCTCTTTCTTGGGTAGTGCAGGACTTTGGTCTTTTGTTTCTTTTTCCTTGGATCAGGAATCTTGGTTTTTGATTCTTGGAAAAGAATTTGGAGGTTGAATGATATTGTTCTACCTCCTTTTATTTTTCCAAAATTTTTGATATAATTTCAATTGAGAGTAGGCTAATGAATGGCAATTCACGGATTGTCATCGCCGAAATTCTGTGATTTTCATAAGTATCAGAGTCTTGCGATTATGGCTATAAACAGTTTCTAGATCGCAAGAGCGCATACGAAGATCTTAGGCACTACTTGTTTTTTTCTAGCGCTCATAAAGGAGCCGAATAAAATTCAGGAGGTGAAAAATCAAATCTTCATCTCTGGTGAAAATAGACGGAAA
>JBAZQX010000021.1:0-12459 GCA_041644975.1 Candidatus Doudnaibacteriota bacterium | reverse complement strand
AACGAGAAGACGAGACAATTCCTCTCTTTCACTTAGGGTAAATTCTTTAGTTTTCATAGAATCTTTGCTAAAATTATGATTTTTTATCTTATCATAATGTTGCAATAGATTCTTGAATCAAATTGTATTAATTTTTTGTTTTTTAAACAAAGTCGCAAAAGGTTTAAAAATTTGAAATTTAAAATTAAGATTTGATTTAAAATTAAGAATTTAAAATTTAAAATTATCGCCAGAGATGCCAACGAAGATATCTTTAAATAATTTATATACGCTTTTGTTACGTTATTATGGTGCCCAGCATTGGTGGCCTATTTCTTGCGGAATAAGAAAGAAGAGTGAACGCGGTTTATCTGGTGCCCAGCTTGAGATTATGCTCGGCGCGATTTTAACGCAGAACACCGCTTGGAAAAATGTAGAGCTCGCTTTAGCGAATTTATCCGGGGCAAGGCTTTTAGACTGGCAGAAATTGCGGAATATACCAAAGCGCAGCCTTGCCAAATTAGTTAATCCGGCAGGCTATTACAACCAGAAAGCAGGGTATATTAAAAATTTAGTCAAAAAAATTTTAAGGGAGCCTTGGCAGGAAAATGATTCTATAGAGCAATCGCGCCGATATTTTCTCGCGATAAAAGGCATTGGCGAGGAGACGGCGGATTCTATACTTCTTTATGCCTTGGGAAAACCAACCTTCGTAGTGGACGCTTATACCAAAAGATTATTTTCGCGCTTGGGTCTTGTTCCTGGAAAAGCGACTTACGCGGCAATTCAGGATTTTGCCCATAAAGATTTAACTTTAAGAGTAAATAAGGTAAAATTATATCAGGAATTTCACGCTTTGATTGTGAAACACATAAAGGAATTTTGCCATCCCAAACCAAAATGTGAGAAATGTGTTTTGAAAAGACAATGTAATTATCATTAAATAATTTCTAATTATTCTAATTGACCTAAATCCTAAATAATGACCAATGACCAATTTTTGGACATTTAGATATTAGTTATTAGGATTTGTTTAGAAATTAGAACAATTAGAATAATTAGAACAATTTATACTATGCTATACTTCGTTACTAGCAGCAGAAATAAATTTTTAGAAGCCAAAGAAATTCTCAAAATGCCGCTCAAGCAGATTAGTTTGGACTTGCCAGAAATTCAAGCTATAGAAGTGGATGAGATTTCGCGCTTCAAGGCGAAACTGGCGTATGAGAAGGTTAAAAAACCTTGCCTGGTGGAAGACACGGGACTATATATCCGCGCCTTGAATGGTTTTCCGGGCGCTTTGGCTAAATGGGTGGAAAAGACGATAGGCTGGGGTAAATTCGCGGATTTGCTGAAGGATTTAAAAGACCGCCGCGCTTATGCCAAATGCGTTGTTTGTTATTATGACGGCAAAAAATATTGTTTCGGCAAAGGCAAGGTTTCAGGCAGTATTAGCCCGAAACCGCGGGGAGTGAACAATTTTGGCTGGGATTGTATCTTTATCCCTAAAGGCTTTCGCAAGACTTGGGCGGAAATGAGTGTAACCGAGAAAAACCAGATTTCCCACCGCAAAAAAGCCTTCGAGGGCTTGATTAAGTAAAACATTGACAAATCTGATGAAAAGTGCTATACTTTAAATTCAGGATTTTAGCTAGTATTTTAGGAATTCAGGCTTCAGCCTTTCAAAACCATAGTTTCGCAAGATCCTCGTTTTTGAAACCCTGAAGGGTAAATTCCCAAATAGTCTGGAATTTCCGCCTCATATTTAAAGAGGAGGCGTTCCTTTAACAATTTAGCTATACTATCGTTAACTCAATACTACATTATAAAATGTAGGAAGGATAAAAAGGGTGATTTGAATGTTAAAGTATTTTGTAATTTTAGCTGTTTTATTGTGTGCTTGTTTCTATGGTTGTGGCGATAATCTCAATCCACTAGAATCTCAAGACTCTAATCCACAGGTGAAAATGGAGATCCAGTTATTAGTGGTTGCAAAAGATACATCTCTTGCAGAATTAATGGGTGAGCTTTATGATCTATGGTTTCGTGTATCCATCACTAATTTAGGGGATAAAGAGGTCACCATAGACCAATCTTCATTCTCTATGTACGATATGAAGGGTTCGGTGATTTATTCTACAGAAGGAGTATATATTTTTGACCCTACTTCTGACGAATCAATCAGTGCTACGACAATAGAATATATCCTAGGTTTGAACAATGAGACCACCTTTATCCTCAAACCAAAAACCACGGAATCAGTGGGTCTCTTCACTATTGTGTCTACTGAACCGACAGGGGAGTGGAACCTGGTTTACGGAAACAGACAGGTTGTAATTCCAGTGCAGAAAAGGATTGAGCAAGCCATTGCCAGCGGCAAGAAAATTGGAGATGAGCCTGCTAGCGGCGGGCAAGACAGCGCAGGAAATGTAGGGAATCAATCCAAGGAGATCGTCAGTTCAGACGGCGCGCCGATGGTTTTAATCACGGCTGGTGAATTTCAGATGGGGAGTAATGACGAGAGCGAGCTAGAAAGCGCGAGACCAGTACATAAAGTATATCTGGATGCCTTTTACATGGATAAGTATGAAGTGACCAATACTCGGTTTAAAAAATTTGTAGATGCCACAGGATATAAAATCCCTGATTTTGGGGATGATGCAAAGTATTATCCTAACTATCCAGTATCATCTTTGAGCTGGAACGATGCCAAGGCTTATGCTGACTGGGCAGGCAAACGTTTGCCGACCGAAGCCGAATGGGAGAAAGCGGCTCGGGGTGGTCTTGTCGGCAAAAAGTTCCCTTGGGGGGATATGAAGCCTGGTAGCAACCACTGTAACTTAGGGGGAGCAGATGATGGTTATAACAGGGAAGCACCTGTAGGGAGTTTTCCTCCTAATGGCTATGGTTTATATGATATGGCAGGGAATGTAAAAGAGTGGTGCGCGGATTGGTTTGCTAAAGATTATTATTCAGAATCTCCCTATCGAAATCCTCAAGGTCCAGTCTTGGGTAGTTATCGTATGACGCGTGGTGGAGGGTGGAATGATTCATATGTGAGCGTCGCGCATCGTTATCCTGCAGATCCCCATTGGGACAATATTGGTTTCCGTTGCGTCATGGACGCAACAAAATGATTTTTTTAATCCCAGTATAATACTTTAAGAAGTATATACTGGGTTTTTTATTTTTGCGCCTTTTTTGAATAGTTGGCTCCATAGTGGCGTTAGCCCTATGGAGCCATAATGCAAGCCATGAAGAAGAAAATATGATCAGACTTTAATACTGTTTCGCATTGCGGCTCCACAGCCCCTCGCTTCGTTCGGGGACTATGGAGCCAACAGATATCTCCCCGCCTAAAGGCGCGGAATTATCCATTTTTATCCCCATAGCCCTATTGACTTTAAGATTTAGATATGATATACTATATTCAGATAACTAGAGGGCAGACGAGTTGCTTCTAGAGGATTTTTCTCTGATTTTTGAAAAGCCAAAATTAGCTTTTCAAGAGTCGCTAAAATAAAAATAAAAATTTTTCACCTCCAAAATTAGAGGCGATCAAAAACAAAAATGAAAAATCATTTTGATTTCTCGGGTTATCCCGAGCATTCTGAGGTTTTAAATAATCCGAACCCCAATTTTAGCAACGCGGGAAATGCTGGCAACCGCTATGAACCGGAAACGGCTTTACCTGGAGGACTGCCTTCTTATTTAGAAAATTGGTATCGCGGTTATTCTGAAGACGCGAATATTAGAGAAACAAACCCTACAAGCCCTGAACCGAAAGTGGCGCGGGGTTTTAATTTTCTTCAAAATCAAAAAACCAAAACAGTTTTAAGGTCAACCCTCCAAGTAGTCACTGTCGCGATTTTAATCATTATCGCCGGCGCTATTGGAGGTTTTATTTTTCTAGACCGCAAAATCAATCTTGAAGAGACGCAGGCTTCCTTAAACAGGATGAGCGAAACATTAGTGAGCGAAGGTGGAAAGGGAAGTTCCGTCTCCGCAGCGCAAGCCGCGGCTTTGACAGAGACCGCGCGAGAAGAGGGAGGGGTAATCGTGCCTAAAATCGCCGCCAAAACTGACAGCCGTGTTTTTAATACTTCAGGCAATAACAATGTTGCCGCGAATTTTTTGCCTTTGAGCATTGATTCCGACCAAGACGGACTCTCGGACGAGATTGAAGAGAAACTCGCTACCAATCCTTTCCAGGAGGATACGGATGGCGATGGTTATTCTGACGGCGTGGAGGTTAAAAATGGCTACGATCCTTTGACCCCAGCCGCGAAGAAAAATCCGGCGGTGAGTTTTGCTCCCACCCCCTCCATCTCTGACGCCGCCCCCACTGTTGCCTCCGCGTCAACGACTAGCGCTTCGTGCGCTGCTGGTTCGGCTGATGCCGGCGCTTCCGGCGGCAAATGCGCGCTAGACCAGGGCGGACAAGCGGACTTTAGCAGTTTAACCGGCAATGATTATAGCGCCCTGCAAAAGCTGGGTTTGTCCGAGGAAGATATTACTAAGGCGCAGTCCGGCAATGTGGATATTTCGGGAAAACTGGAAATGCAGAAAAAGATTTTGAGTTCCGAACCAATCCAGAGTTCTTTTCAGGATGCGTTTAACGCGATTCCTGTTTCCGCGCCCGCGGAAATCTCTGATAGTGAACTAAAGATTTTTGATACCAGTAAAGCAGAAGACATCCAAAAGTATTTCCAAGATGTCAATGGTATTTTTGAAAAAAATTTTTCCACTTTACAAAATATTGACGCCGCTACTTTAAAGAATCAAATTGCCCAGAATGATTATACCGTTATTAACCAAACCTATAACGCGCTCAAGAATATTGACGCGGAGTTGATAAAAATCGCCGTGCCGCGGGATACTAAAGAGATCCATAAAATCTTTTTAACTATTATCCGCATCTATGAGGAGGTGACGGATGAAAATTCTTTGCGCAGCAGCGATACCGGACAGGCGGACGCCATTATCGGCAAGTTGAAGTCTTTTGACAGTTTAGAAGTATTAATGCAGAAGAATTTAGATGAATTATCTAAGAAATATAGCGCTGATAACAAAGAATAATAATGAATTACTTTAAATTACGAAATATACATTCTACCTCCTATTAAGTAACCCACCCCAACCCTCCCTTGTCAGGGAGGGAGTAAACTTCTCCCCTGACAAGGGGAGATTAGAGAGGGGTTAAACCAATGGGGTTAGGGTCTTGATGGCAAATCGGGCGTTTCGTAATTAACGGATTAATATTAATGGACAAAAATTTCTTCCACAATCATTTTATTTACAAACATCGCAAGGGAATTGCGCTTCTTTTGCTGATTGGTTTTTTGGGAAGCCCCTTAGGAGGGGTGCTGCCAGCCCGCGCCGCGGAGACGGCGGCAGCAGGGGACACGCAATCCAAAGGAATATTGCAAGGCTTGATTTTAGACCCGATGAAAACATTTTTCTCGGGGCTCGCCTCTTTTAATTATGGCGATTTTTTGAAATTGATTATTAAGGATTCCCTCAATACCGTGGTAGACCGCTTTTATTCTCAAGTGGTTAAGAGCTTTGAAGACGAATACTTAGTGCAGGACTACAACCGCCAAGTCTTTGTGCCTTATTTGGATTTCGGTTTTGCCAAATTCCATAATTGGGTCGCTAGTGAAGTGGGAGACGCTAAGATAGACGCGCCTCTCTTAAACGCTTTCTTGGGCTTGGAGAATTTAGCCTACCGCGGACTTAAAGAGACCGGCAATAAATTAAGCCATTCCGTTTTGAAAGAGTTAGACAAGGTTTCCAATGAGATGAGCGGAGAGGACCGCCCCCCTTCTATTTCGGACCACGATTACTGGGGCAAGTCATTTGCAAGACTTTGGACTACGCCTCAAGGCCTGTTCTGGGGCGCCGTGGGCACGACGATGGATGTGGCAGCGTCGTCTGAAGCCGAGGGAAATCGAGATTATATAATTTCCGAGGGTCATAATGACGGCCGCAAGGTCACCGATATGCCGGAGGCGATAGAATCTTATTTTCTAAAAAAAGGAGATATACTTCCCGCTTCTGCTCCTACTGCGCAAAACCCATTGCCCTTTCCTACGGCTTTGGGTAATAAACTGCGGGGCTGGGAATATACCCAAATTTTGAGCCCGGCAAGTGGGGCAGTTTCTGGATATAGTTTAGCGAGCAAAGGCACTTATTATATTAAGGACCAACCTCTTGGCTTGGAGATTTGGAGTTGGGACGCTGATTTTCCTTTTTTTCTGCTTCTTTCCAAGGACATTAATAATGTTAATAATTATGTGATTGATGGGATGCGAACTTTGGTGAAGCCCAATGTTTGGCAAGAGCCTGTAGAGGTGTATCCCGCGAGCGTTGCCTTTACTTCCAGGGCGATTTCTAATCCCTTGGCTTCGGGCTGGACAGGCTTAATCAAAAGACCGGGTCAGAAAGTGAAGGTGATGGTCAATGATTTAATTGAGAGCAAACTGAAAATCGCAGGCGACGCCACTGATCTCTCCGGCGTCTCCCGCATTATGTATGACTTAGGCAAGACTTACCTTACCAATGTCAATTTTAAAGTTAAAAGAGCGCCTCCGGGTTCGGCTCTCGCGGGGTGCCCGGTTGGCTTTGAAGTGATAGAGCCGGACTTGGGGACTACGATGGGGAAAATGGGCGAACCTACAAGACCTAGCGCCGGGCAGTGTTTAATCGCCGCCTTAAAACAGGTGGACACCAATTTTTTGGGTGAGATAGTGGGCTGGGTTTCAGATCTTGGGAAAAAACTCATTTGTTGGATTTTTGATGTAGGAGACAAAAAAGGAGAACGATTAACAAAAGAAGGAAGCGGGGTTGATACGCAAAATTATACAATGGTTCCCAATAAAGATGAAACAGTTGGCAATCCTTGGCCGGAAGAGTTAAGAAAACAAGTCAGCGCGTTAGATTTAGAATCTTTGGAGGCTTTAAATAAAACCCGAGAGGAAGCGGCAAAGACTGATCCCAATGGTTACACGCCGCTTTTGATCAAAAATGATCAAGGTGAATTTCAAGCTCAAGCAAGTTCTGTAAATGAGAAACAAAGTTTGCTTTCTGTTTCTACTTTGGCCCAGTATATAGTTTATAAGGAGTTAATTGAGCCTCTCTTAACTAAATCTGTCGCAGAAGCAGGAAAGAAAGGCGTGTCTCTTCTGGGAAGGGCAGCAAAATGGCTGCTTATTAGGGCGGGGGATACGGTAGGATTAGGAGGAGTGGTTGAAGAAGTGACAGACGCAGTTGGCAATTGGGCTTCTGAAAGTGGTGTTACAGATCTTTTTGGCGACTTGACAAACTTTTATGCTTTTAAATCAGGTGTTCGTAAGGGTTTGGAGCTTTTGGGTTTTTGCAATTTAAAACCCGAAGAGAATCAAATCAAGACTGAAACAATAAATTTATCCGCAGAGGGGCGCTATGATTTCTTGGAATTTCCTTATCGCTTGACTGAAAAATCCAATGTTACGGTGGAAATCTATCTTAGACCGACCGACACAGCCAATGAAAATATTAAACTTTACCGCAAATTGGTTTTTAATGATATGCCGGCAGGAGTCCATATCGCCCGTTGGGATTTAAGCACGGATTTAAGTGATGCTGAAAGTAACCAAATTTGGAACGAAATAACAAAAAGCGTGTATATTAATGTTGTTTTTAAAAAAGAAGTAAATGGCGCTTTAGAATTTTTTCAAGGATATGAGTTACCCACAGTGACAAGAAAACAATTTTTGAGTGGGGAGAAATATAAACCCGATCCGACCACCGCGGCGATAAATTGCCATACAGAAACATATTTCACTCCATCTATTACTCCTACCTGCGGCTCGGGTTATCTTGCCCAAAATTATATGTTGGAACTGCCGCAAGACCCGCCGGCTAATCAAAATTTGAACATTTTACAGCGTCCTTTCGCGCCCACGCCTATCTTTTATGAAGGTCAAGAAGTGCCGATTACAATGCGCTATAATAATGATAGCCCCATACCCGCGGATAATGTTCATGTAACCTTGTACGATTTGGCAGGAGTGGAAGGGGGCGTGAATAATTTCTTTGGGTCAGCTAATTTTTATACTGGCGATCTTGTTAATGAAGCAGGAAGTGAAATCGCAAGTGTGAAAGCAAAAAAGGTCTACGAAAATTTAATCCAAATACCCGTGAATTGCCCGGGATATCATTCTGCCGACCACCCGAGTTGTGATATTGCCACAGTTACGTGGACCGCTGTTGAACCCGGCGCCCACGCTTTGATGATGGTTTTTGATTCTGACAAAGATGCGACGAATAAGGATCAAAATAAGCTCAATAACCGCATTATCCAGATTGCGAATGTGTCGGCTTCACCGGTCACCGCGGAATATGAAATAAGTGACGGACTCAAGACCGCTGATTTGCGCGGGGATGGCGACCATCCGGACGGCGACGACACGGGGGTGGCGAATCCCGGCGAGGAAATTGAAATAGGGATTACTTTAAAGGATATCCGTCCCTTGCACTCGGGCAGTCTTAGCGGTTTGGATCTTTTTATTGATTTAGAAAATTCTTCAGTTTTTCAATATGTCGGAAGCGGCAAAAATGATTCGGGAGACAATAAAAGTTCAATTAAGATTGGCATGATTGTCTCGGGGCAAACTCTAATATTAAACAAGGATTTCAACCTGCGCGTGAAAGATGATGCTAAGTTTGGCGTTGCTAAGGTTCCCTTATACCTTCGGGACCAATATGGGCGCATCGTCTTCCATCAGGATTTGACCGTGCCGGTATTTCCGCGTTGCAGCGACGGCAAGGATAACGACAAGGACGGGTATACTGATTTTCCGGCTGATGTGTGGGGTTGCCAAAACTCTACCGACAATAGCGAGGATGATGGCAATATTTTGAACAAGCCGGATTTGGTGCCGACTGGGTTGGACTTTCAAATAGATACATCTCCTGCTGGCACTACTGGCGTGGTTCAGGGATCAAAATTAGATTTAAAATTCAAAATTAAAAATCAAGGGGATCGCGCCATTCCAAAGGGCACGGTTATCCCCATGGGCGTTTATGTTTGCTACGGCAAACCGACAACAGAGACACATCATATGACTTGGAACTGGAGCTGGAAGCGGGGCAATTATTGCGGCACACCCGCAACAGATCCTATTCTGTCGGTTGACGAATGTTACTGTGAATCAAAATCACCGGCCTCAAGCGGCGCACTGGAAACTTATGCCAAGTATTTTGAGAATCCGGACGAGACCAACCAACCAGGTGCTAATGCGGCAGATGATTCTTACAAAAATTATATTGACTGCATCAAGAAAAAATATCAACGAGTTACTGAAACCCCTTGGACTCTCGCCGATGAGTTTGATTTTTACGATGAGAAAAGAAGCAGCACGGGGATTGCAGAATTTATTATACCTAATTTTGAAGTCAGAGAGGCTAAAAATATGCGCTTTGCGGTTTTTGCGGATGAAAAGGTGGATGCTAATTTTACCGAAAAAGAGGGCGTGATTCCAGAATTCAATGAAAGGAATAATAAAGCAGGTCTGCCTGATTATTTCTGCGAAGCAGGTCAGGATACGGCTTATTTGACTTTATATAACAAAGACCAATGCAATAGTTTCCCCCAAGCGACATACGAGCCAGCACGTTATCTCTCAATGTGTATGAATAGTTTTTATAATGCCACAGATTACAAGATTGTGGTGGGTGATAAAGGCGACTGGTATAAACCCCCCACCGGCACGCCGTCTCCTTCGCCTTTCCAATACCAATATACTTGTCCCTCGGCGGATAAATGCAGCTCTCTGCACGCAAGCTGTGTCGCGAGCACAGCAGATGATTGGAGAGTTAATCCGGGCGAATATGTGTTGCTTACCATCAATTTAACAAATACAGCGACTAAAGATGTGAAAAGCACCTTTACTTTAACTGACGGTCCGGGAACGAAAACAGGCATCAATTTAACTACCCCCGAATTGGTTTCTTATGCCGGGGAGTCAACACAATTATTCTTTTATGTTACCGTCCCGATGAATGACACAGCCGGTCATCCTTATAATAATAACGACACTCTGACCTTTACCTTAAAAGGCAAGGAAGCGGATAATTCTCCAAACAAACCGGGTACAGAATTTATTATTGCTGCGAACTTGCCTGTGAAATTGGGAACATTACCTGCGCAATGTCCAGATAAGCCTAAAGAGCCGCCAGAGCCGCCTACCACCATTAATTTAAAGATGAATGATGCTACTCTTGATAGAAATTTCATTTTTGGCACTGGCAATACAATTTTAAAACCTAAATTTCAAATTAAAAATGAATCGTCAGTTACAGTTGAAGATATAGTTTATCATTATTGGCTTAATTATTTTAAGGACGAACCCACTGGTTCTCCTGATGATGTCACAGGGTGTTACAGTGGTGGGGAGATAGTGATGCCCGGGAATGGAATTATAGCTAGTATGAAAAGTATTTCGTACGCAGAACCCGTTACAGATTTTTATGCAGTAAGACAAGACGGTAAAGGTTATGGTTCTTACCAGACTTATGCCCAGGTTGATGAAAAGCTGGGGGGGGATCCAAATGACAATGTTAAATGTTCGGGTCTTGAGGAAATACGGAAGCCCGATGTGGCAGTCACAAAAGTAAACTTATCAATAGTACAAGCGGCGAGCAAGTATTATTTAAACGGCAGTTTTACGATTAAAAACAATGGTTCTGAAACAGTGCCAAAGGGGCAGATACTTTATACGTGGACGCTGTTTGATCAATGGGGTAACCAAATTAATGCAATACCTGATCCAGCATCAATTAAAGATTTGAAGAAGGATGAGGAGGTTTCTGTGCCTTTGGGTAATTTATACGAGATTTATGGCCTAGATGGTTCTACATATTCTTTGGAAATTAAAATAGAGGTAGATGAAGTATATGATAAAGAGGGGTCTAATAATACTCTTTCCGCAAAGGTTAAAGCAGCAACAGTACAGGGTTGGAGTAAGGTAGGGGATAATTTACAGCCGGGCTCTTTAACCTTAACCCAAAGGATTAAAAGGGTTTTAAATTATGTGAGGGCGAAGTTTGGGGATTAATCCCGCGCCTTTTAAAAAGGTGAGGGGCAAGATATAAAGACCCCCTCTAACTCCCCCTTGCTAAGGGGGAGCGCATTTCACCTCCCCTTCGTAAGGGGAGGCGGGGGAGGGGTCTAAGTTTGCGCTTTAGACTTGTGGAGCCAACGCTCGGATTCAAAATTCGTGTGGATAACTAACAGTCTCGTTTTTACGAGATTGTTTTTTGCGGTATAGTAAAAACTGGAATGAATATTTTTGAGAGACCCTCCTATGCCAAGGCTTTGGGAGCCAAGTCAGTTTCAGTGGACAAGACAAGTTCAGAGTGATAATATTAAGGCAGCTTGCTTTTCTGTTTGTTTTAGAAGAAATCAGGTATTCCTTGATTCAGGAGTAATGTTTTATGCACGAACATTTTGCACCCTAGATAGATAAAGGTATTCATTGGGCGTTAGCCCGTTTAAAGCGCAATTTTCTAAATCATTGTACCACATATTCCAGAGTTTTAATTCATATTGATATTCTTCTAAATTGTTTGGCTTTTTTAAATAATTATAGAATATTCGCTGGTCTAAAGAATGTGAATTTTCCACGGCTCCGTTTTGCTGAGGCTTCCCCGGATCAATTAGATAATGGGTGATTGTGCGCGCGAGACATTTTAAATCAAAAGCGTGATATCGAGGTTTGGTAGGGTCTGTACTTTTTGCATAGCCCGTAGTCCGGTTAGTGAAAATTAGACCATTGTCGGTTTTAATCGCTTGAATTGCGAATGGCGCCTGATAGAGTAAGCCCGTCAAAAAATTGATGGCGCAATAGTTGCTCTGTTCATCAAAGCCCGCTAATAATCTCCACCTTGAAGCCTTATCTTTGGCTGTAAACTGATACCACCACCGATGTTTAGCTAATCTAACCCCATATTTAACATCGATCTCAACCATTTCCCCTGGGGTAAGGAAAATATGAGGTTGGTAGATTTCCTCTGGGGATCTTTTCTTCCGATATCTTCTTTCCAGTCCTTCTTCTTTTAAAATTTTATTCACGGTTCTCTCTTTAACTCCGAAGCCTTGCTTTCGCATTTTCCAAAAGATCTTTTTTCCACCGATATGATAAGTCTTTCTCAGTTCGATTACTTTCTCTCTAGTTTCCCTCGGTGTTGTCCAGGGACAGAAATGAGGAGCCTTGGACTTACTGATTAAACCCGAAAGACCATCTTCTCGGAAATGAGCTAACCAATATTTGATCGTTCTTTCCGAGAAAGGGCAAATCTTAACCGCATCTTTAATTGAAATTTCGCCTTTAAGGATAGGCGCGATCCAGCGATAACGCTCCTCAATTTCATTATTTGGCATAGTTTTCATATGCCTTTATCTTATCAGAAAAGTGCAATATGTCCGTGCACATTACC
>JBAZQX010000007.1:0-76915 GCA_041644975.1 Candidatus Doudnaibacteriota bacterium | reverse complement strand
TCTTTCACTTAGGGTAAATTCTTTAGTTTTCATAGAATCTTTGCTAAAATTATGATTTTTTATCTTATCATAATGTTGCAATAGATTCTTGAATCAAATATGCAAAATTTAAAATTTTAAGTTGTCGTTTTACATTTTTCATTTTTAGTTTTTAGTTTTTTTCTATGCATGCTTTTGGTTTAGATCTCTCGGATCAAAGTTTAAAATTGATTGAATTAAAAAGAGAAGGAAGAAATACTGAACTTTCTAATTTTTGCGAATTCCTTTTACAGGAAGGGACGGTTATTAAGGGCAGGGTGGTAAAAGAAGATCTTTTGGTTGCGGCAATAGAGGAGAGCAGGATAAAGGCGCGTAAAGGCAGGGTGAAAACCCGATTTGTGGTTGCTTGTGTGCCAGAATATGAATCTTTTGTGCGGATTATTAAATTACCTCGTTTGCCCGAAGAGGAATTGGCGGAGGCGGTCAAATGGGAGTCAGAACAGCATATTCCGCTTTCCGGCAGCGAGGTTTATTTAGATTGGCAGAAAGTGGGCGAATCTCCTGATCATCTAGAGGTCTTAGTCGCCGCTTCGCCCAAGAAACTAGTGGATAGCTATATTAATGTTTTACGGAGAGCAGGCCTCATTCCTATTGCTTGCGAGGTGGAATCAGCGGCTACCGCGCGCAGTCTCGTTCGCGAGGGAGATAATGCTTGTTATCTTATTGCGGATATTGGCATCAGCCGGACCAGTTTGATTATTTATGACCGCGCGACTCTCCAATTTACAGCCTCCGTGGAGCCTGCGGGCGAAACTTTTACTAATAACTTGGTGCGGGATTTAAAGATCAGCTTAACCGAAGCCGAGGGGATGAAAAAAATTTATGGCTTGAACGCAAAAGAAGGCGGGATTGAGGCAAAGATTTACCAGAGTTTGAAGGGGGGGGTAGAGGCTTTAGCCAAGGAGATTGAAACGGCATTGAAGTTCTACCAAGATCATTTTCCCCAAGGACAAACTTTGAGCAAGGTGATTCTTTGCGGCGGCGGCGCGAAATTGAAGGGCCTCGTTCCAGAGCTCAAGATGATTTTAAAAAAGGAAGTTGTTTTAGGGGATCCTTGGGTTAATATATTAGCCCCCAAGAGCAAGTATTTGCCGGAAGTTAGCCGTAAGGATTCTTTGGGCTATGCCACGGCTATAGGCTTGGCTTTAAGGGGAATGGAAGGGATATAGAAATTTCTAATTATTCTAATTGACCTAATTTCTAAATAATGACCAATACCCAATTTCTAATGTCTAAAACTTCTCTTTGGTCATTGGTTATTAGACATTGGTATTTATTTAGAAATTAGGAATTAGAGCAATTAGACATTTTCCTATGATTACAATCAATCTTCTCCCCCCTCAAAATATTAAAGACTTAAAATTAACAAGACTGCATTCATTTCTTTTCAGGAGAGTCTTGGCGCTTTCTATTTTTGGGATTTTGGTTTTAGCCCTGCTCCTTGGCGCTGACTTTTTGTTGCGCCATAATTTAAAAATTTTAGAGGGAGATCTGGAGCGAAAAAAGAGCGCTTCCGCCGCCTCTGGATTTTCCGCTTTAGAGGGTAAGATCGACCAATTTAACAACAACCTTGAAAAAATTGCGGCTCTTCAATCCCAACACATTCGCTTCAGTCCCTTTTTAGTTGAGCTGACCCGTTTGACGCCTCCAGAAGTTAGAATAATCCGTCTTCAGGTTCAGAAGGATGGAGGTGGCGTGGAAATACAGGGCGTGGCGAAGACGCGGGATAGTTTATTGCGTTTCCAAAAGAATCTTGCCGAAAGCGCGTTTTTTAAAGATATTGAGTCTCCCCTTTCTAATTTGGAAAGCCGGGAGGATGTGGACTTTCAGTTAAAATTTAAAATTAAGGAAGAATATTTAGATTAGATTTCTATATGTCTACCTTTTTTCCGAAAAAGAAATTAATTATTTTCATTCTTGCTACTTTGTGCATTTGGGCGGGCGGCGGTCTTTTAATCTATTATTTTGTGGTGCGAGATATTAAAGATTTAAGCAACGAGATTGTAGAAAAGAGGCAGGAGCTTAATAAGCTTGATTATAACGCGAGCAATTTTGATAAATTCTCTGCGGATTACGAGAAAGTGGCGCCCGACGTTTCTTTAATCAATGAAACCTTTTTAGATCAGGCAAGCTTCATTGTTTTCATCCAGAAACTAGAAAAGATTGCCCAAGAAACGGATATGGTGCAAAAAATTGACCTGGAGAAGAAAGAAACGCCAAAGAAAAGCGCCCCTTCTGGAGAGGAAGGAGAAGATAGCAAGGTAAAATCTAAAGAAGCTGCTCCAAGTCGCGCCGTGGAGCCTTTGGTTTACAGGTTGAACTTAGAAGGCAGTTTTCCTAATTTTGTGAAATATTTACAGTCTCTAGAGAATCTAAACTATTATACCAATCCTCGCCTTGCGAGTTTCACTCTTAAAAATAAAGAAACAAAGACGCCGGGTTCCCCTCTTGATATTGAGCCGCAGGCAGAACTTATTCAGGCATCAATTGAAGCGGAAGTCTATACCACTAACATTTCCAATTGATTTTATGAATTTTCCCTCCATAAACAACCAGAGACTCATTTCTTTTTTGCAAAAACGTCGCAATTTGATTTCAATTTGCGCCATGATGTTGATTATTTTAGTAGTGGGTTTAATGGTTATTTTCTTTCTGAACGACAATGTTCTCGCGATGAAGGACAAAGGGGGGGAGGTTAAAGAACTAAAGGTTAATATGCGGCTTTATCACGAAGTGAGCGAAGGAATGCGGCAAAATGAGCAAAGGCCCGTGTCAGGGATTGGGGATTTAAGAAATCCATTTTGCGGGGAGTAGTTTTTGAAATCGGGAATTATGAATTGTGAATCATAAATCATAAATTAGGAATTGAATTTTATAATTTATTATTCCTTATTTCTAATTCCCTATTCCTTATTCCTAAAAAACAAAAAATATCCTTATTTTAGAGGATATTTTTTGTTTTTTTATCTATTAAAGCAGTATATTTTCCACGGCAATAATTTTAGAGCCGTCAAAAAGGGTGTATTCTATGAGTTTAAATTCTTGATATTTCTTGAGGACGCGGTAATTTCTTTCGGAATTCATTTTTTCCGAGGTTAAAAACAAAGTTTTTTTCACGGGGGTGATGCGGTCTGTTTCCGAGAGTGCGGCATTGTCTATGGTTCTTGGGCTTAAAGAAACCTCGGAAGCTCTTTGGAGTAAGGGGTTCTGCCCATTTATTGCTCCGAGGACAATAAGCAAAATCAGGGAGAGGCAGAGAGACGCTGTCCTGAAGGTGAATAGCTGGCGCAATGGGAGGAGGCGCGAAATTGCTATTTTTTGTTTCCAGTCTATCTTCCGTTTCCGAGGGTACAGCGCGACCAACCTTTGTTTGAGATATTGGCGGTAGTTATCGCGCGCTTCAGGTCGCGTGGCAATAAGTTGGGCGCAAAAACCGAGCAAGGCATTATTCTTAAGGTAATCCCGACCTTGCGGCGCGGAGAGCATCTTTTCAATCTCATTTAAAAGGCTTTGATTGTTGACTTTGTCGGCTCCGTTAGACGGTGAACATCCAACGGGGTCCACAGGATTATTTTTTTTAGACATAAGTTTATATATATCTTGAATTATGAAATTCACTCCCCCTGCCCGAGGGGGAGGTGGAGGGGGTGGGAGTTTATGGACTTTTTAAAGTCCTCGCTTTTTCAAGGGGATGAACATTCTACAAGTTTCGTAATTCACACTATATATTATAACAAGGTTATTGGTTTAATTACTGCAAATCTTTATAACGGCGGTGGAGAGTGCGCAGGGCGCGGCAGAGGTTAGAGGCGACGGTTTTTTCCGAGATCTTGAGGATTTGGGCGATTTCTTTATTCCGCCTTTCGCCGAAAAAGCGCAAAGCGACGATTTCGGCTTGCCGAGCGGGCAGTGTATTTACTAATTTTTGCAGTTCTTGGAAGCTTTCTTTGCGCTTTACCGCGTCGGAAGGCAGGATTTCGTGGGAGGCGATTTCGGGCAAATCCGCAAGGTTCACCAAATGCCCGCGGGAGTTTTTTTTATAATAGTCAATAATGGTATTGCGAGCGATTTGGAAAAGCCAGGAGCCAAAGTTAGCATTTTCCCGCCAGCGGAAACGGGCGAGGTATTTCAAAGCTTTTTCAAAAATATCCGCCACCACATCTTCCGTATCCTCAAGGCTGCTAACGCGGTAAGCGGCAAAGCGGAAGATTTTGGGAAAATAAAAATTATAAAGTTCCACAAAGGCTTCAGGGTCCCTTTGGGCTTTTTTGACGAGTTTTTTTTCTTGATTTTTGAATGGAAGCATGAATCAGGGGTGAATTTATTTTAACATATCCTTGTAATTTGTAACATATAATGCGTAATGTAAGGGAGGATATTTTCACTCCCCCTTACCAAGGGGGAGATGCCTGCCCGCCATCGCTTCGCCCGCCCGCAACGACTGCGTCTTGCGCTGTCGGGCGAGGCTCCAGGCGAGGCGGGCGGGGAGGGGGTTCTGATAGAAGTTCCTTTAATTTTATCAGAAAAACATAATACTATTCAAGGTCATTATTTTCCCCGGAATGGATGGGTTTTGTTTTATCCCCTTGTGAGTTTTGATCTAATCGTTTCGCTTCCGCCCAAGCCAGCTCATAAATTTTTTTCATCGCGTCCGCTATTTCCGCGCTCTCAATAATAATTCCCAATTTTTCCCGCCAAGAGGCAATCATTACTTTATTGTCATAGATATTGATTTCGGGCGAAAAATAGTATTTATCTGGCGGAATCAAGGCGGTTTCCCGTTTCTCCGTTTTGTTATATTGAGCCCTTTCTTCCGCCATGGGGGTGCGGGGAACAATACCGCGGATCGCGATCCCCGCTCTTGCTCGGCGGGCATAATATTTGGGGAAATAATCCGGAAGGGCGCGATGCATATCATCAATCGTGGCATAAGCCCGAATCGGTTCGTGCGCAGTTAAGGTGTCTTCGTAAACCTCAATTAATCCTTCCTTCCCTTCATAAAATTTCACCTTCGGTCGGTCAGCAATATTGTGGATCGTTGCTAGTTGCGGCACAAGTTTCGCCGCTTTTTTTAGTTGCGCTTCATACGCGGCGATTTTTTCTTTCAAAAGTTTGGTAATCACATTCGGCGCTTCAGCCACATATTCCTCTTTCGGCTCTTTGCCGGAAATGCGTGCTAAACCTTTACTAACCAAAACATCCAAAATGTTATATCCCGTGGTGCGGTTAATACCCGCGGTGCGGGCAATCGCGCTCACGGTTCCTCTTCCTATTTCAAGTAAAGCTAAATACACCTTGGTTTCCTTGTCGCTAAAACCAAGGTCAGATAGAGCGGCTTGTAAACTGGAGTCAATTTTAGGCATGGTTGTTTATGATGGTTATGTTTGATTTCGTCATTGCGAGCGTAGCCCCTTCAAGGGCGAAGCGAAGCAATCGCCATTTAGTAAAATTATTGTTAAAACTGTAAAGATATTATTTTTGCTCAATGGCGATTGCTTCGTCGGCTCCTTGGGGTCGCCTCCTCGCTAATAGACGGATTATTTTCATTATACACCCGCCCTATTTTTGTGTCAATATCTTTCAACAAAATATTTAATTATCATTTTTATCTTCATTTTAAAGACAAATAATTAAGTCAATTTGACCAAAACTATTGACAATTATATTTAGATATGCTATAATGTCATAACAAAACAAAAAATGCACTTTGTCAAATAGTGTTTCCTGCTATTATTGTGTATGAGGTTGTAACCCCCAGTTTGAATTAGGAGGTAATTTGAAATGAAATGCAATTTCTGGTTTATTGTGGTGGCTATCGTGTGTTTAACAATTAATCTGGTGATGCCGCTCTTCGCCGGCTATAACACTTCTGCTGTTCAGTTTTTGATTTATGGCTATGGCTTTCAAACCGGACCAACAACTTTGCACGTTCTAAGTGAGAAAGGTTATGAAACCAATATTGAAGTTGAACTGACCAAAGTGGATGACAAGAATTTCATCTTGACTTGCAAAGGCGCAATTCCTGATGGTTTTACTTGGCTTGATCGGAACAGGGCTATTAATCTTTCTGATCGCTACGAAAGTGAGCAAGAAGGTGTTGATTTACCCGGTATTCCGCGCAAAAAGGATAGTACCAAGCCAATTATAATTGCTCTTAGCTCAGCCCTCACGCAAAGTGATTTCAAACGTAAATCCGTTCTTTTGTCTCAAATCAATCCTATTTGTCCCGGCAAAGAGCAGGTGCCAAATAACTTTATCAACGATGTAGATGGCTGGAGTTTTAGTAAAGAATATCTTGCGCAAAATACCGGCAAATTACTCACTCTGGATCTTGATTTCGGCGAGTATTGTTCCTTAAACTGTCCTCACTGTTTCCGGCGCAATGGCGCTGTAAACCGTAGCTCAAATCCTTGTTTACTGCCTATAGAGATATTGTATTTGATCAATAGTCAGGCCCAAGAACTTGGTTTAGAAAGCATTAAGATTTTAGGCGCCGGCGAGCCTTTTGAGGATAAGTATTTTCTGATTTTTTTGGACCAATTAAAAAGTTTAGGCATTAAGGTCAATATTTTTACGAAAGCCCATGTCTTAGGCGATGACGCGCTGGCTAATAAATATTTCAATCTTTCTGCTCGGGAGTTGGTCAGTGTCATCAAGGATCTGGGTGTGAGTCTCAATGTCGGCTTTAATTCCTTTGATCCAATTGTGCAGGATGCGATGGTCGGCGTTCAAGGTTATACTGAAAAACGTAATCGCGCTCTGGAGCTTTTAGCACAAGCGGGTTTCAATCAGGGTCAACCAACGAGGCTGTGCCTTGCTATTGCTCCGATTACCAAGCAGAATATTCACGAAATTTATGACATTTATGTCTTTGCTCGGGAGCGGAACATTTATCCTGTAACTACAGTTTCTATGTGCGCGGGCAGGGCGCGGGATTTATGGCAAGACCTTACGCCTTCGCAAGAAGAACTTATTGCGCTTTACACTGAGATTAATATCTACAATGTTGTAAAAGGGATCACTACACTCAAAGAGCTTTTAGAGAACGGGATTTCCGCTTATGCTGGCGGTCATCCTTGCAACCAGGTTGCCTGCGGGATGTATATCACTTCCCGTGGTATAGTTCTGCGCTGTCCTGGCGATGACGTAACTGTATTCAGTGAGGATGTCCGCAAAGAATCTCTAGCGGATATCTGGCACAGAAGTGAAAATTATGCGCGTCGCGGGATGTTTAACTGCCATTGTCCGCCCAAGGATGGCAGGTCTATCCCCCAATGTTTATACCAAGAGGTATTAAGCAGGGTGCAGAAGCACTTTACTTAATCCAAAATCCAAGCAGAGAATCTTGTTTCTCTGCTTTTTTAATATAAAAAATCTCGCGTTTATTTTGATTCCACGCGAGAAGTTTCTATCTTTTGCTTATTTTGATCGCGGAATTCCGCGATTTTGATAATATTGTCTCTCATCTTTGGATGGTCATCGGGCGTTACATTAAAGAGAACATAATACGCTTCCTCTGATATAGGGTAATATTTCCAGCCCCTGTTGGTTCTTGTCCCGGGCGTTATGCTTTCTTGTTCAACAGTAGTAAAAAATCCTATCACCTGTTTGCCTCGGCGAATCCCCACTAAGTCCGCCCTTTTTCCCGTTCTAGGATCAATCGGAATCTCTAATACCTCCATATGCCTCGGTCTGAAATCTTTCTTCCTTATCTTGTTAGGCATCTTTTCCCTCCTTTAATGAATGAACAATGATTTTGAGTTTAACAAGACATATCTATATACCATTACAAAAATTTTTTGTCAATTTTGATTTAATTTTGATTCTATACCAAAAATTTCCCTTCTTGGGAAATTTTTTTATGTTCAACTTGATTGTTTTAATTCTCTGAATTGAATAATCATATATTTTTGCGTTTTGCGCTTTCCCCTGCCCACAATTTTTCGTCTGCGACTATACTTTTGTCTTGAAAAGCTGGCGAGTCTACTGTAACTACTTTGCAATCCCCCGACATATCATAAGGAGTACCACAAGATATAAAGCAGGCATCACCCTCATTTAATTCTATTCTTTCACTACTAAACTCAAGCGATAAATTACCTTTTAACATATAATAAATCCTATTGTTCTCTGCCGTTACTTTTCCAAAATGTCCCTTATTTTCAATTATAGCAAGTGAAACGTTCGGAGAGATTTCTTTTGTGACGAAATTTGTTGCGGTTTTATTATCGCTTACTTGCCTAATTACTGCTTCCGCTTTGCGAATTATTTTGTACATATTTTACACAAATACAAATAGTTTATCGTAGATTTGGTGGACCCAACCGGATTCGGACCGGTGACTCATCCATGCCATGGATGTGTTTTACCCCTAGACTATGGGCCCGATAATTAATGTAAAATGCAAAAATCAAAATGACAATGTAAAATTTAAAATTTCTCAATTTTGAGCTTTAAACTGTAACTTTAAACTTTGCACTTTTAACTTTTCACTTTTTCTGGTGGGTCCGATAGGGATCGAACCTATGACCAACCGGTTATGCATCCCAATACAGCTTTCGCTGCCCCTTTCGGGTTTGTGGGTTGGACTATCCTTTCACCCCTAGCTAGTAGGGGTGCCTGTCGTCTAGTCTCTACGCCTTCCCCCTCTTTTTAAATAAAGATATGGGGGCTTGGCTCGGGATTGCCTTATCATTTTTGACTTAGGTTTCCCCGAATTTGGTAGGTTTCACCTAGGGATTGCTCTCTAGGCAGCCCTTTACAATAGATCATATCAAGGATAGGATGTAGTTATGAAGACACAGTCTAACTGCATTATATGTGGTGCCTCGTTGCGCGGTAAACAGACTAAATTTTGTTCAGCCCATTGTAAAAATAGGCACCATCAGAACTATGCTTCTCAGAAAAGCAGAGGTCTTGCCAGAAAACTAAAACTTGTACGAGCTGCTGGCGGCTGTTGTTCTATGTGCGGTTATCGTCGGAACCTCGCCGCCCTTGCCTTTCATCACACAGACTTAACGCGGAAGGATTTCAAACTTGATATGAGATCAATGTCCAATCGCAAGCTGGAGTCGGTGCTGGTGGAACTCGACAAGTGTATTTTGGTTTGTCAAAATTGCCATGCTGAACTACATAATCCTCGCTTAGACTTAGATCTATTGTTTTAAGCCGGGCGCTCTACCACTGAGCTACGGACCCGTCACTATTAATTTAAATATAATTCTTAATTTAATTTAGAATTTAAAATTTTCTATAGTGCTTCTATCTTTTCAACCTTCTTGTTTTCCGGTATTTTCTTTTTATTCTTTTGTGTTTCAGGCTCTGTTTTTGGCTCTCCTTTCATTAACTTTTCAAACTCCGCTCTCTCAATTGTTTCTTTTTGAATCAGGGTTTGGGCGATAAGTTCTAATTTTTCTTTCTGATTTTGAATAACCTCTGTGGCAGATTGGGACGCGTTTTGGATAAATTTTTTCACTTCCGCGTCAATTTGGCTGGCGACAGCCTCGCCATAGTCGCGGTTTTCGGAAATGGTGCGGCCAAGGAAAATAAGTTCCTCGCGCTCGCCAAAGGTCATCGGTCCAAGGTCGCTCATCCCGTATTCCATAACGAGGCTTCTGGCAAGCCGCGTTGCCTCGCGCAGATCGTTAGCCGCGCCCGTGGTTAATTCATTGAATATTTCTTTTTCCGCGATTTGACCCGCGAGGAGCACAGAGAGTTCGTCTAAAAACTCGGATTTAGAGTGCAGTTTGCGATCCTCCGAAGGAACTTTCAAGGTGTAGCCCGCGGCAAGACCGCGGGAGATGATGGAAATTTTATGCACTGGGTCAGCATGGGGCAGGATATGGGTAACAAGCGCGTGCCCTGCCTCGTGATAGGCCGTGATCCGTTTTTCTCTTTTGTTTAAGACATGACTTTTGCGCTCTGGGCCCAAAAGCACTTTTTCAATCGCCTCCAAAAAGTCCTTTTGCTTCACCTCTTTTTGATTTTGGCGGGCGGCGGCAATCGCTCCTTCGTTCACCATGTTTGCCAAATCCGCGCCGGAAAAACCCGGCGTGCGCTCGGCAATTTCGCGCAAATCAACATTGGTCGCCAGAGGTTTGCCTTTAATGTGTACCTTTAAAATTTCAATGCGGTCGTTAATATCCGGCAGATCTAAAACAATGCGGCGGTCAAAGCGTCCTGGTCGGAGCAGCGCCGGATCTAGAACATCTGGTCTATTGGTGGCGGCAACGACAATCACGTTAGTGTCTTGCTCAAAACCGTCCATCTCCACCAAGATTTGATTCAAAGTCTGCTCACGCTCGTCGTGTGAGCCTCCGAGGCCAGCGCCGCGTTGGCGTCCCACGGCGTCAATTTCGTCCACGAAAACAATCGCCGGCGCCACCTTTTTTGCCTTTGCGAAAAGGTCGCGGACGCGGCTTGCGCCCACGCCAACGAACATCTCCACGAATTCCGAGCCAGACATATGGAGAAAGGGAACGTTCGCCTCCCCTGCCACGGCTCGGGCAAGGAGGGTTTTACCTGTCCCCGGCGGACCGATGAGCATCGCGCCTTTGGGAATGCGCGCGCCCATTGCCAGATATTTGCGCGGATTTTTCAAAAAATCCACCACTTCTTTTAATTCCTCCTTGGCTTCTCGACAACCTGCCACGTCATCGAAGGTGGTTTTTCGTTTTTTAGGGTCTTCGGGTTTTTGCTCGCGGACGCGGGATTCACCAAAAGAGAGAGCGTTGCGGTTGCCGCGCTGCACTCCTCGGAACATAAACCAGATAAAGCCGCCGATCAAAAGAATAGGCAGTAAAAAAGGCAAAACCGTATTGAGCCAGAATTTAGTGCCGGATAGATCCTTAACCTGAATTTCCACTTGGTCAATTTTGTCTTTCGGCACGTCAAAGCCGTTTAAAGAATCAAATAGAGACACCCCTACTTCTTTTTGGCTTTCCTGTTTGGTATTGTCCTTGAGCTCAATATTTAATTTGTCTTCTTGAATTTCAATGGTTTTCACCTCGCCACCTTTAATCTCTTGGGCTAAAGTGGTTAAAGAGACCTGTTTGCGTTGCTCAAAGCCGGGAGCGTTATAGAGAGAAAAAAAGCCCGCAATAAACAGAAAAACCACAAAGGCGATTAATAAATTTTTAACAACGTTTTTCATATTTTTCATATTTTGTTGACAAAAATAAAATTGTCTATTATGATAAATAATTCACATCGCAGGATTTTAAGGTTCTGTGAATTACGGAATGTATCGTCATTGCGAGGGAGGCATTTGATGCCGACCGAAGCAATCTCCTAAATCTGTATGAATAACAGCTCGATGAGATTGCGGAGCCTGTCCCGAGCGGAAGCGAGGGATCGGGCTTGACGCCCTCCTCGCAATGACAAAACGAATTTCGAATTCGAGGTAAGGTTATAAAATGGCTCTTTCTTACTAACCGTGTTTTCAAAGGAGGGAACCCATGAGTATTACAATGAAAGAGGCGCGGGAACTTATCGTTCAAGCGGAAAGAGAGATTAATCGTTTAGATGAGATTCAAAATGATCCGCAGGCGACACGAATGGAATGTGACTTGAGGGAAGGAGTGGGAAACCTAAAATCCGATCTCTGCCACGATTCCGATCCTATATCAGGGGGTAAGCTAGATGACATTTCGAATGAATGGGTCTTAATAGGAGATGCCGTTAAGTCTTATGAGTTATTAAAAAGGATAAAAGCGCTTGCTAAGCTTTGAACACCAAAATTCTACCATCTTTCTTGAGAATCTGCAACCCATGCGGCAGGTTCTTTTTTTTATTGCCGCGGGGGCTTTCCAGCATTTTTACCATCTCTTTTAGATGGACGGCGTAAATATCTTTGACTTCACCCGAGATAGAGCCGATCATCTGCTTTAAGGTTTCTGTTTTTAAAATAGGAGGCAGGGTTTGCCAAGATTTTAGGGGAAGAGGATGGGGATTGCGGCGGATAAAATTTTTAGCCTCCTCGCTAATATACTCTTCTGCGGCGTGGCTCACTTCTCCGAGTTTGAGGAGATTTTTCCTGATTTGCGGATTGTATTCTTTTTCCAAAAGAGGCAAGAGCTTGTGTCGGATTTTATTGCGGGTATATTTTAAATCAAAATTTGACGAGTCGTTGCGATAAGTGAGATGATTCTTTTTAAGATAGCCGAGAATTTCTCCGCGCCCGCATTCTAAAAGCGGACGGATCAGGAAGTTGTTTTTAGGCTGCATACCCGAGAGTCCAGCGAGCCCCGCCCCGCGCAAGAAGTTTAAAAGAATAGTTTCTACTTGGTCGTCAGCCGTGTGCGCTGCCGCGATGCCCCGCCCCTCGTGTTTTTTTCTTACTCGTTCCAGAAAAGCATAACGGGCTTCTCTTGCGGTCGCTTCGTTTTTCGGCTTTTTCCGCAACTTTTTATTTTCCAAAGGCAGGTTTAGTTTTTTTGCTAATCTTTGGACAAAACGGCTATCGCTATCACTTTCTTTTCCGCGTAAGTTGTGGTTTAAATGCGCCAGAATGATTTTGAATCCCAGCTTTTTTTGCAGTTGCCATAAGATATGGGTCAGGCAAACCGAATCCGGACCGCCGGAAAGAGCGACGATTACAGTGTCGCCTTCTTTAATAAGGCAATTTTGTTTAATTATTTGGTTAACTTTTTCTAACATATTTTTAGAGCAATGTAAAATTTAAAAATGGGAATTTACCTTTCCCGCCCGCCACATCAAGTGTAGCTCGTGAAGGGGCGCGGTAAGATTTCATTTAAAATTATTCTACTTAACCTAATTGTTCTAATTATTCTAAATAAACCCCAATACCTAATGACCAATACCTAAAAATGAAATTTAGTCATTGGGATTTGGTTATTGGTCATTCCTTAGGTTAATTAGGTCAATTAGAACAATTAGAATAATTCTTAGAAGTGAAAGGAGAAAGTATAATTCCCGAAATCATTTTAACATTTTGATTTGCCGCGCCCGACTTCGCCTTGACTAACATTCAGGATAATTCCTTGATAAAAGTCTAGTCATTTTAGTAAGATTTAACATTTTTAACTAGGGGCGAAGTCAAGGCGGGCGGGTCATTTTGCATTTTGATTTTTAAATTTTACGTTTATTATAAATCCGAGCTTGATTCTGCTCGGAGATAACTCTTAAAAAAAAGAAAAAATACGGCGAAAATTATTTTTTAGCTTTAGCGGATACCTTCTTTTTTTTAGCCGTTTTTTTCTTTGCTGCTTTGGGAGTTTTAGTTTCCTTTTGGGGTTTTTCCTCGGTTAAAGCCTTCATAGATAAACCCAGGCGGTGTTCTTGAGGTTCAATGGAAAGAATTTTAAATTTTCTTTTTTCCCCTATCTTGACCATATTCTCCAACTGCGATGGATCGTCTGTTATTTCGGAGATATGCGCGAGACCATGAATATCCTCATCCAGTTGCACAAAGGCGCCGAAAGGAGATAATTTGGTAATTTCTCCCTCTACGGTATTGCCGACTTTATATTTTTTAATTTTTTTCTCCCAAGGATCTTTTTGCAGGGATTTTAAGGAAAGAGATATGCGATTAGCGTCAATGCTGATGATTTTAGCTTTGACCTTGTCACCGACTTTAACAATGTCTTCGGGATTCTCAATGCGTTGCCAGGCTAATTCCGAGATGTGGATCAACCCTTCCAGATCATCAAAACGCATAAAGGCGCCGAAGTTAACCACGCCCGTAATTTCCCCTTCTACGATATCACCGGCTTTGAGTTTATCCAAAATATCCTTCTGCTCCTCGGAGGTAGCTTGTTTTTCCGAGATGATCAGACGATCTTCCTCTGCGTTGGCGTCAATAATTTTGACCTTCAAGGTTTGATTTACGAGTTTGTTCAATTTGGTGAGGATTTTATTGCGATCCGCGTCTTCCACCCTCGGGTAGTGTTCGTGATGCAGTTGGGAAACTGGCAGGAAGGCCGCGATCCCCTTCACTTGGGTTAAGAGTCCGCCTTTATTCGCCTGGGTGATTCTGACCTCAATGGTTTCGTGATTTTCAATAATTTTATTAATTTCCTCCCAAGCGGCGTCGCGGTAGGCTCTTTTTGAAGAGAGCTCCATTCTGCCGTCCTCATTTTCCACCTCTAGAATAGTGGCGGCGATTTGATCCCCGATTTTCATTTCTTGATCAGGATTTTGATAAAGTTCGGGACCGCGAATAACACCCACGCCAATGCCTTCCACGTCTACTTCTATCTCATTCTTCGCTTGGCGCATCACTTTACCCTTAATGATTTCTCCCACTTGAGGTATCTTAAAGAGGTTCGTTTTCTCTTTGAGCAATTTGTGCATTGTTGAGTCTTCTTTATTCTTTTCTTTTTTCGCTAAAAAAGCGCCTAAAGAATTTTTCCTTGGTGATTTTAATTCAGTTTTCTTGGATTTTTTATCCCCGATTTTTTTCATAAAAAATGATAGGCAAAATGGATATCGCCTCTTAAATGTTCATTCTATTGCCCATTATATCCGTAAAGATGATTGTTGTCAAACCAAATACATTATGCTAAAATAAATTAGTAATCTGTAAGTAATCGGTAATCGGTAATCAGTAATCAGTAATCAGGAAATTATTGGCTCGAGGTGCCAAAATTACCAATTACCAATTACTAATTACTGATTACTGAAAGAAATATGATTATCTCTTGGCTTGGATTTTCTTGTTTCAAAATTCAAATCAAAGACCTGATTCTTTTAACAGATCCTTTTGGTTCTGGAACGGGTTTAAGGGGCATAAAAATCAAGGCTGATATTGTGACGGTGAGCCATAATCATTCTGACCATAATTACGTTTCAGGGATTATTGGCGAGCCTTTTATTATTGATAGCCCGGGTGAATATGAGGTGAAAGATGTCTATATTATAGGTTTACCCGCCTTTCATGACGGTGAGGAGGGTAAAGAGCGCGGCGGTAATATTATCTACCGCTATATTGTGGAAGGTATGGTTCTGGTGCACCTTGGTGATTTAGGGCATCTTCTTTCCGAGGAAATGGTTGACGCCTTGGGTGATGTGGATATTCTTTTTGTTTCTGCGGGGAGTAAAAATGCCCTGTCTAGCGACAAAATCCCCGAACTCGTCAGCCAGATTGAACCGCGCTTGGTGATTCCTATGCATTATGATATACCTGGAGCAAAAAAAGAAAGAAATCTTGAACCTTTGAGTAAATTCTGCGAGGAAATGGGAACATCGCCCGAGTCGCAACTGGATAAATTGAAGATTAGAAAAAAAGATCTTACTAGCGAGGAAACCGAGATTAAAATATTAAAAAAACAGTGAGTTTGCAGAATAAATCAGTTGCTTTCAAACAAAAAGTGGTTTTTTTATTGGTGGCTGTTTGCGCGGTCGGTATTGGTGTCTTTTGGTTGCAGACTTTTAATTTCAGAATCAATAGTCAGAAAGTAAGCCAGAACCTAGGAGGGTTGAGAGAGATATTAGAGAAGGGCAAGGAAGGGATGAAATTAGATTCAGGACTGGGGAGCGCGAAGGAGCAGTTTCAAAGCGAAGACAGCGGCTCTGTTTTGCTCCGCAAAGAGGTAAACCAAACCCAGAACAAGGGAAATGTGGAAATTACGCTTGTGAATATAGTTTTTAAGGAGAAGATAGCCTGGGTCTATGTATTTGTTAGTAATACAGGGGAGGAGCGGGTTTTATTGCGCCCTTCCGGAGAGAGTAAAATCAAGATTATTCAGGAGGAAAAAGAATTTTCAGAATTAGAAAGAGAAAAAGTAGTAGATTACCCTCTGCCGGATTTGGTCGCGGCTAAAAACGAAGTAAGTGGCGCCTTGCATTTTCCAGCCCTAGAGCCTCAAAAGCCTTTCACTTTATCCATTATGGGCGTCCGAAGTGAAGGAGCGAGAGAGCAGTTTAATTTTGTGTTTAAAATCAGTGGGAATAATGAATCGGGAATCATGAATCAGGAATAGTAAAACGGAAAGATTTCTTTATTCTTAATTCATAATTCCTTATTCCTGATTCCAAATTTATGGAACTTGGCTATATTAAATCGCGTCAGATTACAGAAGAAATGGAGGAATCTTATTTGGATTACGCAATGAGCGTCATTATTGATCGGGCGCTCCCTGATGTGCGCGATGGTTTAAAACCGGTCCAACGGCGGATTCTAGTGACCTTGAACGACTTAGGGCTCTCCCCGCGCGGACGTTTTAGGAAGAGCGCTAAGATCTGCGGCGACGTTTCGGGTAATTATCATCCCCACGGTGAAATGATTGTTTACCCTTCTATGGTGCATCTGGCGCAGCAATTCAAGATGCGTTATCCCTTAATTGACAGCCAAGGAAATTTTGGCTCCATAGATGGCGACCCTCCGGCGGCGATGCGCTATACCGAGGCGCGGATGAAGACTTTTGCCGAGGAGATGATGCGCGATTTAAACAAAGCGACGGTTACTTGGCGGGATAACTATGATGGCACGCGCAGAGAACCCTCTGTTTTGCCCGGCCTTTTTCCGGAACTCATTTTAAACGGAACAATCGGGATCGCGGTGGGGATGGCAACTAATATCCCTCCGCATAATTTAGGCGAGGTTATAGACGCTCTTACTTATTTAATTGACCACCGCGAAAGCGCCACCGTTGAGGATTTAATGCAATATATTAAAGGTCCGGATTTTCCGACAGGAGGTCAGATTTACGATTATAGCGCTATTCGTCAAGCATACGCTCTGGGGCGAGGATCAATTGTGATGCGCGCGAAAACACAGATTGTGGAAACCAAGAAGGGCGGTTTTGATATTGTTATTACTGAACTTCCCTACCAAGTAAATAAAACCTTACTCATTGAAAAAATCGCGGAGCTTGTGAAGAACAAAAAGATCCAAGGCATCCGCGATATCCGCGACGAATCAGACCGCGAAGGGATACGGCTCGTGATTTTTTTGAAAAAAGAAGCCTATCCCCAGAAGGTTTTGAATCGTCTTTTTGTTCTCACCTCCCTGCAGTCCACTTTTCATGTGAATATGCTCGCGCTCGTGGACGGTATTCAACCGCGGGTTTTGCCCTTAGAAAATATTTTAGAATATTATTTGGATCATCGCAAGGAGGTGGTGACCCGCCGCACCCGTTTTGATTTGACGGAAGCGAAAGCGCGCGAGCATATCTTGGAAGGCTTAAAGAGGGCTTTGGATAAATTAGACCTTGTGATCACCACCATTCGGGAGAGCAAAACCAAGGAATTGGCGCATCGCAATTTAATGATGAAATTTAAGTTTACAGAGGAGCAGACGAGCGCGATTTTGGAAATGCGCTTGTCCTCATTGGCGGGTTTGGAGCGGAAGAAGATTCTAGATGAATTAAAGGAAAAGCAGACACTCATCGCTGAATTGGAAAGTATGCTCGCTTCCGAGAAAAGGATTTGGGGCGTGGTCAAGGAAGAATTGAAGATGCTTAAAGAAAAATATGGCGATGAACGCAGGACGCGCGTCTTAAAGAAAAAAGTAGGCGAATTTTCCGATGAAGATTTGATTGCCGATGAGGAAACTATTCTTAGCCTGACGCGCGGCGGCTACATTAAGCGGATGAAGCCTGATGTTTATCGGGCGCAGAGCCGAGGAGGCAAGGGCGTCGCCGGCCAGAAGGTTAAGGAAGAAGACGTGATGCGCTGTTGTTTTGTAACCACCACTCATTCGGATTTATATTTTTTCACGGATCGCGGCCGCGTTTTTCAGCTCAAGGCTTACGAGATTCCAGAATCAGGCCGCGCCGCTAAGGGTCAGCTCCTTGTGAATTTTATCCAAGTGGCGGCAGAGGAAAAAGTTACCGCGATGGTCGCGATTCCCAAAGAACACAAATTTAAATATTTGATGATGGCGACCCAGCAAGGAGTGGTGAAAAAGACCAAACTCTCTGAATACGCCAATGTCCGCCGTAGCGGTCTAGTAGCGATTCATTTGCGCAAAGGCGACATCCTGGAATGGGCGGAAGCCTCCACCGGCTCGGATGAAGTGATGCTTGCTACCCGCCGAGGCCAATCTATTCGTTTTCGCGAGGCGGATATTAGACCGATGGGTCGGACCGCGGCAGGGGTCAAAGGCATTACTCTGGAACAAGATGGCGCTGTAATCGCTATGGAGATTATTCCGCGCCAATACGCGATTACGGGATTTCAAGTGTTAGTGGTGACGGAAAAAGGCTATGGCAAACGCACGCCTTTGAATCTATACAAAGTCCAAAAGCGGGGCGGTAAAGGGATTAAAACCGCGAAGATTACGGCGAAAAACGGCAATTTAGTGGCGATGAAGATTTTAGGCAAAGAAGAGCAGGACTTGATTCTAATATCCGCGCGCGGTCAGGTCATTCGGATGCTGATTAACAGCATTTCCAAACAATCCCGCGCCACCCAAGGCGTAACCCTGATGCGGTTCAAAAACGAGGACAAGGTCGCGAGTGTGACTTGGGTTTAAAAAAAGTAAAAAGTAAAAAGTGTGGATTAAAAAACAAGCCATTGTAAGGGCTTGTTTTTGGGTTTTATCATTGTGCCGTCTATTAGCGAGGAGTCCCCCACCTTTTGTAAAAAGTGGTGGTGGGTCTCATCAAGAGGAAAATTATTTCTACTTCTGCTTATTTTTAATAAAAAATGGAGATCAATTTCTCCGTTTGCCTTTTATTCTATACTTTCCACTTTATAACCATACCCTGTTAGAAGGGGTATAGCTTCCGTGATTTCTTGACGAATCAAGTCCTTTTTTCTATCTTCGTAAATATATACTCTTACTGCGGTAATCGGATTGAAACCGTCCTGCTCAAAAAGAACGCCTTTGGATATATTTAGATTTTCCCAATCTCTTTTAAATTGTTCTGGGTCAATCGGATTTCCATCTCTGTCTCTTATTATCCAGTGCTATTATCAACCTCCTTTCTATCTTACTGTAATGTTGCAATAGATTCTTGAATCCAATCTTTCGTTTAATCTCTTCTTTCTTCCTCGAATTACGAAATTCATTTTGTCTATGAGCGAGGGAGGCATCTGATGCCGACCGAAGCAATCTCCTAAATCTATATAAATACAGCTCGATGAGATTGCGGAGCCTGTCCCGAGCGGAAGCGAGGGATCTGACTAAAAGCCCTCCTCGCAATGACGACGCATTTCGTAATTCAAAATCATACTTTTTAAATTATTTCCGAATCACCTTATCCGCAATCCCGTATTTGACCGCTTCCTCGCTAGTCATATAGAAGTCGCGGTCCGTGTCTTTTTCAATTTTAGATAAGGGTTGGCTGGTGTGTTTGGCTAATATTTTATTCAAGCGGTCTTTCACTTTCAAGATTTGACCCGCGCGAATGGCGACATCGCTCGCTTGGCCCTCTGCCCCGCCCATAATTTGATGCAGCAAGATTTCGCTGTTGGGCAGAGTAAAACGTTTACCCCTCTCGCCCGCGGCAAGCAGAGTCGCTGCCATTGACGCCGCCATACCGATGCAAATTGTGGAGATTTCAGGCTTCACATACTGCATTGTGTCGTAGATTGCGAGGCCAGCCGTGACTGAACCGCCGGGCGAATTAATAAAAAGCTGGATATCCTTATCTGGATCTTCAGAATTCAAAAACAAGAGCTGGGCAATCACAGTATTGGCGACCGCGTCGTTAATTGAGCTTCCTAAAAAGATAATCCGTTCCTTTAAAAGCCGCGAATAGATATCAAAAGCCCGCTCGCCGTAATGCGTTTTTTCAATCACAGTAGGGATAAGTTGCATAATTTTGGAATTAGGAATTAGGAAGCAGGAATCGGGAATGGAGAAAATAGATATAATATTATTCCTTATTCCTAATTCATTTCTTAATCACCCACTTCCCCTTCCTTTTCATCAGCTTGCCTTTAATGGTAAACCCTGAAGCCAGGGGATGCCCGCCGCCGCCGTAACGTTCCGCGATCCGCGCCACGTTCACTCCCCTGCCTAGTTCCGAGCGAAGACTGGCGCGAATTTTATTCCCTTTCTGTTCCATTAAGAGCATGGCGTATTTGGTTCCTCGAGCCGTATTAATTATATTTACGACGCCTTCCAGATCTTCTGGTTTAGCGCCTAATTCTTTGAGGTCTTTCTGGGTAATCGCGGAAAGGGTCACGCCCTTTTTGCGATCCTGTTTGATGCGGGCGAGAGCCAGCCCCCACACCTTGAGCGCGGAGAGAGACTTGCTTTGATAGGTAGCGCGCGCGATTTTATTTAAGTTTGCCCCTTTTTTCATTAGGTGGGCGGCAATCTCCATGGTATAAGGAGAGGTATTGGCGTGTTGGAAGCTGCCCGTATCCGTAAATATTCCCGTTAAAAGACAAGTGGCAATTTTAGCGTCTACGCTTTTGAGGGCTTTGATTATTAAATAAACAATTTCCGAGGTGGAGGAGGCAAGGGGGGCGATTAAATTCAGATCGCCAAAGGGTTTTTTTTGCGGATGATGATCAATATCAACAAGAATTTGATACTTGATATCGGACCATTTTAAATGTAGACGTTTAACATCGCTCGCGTCCAGAGCGATCACGACATCAAAGTTTTTTTTTGGAGAAGAGCTGATGATTCTAGCGCTTTGGGGCAGAAACTGTAAATTTTCCGGGATAGGGTCTGGGGTAAAGAGCAAAACTTCCTTCTTCATCTTTTCTAAAGCCATACAGAGAGCCAAAATTGAACCCACAGAATCTCCATCGGGATTTTCATGACTCGCAACGAGAAAAGTATTATATCTTTTTAAGGCTTTAATCACTAAATTAAAATCTTTTCTGTGCATTATATTTTTATGGAGGGCGTGACTTATTTGAAGCCCGCTTGTTCAGATTTAATAAATTAAGCCTCTTTGGGAAATTCCGCGTCAAGAAGTCTGTTGATCCGGTCTGCTTTTAGTTCAGTCGCGTCTAAGACAAATTTAAGGCGGGGTATTTTTCTCAAGACTAACCTTGCGTTGAGAAAGGATTGTAGCCTGCCCGCGTTTTTTTGTAAAGTCTTGAGAATGCTTTGGCCTTTTTCAAGGGGTAAGACGGAGACCCAGATTTTCGCGTGATTTAAGTCGCGAGAAGTCTCCACCTTGGTAATAGTGGTTAACGCGTGATGGTTCAAAGAGACTTCCGTTAAAAAAGCGCGGCTCAGTTCTTGTTGGATTAAGCTATTCAATTGAAGAACGCGGTGGGACATAGAAAATGTAAAATGTAAAAATCCCCGGCCCGCCTCGCGTTAAATATAGTCTACCAATAATTACTTATTTATATCTATTAAATAACATCAATTACTAGACAAGTTAAAGGCGAGCGGGGCAGGCAAAATGCAAAATGATCATCGCTTTACGAGATCTCGCGAAGCGAGACAGTGTAAAATTTTAAAATGAATTACATTTTTGGGAATTTACCGTTTATGGTTTTAAAACCGAGGTTTTTTATAGGGTTTTGCCACCCTAACGGGTGGTCACTGGAAAATAGTGAAAAGGATACACGCTCGCTTCCCGCGCTTGCGCTAAAAGCGCGCTAGCGGGCGAGAATCCTGAATTCCCCGCCTAAGTTTCCTCTGAAAATTTTGGCGGGTTCCCAGAATAAAATTTTAACATTTTAATTTTTGAATTTATAACGTTTTCTTTTTCTTTTCTATTTTATAAAATTCCAAAATATCTCCAATTTCAATCTTCACGTCGCCTAGGAATTTAATGCCGCATTCTTGACCATTTTTCACCTCTTTTACTTTTTGCTTGCTGCTTTGCAACTCCACTATAGTTCCCTCTCCAATTATTTGACCTTTTCTTTGAACGCGGATACGGCTCTCTCTCTGGATGGTTCCTTGCGTGACTTTACCGCCTACGATCATCTTGCCCTTTTCGGTGTGAAAGATGGCGAGTATCTCTAACTTGCCCAATTCCATTGTCTCCTCCTCCGGTTCAAGTATTTCTTCCAGACCTTCTTTTACGGCGTCAATGAGTTCATAGATAATCTCATAAATATTAATTTTCAGTTCGAGTTGCCTAGCCAATTTTTTGGCCACGGTAGTGGTCTTCACCTCGAAACCAATGAGTTTGGCGTTGGTGATGTGGCTTTTCAAGACATCTGATTCTGTGATATTGCCCACCCCTTCTTGAATGATATAGGGCGCGACCTCGGAAGATTGCACCTTAGCCAAACTTTCCAGAATTGCCTCTTTAGATCCTTGGCTGCCGGCCTTGATAATGAGATTTAATTTTTTGATTTTGGGGTTCGATGCTTTTTGGTTGATGAGCGTCAGGATTTTCTTTTCTTGGGGGGTGAATTTCTCGCGATTATTTAAGGATTCCTCCCCGTTCTGCACGATACTGCCGACCTCTGGCACTTCCTTAAACCCAACAATCTTGACCGGCTCGGAAGGTCCCGCTTTTTGGATTATTTGACCGCGGTAGTCCTCCATCATTTTGATTTTTCCTTGCGCGGACGCCGCAGTGATTATATCCCCTATTTTAAAAGTGCCGGATTGCACCAGAACCGAGGCTTCTGGTCCCTGCCGAGGAGAAAGATGAGACTCAATGATTGTGCCTAGAGCCGGGCCGGAAGTAGGAGCTTTTAGTTCCTCCATTTCCGCAACGACGATAATAGTTTCTAGAAGTTCCTCTACGCCTTGACCGGTTTTCGCCGAGATTTCTACAAGAGGCACATTGCCTCCCCATTCTTCAATTTGCGCGCCTTCTTGAGCCAGTTCTTGTTTCACCTTGTCCACCCTGGCATCTTGCTTATCTATTTTATTAATCGCTACGATCATCGGGATTTTAGCGTTTCGGATATGAGTAATTGCTTCTTTGGTTTGCGGCTTCACCCCGTCATCCGCGGCGACAACCAAAATAGCAAGATCAGTGAGGCGCGCTCCTCGCGCCCGCATACTTTGAAAGGCCTCGTGTCCGGGGGTATCAATAAAGGTGATCCGATGTTTTTTATATTGAATTTGGTAAGCGCCAATATTTTGGGTAATCCCTCCTACCTCTCCCTCTGCCACATTAGTTTTGCGAATGTAATCCAAAAGAGTGGTTTTGCCGTGGTCTACATGCCCCATCACTGCTACTACTGGCGGCCGTATCGAAAGTTTTAGGGTCTCTTTATTGGAAACCTTTGCTCCGGCCGGCTCTTCGAGGTTTTTCTCTGCTTTGCCTTGAGGCGCTACTTGATACCCTAAATCTTCGGCAATGATGGCGGCGGTTTCATAATCAAGCTCTTCGTTGATGGTGGTGTAAATATTGTTTTTAATGAGTTCTTGCATCACCCGCGCGGCAGGCAAATTCAAAACAGAAGCCAAGTCTTTGACCCTGACCATACTGGGAATTTCCACTGTCTTAGGAGTTTTATTTGCATCCATAATTTTCGCTGTGAATTTTTTTTGCGGTTCAATTATTCCATTGTTAAATAAAGGAAAATTTGCTTTTTATAACAATTGAACAATGGAATTTATTTCTTCTTATTCTTAATAATTTGATAAATCAAAGCCGCAATTAAAAAAACAGCGCTGATCCAAAAGAGGCCTAAAATAAATTTAACCAAGCCCCAGAAGCCGGTAAAAACCAAGATTAATCCCGCGATTACAAGACCGATGAGCCAGCGCACAGGCACTGGCAGATAATCCGCAAAAATACCCGAGATATTATAAAATGGTTCTTTAAAATATTTTTTAATATTTTGGCGGTGTTTACTCATAGACCTTTTGTGAAATAATTTTTCGTTACGAAATTGACAGATTTCGAGCGAAAATGTTGAAGGGCGAGGAAGCCGTATTTGGCTAAAATACGGCAACGAGCCCTGAAACATTTGCAGCCGAAATCTGGCAATTGCAGTAGAAAAGGTTATTTTGCAAAAGGTCTATAAGGCATAGAAAATTAATTAAATGCTCTTTCTTTCCCCACAATCACTCTTAATTTGCGGGGCAAAATTGTAATGGTCGCCGGCGTGCGGCCTATTTTTTGCAAATCGCCCAAGATATCAATTTGCTCTTGGCGCGGCGACAGGATTTCAATTTTACTCGCTTTAAAGACAGAAGTTTTGGGAAGCAGAGAATATCTTTCCGATTCCATGAGCTTTAGTTTTTTTAAAAGAGAGAAGCGGGAAAGATTCGCGGTCACAAACACATTCAAAATTCCGTCGCAAGGATTGGCAAGAGGTAAGGCTTCTCTTTTTAAAGATAAATTTACCAAGGCAAGGTGAAATAAGTCCAAGCGGACTTGAAATTTATCGTTAATTTTAAGAATGACATCCTGGGACCGATAACGCAGGGATTGAAGATAAGATAGATTCCCTTTTTTATTGCGGTCCTCATTCCTTCCCCCGAAACCGCAAACCGCTTGGGTGAGAAAATATTCGGAATTCACCTTCCCGACGTCAATAATTTTAATAATCCGCCCGGAAATAACTTCGCAAGCCAGCTCGTTTATAGGCACTCCAAGTCCTTGACTGATAAAGTTTGGCTGCCCGACTGGGATAATACCAATCGTGATTTCAGAGAGAGGGGTTTCACTCTGGTTTAAAATAGTATGCGCGATTTTTTTGAATGTGTAATCATTGCCTACGGCGATAATCGTGCGTTTCCCTTGTATGAGTCCTTCTAAAACAATTTCTTCTAGGTTTCTTAAAGGACGGACATGGCTTGCTTCGCCCGCAATGGCAAGATCGGACAGTCTAATTTCAATCCGGTCCAGGATTTTACGATATTTTGGATTTTCTAGAAAGGAATCGTAGATATAGTAATACATTGGATTAAACTCAAAACTCAAATGTCAAAATTCAAAACTGATAATTCCACTGTCTCCCGCGTGTTAGCAAGGAATTTTGCGGCTTGCCCCAAAGGATCCTTTAGTTGTTTCTCTTTTTAAAGACGATTTTTCTAGTTTTGAGTTTTGAGTTGTGGTTTTGCCTTTTGAGTTTTAAGATTTGAGATTATTCACTCCATTACCTCTTCCACTTCAATTTCCGTTTCTTGGTTGGTGGGAAGAGGCATTTGGCATTGACCTTGGAAGATAGCGCCCGGAGAAATGGAAATAATCTTGGCTGTGATGTCACCTTCCACTTGGCCAGTTTCAGTAATCTCCAAAGCTTCCTCTACAGTAATATTACCTTTAATTTTGCCCGCGATTACCGCGTTCAAGGCTTTCACGTTTGCGGAAATAACAGCCTGTTCCCCCACAGCTAAATTTTGGCTGGTTCGCACATTGCCTGCCACTTGTCCGTCGATCCGAACATTGCCCTCGGAGGACAACTCCCCTTCTACTTTAACCGAAGGCCCCACAATGGTTTCCGCTTGAGTTTCTTCGTGATTTTTTTCACTCATAAAGATTTTAGAAGGATTTTCGGAAGACTTTAAAAAAAGCGAGTCTTCCTATTTCCTTGGGTTAATAGCTTCTAATTCTTCTTTGGTTAAATGATATGGCGATTGGCCGTTTTTGACTGGTTTGGCGTAGGCGCGGTCATTATTGCTGTTTCGGAGATTAGAGATTACCACGCCGTTTTGGTGTTGGTCTAAGAGGGCGACGCTGAAACTTTGGTCGCCGCCTTCGCCGGGAAAGGCGTTAAATCGGACGATATTGGCTTTTTGAATGGTGAAGCCTAGATTTTTTTCCAGTTCGCTGGTAAAATTCTGCAGATCCTTTAATTCTTCAGAATGTTTCTTGAGATGCTGATTCTGCAGATTTAAGATCTCTTCCAGGTTACTCCCCTTGGCTTGTTTGAGTAGTTCTCTATTCGCGTTGCGGATTTTAAAAAGATGGTGATGCAGATAGAAAATCCAGATCGCCAATAAAAAAATTAAAATAAGCGGGATCAAAATCCAAACCATTGATTTCAAGATTAATTTCTAGCTCATAATTGGGATACCTCACGTGGTTTCCCATTTATTATATCTTCAGTTGGGCTTGTTTGTCAATTTAAAGAATAGAAGCTGGAATCCCGCCTGCGCCCCTTTGGGCTTCCTACTTCGTCCGCCCGAGGCGGACTACGAAGGACAAGTCGGCGGGCAAGCAAGAATCAAGAGGTAAGGGTGAATCTTAAACTTCTTATGAAATACTTACAAAGCCTTGAATTACGAAATGTATCGTCATTGCGAGGGAGGCATCTAATGCCGACCGAAGCCCGCCCGCCTCGCCTGAAGCGAAGCGATGGCGGGCAGGCAATCTCCTAAATCTGTATGAATAACAGCTCGATGAGATTGCGGAGCCTGTCCCGAGCGGAAGCGAGGGATCTGACTATAAGCCCTCCTCGCAATGACAAAATGTTAAGGTACAAAGTGTTTTCAGGATATTGAGTTGCTACATTTATTTGACATTTTACGATATTTATGCTATACTTAATTCTCTCTTTAAAAATTGAGAGTGGTACTTTGATTATAGTGTTTAATCAATCAGGAGGTAATGGAAATGCAAAAGATGGCTTTAATATTGGTAATATTGGTTAGTATATGTGTATGGGCAGGTTGTTACGTTGGGCTCTCGCCCGTGGATGAATCCGGGTTTGAGCTGAACGTTAAGAATGAGACTTATGGTGTGGAAAATATTACCATCAGGATTCAGGGGGACTTTTATTACAATGGCCGGCATTATAGTTCTGCGGAATTTACGGTTGGCTATACTGAAAGCGTGACCGTGGAGCCAAAGGCTGATACCTATATCAATGTCACCTACTTAGCGAAGGCTAAGAAGGGGAATTATAGTTATGATCTCCATTATTATGAGGAGATTTGCATTGACCCCAGCGGCTACCTATTTGAGTTAGAGAGCCCATACTCACTTTCAGACTATTATGGATGGTCATAGTCCATTCTCTTGCGTTACCAAAACTTTGGTAACGTTTTTTTTATTGTTTTTGCTTCTTGATTATGCTATATTTAAATACAGAAATAAAAAAGTAATCAAATGAGCCATAAAAATCGTTTTCATAAAAACAAAAGCCGCAAGTTTCGCAAGGCGCATCATCTGCTTAGCGCGCCCGCGATCCAAAATGAAAAAATTTTTGAGCCTGAAATTGAGGAGGCGCGGGAGGAAACGCGAATAGACGAATTATTGAAGCCTGGAGAGGAAGGGCAACCAGGGATTCACCAAGAGCCGCGGGGAAAATCTGAGCCGGAGAAGAAAATCGCTAACCCTGTTTCTTTACGTTCCTCGCTTCAAGATTTGCGCCAAGCAATGTATCTTTCCTTGGGATTTACCGTCTTTTTGATTGTTTTGTATGTTTTTAAATTGAAGACCAATCTTTTTACATTGGGAGTGGACTATTTATATCGCGTAATGCGTTTTTGACAAAACCAAAAGCTAATTGTGCAATCAGAAATGAAATTATTTACAAAACATCGTGGGGAAAAATAGCTTGATTGTTCTATATTTCTTATCCTTGCGCCATTTCTTGGCTAAAGTATGCCTCAATAAGATAGATTGACGAAAGTATAAAAGTATTATATAATCCGATTACATAAATTTTTACAAAAAATGTTCCACGTGGAACATTTAAATCGTTTTTAAAGAGTAGAGACAGGTTTAAAACCTGTCTCTACTCTTTTTATAAGTATTATTGGGATTATTACTTCGCCAAGGGAGGGGAAAACCTCTCCCCTGACAAGGGGAGATTAGAGAGGGGTTTAATTCAAGTAAGAGAAAGAATAAATTCTTTTAACCCTCCCCTTCCCTCCCTTGTCAGGGAGGGAGTTAGATTTCCCCGCGGGAGGCGGGGGGAGTGAGTTTCGTAATATAAGGTCATTATTACAATAAAAAACCATCATCTAGTTTTGATGATGGTCATATTTTTTAAAACCCCATTTTCAGGCAATTTTTTATCTAGAAATTAGGAACCGGATCTTGATACATATCGGGGTACTCTTTGGACAATTTCCAAACATCTTTCTAAACAAGGCAAAAATTCAGGCGATGAAAAAGTCAAATCATCTGGCCATTCCCAAAGTTCCATTATGTCGCGCCCTGTTTCCTTTGCCATAATTTCAGCCAGTTCAGTAAAGGCATCATTCAGTTCCTTATATATCTTTCCTGCATAGCCGAGGACAACCCTTTCCCCGTTACCAACATCCCAGGTTAAAAGGCAATAAGCAGAAAGATACTTTTCTCTAATCTTAGCCACATTCATTGATTGCGTTTGAATTTCTTCCTTCAGATCCTCCTCCATCTGAGGCTTTTCTATTTGTTGATTGCTGGGTTCTCGCCCCACACCAATTTCTCCTGCTGGATCCTTATCTGAATCCTTTTCAGCGTTTTTTGCCTGGTCTTTCATGGTTATTTTCCTTATCGGATATTTATCTATATCCTGTTGTAATTTAGTATTGAGCCATTCTAATGAGCGGCAGACCCCCCAAATTAAGCAACAAAGCATTATAGCAATAATGGAAGATGAATTCAGAATTGCCATCTGAAGAGGGGTAATAACACCAAAACCTCCCAAATTGACTACTAAAAAGAAAATAAAAGATACCGTACCTATACTTAAGAGAACAACATTAAGCTTCATAATACAACCTCCTTTTGTATTGATTGTGTAAAAAGAACGGTCTATATTAGTAACTGGTTAGTTTATATGACCTTAAAAGTTTTGTCAATACTTTTGTCAAGTTTTATATATTGACACTATATTTTGCTTATGATAACATAAAACTAAGTTGACAACATTATTGACAAATAAGAATGTTAAAGCATCTTCAAAAAATAGGTTTGTCCGAGAAAGAAGCCAGGATATATTTGGCGAACCTAGAACTCGGTCCCTCAAAAATTCCCGATATTGCCCGTAAGTCCAAAATTAAAAGAACCACTGTTTACGTAGTGGTTGATTCTTTAATCCAAAAAGGGCTGATGAGTTATTATCAATCAAAGAATACCAAGAAATTTATCGCGGAGGAACCGCAAAAATTGAATTTTATTCTTAAAGAGAGACAAAGCGCTTTAAGACAGATAATGCCGCAATTGCAAGCATTAGCGAAAAATTTGGAAGAACCAAGGCCGGAAGTGCGTTTTTATGAGGGCAGAGAGGGGTGCTTTAGCATTTTGGAACAAACATTAGAGAAGCCGCATAGCGAAATTATGTATATTGGCTCTGTGAAAGATATTTATAAGATTATTAGCCGAGAATATGATTATGAGTATTATATTCCGGCCCGTTTAAAGAAAGATATCAAATTTAAAGCCTTAGTTTTTTTTGATAAAGACGCATTGCTTTTAAAAAAGACAGCCAAGGAGAATTTACGGGAGACTAGATTCTTGCCTGATGGTTATTTTTTCCCCAGTTCTATGTTTATTTTTCAGGATAAAATAGCCCTTATATCCTCAATTAAAGAATTAATAGGTGTGGTCACGCGGAGTCCTGATCTGGCAAAGATGGAGGAACAAAAATTTAAGCTTTTATGGAGTTTGGGTGTACAATAAGCAAGGATTCATTCCAATATATTCCCCCTTACCTAGAGGAGGGTAAACTTCTCCCCTGACAAGGGGAGATTAGAGAGGGGTTTAATTCAGGTAAGAGAGAGAATAAATCCTTTTAACCCTCCCCCGCCCGCCTCGCCTGAAGCCACGCCCGCCATGCTAGCCGCAAGGCGTTGCGGGCAGGCGAAGCGATGGCGGGCAGGCCTTCCCCTCCCTTGTCAGGGAGGGAGTTAGATTACTCCGCGGGAGGCAAGGGGAGGGAGTTTCGTAATTTAAGGAAATTAAAAATGTTCCACGTGGAACATTTTTAATATTTTTTTACATATCGGATAGTAACATCTTCTATGTATTTGTCAATCTATATATTTTGGCTTGTATTAAATAAAATAAGTAGTATGTGAATAAGTAGATGGAGTTATCCACAGGTCAAACTATTAGAAAAATGAGATGCAGAAAAAAATCTGATTATGCAACATTTTTAGATTTTTGTAAAATAATTACCCAAATTATCCCCAAGATAAGCCAAAATAATAGGATTCCTTGTTGGAGATCATAAAAGTAGTGGTCCAAGCAGCTAATAAAGAGGTAAGCAATTAAAATCCAAAACAGAATTCCGATTTCAGGGTCGTTCCGAATCTGCCCGAGAGCGTGAGCAATGGTTAAGTATAAAAAGGTTAGAAAGATCAATAAACTAGGGAGACCTGTCTCTGAAGCCATAGCCAAATAGAGATTGTGGCTTGGCTGATAGCGCCAAGCAGGAAGGTTCATTTTAGTAAACCCCGTTAGATGTTTACTATCTAACGGGGTAAAGTCAGGGATGCTAGGCACGAAATTACCTATTCCGACCCCTAAAAGAGGGTGTTTGGCAATTATGAGCAAGGCAATTTGGTTTAAAAACGCGCGGTTTGTGAGAGCGAAATCCCCTGAAGAATCACTAATCGTTTGGCGAGTTAAAATTTGGGGCTGGAGGAAATAAAATAGAATCAAAGCGGTGATAATAATCACGCCGAAAACGGGAACGTAGTTTTTGATTTTGTGGAGGTTAATGATGAGCAAGCCCAATAAAGCGATGATGAGTCCTAGCCAAGCCGTGCGGGAAAAGGTGATGGTGATGGTGATGGTAAAGAGAGAAAGAATGATAAGGAGGATGATTTTTAGAGATTTGTCCCATTTTACCTTTGGTATTTTGGTCCATAGGTAAAAACAAAATAAAATAGCGGCGATTGAAAAGCCGCCTAAAATGTTGGGGTGGGGGAAGGCGCCGTAAGCACGGATGATTTTGTCGCCGTTGACGACTATCTTTGCCACGCCAATTATGTTAGGGGCAAGATCATTCTCGCCTAAAATTTTGAGACCCAGAGAATGCTGGTGAAAATACTGTCCTACTGCGATCATTCCTTGAACTATTCCGCTAGTCAGTAAAAATAAATACAAAAGTAGCCGTAATTTTTTTGAGCCAAAGTTGAAGACAACAAAAATAAATAAGAGAATTACCTCCCCTAATTTTAATAGACGGAAGAGGGCAATGTTTAAATTTTGGGCATTAATTAAGGAAAAAAAAGCAATGGCGAGCAGGGTAACCAGCAGCCAGTAACCAATAATCAATAATTTATTTTTCTTTTTAAGATTTAGTATGCCCTCACGGAAATAATTTAAAACCCCCCTAACCCCCCTTATCAGGGGGGTATATTTCTCCCCTGACAAGGGGAGATTAAGAGGGGTTATAATATTCCGTAATCTTAAATGATTTCTAGAAATAACAAGTTCGCCAAGCCAAAAGATCAAACTTAAGAATAAAAGAATATCTGAAACATAAATACTGATTGCCGTCCATTCATTAAATTCTCCCGCAATAGGGTAATCAGAAAAAATATGCCGTTTCTGAAAGGGGATAGAGAAGACAAAAAGAAAAAAGAAAAAATATTTTAAAAAAGTGATGCTATTTTTAATCTTAATTTTCATTTTCTATTTTTAGTAATTCCACTCATTCTAGCATCAGAAAAATTTACAAGCAATGAATTAAAGAATATAATTTGTATATATTTGTAATTTTAAATTTTTTATTTTTAATTTGTTTTTGCCCCTGTAGCTTAAGCGGATACCCGCCCGACTCGCCTGACGCCCTCATAGTTCAATGGATAGAACAAGGGACTCCTAAGCCCTAGATTCTGGTCCGATTCCAGATGAGGGCACCAGACGAGTCAGGCGGGCGGGGAACAAGGGACTTTTACCCTGTACCGAGCTTTGCTCTGGTGCAGGGCCTAAGCCCTAGATAGAAGTTCGATTCTTCTCAGGGGCACAGGCTTGTGAGCAGGCGGGTTGGCCTAAAAAATCAATCGGCGGTTTCGTTTTTTGAATTGAATTCAAAGTAAAAGAAAATTTTTTCATATCTGATTCCGAATTTAGTTTCGGTTTTTTTATTTTTGAGCTATATTTTAGATAGATATGGCTAAAATAGATAAACTGCACATTAGCAAGAAAGGAGAGAAAACTATGATCAGCAATGTCTTAATTATCGGTGGTGGCGGAAGAGAGCATGCGCTCGCATGGAAACTCGCTCAATCATCACGCATTGGCAAGTTGTATGTTGCACCTGGAAATGGCGGCACTTGTGATATTGCTGAAAATATTGCGATTGAAGCCACAGACGCCAGAGGTTTGGATCGTTTTGCTGAAAAGAATTCAATTCATCTGACAGTAGTCGGTCCTGACGACCCGCTTGCGCTTGGTATAGTTGATGTTTTTCAATCTCATGGCTTACGCATTTTCGGACCCACTCGTGCCGCAGCACAGATTGAAGCGTCTAAAGCGTTTGCCAAACGACTTATGCACGATAGTGATATCCCGACTGCGCCATTTCGGATATTTCGAAAGTATGAAAGTGCTTTAGAATATGTCCGCAAACATGGGGCGCCGATTGTCGTGAAAGCAAGCGGATTGGCTCTTGGCAAAGGCGCATATCCCTGTAAGACGCTTGCTAAAGCCGTGAAAGCTCTGGCAGAAATCATGCTTGAGCACGCTTACAAACAAGCAGGCAATGAAGTTATCGTCGAGGAGTTTCTGAATGGACAAGAGGTTTCTATTCACGCTCTCTGTGACGGCAAAACCTCAATCCTATTACCTACCGCGCAAGACCACAAGCCGATTTTCGACGGCGATAAGGGCAAGAATACTGGCGGTATGGGGACAATCGCACCTGTGCCGTGGGTTACGGATCAGACCTTGCGAGAAGTAAACGAGCAAATCGTTCGTCCGACTTTGCAAGCGCTTGCGAAGAAAGGAAAGCCGTTTACTGGCTGTTTGTACCCCGGACTCAAGATGACAGACGAGGGGCCGAAAGTGCTTGAATTCAACGCAAGATTCGGCGACCCCGAAACGCAAAGCTACATGCGACTCCTAAAAACAGATTTGCTTGATGTTTTAGACGCATGCGTTGACGGCAAACTCGCCGACCTTGCAGTTGAATGGAATTTCGGTTTCGCCGTTTGCGTTGTTCTTGCTTCTGGTGGATATCCGGGAAAGTACAAAAAGGGAATTCCGATATTTGGAATCAGCGAAGCAGAGAAAGTCCCGGGCATTGTCGTTTTCCACGCTGGCACAATGTGTAGCGACCAACTTCGGACTTCTGGCGGACGCGTTCTCGGAGTCACAGCAGTCGGTAAAACTCTTCAAGAAGCTCTTGATCGGGCGTACGAAGCAGTTCACCAAATTAAGTTCAAGGGCATGCAGTATCGAAAAGATATTGGTGCTAAAGCCATTGCTATGGGGTTCTAATTCCTTCGGGGATTGAACCCCCTTTATTTTCCGAAAAGAATTTGCCGCCAAAGCAGTGAATTTTTCAAGCTCATTTTTCTTGAGGAATTTACTGTAATGAGTTATGATTAACTCATAAAAAACTTGAAATTATTGCCTCTTTTCAAGAGGTAAAAAACTGCCAAAGAACCTGATAAAAATATCGGCTCAAATCACATCTTGTAAAAGAAAATTTTTTCATGCTATTCGTTGTAGTCTCGCCAAAGGCGGACTGTTTTTTGTTTTTAATCTTGCTTTTTCCTTGTTTTGTTGTATCATACGATAGAGGAGGGTCAAGCTGGTGCTTGACTCAATTTGTACCTCGAAAACCAAACACTGTAGAAAGGGGGTAAAAAAATGAGCCAAGCAGTTTTTAAGTGCGGATCTATGGAAGTAGACGAGATTGCTTCTCGGCTTTCCACATCGCTTTCCACATCAAACAAAAAGGTAACATGTGAGAAGATATGTGACGGGGGTGTGGATTTCTATCTTGAAGAACCACCACAACCTCGCCAGCAGGTCGGCTACCTGGCCACCCAAGGCCGGTTCGTTCTGTGGGACATTAGGTTAGCAGTTTTGGCAAAAGATTTTGTCACCGAAATTCCCGGCTACTGAGACGTTGGCAAGGGCAGGGAGTATCTGGCTCGCAAGAAAGCAAGATGAACAACAATAGGTCTAGCGGCACCCGTCATAAAAAAAACGAAGCCGCTTTTTTCTTTTTATGAAAGAGCTCAAAAAATTTGCCGTTAAAGACAAAATCTGATAAGTTTTTATAGAGAGAGCTTTGCTCCTTGAAGACTTACAACTTTGTTTTGTCCTTTGAGTGAAAATAATCTTATGAGAGGAGGTCAATAATGAATTTGCGTTGCGTCACGGTGTATTGGTTTCAGCCTTTTAATGAACTAACTCTGCAAGAAGTCAACATAATGGGTGGGATTGAAATTCCCTTAGACCGATACCCGCCTGGAATTCAGGTGGGGGAGACATTCATTCCCATCAAAGAAGATTGCATAGAAGATCTTCTGGAAATAAAAGTCGTGCGTAAGCCGATTGTGCCTTGGTTTTCAAAAAAAACAGTGAAAAATGTGATCAGATATGTTGATCTCAAAAAACAGAAAGGTGGGGAGAAAGTTCTAACCGCTCCTAATCTCAAGTCGCATTCCAAAGTCCATTTATTAGTGGTGTTGTATGCAAAGGGAAGAGGGCTGGAAATCACGGCTGGCGATGGGATGATTATAGACCAGCAGATATGGAATACGGATCAGCCCGCTTATAATCCTTGGCAAATCGTAAAAATCTTAGCCATTGTCAAGACAGGCAATGAGCTTAAAATTCTTTCCTCTGAAACGCCGAACGAAAAATATGAGGGGCTGCTCACTTGTGAAGATCAAAGAGGAGGGAGGAAGTTGATCTTTAAAGTGAACCGTCTGGGCGCGGGCGAAATGAAGCTCTTTAGGGAAGAGGCGGAAAACGAACTCCGAGTTCGTTAATCCTATTGCTCCTTGCGAAAAAATCCAAGGAGTTTTTTATAAAATGACTTTCGCATTTTGTAATAATTAAGTTTAAATATTTATTGTCATTCCCGCGAAAGCGGGAATCCAGGACTAGTGTATTCGACCTGGATCCCCGATCAGGTCGGGGATGACATCAAACGTGAAAGTCCTATATAATTTTTTGTTTGGCCTAATATGGATTTTTAGATGAATTTCCTTTATAATAGACTAATACTTTTTTATGCCGTGTTTAAGGTCTATGTTAGATTAAATCCCGCAACTAAATCATAGGAGGTGAAAGAATTTAGTTGGATTTGTTCATTGCAATAAGAATACAACAGACTCATTAAGGAAATGTCAGGAAGGAGAAAGAGATATGAATTTAATAATGCCAGGCAATCCGCGTTACCAGCCGAAACAGCTTATACCGTATTTTGGTTATGATAATCTCTATAAAACTGTGGCTGAAGTAGAACTCGCGACCCTACAAGTTTTAGGAGAGATTGGGGTTATCCCTCCGGAAGAAATGGAGGAATTAACTCCTGAAATCATTGAAGCGGTTTTGAATATTCCAACGACTGAAGTAGATAAGGTGGAGAGGGAAATCACGCATCACGACATCCGAGCTTGGGTTAGAATAGCGCAAGAAATTATTGGAGAGCGTTTAGCCAGATGGGTGCATATTCCGCTCACGAGTTATGATCCTTTGGACACTGGGCGTATGCTCCAGTTTCACCGCGCCTATTGCTTTGCCCTTAAGCCGTCCATTCAAGAGTTGATGAGTATCTTCGCGAAGCTGGTGCGCCAATTCGCGGATCAGATCCAGATCGGCCGCACTCATGGCCAACATGCCTTACCGATTACGGTGGGTTTTTGGCTCGCTACCACTTTATACCGCGTTATTTATAATGCCAGTCAAGTGGAGCTTTACTCAAAGGGATTATGCGGGAAGATTGGTGGAGCGGTTGGTGCGCATAATGCTCAAATAGGTTTAGGGTTTGCCAAACTTTGCGGTGACAGAAGCTTTGAACAAAGGGTTTTAGAAAAATTGGACTTGAAGGCGGCGCCGATCAGCACGCAGATTTTACCGCCCGAACCCCTGGGGTATTTTCTATTCTCACTCTGTATGCTATCGGCTAGCCTAGCGCAGTTCGGTCAAGATTGCCGCAATCTGATGCGGAGCGAAATCGCAGAGGTAATTGAGTTTTATGCGGCAGGAGCGGTTGGCTCTTCTACAATGGCGCAAAAAAGAAATCCCATCAATTTTGAAAACCTAGTGGGAATGTGGATCAGAACTAAAAATGAATTCGGCAAGGTGCTGGACACATTAATCAGTGAGCACCAGCGGGATTTAGTTGGCAGTTCAGTGGCTAGAGATTTTCCCATTATCCTTATCAATGTAATGCACCAGCTTAATACACTACTAAGAAAAGACGAGAACGCAATCTCTTTTTTAGAGAAGATAAGGATAGACGAGGAAGCATGTCAACGCAACTTTGACGCAAGCGCTGACCTTGTCTTGGCCGAGCCCCTTTATATTGCCTTGCAAATGGCAGGTTATATAGAGGATGCTCACGAGCTTGTGAACAGAAAGTTAGTGCCGCTCGCTACTGAAGAAAAGATTAGTTTACTTGACGCGCTTGAAAAGCTCGCTGAACAAGACGAAACTTTAGGTGAAGTGGTGCAGAGGATTCCGGACGACATTTGGCAGCTTCTCCATTATCCGGAAGAATATACTGGGGATGCTCAAGAAAAAGCATTGGAGATAGCTCTGCTCGCAGAGCAAAAAGTTAAGGAAATGTGAAACATAGAAAGCAATTTGGAAAGGAGTAGAAAATGAGCGCAAAAATTCCGGAAGCGGTTAGAGAAACCGGTTTGAGTCGTCTTTTAGAAGATGAAGGGTTTAGTGAGGTCTATCAAGGTAAAGTGCGGGATACATATAGACTACCCAATTATCTTTTGGTGGTCGCCACTGATAGAGTGAGTATTTTCGATTTTGTGCTTAATTGCCTGGTTCCCCAAAAGGGCGCAATCCTGACGGGGTTGACTGTATTTTGGTTAACCCAAATACTGAAAGGCATTAAACATCATTTAGTAGCTTATGGCAAAGGTATTGATTATTACCTCCCTCGCATAGGAGAATTGCGTAATAATGCCGAGTTACAAGCGCGGAGTATTATAGTCCGGCGACTGAATATGGAGCCAGTGGAATGTGTGGTAAGGGGATACCTCACGGGGGGAGCCTGGAAATCTTATCAAAAAGATGGCTCGGTTTATGGTTATAAGCCAGGCCCGTTTCTTCATGATGGATCCATGTTGCCGCAACCATTATTCACGCCCACTACCAAAGCAGAATCAGGGCACGATAAGCCCCTTACTGCCAGAGATGTAAGTCAAAAATATGGTCCCAAGTTAGAAGATCTGTCCTTGAAGATCTATGAGCAATGCGCGGCTTATACCCGGGGGAAGAGCGTTATCATCGCCGATACCAAGTTTGAATTTGGCAGATTAAGTAAAGACCATCCTTTAACGCTCGCTGATGAGGTTTTGACTCCAGACTCTTCCCGGTTTTGGGATAAAACAGAGTGGCAGGATGCCGCTCAAAGAGGAGAAGCGCCATCGGGTTATGACAAAGAACCCGTGCGCCAGTGGGGGAAGACAATTGAGACGCCTTGGGGTCAGGGGATTAACAATCTTGATCCTGAAAATTCCGAACACGTTGCTTTTGTCGGCAATGTCCAAGTGCCAGAGGAAGTCATTGTCTATACAACAAGACGTTATCGTGAAATTTTCAAACGTTTGATAGGTATGAATTTAGAAGATTTTCAGAAAAACATGATGGAGATTTCTTAGTTTGCACTTTAATTATTGGAGCTGAACAAATTCAGCTCTTTTTTATTTTCCAAAATGGTCAAAATGAAAATAAATTGGTATATTTAGTGTAGATAAACCTCCCCTGACCGTGTCCTGCCGAAGCCCCTTACTTGTTTGGCAAGTGAGGGGCGAAGGAGGACCGTGTCCCGCCGAAGTCCGCCCCGGGCGGAAGTAGGAGGACAAGGGGAGATTAGAGAGGGGTTAAATTTTCCCCCCTGATAAAAAAAAAGGGTTAGAATCTAATCGCACATTTCGTAATTCAGGGTAATAAAATGTCCTTACTCTCCAAAATCGAAAAAAAATTAATCAATGACGGTCATAAAATCATCATTGGCGTTGATGAAGCGGGCAGAGGTCCTTGGGCCGGGCCGGTCATCGCGGCGGCGGTCTGGTTGCCTCATAACGCGCAGGGTAATCTTTTTTTGAAAGAAATTACTGATTCTAAAAAAATCAACCCGGAAAAGCGGGAGGAACTTTTTAGACTAATCGCGGCTGAAGGCCAATATGGCTTAGGGGCGGCGAGCCCATATTTAATTGACGAACTGAATATCTTGGGCGCCACTTTTCGGGCAATGAGAATAGCAGTGCAAAATTTGGTTTTAGGGCTTCGCAAAAAAGTTGATTGCGTTTTAGTGGACGGCAATCTTAAAATTCCCGCTCTTCTTTATGCCCAAAAGCCGATTGTGAAAGGAGACGGTTCAGAACGTTTAATCGCCGCCGCTTCAATTATTGCCAAGGTGACGCGGGACCGGATTATGTTTGCCCTCCACCAAAAATATCCCCAATACGGCTTTGATTCTCATAAAGGTTATGGTACAATAGAACATAGAGAAAAGTTGGCGCAGTTCGGACCGTGCGCGATTCATAGGCGGAGCTTTAGACCAGTGTATGGATTTTTGAAAAAATAATTTTCGATATTCATTTTGTCATTGCGAGGAGGGCGTCAAGCCCGATCCCTCGCTTCCGCTCGGGACAGGCTCCGCAATCTCATCGAGCTGTATTTATACAGATTTATGAGATTGCCTGCCCGCCATCGCTTCGCCCGCCCGCAACGCCTTGCGGCTAGCATGGCGGGCGCGGCTTCAGGCGAGGCGGGCGGGCTTTGGTCGGCACTAAGGTGCCTCCCTCGCAATGACGATATGTTAAGGTAATTCAAAATTAAAATTTTTTCATTTTAACATTTTAAACTGTCATTTTAATTTTTTCATTTTTCATTTTACATTAATATTATGCCTAGAATTGAAGGTTTTATTAAACCAGAAGAAGTTTTAGACCGCGTGGGTTTAAAACAAGGAATGAAAACCGCGGATTTAGGCTGCGGGGCGGGTTTTTTCATCCTGCCGGCGGCAAAGATTGTGGGCGAGAAAGGGGTGGCTTATGCTATTGATATTCAGCAGTCTGCTTTATCGGGGGTGGAAGATAAGGCGCATATGGAGGGTTTGGATGATATTATAAAAATGGTTTGGGCGGACTTGGAGGTTTATCAAAGCACAAAATTGCCCGATAACACTTTGGACTTGGCTATGTTGGTTGATGTTTTGTTCCAAAACGATAAGCCGCAGGAAATTTTCAAAGAGGCGAAACGGATCACCAAGGGAGATGGCAAGATTTTAATTATTGATTGGAAACTTCAGGATTTGCCTTTTGGGCCTTTGCCGGACAATAGAATTTCAGAACACAAGGTGAAGGAGCTTGCCCAAGATTTGGGTTTAGATTTGCTTGATTCTTGGGATCCGAGCCCTTATCATTACGCGTTGGTCTACAAAAAATAATTTTAGGATTATGATGAGGAAGCAAAGAGTGGGGAGGCTAGGCGAGAATTTGGCTTGTCGTTATCTAAAGAAGAAGGGTTACAAAATTTTGGAGCGCAATTTTCAAAAGAGGGAGGGAGAGATTGACATTTTAGCTTTAGACAAGAAAGCCAAGATGTTGGTTTTTGTGGAGGTCAAGACAAGAACGAGCGGGGATTTTGGCGAACCGCAGGAAGCGGTTGATTTTTTTAAACAAAGAAAATTATTAAGAACCGCTTACGCCTATCTAAATGAGAAAGGTATAGAACAGGATTTTCGCGTTGATGTGGTCGGCATTACTTTGGATTATCCGAGAAGGTCGGCGCACTTGGAGCATTTTAAGAATGCGGTGGAAGAATAAATCGGAATAGTTGCCTTTTTAAAACCCTATGCTATACTTAAAACAGTGAGATTGTGAACGGTCAGTGAATCCTGTTTCGGACAGGATATTTTTATAAAATTATTTTTTAAAACATTCTAAAAATTAAAATGTCTTTATGAACAATTTTATCAACAAAGAATTTGATGCGGCAATTAATCAAATCTGTGATGAAAAGGGGATTAGCCGCGATGTTGTTTTTGGAACCGTGGAGGCGGCGCTCGCCGCGGCTTACCGCAAGGATTATGGAAAACCCAATGAAAATACCAGAGCCAAATATAATCCTAAAACCGGCAATTTTGACCTTTTTGACGTGAAAGAGGTGGTGGCAGACGATGCCGAAATCAAAGATCCGCGGAAAGAGATTATTCTTTCGGAGGCCAAGCAAAAGAAGAAAAAAATAAAAGTGGGCGATGAGCTTGTCACTCCCATAGAACCTCCTGGCGATTATGGTCGGGTGGCAGCCCAGACCGCGAAACAGGTAATTATTCAAAGGATTCGCGAAGCCGAGCGCGAAGCGCTGTTTTGCGCCTTCAAGGGGCGGGAGGGCGAGCTTATGAATGGAGTGATCCAAAGAGTGGAAGGGAGCACGATTTTTGTGGATTTAGGGCAGACTACCGGTTTTGTTCCGCCTTCGGAGCAGGTGCGTAACGAGCGTTACCAGGTGAACCAGAGGCTTAAAGTCTATATTACCGAAGTGCGGGAGGGAGCGAAGGGGCCAGAGATTATTCTATCGCGCACCAGTCCGGAAATTATTAAGATCCTTTTTGGTTTGGAAGTGCCAGAGGTGAATTCGGGAGTAGTGAAGATTAAAATCGTGGCTAGAGAAGCGGGTTTGCGCAGTAAAGTTGCGGTCGTAAGTAGCGACAGAGAGGTGGATCCTATCGGCGCTTGCGTAGGCCAGCGCGGGTCCAGGGTGCAAGCCGTGATTAATGAAATTAATGGTGAAAAAATTGATATTATTGAATGGAGCGAAGATCCGGCGCGTTTTGTGACCAATGCCCTTGCTCCGGCTAAGGTGTCTCATGTCCAATTAAATGAAAGAGAAAGGCTGGCTCGCGTTTTTGTCGCATCTGATCAATTATCTTTGGCAATTGGCAAAGAAGGACAAAATGTGCGCCTCGCCGCCAAACTCACAGATTGGAAGATAGACGTGAAAGCCGTAGAGAAGGAAAGTGTGGAAGAAACAAAGGCAAAAGAACCAGAAAAGGAGGCAGAGAAGAAAGGTGAAGAAAAAGTGAAATCCAAAAAGAAACAGGGCAAGGAGGGAGACGATAAAAAGAAGAAAAGTGCTAAGGATGAGTAATATATTTTTTTGGGTTGACTTTTTTCTAACGAGAAACTATAATTTTTAATCAAATATCAATTAAAATTTACCCCATTAAAGAACGAGGTTCTCTGATCCCGTTTAGAAATTTATTTCTAACTGGGCTAACGGGGTTTACTGGTAAAAATTATGTCTGCTATTATCTTCTCCGTTATTATTGCTTTTTTGGGTCTTTTGTTTGCTCTCTTTTTGGCTGTGAAAATTTTGCGTCAGGATGCAGGCACGGAAAAAATGCGCGAGATCTCTGCGGCAATTCATGAGGGAGCGATGGCTTTTTTGCATAAAGAGTATAAAATCCTCGCCGTTTTTGTTTTAGTTTTTGGTTTTGTGCTGTATATCGTGTTGGGTTACAAAACCGCCGGAGCTTTTTTATTGGGAGCGATTTTTTCGGCGCTGGTAGGTAATATTGGCATGCGGATTGCGACGCGCGCCAATGTGCGGACTGCCCAGGCTGCAGCGCAAAGCGTGCAAAAAGGCCTGTTGCTTGCTTTTTCCTCGGGTTCGGTGATGGGACTATCCGTGGTTTCTGTGGGGCTTTTGGGCGTAGCTTTACTATACTGGCTCGTGCGCGACCCTAGGATTATTTATGGTTTTGGCTTTGGCGCTTCTTCCATCGCCTTGTTTGCGAGAGTAGGAGGCGGAATTTACACCAAGGCCGCGGATGTGGGAGCGGATTTGGTCGGTAAAATAGAAAAAGGCATTCCCGAGGATGATCCGCGCAATCCCGCCGTGATCGCAGATAATGTGGGTGATAATGTGGGTGATGTGGCGGGTATGGGCGCTGATCTTTTTGAATCTTATGTGGACTCTATCATTGCGGCGATGGCGATCGGCGTTTTGGTCTTTCCGGCGACTTTACAGGGTGATGCCGTAGCTTTGCCTTTGCTTTTGTCCGCAGTAGGTATTTTAGCTTCCCTTTTTGGAAACATTATTGTTCAGGTCTCCCGCGGAGCCAAAAAAGTGAGCAGTATTTTAAATCGCGGCATTTATGGCGCCGCTCTCTTGATGATTGTCGGATCTTATTTGGTGGTAGAGGTTTTTCACATTGTTGACGACATCAAAATTTTTTACGCCACTTTAGTGGGGGTGATGGCGGGCGTAATTATTGGTTATGTGACCGAATATTACACTTCGGATAATAATAAGCCCACCCAAAAAATCGCAGAGAGTTCGGAGACGGGAGCGGCTACAAACATTATTCAAGGACTTTCTTTAGGGATGTTAAGCACGATTATTCCAGTTTTGGTGGTCGCTTTAGGCATCTGGGCAAGCTATGCCTTGTTTGGCCTGTATGGCGTTGCCATTGCCGCTGTGGGTATGCTTTCTACTTTAGGGATTACGCTCGCGGCGGATACCTATGGTCCCGTCGCGGATAATGCCGCCGGCATTGCGGAAATGGCAGGGATGGGCGGGGAGGTAAGAGAGCGCACCGAGAGTTTAGACGCTGTGGGCAACACTACCGCCGCTATGGGTAAAGGATTCGCCATTGGATCCGCTGCTTTAACCGCTCTAGCTTTATTCGCAAGCTATACTGAAAGCATTGGTCTTCAATTTATTGATATTAGCGATCCCAGAGTGATGGCAGGAATGTTTATTGGGGGGGCGCTTCCTTTCTTTTTTTCGGCTTTGAGCATGCGGGCAGTCGGTGACGCGGCAATGGAAATGGTGACAGAGGTGCGCCGCCAATTTCGGGAGATTGAGGGCTTAATGGAAGGCAAAGCAAAACCAGATTACAGTCGTTGTGTCTCTATATCCACCAGCGCGGCTCTCAAAAAGATGGTTTTACCCAGCATTGTCACTATTGGCGCGCCGCTTTTGGTGGGTTTTGTGATGGGACCTGCCGCCTTAGGCGGTCTTCTGGCGGGCGCGACAGTGACTGGATTTTTGTTAGCCGTGATGATGGCTAACGCCGGCGGGGCTTGGGATAATGCCAAGAAATACATTGAAAAAGGCCATTTAGGCGGCAAGGGTTCTGATAGTCATAAAGCAGCCGTGGTGGGTGATACGGTTGGCGATCCCTTTAAGGACACTTCCGGTCCCGCCTTAAATATTTTAATTAAACTGCTGGCTATTGTTTCTTTACTTATTGCTCCCTTACTTGTTAAAATGATTCATTAAATAATCCCCCCCCAAAAAGCTTTTTTTGGAGGGAACCCCGCCCTCGAGTAAAAAAGGGGCTTTCACTCCTTTTTTATTTTTTCAGATCAAGTAGAGGGGATTGAAATTAAACAGAATGAAAATTGAATTCAAAAAATTACCCCAATCGCAAGTGGAATTAAATGTGGAAGTGGACACGGAGGAAATTAAGCCTTTTTTAGAATCTGCCGCACGGGAGATTGCGCGGGGAATCAAAATCAACGGATTTCGGCCCGGCGCTGCCCCTAGAGAATTAGTGGAAAGACAGGTGGGCAGGGCGCAGCTTTGGGAAGAAGCCGTGAAGCTAGGCTTACCTTCTTTTCTGAAGAGGGTATTTATCGAAAAGAAGATGGATGTTTTGGGTAAACCCCAAATAAGTATTTTAAAAATAGCGCCGGACAATCCTTTACTTTTTAAAGTAGTAGCGGCCGTGATGCCAGAAGTAATTTTGGGCAGTTACAAGAACGTAAAAGTTGCTAAGCCGAAAGTAAAAAAAGTGACAATAAAAGACACAGAGGCCTTGGTGAAGAAGTTACAGGAGACGCGCGCCGCGTATATTACTGTTTCTCGCGAAGCGCGAAAGAGAGACAGGGTAGAAATTGATTTCAAATGTTATCTTAAAAACAACCTTATTGAGGGGGGAGTAAGCCAAAACCACCCCTTAATTTTAGGGCAAGGACAATTTGTGCCAGGCTTTGAGGATCAAATTCTAGGGATGAAGAAGGGTGATGAAAAGGCGTTTAATTTAAGATTTCCGCGAGAATATTTGCATCAGCATCTTGCCGGTCGTTTGGCGCGCTTTCAGGTCAAAATGAATCTGGTGCAAGAGGTAAAAATACCTGAAGTGAGCGACGAATTTGCGCAGAGTTTAAGCCCGCGTTTTACTTCTTTAATGGTCTTAAAAAAGAAACTGCGAGCAAACCTTCAAACCGAGGCAGAAACGAGGATGCGGGAAAAATATGAACTCAAAGTTTTAGACAAGGTATGCGCTTCGGTAAAAGTAGAAATCCCCCCGGTTTTATTAGATGCGGAAAAAGAAAGGATGATGCAGGAACTAAAGAAAGATATAGAGAGTCAAGGGGGCAGGCTTGAGGATTATTTAAAAAGCATCAAAAAAAGCCGCGCCGATCTGTTACAGGCTTGGGACAAGGCTGCGGAGAAAAGGATTAAAACAAGCTTGGTACTGCGGGAAATCGCGCGGCGCGAGAAAGTCCAGGTCGCGGAAAAAGAGACGGAAGCGGAAATAGATCAAATATTGAAGCTTTATCCAAACAACACAGAGATGAAAGATAAGTTTGAGAGTCCCGTCTATCGCGACTACATTCAGAGTCTAATTCGGAATAAAAAGGTAATCAAGATGTTGTGTCCTGAATAATTTACCCCGTTAGAGAAAGTTCATCCCGTTAGAAATAAATTTCTAAACGGGGTCTAACGGGGTTCATTATTCAATTGTTCGATTGTTATCGTTCGTGGATTTGCCATGGTTATCCTATTAACAATTGAGCAATAGAACAGTCGAACAATGGCCATCAAAAGAGTGGGGATAAATCTTTTGACAGTGTTTAATCCCTATGCTAAGCTATAAATTAGCAGTTTCGGATGCATTTTTAAGGATATCTAATTCGCTTAAAGAGGAGTGAGTTATATTGTCTCAAAATATAATTTCTTTCTTGAATTGGACGGCAAGGGAAAGAAGGAAACGATATCAGACAAATCCAGAAGAAATAGAGGAAACAGGCAAACAATTTAATCAAAAATTAGACAAAACCCTTTCTCGGGCGCAGGCCGATCTCACGATAAATAAGGTTCATCTTTCAGGTAGTTTAGTAAAGAAAGCAGAAAGGTCTTTTATTTTTTTCAAAAATCATATTAAATGGAGCTCTTTACAAAGGTCTCCTAAAAATTTTTCCCCTTTTGCGCCTTCTTACACTGTGCATTTAATGGTCATTCTGATTGCTTTATTGGTGGTTTGGAATAATATAGAGGGTCGCAAGGATCAAAACCAAGGCGAGGAAAGACAGGGCACGAGTATTTTATTTAGCGGTATTTTAAAAAGTGATGAGGAACGTTTGGTGGAAAGTCGCAATGATCCAGAAGCTCTCCCTCATGGCATAGGCGGTTTTACCTCGGAAATGTCAGCTACCGTTTTGGCTGCGGCGGATAACAACGAGGAGAGAGGAGGATTCACATCCGATCCTATGGCTCTCCCGACAGTGCAAGGTAATGCCCTGATTCCTTTGCCTCTTTTGGAACAAGAGGTGAAAGCCGGACCCGTAGAAGAAGCGCGCACAGAGGTGGTGCAGCACACCGTGACCCCCGGAGAATCAGTAAGTTCCATTGCTCTGCAATATGGGTTGAGTGTAGTCACTATTCTCTCTGCGAACAACCTTTCGGAAACGTCTTACATCCGCCCAGGCGATATTCTGAAGATTCCCCCCGTTTCTGGTGTTTTGTATACGGTCAAAGCCGGCGACACTCTTTCTGAAATCGCCAAGGTTTACGAGGGAGATATCCAGAAGATTATTGAATATAATAATTTAGGGAGTGAGGCGAATATTCAGATTGGTCAAAGTTTAATGATTCCGGGCGGGAAGATCCCGCTTCCTCCGAAGTATGCACCGAGTGAGGAATCTTCCCGCGCTTTGGTTTATGAGCCTCAAAATGAGGAAGAGGAATCTCCTTCCATTCCCGCGAAAGGTAAAGGGGGTTGGATTTGGCCTACGAGTTCACATAAAATCAACCAGTATTACAGTTATCGTCATCATGGGGTGGATATTGACGGGGACACAGGTTCGCCCATTTATGCCGCTGCCGGCGGTTCTATTATTTTTTCCGGTTGGCGGGGCGGTTATGGTAAAAGCATCGTAATTTCTCATCCCAGTGGCAGTGAGACAGTTTATGCCCATTTATCCAGTTACAAAAGGACGGTCGGAAAAGTTCAGGCTGGAGAACTAATCGGTTATGTAGGTTCTACCGGCTGGTCCACAGGTCCTCATTTACATTTTGAGATTAGAACGAGTAAAGGAGCAGTTAATCCTTTAAATGTGATGAGGTAGTTTTCCTTGACAAAATTGAAAAAATAGTGTATTTTATTAACAGTGAATAAAGTGAAAGCTTTTTAGGTCGACCTTCACTTTATTTATTGAAATAATAAGTTAAGTAAGTCCAAAAAGAAGTATGGCTAAAGAAAAGGATTTAGAGTTCCTGGAGTATGTAGTGCAGATGCTAGTTGATAATCCGGATAAAGTGAAAGCTAATCGCACCGTTGATGAAATGGGAGTGCTAATCACTTTAGAGGTTGACCCCGCGGATATGGGTCAAGTTATCGGACGCAACGGCCAGACTGCATCTTCAATCCGAACTCTTTTAAGAGTGGTCGGAGCAAAAAACAATGCCCGTGTAAACCTCAAGATTATTGAGCCCGAGGGTTCTACCCGAGGCCGTGGCAGAAGTGAAGCTCCGAAAGATCAAGCTACTGACGTAGTTGATGATCTGAAACTGTAAAGATAAGCTTTTAATTCAAGCTTTCAATACACCGAGACCGCCTTGATTAAAGAGGCGGTTTTGGTTAAAATAGAACTGAATCAGGAATAAGGAAGAATCTTTTAATAAAACTTCCTGATTCCTGCCTGCCCGCCGAAGCCCGAAGGGCGTAGGTGGGATTCAAAATTCATTATTCCATTTTTATATGTTTTTTGATATTCTCACAATCTTCCCCAAAATTTTTGACTCCTATTTTAGCGGGAGTATTTTAGGCCGCGCCCAAAATAAAGGATTGGTCAAAATCAATATTCATAATTTGCGGGATTACACGCGCGACAAACATAAAACCACGGATGATGTGCCCTATGGAGGCGGCGCTGGGATGGTGATGAAAATTGAGCCTATCCATCGTGCTTTAAAAAAAATTCTCCCCTCGAGAATTAGTTCCGAGGGCATCTCCCGCGATAATTCTTCCGCGCGCGTAATTTTGCTTTCCGCGCGCGGCAAGACTTTTGATCAGAAAATGGCTCGCGATCTTAGCCATTTTAAAAAATTGGTTTTAATTTGCGGGCATTATGAAGGCGTGGATCAAAGAGTGGCGGATTATTTTGCGGATGAAGAGATATCCATTGGCAACTTTGTTTTAACCGGCGGCGAGCTTCCCGCTATGGTGATTGTGGACGCGGTGAGCCGGCTCATTCCAGGAGTTTTAGGCAACGAGGAATCCTTAAATGAGGAATCATTTTCTCTGCCCGAAAATAATATTGAATACCCTCATTACACCCGCCCCGATAATTTTCAAGGCTTGAAAGTTCCAAAGGTGCTTTTGTCCGGTAATCATCAGAAGATAAAAGAGTGGAGGGAGAAAAATAAAAAATAAAAAACAGCCGTCCTGGAATTATATTATGCGAGGTCATTCTTGATGATTGGTAAAAAAATAAGAAAGAAGTAAAATAGAAGTAGTGAATCTGCAAAGGAGAACATCTTCTGCGGGGCGTTTTCTTTTATAAAATTAACAAATATAAAATTAACAAAAACAAAATTTATGTCGCGAAAAGCAAAAATTATTCTAGGTATTAGCTTGGGCTTTGTCGGTTTGTTAATCATTCTGATTGTTGGCGGCGTTGCATTCTCTCTGCTTATGGGCGGAACACAAAACGAGGAAAGCGCGGATACGCGCTTCTCCAGTGTTAGCGCGCTACCAAGCGCGAGTGGGCTTTCTAAGTCTGGAAGATCAAGCGATTCCGAGTTGGCGGAAAACGCAATGCCCCCAAGCGCTGCTCCTACGGAAAGCGGCAGCGCCGGTGACGCAGCCAATCTTACCGAGAAGAAAATTATTAAAACAGGCAATCTTGAAATAACAGTGGGCAGTGTGGACAGCGCCGTAGCCGATTTAACGAGTATTGCCTCGCGCTCGCAAGGCTTTGTCCAAAGCTCTTACGTTTATGAGAGCGAGACAGGCATGAAAAGCGGCACCGTAGTGATTAAAGTGCCAGCGGCTAAATTTGACACTATTCTGGATGAAGTTAAGGATTTAGCCAGAGTGGTCAGTCGCGAGCAAGTCTCGGGCCAAGATGTAACCGAAGAATATGTGGATTTGCAGGCGCAGCTTAAAAACGCCCAAGCCGAAGAACAGCAGTACTTGGAAATTATGAAAAAGGCGACAGAAGTGGAGGATATTTTAAAAGTGGCTTCCGCGCTTTCTATAGTGCGGGAAAAGATTGAAAGACTGCAAGGCCAGTTGCAGTATCTTGTGAATATGACGGATATGTCCACGCTGACCTTGGAATTGTCTGAAGAAACGCGGGTAGGAAGCGGCGTGGAGAAATGGAAACCCTATGAAACTTTAAAGCAAGCTTTTAAAACCTTAATTGGTGTTGGTCAAAAGACTGTTGATCGTTTAATTTGGATTTTAGTCTTTTTAGTTGGCTTTTTCTTACCTATCGGTATTATTGTTTGGATTATTGTTAAAATTGTCAAAAAAGCAAGGAGGAAGGGTATAGAGAATCGTGATATTCAAACACCACGAGTGTAAGGTTAAATAGAAAAAAACAGCCGTTTGTGAGAACACGGCTGATTGAGGAGAAAAGATTTAACGGAATTTTTTGTAAAATTCCGCTTTCTCCGCTCCTCTTTTGATGCGGAAGATTATAAGCCACAGGACAAAGCCAATGGCTTCGGAAATGAGGATATCCTTTCCGAGCCCTGCGTCTTTCGCGCCGCTATGGACCCAGACTCCTGCCCCAATCGCGAAAAAAATCATCAAGCAAACTATAAGAAGCACAATAGGCCAAACCATCGGCTTCTCGGTTTTCCACTGTGATTTCTGAAGTTTGCGGTAATCCGGCAAATTCATCCTTAATCCCTCCTTGTTATTCTAAAAATTGCAAACAAAGAACATTCCGTCATTGCGAGGAGCCCCTTACCTTTTATAAAAGGCGGGGGATCCCTCGTAATGACATCAAATTTTGATACTTCAATCTTAGCACATTTTAATATTTTTGTCAATGTTTTTAAGACTAAATTTAAGGCTTGGATTTTGGGCTAAAATGAGCCCTGTTCCAAAACTTGACAAACCATTATCCATAGACTAATATAAATTATGCTCTAGTTTAAGAGCAAAAATATTTTTGAACTTTGACAATTAAATAGTGATAGGAACGTCTATTTATATAATTAGTAATCTAGCTTTTATGAGCTAATTGCTGATTATCTTTTTTGAGAGTTTGATCCTAGCTCAGGATGAACGCTGGCGGCGTGGATAAGGCATGCAAGTCAACGGTCCGCCAAACTTTTCGCAAGAAAAGTTAGGCGGACAGTGGCAAACGGGTGAGTAACACGTTGGTAACCTACCTTGAAGACGGGCATAATTCGCCGAAAGGCGGACTAATTCCCGATGTGCCATAGCTATTCATTAGTTATGGTAAATGATTTATCGCTTCAAGAAGGGCCTGCGGACTATCAGCTAGTTGGTGGGGTAAAGGCTCACCAAGGCTATGACGGTTACGAGGTCTAAGAGGATGCCCTCGCACACGGGGACTGAAACACTGCCCTGACTCCTACGGGAGGCTGCAGTCGAGAATCTTCCTCAATGCCCCAAAAGGGTGAAGGAGCGACGCCGCGTGCAGGAAGAAGCTGTTCTTCAGTGTAAACTGCTTTTATAGGGGAATAAGACGTGCTTCACTTACGTTCAGCACTCTGTAAATTTTTAATTCTAAATTTTTTCAGCCCTAGGTCGTTTAGGTTGTTCAGGCTCTGAACGAACTCTAATGAGTCTTCAGAGTCGAAGAGCCGATCCGCTCTTCAGGCGGAAATTTTTAATCAATTTTAAAATTTGGATTTGAATTAAAATTTAAAATTAAAAATTGTAAATTTATATTTAGTGCCGAGCGGTAGCGAGGCACGTTTGAAGGTACCCTACGAATAAGGACCGACTAAACTCGTGCCAGCAGTCGCGGTAATTCGAGTGGTCCAAGCGTTATCCGGATTTATTGGGCGTAAAGCGTCCCTAGGCGGTCTGAAAAGTCTAACCTTAAAGACCTTGGCTTAACCAAGGGAAAGGGTTGGATACTTTCAAGACTAGAGGTCGGGAGAAGTAAGCGGAACTGCCGGTGTAGTAGTGATATGCGTTAATATCGGCAGGAACACCAATAGCGAAGGCAGCTTACTAGAACGATTCTGACGCTCATAGGACGAAAGCGTGGGGAGCGAATGGGGTTAGATATCCCAGTAGTCCACGCTGTAAACGATGGGCACTAGGCATTGGAGGCTCGACCCCTTCAGTGTCGTAAGCTAACGCGTTAAGTGCCCCGCCTGGGAAGTACGGCCGCAAGGCTAAAACTCAAAGGAATAGACGGGGACCTGCACAAGCGGTGGAGCATGTGGTTTAATTCGACGGTAAGCGAGGAACCTTACCAGGGCAAGACGCTCAAGGAGATCTTAGGAAACTGAGATGTGCCCCCATAAGGAATTCAATTAAAAATTTAAAATTAAAAATTGGATTTTTTATGGGGGGAACCTTGGGATCAGGTGCTGCATGGCTGTCGTCAGTTCATGTCGTGAGATGTTCGGTTAAGTCCGGGAATGAACGCAACCCCTGTCGCGTGTTACTATGTCACGCGAGACTGCCGGCAGATAGTCGGAGGAAGGTGGGGACGACGTCAAGTCAGCATGGCCTTTGATGCCCTGGGCGACACACGTGCTACAATGGGTGTAACAATGGGACGCGACGCGGTAACGCTATAGCTAATCCCATCAAAAGCACCCCCAGTTCGGATTGAGGTCTGCAACTCGACCTCATGAAGCCGGAATCGCTAGTAACCGCGAATCAGCCATGTCGCGGTGAATACGTTCCCAGGTCTTGTACTCACAAAATCTGCGCCGGGCAGGTTTAAAAACCAGACGGTTAAAATCCGTCCCTCTAATCTCGTTTAGAGCGTAGTTGAAGGATAGTTAACATCCGCGAGGATGTTAGCAGAGGATCCGGAAACAAATAGCAGCCCAAAAATTAAAGAAGTTAATTGACCTATGGTAGGGTGGTGAGCATAGGGAAAATTATATAAAAGCTTCTTTGGGATGTTAGGAAAAGTTTTTAAACTGACCCCGGGAGATCTGATGTTGCGGTTTAACTCAATCGAGTTATATAATAAAACTAACGCAGCGTCAGAAGTCAGCTGGCTCATAATACCCCGAGTATGGGGAAAGGAGCCATTCTAATGAAGAAGAAAATGCATTAGAACTCGCCTAGTGCGGGAAATCCGCTCGCTGGGTGGGAACATCAATTCTTACGTTTATAAGAAGATAATCGCCCGTCACGTCAGAAGAGCCGGTAATACCCGAAGTTCCGCCTTTTGGTGGATCCACGGTAGGATCGGTAATTAGGACGAAGTCGTAACAAGGCATCGGTAGCGGAAGCTGTCGATGGATCACCTCCTTTCTAGGGAGAAAAATATTGTCGCGGTATCTCGCAAGGGATACTGTTATCAAACAAACGCTAAAAAAGCCACACGGTAGTGGTTAACTTAAAACACGGCGTTTTAAAACAAAATGTGTTTTAAATTCTAAGATGTTTCCTATCACTGTTTAATTGCCAAAGGAAAGCTCCTTTGCGGATAAAAAAAGAACCTTGTTTAAAGGGTCTTTTTTAGTTATAATAACAGCAAAGAATTTTGAAATGAATTAAGGAGGTCAAGCGAAAGCTTGACACAAGGAGGTCGTGCGAGAGCGCGACAGAGTGTTTAATTTTATAAACGGGCCCGTAGCTTAGCTGGTAGAGCGCCACAGGCGTGCAACCCCTCACCAAAATTTGTTATTTTCTTTTGTATCTACATTTGTAATTTACATTTGGGCCGTTAGCTCAGTTGGCTAGAGTGCCGCATTTGTCCCGCTACGCGGGATCTCGCAAAGCGAGACAATGATTTTAATAAAATTATCAAGAATAAATCCCAAGGGCCGGTAGTTCAGTGGTAGAACGCCTCATTTGCAATGAGGAGGTCGTGGGTTCAATTCCCACTCGGTCCACCCCGTTAGAAAAATCAAATAAAGGCATAAGAATAATTTTTATTTTTTGATATTATAAAAACCCGTTGAAGATTTTATAAATTTTCTAACGGGGTGGACCAGCAGGAATTTTACAAAATCGCCAAAGCGTTAGATGTTAAGGTTGATGATTTAATTAAATAAAACTATGAGCAAGATAATCAATTTTTCAGATAGAAAACCGAGCGGAACATTTTCTCAAATCCGATTGGATGACGGCAAGCGCATCCTCGTTTCCTTTACGCAAACCGAGATAGCTATTCTTAAACTTACTTTTGGAGGAATGATACCTACGGGAAATATTTTCAAACACGATATGAGTGAGTTTCTTGATTTTTTCTGTGTGCGTATTGAACAAATTGGTATTAACGGTTCTCTTCTAGAAGCTGTTGTACGCTATATTTTACCTTGCAAAAACATGGATGAGGTTGCAGAAAAGATGAGTGTAGTGGTTAAGGGTTATAATGACCCCACTATTAAGGCAGACATTCATCGGAAGCTACAAAAACAAGTTCACAAACTCTTTGTAGATGAATCTGGGATGCCAGATCCATTCAAATAGTATTAATGTGTAATAAAAATTACATAACCGAAAATAATTTATGAAAACCATCGCCTTATTATTTTCACTATTTCTAACCATTGTATTTGGATTTTTGATACTTTCTAATTTCACCTCCATATCTTTTAATTATCAAGACCTTTTACTCTATATTGTTGTTGCCTTAATTATTTATCTTATTGTCAGAGCGGTCGGTGGCTCTTTAGATAAAAAATTTAATAATTCTGTACAAAATTTTCTGGACGGGAAAAAGAAAGAGTTATTTGACGACAAAGGGCTACTTCGAACCTTTGGTCTTTTGCTAATCACTTTACTTCCTTTTCTTTTTTATCTTTTAGTTTTAGCACTTTTTGCCGCAATTGATTTCGCGCTTTATGGTTTGATGCTTATTTCTAATTTGGAGCGTGTACCCATAGGGATTTTAATTGGTCTTGCCGTTGTAGCAATTGGAACGGGTATCGCTATTTTAATCGGTTTTTATTATTTATTTTTTCCACCCAAACGAAAAACCTCCGGGATTACTATTATCGAAAATGAACAGAAAGAGCTTTGGAATTTAACAAAAGAAATTGCCAAAGAAATTAAGGCAAAGCCGATTGATAAAATAATCATTACTCCTGACCCTGGAATAGGTGTTTATTTGCAGGGTAATTTGTTTTCAACAATTTTCGGTGGTGGTGAAAGGGTTTTAGAAATCGGCTTATCTTCTTTATATGATTTAACAGTTGATGAATTTAGAGCGATACTTGCCCATGAATATGGACATTTTAGTAACCGTGATACCTCGTGGAGTTCTTATACATATTTGATGGGCAATTCCTTAATAAATACTTTGCATTCTATGCCCGGTCCATCACAAGATGAAAAAGAAAAGGGCGGCTTGGTTCGCTTTATGATGATGCTTAATCCTGCCTATTGGCTTTTACTTTTGTACGTAAAGCTATATTTTAAAATAACAAATGGTTTTTCAAGAATTAGAGAAGTTATGGCTGATATAATGGCGATGCAAATGTATGGCGGTAAAGCATTCGGAAATGGATTATTAAAAATTGCTATGAACGATACAATATTTAGTGAAATAATTCAGTCAAAATATGTACCAGGATTATTGAAAGAAGAAAAAACTATTTCAAATTTTTCGAAATTCATGGAGGTCGTTTTCAAGAGTTTAAATAAAAAAGATATTGAAGAATTTCAAAATAATATTCTTTCAAGGAGTCAAATACACAACGTTTATGATTCTCATCCAGCCTTAAAGATTAGAATTGATTATTCGAAAAAATTTGAAGATAATCCAGGAAAAGACCAAAGGCCAGTCGGTGATTTATTTGATAATTGGGGTGAAATCAATGAAAAAGCAGCCGAGTTGTATAACTTACGTCTTTTATATTACATACAGGCCATAGCCAAAGCCAATGAAGCTAATCAGCAAAGTCAATGATTCAAAAAGATGAAATTGAATCAAAAGCAAAAGAATTTGAAATCCACGAAGCCAATGTCGAGCGTGATTATGTTTTTGGTTGGCTAATTTTTGGAATTTTTACAACAAGCAACCTCAAGGAAACCATTTTTTTGAAAGGCGGGAATGCGTTACGTAAGGGGTATTTCAAAAATACTCGCTTCTCATCTGACTTAGACTTTGGTATTCCCAATGATATAGAAAAAAATGTTTTACTTGATGAAATCAACAAAGTTTGTGATTTTATTCAAGAAAAAGCGGGTGTGTCTTTTGTAAAAGACGATAATAAAATTGAAGAAAAATTTTTAGCTTCTGAAGCCCCGATACCTGACTTGCGTGTTTATGAAGCTCGAATTTATTTCAAAGACTTTTATGGAAGATCTGATTATATAAAAATCAGAATTTCAATGGACATCACCCGTTTTGATAAAGTCCTATTACCGTTACAAACAGTTAGGTTAATTCATCCGTATTCGGACGCTAATGAAGTAGCGTGCGAAATACGATGTATGAAACTTGAAGAAATTATCGCCACAAAACTCAAATGCCTTTTACAGCGACAACACCCGCCCGATTTATTTGATTATGTCTATTCCGTTAAGCTTTTAGGTGGAGAGCTAAACAAAGAGGAAGTCGTTAAAGCTTTTGTACAAAAGACAATTTTCGGGAGAAATCCCCATGTACTAAAAAATATTTTACACAAGACACCATTCGATTATTTTAAAAAATATTGGGATAAGACAGTTGTTTGCGCTAAAGAGTTTATATTTGGAGTAGATGAAGCTATAACTATTTTTCTTTCTGATATTGAAAGTTTATTTGGAATTTATCCTGATAATGGATTTATGCAGTTTGCATATTTTGGTCCAGAACTGAGAGTGCCTATTATGGAAGCTGGCAGAAAACAGACGCTCTTAAAAATTCGTTACAAAGGGGCAGATAGAATAGTTGAGCCATATTCCTTGAAATATCTTCAACGCAAAGACGGAGTAGAGCGAGAATATTTTTATGTTTATAACCGAAGCGGTGGAGAAAATAAGCCCGGCGTTAGATGTTTTATTGCGGAAAGAATTGAATCTATAGAAAATACAGAAGAAAAATTTGCACCACAATATCCGATAGAATTATCAAAAGCAGGAGAAACACCTGAGAATCCTTATCTTTTTGACCCGAATAGACCAACACCCGCCCCACGTTCCCGAAGAAATTCTGGTATAATGAGATCGTCTAGTCGAATTTCGCGAGCTTCGTCGTTTGGGCCAAAATATATTTATCAATGTAGTTATTGTGGAAGAAAATTTACCAAGACTAAACACGATAGTAGTATTCGAGAACACAAAGATAAAAATGGCTATAGGTGCGGAGGTAGACATGGATATTATGTAAATACAAAGTATTAGCCGGCGCACCAGCTTCATACTTAGCTAAATTTGTTGGCTCCATAGTGGCGATAGCCCTGTGGAGCCTCAATGCAAGCCAATTAATATTTTGAAAAATAGTTTCGCATTAGATTATGAAAACACTACTGTTAACCTCTGCTGGTATGAAAATGTTAAGGATGTCGTTCGCGAACGACATCCTTAAGGAAGAAATTTTGAAACTTCTCCCTAGACCAGCTAATCAAATAAAACTCGCCCATATTACTACTGCTTCAAAAGCCGAGGATGACATTTCTTATGTTAAAAAAGACAGCCAAATAATGGCTGATGTTGGATTCCATGTGCAAGAAATTGATATTGAGGGCAAGAACGAGGATGAATTAAGGATGTCGTTCGCGAACGACATCCTTAAGGAGGCTGCTTGGCGATAAGGATATTATTTATGTCCAAGGCGGAAATACTTTTTATTTATTGAAATGCGTTAGAGAGAGCGGCTTTGATAAGGTTGTGAAGGAGCTTATTTTAAAAGGTGTTATTTATATTGGCGCCAGCGCGGGAAGTTGTATCGCTTGCCCCACCATAGAAATGGCGTATTGGAAACATCCAGATAGAAATACATTCGGATTAACCGATTTGAGAGCTTTAAACTTAGTGCCCTTTCTGCTGTCAGTACATTTTAAGCCAGAATATGCCCCAGTTCTTAAGCGGAAAATTTCAACTTCAAAGTATCCGGTTAAAATACTTACAGATGAACAGGCAATTCTTGTCAGAAATGGAGAGGCTAAATTGGTAGGCTGTGGTGAAGAAATTAAGATTTAGCCTTTCGTTGATTCAGGTCTCCTAACCTGAACCAAAATTTTTTGCAGAAATATCTAGTTCAATTCAACCCGCCCGCCTCGCCTGAAGCCTCGCCCGACAGCGCAAGACGCAGTCGTTGCGGGCGGGCGAAGCGCTTGAGTGGGCAGGGAGAATTGAACCAACAGGAGAAATTGCTTCTTAGGTCGCAATATCGTCTAGCAAGGCGTATCTGGCTCCGCCAGAAAGAAATTTTTTATAATTTTTTTATTTTAAATTTGGGTCCTTTTTAATTTTTTCAAAAAAAGCCCGTGGTGCTCGTTGAGTCCACTGACGACTTGAGTTTAGTTCGCTACTACCAAAAGCAAAAATCCTGCGAGTGATAGCCATTCTGACGCCCCGACAATATTAGGTCTAAAATATATGTTCCTGACCCAATCATTGTCTCCGAATTTTTCCGCCTCGGTATCGACTTCTTTTTGATTCCAAACTGTTAGAATCCGCCTTTTGTAAAACATTTTGAAAGTCTTTTTACTAAGCGGATAGAACAGTTTGACGCCCCATCCAATTCCGAAGAGATCAAGAAATGGATGTATTAGTATGGCTATGCTCGCAACGATTGCCATTTTGGAATCAAAAAGAATTGCAAGTGCCAACACAATGATAGGCATAAAAACCGAGTGGGAAAAATTATCCCTGTGCGTATGAGCCCATTTGTTAAATTTCACCGCCCATGACAGAATGTAGCTGATTGGGTCAGGAACAATACCCCAAAAAGCTCCGACTACCAGATACGTTCTGGTAATCTCAAGCCCAAGAACTTTTCCGAGAAACAAAAATACCAAACTGCCAGCCAGAAGATGGATAAACATGGTGCACACCCCTTTCGTATAGTTAGTAAAGAACAACTGTGTAGAGTACCATAGAACAAGCTGGAAGTCAAGCCAAAATTTCCTCCTATTTCAGAGGAAAGGTAAATAGAAGAATGACTTTGTTCATTCCAATACTGGGGGCGGCGAGAGAAATCTAAAAACCGCCCTTCTTTTTTTCTAAATCTAGATGAAGCTGAAGAGAATTTACTGCCAAAGACGGGCAAGACAACAAAAAAACAGATTACTTTGAAAATAAGTAATCTGTTTTTATTTGATCTATTTTAGTCTTTATTTCAACCAAAAGATCAAGGCTAGGGTACCGAGGACAACGATTGGCACAATTAACCGCCAAAAAATGTAAGTAAAGCGAGGATGTGATTTTCCTGGCGGTGTTGGTTCGGTTGGGGTGTTCGGCATAGATTTTAGTTAATCTTTATGATGTTTTTTTTATTCAATACAGCAATCAACCACTTTTTTAACTAAATCTCCGAGTTTGCCCAAGAATCCTTTTTTCTCTTTGTCGTGCTTGTTGAGCGCGTTCGCGTCAATTTTTTTTAAATCCTCGGTTTTCATCAATTTCATATTTAAGCCCCAAAAGAGGGAATAAAGTTTGTAAGCCTTATCAAATAAATCATAAGCTTCTTCCTTGCGTCCTATCCCGAGCTGTTTTGTTCCCACCTCCATTAAACGCATGGAAGCGGCGAGGAGATGCTTGGAAATGCACCAGATTTCACCCTCGTATTCCTTGATGATTTTTTTTAAAAGTTCCTTGCGCATTTCCCTTACCTCGGAAATCAAGTCATAATATTCGGTTCTGCCTGTTTTCGCGCCTGTGAAGAAGAAATGCTCCTCAATACTCACCAAGTTCATAATCGCCAAACTTAAATCCTGATCCGATGAGAGATCCATCTTTTCCTGTTTTTTCATCTGGTCCACTTTTTGAATAAATTGGTTTAATTTTTCAATATCGGGTGTAGGCATAGATATGACCGTCGTTGCGAGCAAAGCGGGGCGGGGTCTTTCTTCTCCCTCCCCCTCCATCTCCCTCTCGGGCAGGGGGAGGGCCACTCCCTTCCCCTCTTGCCTTCCCGCTCAGTGCAGGAGGAGTGCAAGGAACTGCTCGCAATGACAAATAAACCCTATTTTTTGGTTAAAAGATAAAAAATTACGCTTAAAATTAAAAGCGGAATAATCGGCATCACCACTTTCTGGAAAGGAAAATAGGCTTTGCCGCCATTTTTTTTCTTCAGATAAGAATAAAAATAAGCGCCGGCAGAAAAAAAGATACTGCCGATCATGATGCCCCATAACAACTTATCTACGCCCCAGAAACAATTGGCGGGCTGACCTAAAAATTTCGCAAAGTAGAGGGTCAAGCAAACAGTTAAATAATATATGAGAGCGACCGCAATGGGCATACCCGGAAATCGCCAATTTTTTTTACGGAGCCAAGTTACGGTCCAAACGATTAAAGAAACGGTTAAGCCGCCTATCCATAAGCCGGTAATGGAATCATCAATTTTGAGCCAGCGCGACAAGCCCACGGCGCTGCAAACCGCGATCGTGCAGACTGGGCAGACGGCTTGGGCGACAGGGGAGGAGACTAAAATGACAGCGGATGACATCAAAAGAAAGAACAAGATGGTTTTGAGATTGTACTTCATTTGTTTTGTTGTCTTTAAATAATATAAAGATTCTTGAATTACGAAATGTGCGATTAGATTATGTAATCACTTTGTCAGGGGGGAATTAATGCCCCCTCGCCTCTTGAAGAGGAGGGAAGGCCTGCCCGCTCACAAGCTTCGCTTCAGGCGAGGCGGGCGGGGGTGGGTTACTTGTGCTCTAATTTCGTAATTCAAGGTAAAGATATTATTATTCTACCATAATTCTTAAGGGAGAGGAAATCAAAATTTTAAATAATCCCTTTTTCGTTGCCTTTAAATGGTAGAGAGATTATAATGATTGTAGAGACGTTGCATCGCAACGTCTCTACATTGCAACGCTTCGCGGCATTAAATGTTTTAAATAAAATAAAAAAAATATGAAACAAACAAAAACTCCCTTAGAACAACCTAAAGAAGAATTGATCAAGCAAGAATCCACAAGCGATAGCCCGAATGAGTCGGAGAGCCCTCTTAAGATAAGCTCTCTTTTGCCAGCAGAGCCTTCTCCGAAAAAAAGATGGTTCTGGTGGGCAATCGCTGCGGCGGCTGTGGTATTTTTAGCTGCGGTTTCGGCTGGGGGCTATGTTGCCTATAATCGCTATTTTAAAGCCAAAGGAGAAGAAAAAAAGCCAGCCACTGCCCTTGATTTTAAGAGTAATATTGGGAGTTTGGTGCAGGTGAAAGGCGCGGCGGCGCAGAATTTCGCGAGCTTTGAGGCGGAAAAAGTAAGCGTAACGCCGAAAGTGGCTTCTTACAAAATAGAAAAGGATTTAGAAAATGTGGAAAATAAAGAGCAGTTTAGCGAATTAACCGCGGCGGCGCAGAATTTATTGGAAAAGAATGCTTTTGCGGTCACAGAAGGGAGCTATAAGGAGTTCTTTCAGATTTATGAAAACAACCGCTACGATTCTGTGCCCAATTTCATTACCGTGGATTCGGTTTTGCACAATTTTCACCTTCTCTTTGACTATAGTTTGAAAAAATTAGAGGAGGAGAAGCTGATTCAAGCCCTGCGGGAACTTGATGCCGGAATGCTCGCTGCTTCGGAAACGCAATTAGAGGCTTTGCGCGGGACGGCTTGGGAAAGCGCGGCTTTGCGCAACGTTGCCTTTTTCACGATTGCCACGAAACTATTAGAACCCGCGGCGCCGGTGGGGGGAGAGGTTGCGGATGTGGTGGGGGAGGAGCTAAATCTCATAGAGAAGCGCGAGGGTATTACAGAGTCGCCCTTAATGAATAAGGGTCAGGATAGCGCTGATTATAGGGAAGATTATTCGCAATATATTCCGCGCGGTCATTACTCCAAGTCCGAAGATTTGCAAAGATATTTTAAAACAATGATGTGGTATGGTCGGATGACCTTCAGGCAAAAAAGCGAGGATGAAACCCGCTCCGCGATTTTGGCAAGTTTAGCCTTAGGTCAAAAAGAAGCGAATTTCACGAATTGGGAGAAGATTTACGAGCCGACTAACTTCTTTGTCGGTAAATCGGACGACATCACTTTTTACCAATATTTAGAGATTTTAAAGCGGGTTTATGGCGATGATATTAATCTGGATAAATTGCTCTCGCAAGACAACTTCATTATTTTTATGGGACAAGCCAAGGAGCTAGCGCCGCCACAGATTAACTCAATGCCTATTTTTGATGAATCAATTAATCCGGATCGCGAGGAAGAGATTAAGGGTTTCCGTGTGATGGGTCAGCGATTTACGATTGACGCCTCTATTTTCCAAAGACTGATTTACCGCGAGGTTAAGGAAAACAAAAAGGGTCAGCGAAGGATGCTGCCGGAGGGGTTGGATATTCCAGCGGCTTTGGGTAGCGAGGAGGCATACAGCATTTTAAAAGCAGGTGGAGCGGATGATTACCAGAATTATCCTGAAAATATGCGCAAGATGCGTGAATATTTAGCAGGTCTTGACCAAAAAATTTGGACCCAGAATCTTTATTGGGGCTGGCTTTATTCCTTAAATCCAATATTACTTGCTAAGGGAGAAGGGTACCCTAAGTTTATGCAAAATGAAGCTTGGACAAGGAAGAATTTGAACGGCTATCTTGGGTCTTGGACAGAATTAAAGCATGATACGATTCTTTATGCCAAGCAGGTTTATGCCGAAATGGGCGCAGGGCCCCCGGAAGAGTATGACGACCGCGGCTATGTGGAGCCCGAACCAGAGGTCTACGCAAGGTTAGCTGGTCTAGCCAAGATGCTTTCGGATGGTCTGGAAACGCGCGGGATTTTATCAGAGGAACAGGGGGAGAGTATTAATAAGTTAAAAGAAATCGCGGATCAACTCAAAATTATCGCGGAAAAAGAATTGGAAGGCAAGGGTTTGTCCGAGGAAGAGTATAATTTTATCCGTTTTTACGGCGGGGAGCTGGAGCATCTTTGGCTCTCTGTGATGAAGGATATGAATGTCCAAAGCGCGAGCGAGGTAGATGATCATCCTGGAGCGCTTGTCGCCGATGTTGCCACTGACCCGAACGGCGTCGTGCTGGAAGAAGCCACGGGTAATATTTTTCCTATCTATGTGGTGGCGCCCGTGGAAGGTAAACTGAAAATCGCGAAGGGAGGGATTTATTCTCATTATGAATTTCTACAGCCTTTATCTAATCGTTTAACAGACGAAGAATGGTGGAAGATTTTATCCGGCGAAAGTAGTCAGAAGATGCCGAGTTTGCCGAAATGGACGGAGAGTTTTATTGCCGAATAAATCAAAATGTAAAAATCAAAAATCAAAATGAAAATGTAAAATGTAAAAATTTTAATTCTTTTTGAATTTTAATCCGTCATTTTGCATTTTGCCTGCCCCGCTCGCCTTTAACTTGTCTGCCAATTGATGTTATTTCAAGAGATATAAATGAGTAATTATTGATAGACTATATTTAACGCGAGGCGGGCCCTGTAGTGAGATTCTCTACTACGGGGCGGGCCGGGGATATCTGATTTTTGATTTATTTTTTATGTTTTCCAAAATTTTATTCTGGTTTATAGTTCCGCTTATTGTCATCATTGGGGTGGCGCTTTTTAGAATTTTGCCTATTAACGAGCCGTTCACTTACTTTAAAGAGAGCCGAAAAAGATTGCCTCTGTCCGCGGAAGTCAAAGAGGAAAGTGAAGCAGTGTTAGAAAAGCCGAGTCTTCCTGTTCCCGCGAAGCCTTTGGTCCATCTCGTGGCAGTGGGCGATATGATGCTTTCGCGCAATGTAGGCCAAAAGATGGTGGAATATAATGATTATCAATATCCTTTCCGGAAAATGGGGCAATTTTTGCAAAATGCCGATATCACTTTCGGCAATTTAGAGTCGCCCCTCCTTGCTGGTGAGCCCGTGCGTACTCCCAGTATGGTTTTTCGCGCGGATCCGGAATGCGCGGGAGCGCTGACCAAGGTCGGTTTTGATGTTTTATCCCTAGCCAATAACCATATTATGAACCAAGGGGATAAAGGTCTTAAAAAAACTTTGGAATTATTGGAGCAAGAGGGCATTCAAGGCGTTGGCGCTGGATTAAATCGCGAAACGGCGCATCAAGCGGCAATAGTGGAAAGAAATAATCTTAAAATTGCCTTCTTAGCTTATACTTACGCTGGCAACACCGAAGCCAAGGAGAATAACGCCGGCGCGGCGATAATGAACACAGAGGATTTAAAAAGTGATTTAGGAAAGGCGAAAAAAGAAGCGGATTTGGTAATTATTTCTATGCACGCGGGCACAGAGTATAAGCGCGCTCCCAACGCGGGGCAAATCGCTTTTGCCCGCCAAGCGATTGACGCGGGCGCGGATTTAGTGATCGGCCATCATCCGCATTGGTTTCAGACCGTGGAAAAATATAAAGGCAAGTATATTATCTATTCTTTAGGCAATTTTGTTTTTGACCAGATGTGGAGCGAGGAGACGCGGGAGGGGATGGTCGCGGACATCTATCTGGACCGCGATGGCGTAGTAGAGCTGAATTTTTTACCCGTCAAAATTTTTGATTACAGTCAGCCCCAGTTTGTTTCTCCAAGCGAACAGAATAGGCTCCTTAAAATGTTGGGCATTGCTTTAGACGAACAGCCTTCCTTTTCTTTTCAAAATGGAGCGTACCAAGAAGAAACAAGTTTGGGCTTGAAAAGCGGGGTCGTCTTTGCGGGGATTCCTTCTCTCCTTAATCAAGATTTAGATCAGGACACTAAAGAAGAAAAGATTATTTTGGATCAAGGCTTGGTTAAAGTTTTTCAAAATGAAACAAAGATTTGGGAAAGCGATCCCGCTTGGGTGGTTAATGATTATACGGTTGGCGATTTTAACGGCGACGCTAAACCCGACCTTGCTTTAGCCCTATGGAAAAAGGGGGATTACGCGGAGAACTCGCCCCTCGCGAATGCGGAAAACAAAGAGCATTGGGGAAGCCACTTGTTTTTATATAATTTGAAAAAAGAAAAGCTTGATTTAATCTGGGGCTCGTCAATTTTAGACAAACCTCTTTTAGAGATTGAGGCGGGAGATTTCAATAAGGATCAGAAATCGGAACTGGTCGCTTTGGAAGGAACATACGAGCATCCTGAAAGTAAAATCTCCCAAAATTTAAATGTTCTTTCTTGGAATGGCTGGGGGTTTATGAAAGATTGGGGAAAAGGAGGGGCATACTACAATTTAAAGGTTTACAACCTGGGTAGTTTAGGATATTATGTTTATGTTAATGGGTTAGGAAATAGTAATTAGTAATCGGTAATCAGTAACTAGTAATCAGGAATTTCTCGCCCAAAGGGCGAGTTTACCCACGCACCAGTCCGCCAAAGGCGGACGGTGCGGGGTTTACCCTAATTACCAATTACTAATTACTGATTACCAACTTGCCGGGGTAGCTCAGTGGTAGAGCAGATGACTGAATTTTCGGTCCCTTTCATAGCGATATGGAAGCGCAAACTGGGTGAATTCGGGGAAGCCTAAATCCTTTTATTCAAAGGGATATGGTAATCCCGAGCCAAGCTCCTTTATGGGTTTAATTAGAGGAGAAGGTGTAGAGACTAGCGGGTGAATCCCAATAATAATCCTGCATTAAGCGCCCAGCCCCTCACCTAAAGAGAATTTGTTATTTCTAGGTGAGGAGAAGAGATAGTCCAATCCTCGGAGAAATCCGAGAGAGCAATGGAAAATCATCGTGTCGAGAGTCCGATTCTCTCCCCCGGCACCGTCAATATGTTTTTTTACAGTATTGAACTAATGGGATACAATAAAGTTATATTGTCATTGGTTCAATATAATGAAGGCAAAGCAATATTCCGCAACTTTGTTGCGAAAACAGGGTAAGAGTTATAATGAAATAAATCAAATTTTGGGAGTCCCCAAGAGCACCCTTTCTTATTGGTTAAAGGATGTTGAGATGCCTGTTGGGATTAAAAAGAAGTTTTGGCATAAAACGCGCAGAAAATGGGCATATAATATAACGCAATTTAATAAGAAAAGGGCCATGCTTGCGCAGGAGAGAGCGGAAAAGATACAATATCTAGCCTCTCAAGATATTCATAAGTTGTCCAAAAGAGAACTATTTTTAGTAGGCGTGGCTTTATACTGGGCAGAAGGGCATAAACGATCAAGATGGCGCGTGGATTTCTCTAATGCTGATCCCGGTATGATCAAGTTAATGATGAGGTTTTTTCGAGAGATTTGCCATGTTCGAGAAGATAGATTTTTCGCTGCAGTGCAGATTCATCCGAATGTTACCGCAGAGGGAGCGGTTAATTATTGGTCCAAAATAACTCGTATTCCCAAGAATCAATTTTTAAAAACTTATTCTCGCGTTACTCCATCTAGTAAAGGGAAACGCACTATCAATCGTCTGCCTTATGGCACATTGAGGGTCTCGGTGTCTCACATGGAGTTAATTAATAAAATCAAAGGTTGGATATTAGGATTAGAAAAATTAATCTAACCTGCGGGTGTCGTATAACGGTTATTATACATCCTTGCCAAGGATGAGAAGGCGGTTCAATTCCGCTCACCCGCTCAACTAAAAACACGCTCCTAAATGGGGCGTGTTTTGGAACTTTGCGGTTTTACTTTGCAAAATACGCTATTTAAGTTTATTGGCTCCATAGTTCCGCCCTAAGAGCGGACTATGGAGCCCGCCTGCCATCGCCTGCTGGCGAAGCCAATGGCGGGCAGGCCATAATGCAAGCCGTGAAAACAAAATATTATTTAACTTTAATCCTATTTCGCATTTAAGGCTCCAAAGCCCCTCGCTTCGCTTGGGGAGTATGGAGCCAACAGATAACAGAAGGCTAAGCAATCGTGTTTGACAAAAAGTCGCTTTGGATGTATAATTGGCGGTTGAAGTATTTTTCTTGATTTTACGAATTTGCGATTTGCCATAGCAGAAAGTAGCTCATTTTTGAGCTTTTTCCTACTGTGGCAAAACCAATGTGGTTGAGCTTGCTTATGGTGAGAAACAGCGTTCAAAAACCCGTAACATCGTTCGCAAGAACATTGTTGCAATCAGAAGGAGTGAACAATGAGTGATTTAATACTCGATGTGAATCAGCACATTATTGACTGCGACGCCGATCCTTTCCTCCCCACAGGTTGGAAAGTTGAGAAACATTACACTGACAAAGGAAGTAGTGGACAGTTTGCGTGGGATTCTGCCAATGTTAAGCTCTATCTTTCCGAAAACCAGATAGACGGCAAGTATGTTGAGGGCAACAAACTCCGCGAAGAACTGGCGGATATGCCTGTTCTGAACGCTAATGTCCTTGATTATCTCCTTACTCACCCCCATCTCATTCCCGAGGAGTGGAAAAAAGATGATAATGGCAATATCCTTTATATCTTTTTTTGGGGAACCATCTACCGCTACTCCGATGGCGACCTCTGTGTCCGTTGCCTCTATTTCTTTGGCGGCGAGTGGTCCTGGCGCTACCGCTGGCTTGGCCGCGGCTGGGGCGACGACCACCCCGCGGCGTTGCTCGCAAGCTGAAAGTCCTGATGGAGGAAGGGTTAGCTCTTAGACTTTGTTTCTTGGATCTTTTGGACCCTTGGAACTTTGTCCTCGGAATCGGCAACTTGTTGTATGGGGCTCAATCCTTGACTTTTAAGAAAAGATATGCTACAATAATTTCTTAAATCTGTCAAGGATTTTTTTATTTTGGCTTATCTAAGCCAAATTTAATCAGATCCAAGACAAGATTTAACCTTATTTTAGCGAAATTAGGCGCTTAAGGGATCGGTTCCTTGGGATTGCCTAAGATTAGCTAAAATCTCGCTTTGCTAGGCCTTTTTTACGGCTATAAGGCGGGAGTTGATTCATTAATTTAAGCCTAATGAGGTTTATTCTTAAAAGACTCATCATCATTTTACCAGTCTTTTTAGTCACTGCCGGTTTTGGTCCTTTTGATTGGAATAAGGAAGAGCCTGCGTCTGGCGCGTTAACCCATATTTCTTTAGAGGATAAGACGTATTTATCTAAAGAGGAATTGGACCAGAAATTAGCCGAATATCAGTCAAAAAACATAATTTCTATCAAGTCGCCGCAACGAACAAGGAGAGAAGCAAAGCCCGGCGCGTATATTGTTTCCGCCACGGCTTATTCTTCCACCGTGGATCAGTGCGACTCCACCCCGTTTATTACGGCGTCGGGTCAGTATGTTCGCGATGGTATTATCGCTACTAACTTCTTGCCTTTTGGGACCAAAGTGAAGGTTCCGGAGCTTTACGGCGACAAGGTCTTTGAGGTGCAAGACCGAATGAACGCGCGGTATAGCACTCGCGTTGACTTCTGGATGCCGAGCCGCGGAGAAGCTATAAAGTTCGGCTTAAAACAGATAAAAATTGAAGTTCTATAAGAAAAGCCCCAACTGACTGGGGTTTTTCTTTTTGACTTTTTGTGTTAAATATGATAAAATAAAAATAGGTTTCAAAGATAAGGGCGCAACCTAAAATAAAAACAAAAATCTTTAAAAATCAATGAAATATTACGCCATTTCACTTTTGGTTTTTTTGGCTTTTACACTGTTCTTAGGGATACCCAAGCAAGATATCCAAAAGGTTTTTTTATCTTCGCGAAAGATAGACAGAATGGTTCAAGGATGGGTCGGGAGAGACGCGGCGCGAATAGGAGAAATTCTAAGACCGCAAAAGCGCCAGCCTTTAACGCCGATTGACGTGGAAGGCAGGTTTTATTTTGACAAAGAGACAGTAGACAGTATTATTAAAGGGCGTTTTTACAGTAAAGAATCTCTCGTTAGTCCCGGCGTCTATCCGATTGTGGTCACTGGCTATTCGTCTAGTGTGGCTCAATGCGACGCCACGCCTTTTATTACCGCTTCCGGCGAAAGAGTGCGTGAAGGGATCGCGGCGGCGAACTTTTTACCCTTTGGCACTAAGTTTAAGATTCCATCCCTTTTCGGTGATCAGGTTTTTGAAGTCCAGGATCGGATGGCGGGAAGACATTGGGGTCGCATTGATATTTGGTTTTCCAGTTATTTGAGGGCAAAATTTTTCGGAGCGCGTAAATTGGAAGTGGAGGTCTTGGAAAATGTGAATTAGGAATCCCACCTACGTCCGCCTTTGGCGGACTTCGGCGGGCAGGCAGGAATTAAGAATTAGGGGAAATGAATTCTTAATTCTTCTTAATTTGATTCATGATTCTATTTTCGCGTTTGACCAAAACCGTATAAATGCTAAAATGGAGATGTCTTTGAGACATCTTTTATTTTTTATTCGGCGGGTAGGCAAGTAGTAAGGCAACAGTCTGTCTCGCTCTGTCTGGCTTTGCCAGATCTTGATGACGAGATCCCGCGTAGCGGGATAAAACCATGATTTCTATGTATTATGTATATTTTTTACTTAGCCTAAAAAATAATAATTTGTATGTAGGCAGTACGGAAAATGTGAAAGTTAGATTTAAACGACATAACAGCGGTAAGGTAAAATCAACTAAAGCATATTGTCCGTGGCGGTTGTTAGGTTATAAGGAATTTCCGACCCGTAGTGAGGCAATTGAAATGGAGAAATTCTATAAAACTCACCAACAGAAGGATTTGCTGAAAATTGAATATGGCCTAGTGGCGAAGTAGTTAACGCAACGGTCTGCAAAACCGTGATTCGTGGGTGCAAATCCCACCTAGGCCTCAAAAGATTAACGGTCTGTCTCGCTGCGCGAGATCCCGCGTAGCGGGACAAAACCGTGATTCGTGGGTGTCTGGCTCTGCCAGATCTGGCGAAGCCATGACAATTCCCGTCCTGGCCTCAAAATGATTTTGTCGTTGCGAGCTCGGGCCTTAAAGCCCGAGCGAAGCCCGCCCGCCTCGCCTGAAGCGAAGCTTGTGAGCGGGCGGGCTTCGTCGCTCCTTTTGGTCGCTCCTCGCAACGACGGAGGGTTTGCCCGGGTGGTGGAACTGGTATACACGCAAGACTTAAAATCTTGTGGTCGCGAGACCTTGCGGGTTCGAGTCCCGCCCCGGGCACAAAGAAGATATCGCTTTGTGTCTGTTTGTTTTTTTCAAAAATACAAGGTTTAAAGTAATAGGGACGAGAACCCGGGAAAGGGGTCGGGGAAACGGTAGTTTCCCCGATGTGGAAGCATTGAAACCGCAAGGTTTCAAGGAGCTTTAGCGACGGGGCGAGTCCCGCCCCGGGCACCAGTAAGGAATTTGCAAGCAGTTTGGGTTCGCCTCGCGGAGTTTATCCGCCGAATTGGCGGACTCGGCGATTAAATTGTAAGGGATTTTGGGCGAAAAAATCAGTTGTCTGAAGATCTGGCGTAGCCATGAGCGGTTTCGTCCTGGGAAAAGGAATTTTTTTAATCAAATTAATATGAAATACTTAATCTATGCAAGAAAATCTACAGAGGAAGATGATCAACAAGTGCTTTCGATTGAAGCTCAACTCGTTGAGCTAAAAGAATTTGCCGCCCAAGAACCCGCACATATACTTCTGTTAAAAGATATTATGCGACAAAAATGAGGGGTGGGGCAGACTTTGTTATAGCAACAAGGTAAGGTGTTGTTTCAGATTGGCCAATATACTGAAGAATAATTTCTGAAATAGCAATTTACATGGGAAAAATTCGCCTGCTTTTGAGCAGATTTAAGCATGAAGATTTAATGTCAGGATTTTTTGGAGGAAAAACAAATTTTGCAAAAAATTTTTTGAAAAATGAGGGTAAATTCGAAATGCGTGGATATAAGGTCTTATTTGATATTCTAAAACAATTTCCAAACTCAGCAAGAATAGAAAGAATTTACTATATATTTGGCGTAAGAAAAAAAAGAATTTCAGAAATGGGTTCAAAACCAATCGTGTTTTATATCTCTTCGCTCGTGAGATAATTTTAATATCTGCTTTATGACAATAATGTTAATAAACACAAGTTTTTCATTTAATCTATGGCTTTAAATAATGCACAGCATAATTTTAACATAGTGTTCTGTAGGCCGCCATATGATGCTTACATTATAACCCCGCTGCTAGGCTTAGGATATTTAAATGCATACATGAAAAAAGAGGGCTATAACGCACATATTGTAGACCCATTGCAGAAATCTCGCCTCTCAATGGCTGGAACAGTTAAAAAAATTTCAAGTTTTAATCCAGATCTTGTGGGAATTCATGCTACAACAGACTTTATTCCAGAGGCTAAGAATCTTGTAAGAATGCTTAGGAAAGTTATTCCTAGAGCTAAAATTTGCCTTGGCGGACCTCACTCAACCTCAATTCCGGAAGAAACCCTTTCAGAGTTAGGGGTAGACTTCATAATAGTTGGGGAGGGGGAAGAAACAGTGCTAGAGCTTGTTAAAAAACTAGAAAAAGGCGAAACTGACTTTAAAAGAGTTAAGGGCATTTGTTTTAAAGACAAGAAAGGAAAAACAATCTTAACCGAAAAAAGAGAATTAATAAAAAACCTGGATTATCTGCCATTTCCAGATTGGGAAGAGATAAACCCTAATTTTTATCCTCCTGCTCCTCATGGAATTTATACAAAATCACATCCAGTAGGTCCGATAATGAGTTCCAGAGGCTGCCCATATTTCTGCACTTTTTGTGCATCCAATGCAATCTGGCGCCATAAATTTAGACAGAGAAGCGCTAAGAATATTGTTGATGAAATCGAGCTTCTTGTTAAAAAATATGGCTGTAAAGAAATACATTTTGAAGACGATAATTTCACATTGTTAAAAGAAAAAACAATAGAGGTTTGTAATGAGATAATAAGAAGAAAATTAAAAATTGATTGGAAGTGTCCTAATGGGGTGAGAATAGACAAACTTGATGACGAGCTTTTAGCAAAAATGAAAGCATCGGGCTGCTATCTTTTAGCATTGGGTATCGAATCAGGCAATCAAGATATCCTCAATAGAGCTAAAAAAAATCTCGATCTTTCAATAGTTAAGGAAAAGATAGCCATGATAAAAAAACATGGCATAATCACACATGGTTTCTTTATGATCGGTTTTCCAGGAGACACAAAAAAAACAGTCATGCAAACAATAAAATTTGCTGGGAACTCAGGGCTGCATACTGCCCAATTTAACATTCTTTGCCCATTTCCGGGAAGCGAAGTCTATGATGAATGGATTAAAACAAATTCAGCAATTAAGGAATGGAGCAGGTTTACAGTCCATACTGGAATGTATGAAACCGGGGATTTAAGTGCCAAGGATTTAAAGAATTTACAGAGACTTGCTTTAATCTATTACTATTTAAATCCCATTAATTTTTTCAACTTCGTGCGGCATATACGTTCAAATCAACTTAAATTTATGTTCAATATAATTAAAAACTTCATACTTCCGGAAGGCAAAAAATGAATTTTTTAAAATTGCTAAAGGTCTGCTAATGTCAAGGTTATTTTTAACCCAATTCTATGTACATTTTTTATGTGACTGAAAGATGCAACCTTAGATGTAAGATGTGCGGAGTATGGCAAAAAGCAAATAAAGAAAAGGAGATGTCATTAGCAGAAATTGGGTAACACTCTCGTTTCTCATCGACCGCCTGGCGTATGTTTATCCCTGGACAAAGTGGTTATCAACCTTTTCTTTTGGCTTTGAAAAAATACAAATTTTAATTCCCATTTCTAACGGGTCTATTGATATAATTGCCCAGAAATTGGATTCATAGTGGATATTATGACTACCAATAAACCAAAGAGACAACGCACAGAGTTAATAAGGGACAGGCAGGGGCGTATATGCCTTGCCTGTGGTAAAGGGCCTGTGAATTCGTTTTTAGATTTAAAACCCCAAGCCGATGTTAAATCAAGTTGGGGTGTAACATTCGAAAGCCGAAAAATATTTAAGTGCCAACATTGTGAATTACAATTTGTTGATTCAGGAGAAACGAATATAAATACAAATGATATGCTGTATAGTAAAACATATCACGATATGATGGCAGGTAAATTAGGCAATGATGCAAAGAGCGGCGTTGAAGAGCAGTCTTACAAACGGATTCGTATGGTGAAAAAATATATTTCTCATGGAAGGCTTTTGGATGTTGGTTGTTCGACAGGTATATTTATGGAGATAGCAAGAAAAGAGGGATATGAAGTTAGTGGATTAGATGTCTCAAGCTATGCATGTAGCATTGCAAGGCAAAGATTGAATTTAGGAGCAGACTTTATTGAAAATGCTTCAATTGCAGATTCGAAAGTTCTAACTGACTGCAAATACGACATTATTACAGCATGGGATGTTATTGAACATTGCAAAGATCCTTTAAGTGATTTAAAACGGCTCAATTCTGCAGTTGGATATGGGAAAGTTATGATCATACGCACGCCAAATGCGGACTCTTTATTTTTTAAGATTTCAATATTGCTTTTTAGATTATCGTTTGGCAGGCTCCGATTTCCTCTGTTTTATTTATACCATGCGGATCATAGATTCTTTTTTAATAAAAAATCATTAACTAAAATGTTAGATAGCTCTGGTTTTAAGGCTCTGAATTTTTTCCCCGACTCCCTTTTATGGAAACGTTTTAAATACGCCGAATGCCGGCATGGATTTTTGATCGATTTAATTTTAACGATTATATACTGGATGGGTCGTATTTTCAGTAGAGGTCATGGGCTAATTGTTATTGCAACAAAAAAATGTTGATATGATTATATTTTTATAATGCAAGTAAGGCAAGAAGTCAGTAATACTGTTTCTGCCATTACGGAGTTGAAAAAAACTATTGCAATTATTGTTAGTGTATATCAGAGGTAGGCGAAAATAACCTATGGAAAGGATTAATGATGTATAAGACTACATGGTATACCAGAGATGGATATTTGGATATGTTTCCAATGATAGCTGATAAGCTAAGAGAATCTGGCTTTGATTATACTGCTTATGATGTTTGTCACCATAAGTTGGAAAAAGAGCATCTGCGAAAAGTTTATGGTGTAGATGATAATATATCTGTGCTCGCTGAATACATAAAGGAATATTGGAATCGCGGGGAAGCCGCTCAAATTTTGGGGGCTTCTCGCCACCACCACCCTCCGTCGCCAAGGCTTGTGAGCGGGCAAGCAGGCGGCCCGCTTCGCCGGAGCTTCAGCGAGGCGAGCGAAATGCGCCGTGCCCCGTAGTAAGCTCTGCTTTACTACTGGGGTTCGAACTATTTTTAGAATAGAGCACCAGAAATTTTTTAGCAAAAATTTCAGTAATTGGTAATTTGTAGTTTCGAAAAATGATTCGTTTCAAAAATAAAGGATTTACCCCCTTTAGAAATAACGGGGAGTAAGGAGTACCGTGTTTAAGAAACATAAATTTCTAAATGGGGTTAGAGAACGAGATTCTCTAATGGGGTTTACTTTAATTGAGCTTTTAGTGGTGATCGCGGTAATTGGACTTTTAGCAACTATTGTCGCGGTGAGCGTGAATAGCGCGCGTCAAAAAGCGCGGGATGCGAGGAGAGTTTCTGATTTAAAGCAAATCGCGACTGCTTTAAATATGTTGGCAGATTCACAAGGCGGAGATTTTTTTTCTACTGGAGGAGCGGCTAAATGTTTAGGGATGGGAAGCGCGGCAACTTGCTGGAACGGCGGCGTATCCGGCAGCGACAGCCTGAACTCCGCGCTGGCGCCTTATATATCAAAAATCCCGCTAGATCCTTTATCCGGAAGCCGCACTAAGGGCAATGCTTATCTGTATCTTGACGCAAGTAGCGGCACATGGAATGGCGTAGCCTGGCATTGCACAGGCGCTTCTTATCCTAAGGGTCCGTATTTATTATGGTTACCGGATGCTAAAACAGAAGTTTATGATGATGCTGATTGCAAGGGTTTGGGATTTTATGCTTGTTGCGGCTCTGTTCCTTGCGGGGAAGGTTATTTTTGCGCCTACAAAATACAATGAAAAACCTTGTTTTACAACGCAAGAAAGTTTCTGCCTAAGCTACAATCACTTACCCAAATTACAAAAATGTTTGATTTTTAAAAATTAGATGTTTAAAAGGCTTTCCCCGGACTGGGAGGTTTCAATATTTAATCCATTGAAACCTTTTTTATTTGCTTGAAATAGCTGATTTTGTTAGTATAAACATAGATAATTTATTATTATTTTTATGAAAAATTTTCAGTCTAGAAAACAGAAAACAATCAAACCAAAACTCGGTCAGCATTTTTTGTTTGACGAGACGATTTTAAATAAAATCGTGGACGCGGGGGAAGTGCGGCGGAGCGATGTCATCTTGGAAATTGGTCCGGGCAAGGGCGACCTTACCCAAAAATTGGCGATGCGGGCGCGCAAAGTTGTCGCCGTGGAATTAGATAGAGATTTGGCTCGCGAGTTAGAACGCAAATTCAAGCCTTTCCGCGCCGTGGTAATCATTCCGGATGACATCATCAAGTTTTCTATTTTCAATTTTAAGTTTGCCAACGATTATAAAGTTATTGGCAATATCCCTTTTTACATCACGGGGAAGATTTTAAGAAAATTTACCGCCAGTAAAAAAAGACCTAAAATGATGGTCTTGTTGGTGCAAAAGGAAGTGGCGAAACGGGTTTGCGCCCGCCCCGGTAAAATGAGTGTTTTAACGGTCGCGGTGCAGACTTTTGGCAGCCCGGAAATCGTGGATTATGTAAGCCGCGATAAGTTTTCGCCTCCGCCGGCGGTAGATTCAGCGATTTTAAGGATTCGGATGTATCCGCACTCCGAGCTTGCCAGCGAGCTTCGCTGGTATAACCGCCGCGGGTTTTTGCGCGTTACTGCCGAGGAGATGGATAATAAAGAAGCGGAGTTTTTTCGTTTAATTAAAATTGGCTTCGCGAGTCCCAGAAAGCAAATCCATAATAATTTAAAAAACGGTTATCTTTTAACGGATGAAGAGGTAACCTCTTGGCTTAAAGCCGTGGGAGTCAAAAGGACGGCGAGGGCGCAGGAGCTTTCGGTTAAGGATTGGATTAAGTTGTTAGAAACTCAAAAATCCGGATAATCCCGTCATTGCGAGGAGTCCCGAGCTTGTCGAGGGACGACGAAGCAATGACGATCGGGATGTAATTTTTTCATCATATACCCATAGCCAACAATTCCATACCCTAGTTTCCAATAATATTCCCTCACGCCGACTCCTGAAATCACCATTATTTTTTTATACCCATTTTGAGAGGCTAGATTTTCCGCTTTTTGGATTAATTTTTTGCCCAAACCATGGTGTTGCGTGGCAGACTGATTTTGAGTTTTAAGCGACGCCACTTGACCGTAAGTATGCACCTCGCGGATAATGGCGCAGTTTTGGAATGTTGATTTGAGCGATGGAAAACGCAAGCGGAGGTGCGCGTAAAGCGTGGTTTGGTCTTTATTTTCATAGCTTAAATAATATTCAGTGCCGGAAGAGGCGGGATATTTTAATATGTGCAGATAGATTTTGCCCAAGGGCGCGTCTTTGGCTTCACGGCAGCGGATGCAACGGCATTGCGCGTTATTCTGTTTTAAAATCTGGCGCAGATTCGTGATTTTATTGCCCGCGATGATTGAGTTGCTCGGAATATCGCGGATCAAACGGATAATGCGAACATAGGGTGGCACGCTCTTTTTGATTTTAATGAGCAGATGGTTGAGCGTAGCGGCGGAATAAGGCTGGAAACAGCCAGCCTTCCAAACCTTGTAAAGGGGCGCGGTCTTTAAAACAACCAAGGGATAGATTTTTATTTGGTCTGGCTGAAAACGGGCATCGGAAAATAAAGTCTGGAATACTTTTAAATCTTTTTGGGGCGTGGAGCAGGGAAGATTAGGCATTAAATGATAAACAACTTTAAAGCCCCAGTCTTTGAGCAGTCGCGTGGCGAGCGCCGTCGCCTTGACTGTGTGTCCGCGCCGGCATTTTTTGAGGATATCGTCGTGAGTGGTCTGGACGCCGATTTCCACTCGCGTTACGCCCAAGGCGCGCCACCATCCCAGATTTTTTAGGTTGACTTCGTCGGGTCTTACTTCAATAGAAAGGCCCACCAAGCGGTGGCAGGCAGTTTCATTCTGTTTTTGTGCTCGCGCAAGGTCGCGGCTTTTCCGTCCGTTTAACATCTCAACGCATCTTTGCGTAAAAATTTTTTGGTATGCTTTAGGGTAAGCCGCGAAAGAGCCGCCCAAAATAATAAGTTCAATTTTCTCCGTATTGTGCCCTGTGAGAGCCAGTGAATCAAGCCGGGTTTGGACTTGCAGAGAGGGGTCAAAAGCGGCTGAAAAAGCGCGGCTCGCCGCCGGTTCATTCTTGAGATAGCTTTTCGGCATCCCTTCTTCCTGCGGACAGTAAATACATCGCCCCTTGCACTTAAAAGGCTTGGTTAAAACCGTGATCGCGGCAATTCCGGAGAGCGTGCGGACAGGCCGGGTGGTTAATAAATTTTCTAAGGCTGGGTTTCTTTTTATTTTCTTTTGCCTCAAAAGAGCGCGATAGGTTTTCAATAAATCCAAATCGCGCGGAAATTGACCGTGTGTTTTTTTCAGGATTCTGCGCTTTAAACCGTTTAATTCGGTCTTCGTATTTATTTTTTCAGTGATTGCCTTTAAAACAATAATTTTATTGACATTTTTCATTTTAAAACCCCTCTTTATCTCCCCTTGTCCTCCTACGTCCGCCTTAAGAGCGGACTTCGGCGGGACACGGTCAGGGGAGAAATGTGCCCTCTCCTTGATAAGGGAGGGTTGGGGTGGGTTATTGATTGGTATTTAAAATTATGCGTTTAGAGTTTGCCAAGAAACTTATTGAAAAAACCCAGAACTATTACGAACAGCGGGCGCGAGATTTTTCCGCCTCGCGCCAGCGGGATTGGCCGCTTTTTATCTCTTTCGCTAACTATATCAAAAAAGGCGGTTCTGTGTTAGATCTCGGCTGCGGCAACGGCAGGCTTTATCCTTTAGTTTTGCAAAAGGGGGCGGACTATCTTGGTTTGGATGAAAGCGCGAGTCTCCTTTTCGAAGCCAAAAAGATGTATCCTCAAGGAAAATTCGCCGAGGGAAATATTTTGGATTTGAAAGTTGAAGACAAATTTGACGCCATTTTTCTGATCGCGGTTTTGCACCATATTCCAAGCGTCAAGTTGCGGCAAGAGGCTCTTTGCAATGCGGCAAAGTTAGTCAAAACGGACGGATTAGTGCTGATCACGAACTGGAATTTTTTCCAAGGCAAATTTTGTTCCCTGCGACTGCGTTATAATTTAAAGAAAGTGTTAGGGAAAAATAAAATGGATTTTAATGATGTCCTTTATAAAGAAAAAAGATATTACCATGGATTTACCAAAAGGGAAATAGCGAGGCTTTTGCGGAATGCTGGCTTGCGGGTTGTAAAAAATTATTATGAAAAGGACGGAATAAAGACGGTTAGATGGAAGGGGAAGAATCTCGTAACAGTGGCAAGGAAGTAATTTTTAATTTTTAATGATTGGTTTCAAGTTTCTATTGCAACATATTGTTGATTAATCGACCAAAAACTTCATAGGGTGTTTGATAGTCTAAAACTTTTCGCGGCCTGCCGTTCAGGAGCTGCTGCACTTTGTTAATTTCTCTT
>JBAZQX010000020.1:0-14429 GCA_041644975.1 Candidatus Doudnaibacteriota bacterium | reverse complement strand
TTTTTGATCATTTCCAAGTTTGTTTGAATAAATCTAATTCTTCTTGTCTCTGTCTTTGAATGTAGGCGCGGATGATATTGTCCGTAATGCCGATAGTGGAAACAAAATACCCACGCGCCCAAAGATGTCTACTTATTAGCTTAATATACATCTTTACCCTATAATAAACTGACTTCGTCCGCAAGCGGTAACCGTGGACGACCGACTACGTCGGTGGAATTCTTAAGAATTAAAATGATTTTTCAAAAAAGCTGTCTTAAAGCAACTATCAAAAGATAATCTATAAAGCCCAAAAAGACAGCGACCGCTAAGCTAAAAATAATAACTATGTAGGTATGGCGAAACAACTCGGGCCGGGAGGGCCAGACCACTTTCGCAAGTTCGATTTTTGATTCTTTGAAAAAAAGAATAATTTTATTCAAAAGGCGGGGCATATCTCTTGTTTTTAAAAAGCCCGCAGGGGCTTTATTACCCTAAGTATATACTAAACAAAAAAAATTGGCAAGACCTTCACTTTTAGCTAAAGGTGAAAGGTCAAGACCTTTTCTTTATAACTAAATATCCAGATTTTTTACTTTTTTCGCGTGGGTTTGGATAAATTTTTTGCGCGGCGCCACCTCTATACCCATTAAGGTCTCAAAAGTCTGATCGGCCATCTCGGCATCTTCAAGTTTGATCTGCCACATTACCCTATTCTCCGGATTCATCGTGGTCTCCCATAGTTGCTCGGGGTTCATCTCGCCCAATCCTTTATAGCGCTGGATGCGCACGTTTCCTTTGCGCCGCTCCTTACCCTCTACCTCTACGCCTGTTATTAACTTCCCCGCAATTTCTCTGCTCGGCGCTTCGGAATCCTCTATCTTTCCCTTCGCTATTTTATCCTTGGGCTCTCGGCTTAAATTGCCTAAGATCTCTGCTTTATCCCGATCAGTATAGGCATATTCTACCCGCGATCCTTTTTGAATGCGATAAAGAGGCGGCTGAGCCACATAAAGATGCCCTTTCTGAATAATTTCTTCAAAATAACGGTAAAAAAGGGTAAGCAATAAAGTCCGAATGTGGGCGCCATCAACATCAGCATCAGTCATAATAATAATCCGATCATAGCGCAGACGCGACAAATCAAAGTGTTCGCCCAAGCCTGTGCCGAGAGCGGTGATCAAGATGCGGATTTCGTTATTTTTGAGCATCTTTTCTATGCGCGCTTTCTCCACATTTAAAATCTTGCCTCGCAGAGGTAAAATCGCCTGAAAACGACGGTCGCGGCCCTGCTTGGCGCTACCGCCAGCGCTATCACCCTCAACTAAATAAAGCTCGGACTTACTAGAATCGCGCGAAGAACAATCAGCTAATTTTCCCGGCAGGGTTAAACCGTCTAAAACCCCTTTACGGATCACGGTTTCACGGGCGGCGCGGGCGGCGCGCCGTGCCTGCGCGGTTAGAACGCACTTCCCTAAAATCATCTCCGCGTCTTTAGGGTTGCTTTCTAGATATTCAATGAAGGCTTCTCCTAAAACATTATCCACTATCCCGCGCACCTCCGCGTTGCCCAGTTTTGCCTTAGTCTGACCCTCAAACTGTGGATTTTTCAATTTGACACTGACCACCGCGGTTAAGCCCTCGCGCACATCATCTCCGCTCAAGTTATCCTCCTTTTCCTTCAAATAATTATTCTTCCGACCATAATCATTTAAGACCCGAGTTAAACTGGCGCGGAAACCAGTCAAATGCGTCCCGCCCTCAACGGTATGAATATTATTCGCGAAAGTAAAAATGTGCTCTTTGTAACCCTCAAAATACTGCAGGGCAATCTCCACGTTTACTCCCCCTACCTCTTTCTCTGCGTAAAATATCTTTTCATTTTTAACTTCTTTCCCTTGGTTCAAAAAATAAACATATGATTTGATGCCGCCCTCAAAATAGAATTGATAATTTTTTCTCTTGGACTCTCTTCGCTCATCACAAATAATAATGCGCACCCCTTTAGTTAGATAAGCCTGTTGACGCGCGTGCTTTAAGATTGTGCTCCAAGAGAATTGCACCCCTTTATCAAAAATCTCCCAATCAGGCTCAAAGCTAATAACGGTCCCCGTATCATCGCTCGCGCCCATTTTACGCACCTTATTTTTTGGTTTGCCACGTTCGTATTCTTGCCTGTAAATGCCGCCATCGCGATGCACCTCCGCTTTGAGCCATTTGGAAAGAGCATTCACCACCGAGACGCCCACGCCGTGCAAGCCTCCAGACACCTTGTAACTTCCACTCCCAAACTTACCGCCGGCGTGCAGCATCGTCATCACCGTCTCCAAAGCCGATTTTTTAGTCTGATGATGCTTCTCCACTGGAATACCTCGCCCATTATCTTGGACAGTAATAATATTGTTCGCTTCTAAAATTATCTCAATCCGATCACAATAGCCAGCCATTGCTTCATCAATGGAATTATCCAATACCTCCCAAATTAGGTGATGCAAGCCGTCCACTCCCGTAGAACCAATATACATACCCGGCCGCTTCTGCACCGGCTCTAAGCCTTCTAAGACGGTAATATCGCGAGCGCGATAGGAAGCGGATAAATTTTGTTTTTGAGCAGAAACCATATTGTAAAAAATTTCTAATTTATAATTTTCATTAAATTCTCAATGAATCAATTTTAAATGTTTAAAAATTAAATCATTAGAAATTTAATAGAAATTAAAAATTGTCTCGCTGTGCGAGATCTGGCAAAGCCAGAAAAATTTAAAATTGTTCCTTACCCCTCTCTTATGATCGCCCCAAACCCATTCTTCAAACCATTAATGATTTTTTGATGAATCGCCTTGGCTTCCTCTTCTTTCAAGCTCCTTACTCCAGAACGACATACAATCCGGAAGAACAATCCCTTCTTTCCTTTACTAATTTGTTTACCGTGATAGACCTCTAAAAACTGCACCTCATTTACAAGCTTCCCGCCGCTCACTTTAATTTTATTTTCCACCTCTTGCCACAAAGTCTCTTCCGGCACCACGATACTTAAGTCAAATCCCACCGCCGGGTATTTGGGCAAAGGCTGATATGTCTTATGGCTGGAAAAATCTTTGAATAACCCTTCAAAATTAAGATCAAAAGCCAAAACCGGCTCTTTAAGCTTAAAGTTGGAAGCGATCGCCGGTTTCACTATGCCCAAGAAACCGACATCTCGTCCCGCCACGCTAATTTCGGCGCTCCCCCAAGGAGCCAAAAATTTTCCTCCTCCCTCTTTCCAACTCAAATTGCGCACCCCCAAACTATTGAGCAAGTTCTCCACCACAGCCTTCATTTGATAGAAAAGAGCGGTTTTACCATTTTTTTGCCACCATAAACCAACAAGATGCCGCTCTTCGCGAGGCAAAACTTGATCTCCTCCTAAATAGATTCTGGCGAGTTCAAAAATTTTAACTTCCTCTGTCCTCTGCCGATTCTCTTTGGCTACATTTAGAAGACTAGGTAATAGATCCCGACGCAAATATTCAAATTCTTGCGATAAGGGATTTGTCACTTTGAGATTATCCTCTGTCTGGAGCCCGCATTTCGCGAGCAGATCTTTGCCCACAAAAGAATAGGTATAAACCTCGGTAAGACCTGCGCCGACCAGCATATCTTTGGCTCTCTCCTCCCATAGAAATTCGCAAGGTTTAATCTCTTCTGGAATACGTGTATCCAACAATTTGCCTCGCAATCTATGGTAACCATAAATCCGCGCAATCTCTTCCACTAAATCTTCTTCTCCCTCCGTGTCATAGTACCGCCACGCTGGCACGGAAACGATAGTCTTACCCTTCTCTATTTTAGTCTGAAAACCAAGCCCCTCTAAAATCGCAATGGCGCGAGGGCGCGGAATATCCTCACCAAGCAATCTCCTCGCACTCACAGGATTAAATTCTATTTTCTTCCGAACAAATTTCTTGGGGTAAACATCTATGACGCGACTTGCTATCTTTCCTCGCGTAAATTTCTGAAGAAGATCAAGGGCGCGGCTGAAAGGCACCTCCAAACCCAAAGGAGAAAGACCCTTTTCAAAACGCGCCGAGGCATCAGTCTGCAGGGATAATGCGCGCGAAGTTTGGCGGATGGAAATCGGGTTAAAATTCGCGCATTCCAAAATAATCCGTTTCGTCTGGGGCGTCACCTCTGCTTTCTTACCGCCTTTGATGCCGGCAAGGGCGATCGGACTTTTGGCGTCGGCAATGACAAGCATATTATCTTTTAATTCAAAGGTCTCGCCATCTAAAGTGGTAATCTTCTCGCCGCGGCGCGCTCTGCGCACAATGATTTGAGGAATCCCCTTTTGGGTATCCAGCCGATCCGCGTCAAAGGCATGCAAGGGCTGGCCATATTCCAGCATCACATAATTAGTGATATCAACCACATTATTAATCGGCCTTAAAGCCGCTTGCTCTAATCTTGAGGTAATACCCTCGGGCGAAGGTCCTATCTCCACATCCTCCAAGAGAATGCCTAAATAGCGCGGGCAAAAAGCAGGCTCTAAAATTTCAATCTCTAAATTTTTTAAGGACGACACTAACGTGGAGACAGTAGGAATCTTGGGCACAACCAACTTTTCCTTCAAGATTGCCGCTACCTCGCGGGCAATGCCAATGACGGACAACATATCCGGCCGATTAGAAGTCACTTCAATATTATAAATATATTCCGGCTTTCCGCCGCTCACTCTAGAAGATACTTTTTCCACCTTCTCCACCGAAACCCCGCAGAGAGAAACCCGAGAGGCAATCTCCTGGGGCTTAAGATTGGTTTTACAATATTCCAAAAGCCAGTTGTGAGGAATAAGGATATTCATATAAAAAACGTAAAGCTTAAAGCGCAAAGCGTAAAGTGACAATCCAAAACTGCAAAATATTTTTAAATTTTACGTTGTCATTTTACATTTTTCGTTTTACATTTTACACTTTTTTAGAATTGTTCTAGAAACCTTAAATCATTCTGATAAAACATCCTAAGATCCGGAATCAGCAAACCTTCCTTCATTAAATAACAGCGCTCTACGCCCCAACCAAAAGCAAAACCTGTCACCCTCTTGGAGTCTTGACCCCCGGCGCGCAACACATTGGGGTGCACCATCCCAGCGCCGCCCAATTCCGACCAACCCTGTTTGCAATAGCGGCAACCCTTTCCCCCACATAAACCGCAGGTAACATCCACTTCAAAAGAAGGCTCGGTGAAACGGAAATGAAAAGGCCGCAACCTAATTTTGCGCTTTTCACCAAAAAATTCCCGACAAAAATATTCCAAAACACCTTTTAAATGCACGAATTGAATCCCTTGGTCCACAACCAGACCTTCAAATTGGTGAAACATTGGCACATGATTAATATCAATCTGCCTTCTGTAACATTTGGAAATATTCATCATCCGAATCGGCAAAGGATGATTTTCCATCTCCCGCACCTGACCCGAAGAGGTGTGAGGGGTAAGAACAATTTTTTGATTGCTCTTTGTCTTAGATTTTGGGTTTTGCAAAAAGAAGGTTTCCCATTCATCACGCGCGGGATGCTCGGAGGGCATATTTAAGGCTTCAAAGGCGTAATAATCAGTCTCCACTTCGGGATAACGCCGCCTCACAAAACCAATATTTAAAAATATTCTCTCAATCTCCCGAATCGCTTGGGTAACAAGATGCAGGTGTCCCCGCCCTATTTTTACACCAGGTTGCGTAATATCAATAAAAATTCGGGCATTAGAACTACCTACTGCCTTTCTTCTATCTTGAAAGGCTGTCTCTAAATCACGTTTTACGCGGTTGGCAAACTGCCCTACTTCCGGTCTTTCCGAAGCAGGCAAATCTTTAATTCCTTTTAGCGCCTCCGCTAACTCTCCTTTGCGACCCAGGTATTTCACGCGGAAAGATTCCGATTGAGCGGTGGATTGGATAGCGGAAAGATCTGCCAAAGCTTTGCTTTTGATTGCTTCTAATTTTTCTCTTAATTTAGATGCCATAACCTCTACTCATAAAATAAAATTCTAATAGACCTACAGAAACAGCAAAGAGTGTCCCATCCCACCAATTAAGAATCCGAAACTGCTGGAAGATCAAACAGCCGACAATGACTGTTGCTAACAACGCCGCTTGACGAAAAGCAACTCCGACATGGGCAAAAAGAATCTCATTATGCGAGAAACGAATCCGCAGGGCTAACCCCGTGAGGGTAAAAGTTCCCACCAAGCTAAAAAATAAACTCAAATGGAAACAAACTAAACCCACAATCCCTGCGGCCTCGGGATCAATATAGAAAAGAATTAAACCCCAAGCAGTCCAGCAAAAAACCGTGGCGAACATCATCCCAATAACGTATTTTTTCAAAGACATAAAACGAAACAAAAATAAGGATTATTGTTCCCCTTGACATTTCTATTATAAATCATTTTTTAATCTTCCACAAGGCTAGATTTATATACGAGAATAGCAGGAGATATAAGCAAGAAAAACCACAATTTTGTCTCTTTTTATCCATCCCCGTTCCATAGACTTTCAGCTAATCTAAAGCAAAAAAGCCCATTTTATGGGCTTTAAAAGTGTGGTTCGTCCCTATTTATAACGAGACCAAAAAACTTCCTTGCCCATCCTCCCTCGTCCTTCATTTTGAACCCCTTAAACTGAACTACCGGAGCGTCCCTCTTCCCTTCTTAGCTCACGATATTCTAAATAGGTCAAAACAATAATCACAATGTCAAAAACGGTCAGCAACACCAGCCAGAATGAATGATCGTAGCTAAACCGATAAATCTGGTACAAAATAAAAAGAAGGAAAAAAAATATCGCCAAGGGATAAGCCCAGAGCTTCCGTTTAAATAAAGCAACGACTAAAAAAATTTTGATCGCACCATGAGAAAGAAGATAAATAGCGCTAAAAATTTGTGTGTTCCAAGAAAAATTCCGAGCAAAATTAACAAGATAGTGAGAAACAATATCCTGGGGATCTTCAGCAAGTTCGCCTTGAGTCAATAACAAAATAAAACGGTTGATCGCCGCTGGTTTAATGATAAAGAGCAGCCCCCCGCCAATGGTCTCTAAAAATCCATTAATGCCTTTTAAAAAAATACCAATACTAAAGGCTTTATGAACGGCCGATTTTGAGTTTAATTTTTTTTCTTTACTCATTCTGTTTTTAAAATAAATGACTCTGCAGCTCTGAAAGTTTGGCGCACCTATATTCGGGGCAATCTTTGCAATTTTTCAAACCTCGACCCAAACCGCAAATCCTCACCGCGCATTCACGGCAGTGGGTATACAAAGGCCCCTTGGACAGACAACCGCGACAATTGATCTCTCTGGGCTGGACCGGCGGTTCTTGACTGCCTTTCGCCTGATGCCGCACCGTCCACTCGGCGGCTGTCTTTTTCCGCAGTTCATCATTATTATTTTTGGTAGCGATAAACGCAAGGCACGCGCCGCAATCCAAACCGCAGAAAGCAATATTTTTTGACATAGAAATTATTATTTATTTTTTCAAATAAAAAAATTTCACTTTCCAAATCTGTCAATAAAGTAGCCAAGCAGAGATCCTAAAATAATATTCATAATAATTATTGGAATTAAGCTCTTCGGATCTTGCCAACCGATCAAAGAAGCAAGGGGCGCTAGCAGAATTAACGATAGAACAATTCCCTTTAAAACACCTTTGATTTTTAGATTTGAGCTGGCGATCATAAAGCCAGCTACGGTCCAAAAGGTAAAAGCAGAAAGGTTGGCATTAAAGCTTAATTTCTGAATAACCATCGGAATAACATCAATAATTCCAGCCAAAACCCCCAGTAAAATACCTAACTTTATCTTTGACATAATTTTTATTTTTTCGGCCCAAGGCCGATCAGCCTCGGGCTGATAATTTTAAATATTTTTCCGTGCCCGGGAATAATATAGTCGGCTAACCGCAGAATTTTTTCTCTGCTCTTCGCGAGCGCTGTACCGTCCTTCATATAGGGATCCTTGTGGCTGATTAAGCTTATCTCGTCAGTTTCTTGCTTTTGCCCCTCCTGCCACCAAAAAAGATCACCGGCAATAACCACTTTGCCCCATTCCTTTGTCTTCACTAAAACCGAACAGTGAAAGGGATCGTGCCCCGGCGTTCTGATTAGTTTGACATCCGTACCCGGAATTTTCCCCTTGTGTTCTCTTATCCTGCCATCCCAGGAATAAACATTACTGTCATCCCAAACTTGCGCTTTCCGGAAAATAGCCGTTAAAAGAGCGTGGTCTAAATGATAGTGGGTCAAAATAATGTAATGGATCTTTTCTGGAGAAAGTTTTTCGCGCTTTAAGCCTTTTAGCAGGGACTCCCTGTCCATACCTGGATCCACGACAATATTGACATTCTTCTCTTGAATTAAGGTGGCGGTTGAGGAGGCAAATTCCACTCCCCCTTTTTCTTTGGCATAACCTTGGACTAAAATTTTAATTGTGGGCATAAGTTTTAAGGGGTTAATCATAAAAAAAATAATCAGGCAATTCCGCGCTTCTTTTGACGATAATATTCGCTGAAAAGGAAAATTAAAGCCACCAGGACCAGCAGGCTAATTAAACTAAAAGCGAAACCGCCAAGCATTAAGATTGCTGAATCATGAGCGCCGATGCTCTTCATTTCCAACGCATTCTGGTGAAGTAGGGTATTTCTTAAATCTTCGGATAAAAACCCTAAAATTAAAAGCGGCAGCAGGCTTAAGGCGTTATGAATGAAGTGATTCAAGACCGTCCAAGGAAAGCCATAGCGGATCCGCACAAAACCAAGCACTAATCCTAAGAAAAACTGGGGGGCAACCAGCAGCGGAATAAGAAACCAAATCTGGCTCAATTTTGTGTAGTTAAAAATATGCAATAAGGCGAAAATTAAACTGGAGCCATAATATATCCATTGAAAACTTTTCGCGTAAAATTTTTCCGCGCGGCTTTGCTCCACGAACTTTTTCAAAACAGAACTTAAAAGAAAACCAATTATCAAAACGAGGGAAAGATAACAAACAAGACCACGCCAAGAAGTTAAATCAAAAACCCACGGCGGGAAAAATTTAAAAACCCGCGAAAATAAGTAATCACAAACCAACATCAGAAGGAAAATGAGAGAAAAACCTAATTTGTAAGGAGAGTAGCGAAGCCCCAGCCGAAAAGTCATCTCTTCCGTCAAGGGCGCCCAAAACGCGGCAAATAAAAATAATAAAAAAATCTTCTTTTCTAAAATAAACTGTGTCAGCAAATGGTTTTTCTCATCATAACCAGCAAGGTTCAGTAGAATCGCAATCGCAATACCCAAAACCATAACAATTAAGATGGCGAAGGACCAAAGCTTAAAAACGTCCCAAAATTTGGCTCGTGTTTTCTTTTGAATCAAGCGGATTTGATAATTGGGATGAAGGGCAAAATGCAAAAAGGACGCGAGAAGACTGGTATTTTCATCCTGATTTTGAGTGTGCATCTTAGGATAAGAGAAAATTTATATAAATTCATTCTACCATTAAAGCACGGCATTGAAAACAAAAAAGCGCCAAGATTTTGGCGCGTGCGAAGCAAAGTTTTGTTTATCTCCGCGCCAAAATTTTGGCGCGGGGTTTACCTTATAATGATCATCTTTTTAAAAGCGGCAAAACCTCCCGCTCGGAAAGTATAAAAATAAATGCCGCTTCCCACCTTTTCTCCTTTTTCATTTTGACCATTCCAATAAGCCGCCTTATCTGGACCTGTATAAAATCCGGGGAACCTGTGCCCTAAAACGAGCGCGCGCGCAAGCTCTCCTGCTGCCGTGTAAATCATAATTTCTACATTCGCTTCGTCCCTCAATTCATAAGGAATCCACGTTTCCCCATTAAAAGGATTGGGGTAATTTTGACCCACACTGTTATCTTGAGCAATAATGGAAGTAGAGGGAGAATCAGGAATAGATGAATCTTGAACCGCTGAAGGTTCTGCTTTGAACACACTCCCTGTTAAAAAAGTCTGTTCAAACGTACCATCGCCATTCGTATCCATCTGGATAGTTACTCCCTTCTCACCCGCGGCTGAAGCCTCCCAATTAATAAAATATTGGTGTGTTGCACCCGCGGCAATGTTAATATCCGAGACATTAAAAATGATCGGATTCAGTCCCTCCTCCTTAAGCAAGGTAACTTCTAATTGGTAATCACCCTCGCGCGCGCCTACCACTTGAAATTGATAATCCCCCTTTGGATCAGACAAAACCACAGTTTGAGCTACTTCCGGACCGTAATAGCCGGTGTAATAAGAATGAGGAATATCTGTCAGGATACTACCCGCGCCCGTATAATTTCCTTGGGTGTCATAAACCCCGAGCTTGACCACCCCCCGAGCAGTAAGAGCGATATGAGGAGATTTTGGGACAGAAAAGCATTGCCAAGAACTGATCTTGCCGCCCACAATTTCTATGACCCTAAAACCAAAATCACCTTTCGTAGCGCTTGCGGTCTGCAGAAAATAAGGATCAAAGGAACCCGGCTCTTCTATCTGGCTGCCCTCGGCATCAAAATTTTTATTTTGATGCGTATGACCGCTTAAAACCAACTGCACATTGTATAATTTGCAGTAAGTCAGAAAAGGATCACGGAAGTTTGCGATCGCGGCGTCTTCATATTCTCCGCCGGTTCTCTCTCCCTTATCTTTTCTCCCAGTAAAAATCGGATGGTGCATAAAGATAATTTTTTTACTCTCTTTCTCAAAACGAGTGAGCGCGAAAATTTGGGTGTCCATTAAACCATTTCCTTCCGGACCCAAATCCTTTAGGTTCACCCTCTGCCAGTCGCCTGCTTCCAAGTCTAGAGCGAAATCTTCTCCCGAATCTAAACCGATAAAAAGATAGTTTTGATATTCAAATGAGAAGTTGTCATAGCGCGATTCAAAATTGGCGATAAGCGGTTTTACCCCTAGATTTTCTAGATAAGGATAAATTCTTTGATGATAGTTTCGCAGCATATCATCCCCAAAACCTAAAAATCCGGAAACGGGCGCACCGTACCAAGTGTAGCGGTCATGATTGCCAGGCACAAAGTAAACTGGAATGCCGCTACCTTTACTAAAGGTAACGATAAAGGAGGTAAAGGTCGTAAACCATTCGGTTTTACTATATTCCACATTGTCGCCGCTTATTAAGACAAAGGCTGGCTTCGGGTCTAAAGTGTTGATCTTTTCCAAGGTCAGGGCAAAATTGCAGTAAGACTCTTCTTCCGACCAGTCAAGGCTATTGCCGCCAATATGAACATCAGCGATATGGACAAAGGAAAATGGCGTAGATAATGGAGGAACATTACCAAAACGGAAAATGAATAAACCATCATAACCCGCCAAATAAATATAACCCCCTGCGACACAAACTTGCCTTGCCGCTTTGGACGCATTATGAAAATCTATCTCTTGAGGATTGGCTTTGTCTCTAAGATCAATAATCCGCAGGCCTCCGGCATAATCCGCAAGATAAGCAAAATGATCATCTACATCCACAGCATAAGTTTCACCGGGAGTATCTAGGGAACCCACAAGGCGCGGCGTTACAGGATCAGCAACATCCAAAATCTTAAAACCCGCTCTCCAATCCGCCACATAGGCGTAAGAACCCTCTACCCGCACATCATTTGTCCGAGAAGAAGTGGAATAAAATCCCACTTCTTTGGGGCTAGAAGGATCGGAAACATCAATAATTCTTAAACCCAGATCAGAATCTGCCACATAAATATAATGACCGGAAAGGTATATTCCATTGATGCCACACGAAATTCTGCAAACACTGACAATCCGCGGCTTCTTGGGATTCGCGACATCAATGATAAGGAGCGAACAGCCACTAGCCACATAGGCATAACCGCCTTGGACATAGACTCTATCAATATCTTGAGAGGTCTGCACCAAAGCAAGAGACTGGGGATCTGCCGGTTGACTAATATCCACTATTTCTAGCCCTTTATATCGTTTAGCTAAAAATAGAAGTGAATCCGTTCCCGCAATAGCTTCAATGTCATCAAAGACACTGTGGCGAGCAATCTCTCGTGGTTTGCCGGGATCGGAAATATCCAAAATCCGCAACCCGAAACCCTCGCTGGCAACATAGGCGTAACCTTCGTGGATATAAACATCGGTAAATCTGCCGGCTGTGTCATAATGCCCGGCCTCTTGGGGATTTTTAGGATCAGTAATATTGATAATTCTCAACCCAGCGTTTTCACTGCCCACGTAAGCAAAATTACCATCAACCCAGACGCCGCGCGCAAATCCTGGCGCGACAAAAAAACCCACCTCTTGGGGATTTTCGGGGCGCGTTACATCAATAATCCGCAAGCCTTGATCTTGATCAGCAACATAGGCATATTGTCCTTTCACAAAGACAGCAGAAACATACGCCGCGGATAAGGAACAAGAAGCGAGTTTCCGAGGCGAAAAGGGGTTAGAAATATCTATGATCATTAAACCGTAATCGTTATAAAGCACATAGGCGCAATTCCCTTCTACGACCACACTCCAAAAACGCGCTCCAAAATTACCACTGCCTACCAGTTGAGGATTCTTAGGATCGGAAATATCAACAACCTTTAGTCCCTCCTTGCCCGCCGCGACATAAGCATACTGACCTGCAACCTTTACATCAGAGGCAAAGGTATTAAAAAATCCAATCTCCAGAGGATTTCCAGGGTCGGAAACATCAATAACCCTCAAGCCCCCTTCGCTGTTAGCAAGATAAACATAATGACCGACAACATCAAGTCCGTCCGCGTAACCCGGCAAATGTAAAACAGCAATCTCCCGGGGGTTGCCATGATCAGAAACATCAATAATCCTAAGCCCTGCTACCCAATCAGCTAGATACACTAAGTTCCCCCGGACGCAAATGTCTTTCGGCCTAGAACCAAGATACAGTCTACCTACCTCCACCGGCTGCTGGGGTTCTATAATATTTAGGATCACCAGAGCTTCACCTGCGCTCAAATAACAGTAATCGCCTGCCACGCGCACATCATAAGCTGTCCCTAAACCCCACCTTGCTACCAATTCCACATTTTCTCCCACAACGCAATTCACAAAGCAAAACAGAATCAAAAATACTATTCCTAAAAGCATCCGTTTCATAGCAAACCCTCCTTAATAAAAACACAACAAGAATATCCTTTTTCATGCCAGACCTCCTTACAAAATAGATCAAAATCACTCGTTCCACTTCTCAAAATAATTTGTTAAAGGACATAAAAACATTTCATCCCTACCTGTCTAATTCTACTTCTCTCGTTTTTCTCCTGCCGTTCTCAAGAAAAATCTGTAAAATTTATTCCCGAATAAAAAAATCCAAATCAATACTGCCAAAACAAACATTACAATATAATAAAAGCCTTTCTGAAAAGCCAACCCGCCTAAAAAATATATAACCAACATCATCGGCATATTGCCAATCAAGGTAGATAAGAAAAACTTTCCCGCTTTGATTGTGGTCAAGCCCGCGCCATAGCTAATATAATCAAAAAAGGTGTTAGTTGGCAAGCGAATGGCGACGAGAGCCCAGAATTTTTTACGCTCCGAAACCGTCTGCTCCCACTTGTTCACTTTTTGCAAGGACACAAAACGTTTCACCATGGGCTCGCGGAAACGACGGGCAATATAGAAAGCGACCATTGCTCCCAAGACCACGCCCGTCTCGGCGTAAATAAAACCAACAAGCGGACCGAAAACCGCAATCCCCACCAGGTCAAAAACTAAACCCGGAATCGGCGGAATAATCACAGCCACTGATCGCAATAAAATGAAAATGATGGGCGCGACAATCGGATAATTTTTAAAAAATTGAACTAATGTTTCTTGCACTATTGCTAATTATTATATTTTATGTTATGATAATATGTTCGTCTTAAACCACAGAACTGGCATTATAACATCAAAAGGAGAGATTGGCTATGGAAGAAAGGTTGCAAAAAATTCCGGCATTGAAAATTGTTCTTTCCATTTTCTTCGTCATTATCTTAACAGGGCTGCCTATCCTGCATATCTCACACGCGCCGAGAATAGAAATGAACCCGACAAAGAAGGTCGTAGATTTAATCGTTGTCGCTATCGCCTTCATCCTTACTTACGGCATAGGACTTGTAACGATTATTAAAGATATAATAAATAAATTTCGGAAGAGAAAAGAAGATAATGAGGATTTCTTTGTTATTTGGGTTCTCTTTTGTATGGGCGCTCCTATTCTGTATATGCTTTTGGGAACAATCTGGGGGAAGTTAGATCTAAGTGTAATTTTTGACTGGTAGCTTAAATCCGTACATAAGTACGGATTTTTTTATGAAGAGACCGAAACCAATATGTTTTATGCACGAACATTTTGCACCCTAGATAGATAAAGGTATTCATTGGGCGTTAGCCCGTTTAAAGCGCAATTTTCTAAATCATTGTACCACATATTCCAGAGTTTTAA
>JBAZQX010000006.1:0-86728 GCA_041644975.1 Candidatus Doudnaibacteriota bacterium | reverse complement strand
AAGCTCCGAGACGACGACCTCTTTCAAATCACACCTTAACCTTTTAAGACTTTAGTCTGTTCTTCTAACCTCTGGACTTTCAGTCCAGAGTGGTTGAGTCTTATTTTCCCCCTGACAAGGGGGAATTAAAGGGGGTTTTATATGCACCGAAAATCTTAAACCCCTCTTTCATCTCCCCTTGTCAGGGGAGAAATGATCCCTTCTAATCCCCACGCTCCTGCTTTAGTAATCCTTACTTTTACAAACTGACCCACAATTTTTTCTTCAACCCCCCTCACCCCCCTTACCTGCCTACGCTCTTTTCCGGAGCTTCGGCGAGGCGCGGTCAGGGGGGGATTTTTAGATCTCATCGTGAATTTTACATTTTTAAAAGCGCGCGTCTTGCCCATGCAATATCCTTTCTCGCATTGCTCCACTAAAATTTCCATTTCTTTCCCAAATAATTTTTGATTATTTTCCATGGCAATCTTTTTAAGTAATTGATTTAAGATTTTAAATCTCCGTTTTTTTTCTTGGCTAGAGACGTCATTTTTGAATTTCGCCGCGGCTGTGCCAGGACGCGGTGAATATTGGGCAATATAAGCCATATCAAATTTTACTTTTTTAAAAACTTTGACCGTATTTTCAAATTGCCCTCGCGTCTCTCCTGGAAAACCAACAATAATGTCTGTTGAAATTGCTACATTCGGAATTTTAGCTCTAATTTTTTTTATTAAATTCAAATAATACTTAGTCGTATATTTTCGATTCATTGCTTTTAATATCTCATCATCTCCGGCTTGAATCGGCAAATGAATATATTCACATACTTTCTCGAGTTTTGCAATTGCGTTAATAAGTTTATCACTCATATCCTTGGGATGTGAAGTTAGAAAGCGTATCCGAAAATCCCCTGGGATGGCATCAATATTTTTCAATAGTTTTGGGAAATTAAAAATTTTTACATTTTTAATTTTCATTTTGATTTTTGATTTTTGCTTGCCCGCCGAAGCTCGCAGAGCGAAGGCGGGAATTTTACATTTATAGCTATTCACATTTTGTCCAAGCAGGATAATTTCTTTATATCCAATCTTTATAAGACTTCGCACCTCCTTTATAATTTCATCCGCCGGTCTTGAAATCTCTATGCCTCGCGTGTAGGGGACAACACAGTAAGCGCAGAAATTATTACAGCCAGTCATAATCGGCACATAAGCCGAAAAGGAATTCTGATGGTTTGGTTTTATTCTAAAATATGATTTTGTAGAGACGCAAAGTTTCGCGTCTCCATCTTTAATGATCCGTGGCAGTTTCGCAATCGCGCCGATAGGCACAATACCATACACCTTATCTCGGAACATTTTTTTATCTTTTTCTAATATGCAGCCTGTGAGGATAATTTTTGCATCTTTCCGTTTTTGCCATTTACCGAGCAAGGCGTAAACCCGATCCATTGCTCTTTGGCGCACCGCGCAAACATTGGCGATTAAAATATCCGCCTCTTTTTCAGAAGATAAAGCGAGCCCCGCTTTTTCTAAAACCGCGGCAATCCGCTCCGCGTCCGACTGGTTCATTTGGCAGCCGAAAGTTTTTAAAAAATAGGTTTGCATTTTGGTAATAATAAAATCGAGTTTTTAGGGAAGCTCGATTTTATTGTGCTTGATTTGTCAGATTTTGTCCATTTTTAACCACTTATATTTACCCCATTATGGAAAGCCATCAATTTGCATCATTTTTTATTTGTTGTGCGCATCAATCTTTCATTTTAATTTTTTCCAAAATGGTTTTGATAAATATATCTAATTTCATCTTTTCAATCTTTTGTGAGCCGCGGGTGCGCACTGCGACCATTTTGTCTTTTTCTTCGGCATCGCCAACAACTAAAATATAAGGGATCCTTTGCTTCTCGGCATCGTGGACCTTGCGGTTGACAGAATCTTTGTTTTTATTGATCACGGCGCGAATGCGGTAGTCAAGCAAGGAGTGGACAATATTTTTGGCGTAACCGCGATGTTTTTCTTCGGAAACGGGAAGGATCGCCACTTGCGTAGGAGCAAGCCATAGAGGCAGCATTCCTCCATAATGTTCCAGCAAAATACCGATGAAACGCTCAATAGAGCCTAAGAGAGTGCGATGAATCATTACCGGAGTTTTTTTCTCCCCATCGCGGGCCACGTAAAATAAATGGAAAGCTTCAGGCATTGCAAAATCTACTTGAATCGTGCCGCATTGCCAGGTGCGCCCTAGAGCGTCTTTAATATGAAAGTCAATTTTGGGTCCATAAAAGGCTCCATCGCCCGGATTCACTTTGTAATCAATCTTTTTCTCTTCCAGAATTTCACTTAAGGTTTCTTCCGCCTTGCGCCACATCTCTTCAGTGCCAATAGAATTTTTAGGACGGGTAGAGAGTTCAATGTGATAATCCTTAAAGCCGAAAACACGATAGATATGAGTGATGAGATCAATCACGCCGCCTACCGTTTCCTTCGCCTGTTTTTCTGTGCAAAAGATATGGGCATCATCTTGGGTAAATTGACGCACCCGAAATAGACCAGCGAGCACCCCTCCTTTTTCGTAGCGATGCACCACTCCGACCTCTGCCATTTTTAAAGGGAGATCGCGGTAAGAATGCATTGTTTTATTATAGATTAAAAGTCCTCCCGGACAATTCATTGGTTTGACGGCGAACTCCCTTTTGCCTATTTTAGTAAAATACATGTTTTCCCTATAGTGATCAAAGTGGCCGGAAGTAAGCCAAAGTCGCTTGGAGAGGATAAGAGGCGTACTCACTTCTTGGTAGCCAGCTTTTCTATGCTCCTCGCGCCAATATTTTAAAATCTCTTGAAAGATAGTCCATCCAGCCACGTGCCAGAAAACCATGCCTGGAGCTTCGGGGTGGAAGCTGAATAAATTTAATTCCTGTCCGAGTTTGCGGTGGTCTCGTCTGCGCGCTTCTTCAAGATTGGCAAGATGCTTTTTAAGATTTTCCGGTTTGTTAAAGGCTGTGCCGTAGATCCTTTGCAGCATAGGATTTTTTTCATTTCCTTTCCAGTAGGCGCCCGCAATCTTGGTGAGTCTGAAAGCCTTGGGTTTCAGCTTATTGGTGGATTTTAAATGCGGTCCGCGGCATAAATCGGTAAAATCACCAGTTCTATAGAGAGAGATTGTTTTTTCGCCTTTATTTTTCAAGTCCTGGATGAGTTCCGCTTTATAGCTTTGGTTTAACTTTTGAAACATTTTAAGCGCCGCGTCAATTTGCATCTCTTTTTTTTCAAATTTTTTGTTGGCGCGGATTAATGTTCTCATTTTTTCTTCTATTCTTGGCAGATCATAGGGGGTGAGGGAGTGAGACAATTCAAAATCATAATAAAACCCGTCACTTATTGCGGGTCCCATTCCGAGACGAGCCTCGGGAAATAATTCTAAAACGGCGGCAGCGAGAATGTGGCTCGCAGAATGGCGGAGGGTAGAGAGTTTAAAGAGTTCTTCTTTAGTTGCCTTTTTATTATTTAAAGACATAACTTTTATATATTGTTCAATTGTTCGATTGCTCGATTGTTAAGATTTGTCAACAATGGAACAATAGTTATTTTATTTGGATCTCAAAATGATCCAACATTGATGGAACCTTGTGTACCCAGAATGGTTTGAAATAGACTTCGGCCTCTCCCACATCGTCAAAACGTTCAAAATATTTTTTCACCTCATAACGGTCCAGACTAACGAGTTCCTGTTTCTCAAGAAGATCCGCCGATATTTTCGCGCGGGATTCGCCCTCAAGGTGGGTGGCAACGAGGGCAGTCTTTTTTTCTAAATCATAGGATTTAAGCTTGTAATTAAAGCTATCCCATTGAATACCCAGGAATTCTTTGTCGCGGGGAGCATCGTTCTTTAGATGTTTTTGGGCTAGATCTTTTAATTTTTCTTCATTACAAACAAGTGCTACAGTTCTTACTTTGGCTTTAATAATAAACTTGTCCGCTTGTGTCTCCGGCTCAACCGAAGAAGAGAATTCCAACATTTCATTCTTCACCGCTCCTTCCAAAATGGTTTCGCTGGAAGAGACTCTTTGGTGGAGAGCGGTGAGATTTTTAGCGTAAAGATCTTCAGCCAGCATATCTAAAGCCTTATCAATCGTGGAACCATAAACATAGGGCACTTCAGTATAGCCCCCAGTCATTGGAGTATAAGATTCAGCATAGAGTTTATCCCGCCAGCCTTTCCAAATATTGACGAGGGTAAAACGCTCCGGTTCAATATTGCCTTCCTTTCCTTCTTTATCCGCCATGACTTCAATATTTATTTGACCTCCGCTAGGCACGACTGCTCTTTTGTCTGTGCGGAAAAGGATTCCAGAATCGGAAAGGAGGCGTGTTTTAGGGAGAAGAGGCTGATCCTTATCGCGTTTGTTAAAGATGGTAACGAGACCATGGCTGCGTCCATCCACCCCCCTTTTTTCATTAGTGGTGACCAGCCTTGATTCTTCCATCTCTAAGGAAAGGACTTTGCCTGGTATAGCATTCTCTGTATTGGGATTTTCCAAAATTTCAGCCTCAAAATTAGTCTCAAAGTTTACCTTTTTCGGCGTAATTGTGATCGTGGCTCGGGAAAAGGTAATATAAACGATTGCTCCTATTAATCCTATGCTCAAGAGAATAAAAAAAAGATAAAATTTCTTGTATGATTTTCCAGATTCAATTTTGCCTAGATACATAAAATAAAGTCAAAAGCCAAAATTTGGAAAGCTGAAAGTGAAGTAGAGTTAAAATACTTAGGTCTTGTCCTGTAACTTTAAATAATTTAGCCAATTTTTTTTAAGCCATTTTCTGGATGCCTTTTCCAAAATGCCTAAATTCCTTTGGAGAAGCTCGCGCTTTACAATTCCTCCTTCGTGCGGATAGCGATAGAGCCGTCTTCTCGGAGAAGAGAAGCCGTGAGCATAATGAGTCATTTCGTGGGCGAGGGTTGCTATCACAACATAAAGGGGAATTGTTTCGTCCTGGAAATAACCATTGAGGCGGATAGAGGTGGTTCTTTTTTGGCGGTCATATTTGATCGAACCCAAAACACGTTTATTATGACGTGAAAAGAATACTAGAATGTTGTTTCTAATCGGAATATCGGAAAAATATTTTCGCCATAAAATCCGCGTCATTTTTACCAGAGAACGGTTGTCGCGCATATGTATTGTCTCTTATTATAGAGAAAAATAATGTTTTTAGCAATAATACAGTAACCAGTAATCATTTTAAAGCAGATTTGCCGATTACTATTTATCGATTACCGACACATTTTCTCCCCCCAAAAAGTTTTTTAGTTCTTGGGTTACATTCTGTTGCAGATCCACTTTAAATTCGGTCTTGATTTGTTCTGGGGAAGAGGGATTGCCATTGGGAATAGAAAGATAAACCGGGCAGGATCCAGGGTGGGAAGCCAAGAATTGCTTCAATTTAATCAACAGGTCGCGATCCGTCGCTCGCGGCAGTTGGATTTGGACCTTTGGACATTCTTGTTTTGCCACAAACACAGAATCTGGATGTATTTTTTGCCCTTTGATTTTTTGCTGAAACTCCATCAATATTTCCTTGGTAACGTGAGAGGCGCTGTCGGCGAGAAGTTTTAGTTCACCGTCTTTATCCGAGAGTTTACCCGAGAGAAGGACAACTTTATTTTCCTGCCAAAGAGTGGGGTTTTGCGCTAGGAGGCGGGGGAAAACGAGGATTTCTATTTTGTCAGATAAATCCTCTAAAGTCACAAAAAGCATAGGGTCGCCCTTGCGAGTGACAATTTTCTTAATTTTTGTGATAATACCCCCCAAAGTCACAAGATCGTTCTTCTGGAGAGGATTCAAGGCGTGAATGGGTGTCGTTTTGTAAGCGAGGTATTCACGGTAATCCTCAAGGGGATGATGGGAGATGTAGAGACCCAAGAGATCTTTTTCCCATGTTAGTTTTTCTTCTTTGGAAGCAGTAGCAACTTCTCCTAGGCGCAGTCTGGAGAGATTTGCTTGGGTGGTAGAAAGATTTCCAAACAAGTCACGTTGTCCAATGGCGTTGACGCGGCGATACTCGCGGGCATAATGCAGAATCTTGTCAGTATTGGCAAGTATTTGGTTGCGTTCGCCGAATTTGTCTAGCGCCCCGCATTTTGCAAGACTTTCTAATGATTTTTTATTTAAATCCTTATCCTGCACTCTCTTAATAAAATCATCAAGATTTTGATAAGGACCGTTTTGTTTTCTTTCCTTGATTATTTCGGCGACGATGTTAGCCCCCACATTTTTAATAGCGGAAAGTCCGAAGCGAATCACTTCTTTTTTGTCTTCTTGTCGGACGACGGTAAAATTGGCGAAACTCTCATTAATGTCCGGCGGCAGGACCTTAATTCCCAAGCTTAAACATTCGTCAACTTCAATAGCGATCCGATCAGTATTACTCTGATCCGAGGTTAAGAGAGCGGCCATAAACTCGGCAGGATAATGAGTCTTTAAATAAGCGGTTTGATAACCGATGAGGGCATAACAAGCCGCGTGCGCGCGATTAAAACCATAACCCGCGAAGGGTTCAATAAAAGAAAAGATTTTTTCCGCAAGGTCTTGCGAGAGCCCATTTTGTCTGCAACCTTGAATAAATTTTTCTTTTTGTTCGGCAAGCAGCTTCGGGATTTTTTTACCCACCGCTTTGCGCAAGATGTCGGCTTCTCCCAAAGAAAAACCAGCGAGATCTCGGGCGATTTGCAGGACTTGTTCTTGATAGACGGCCACACCATAGGTTTTTTCCAGAATCGGTTTGAGTTTAGGATGCAGATAAGTAATTTTTTTCTTTCCATTTTTTCCCGCGATATAATCGGGAATCCATTCCATGGGACCAGGACGGTAGAGAGAAACCATTGCCACTATATCTTCAAATGTCGTGGGCTGGAGTTCTTTTAAATATCGTTTCATTCCTGAAGACTCTAATTGAAAGACGCCAGTGCTTTTACCTTGGGCAAGCAGCTTAAAGGTTTGGAGATCGTCCATTGGGATTTTTTTAAGTTCAACCTTTTCGTTGCGGATTTTTTCAATGATCTTTAGGGTGTTTTCCAGAATGGTCAGATTTTTCAAGCCCAGAAAATCCATTTTTAGAAGACCCGTGGATTCAATCGCGTGCATCTCATATTGGCTCACAATAGTCTGATCAGAAGCGGAGGCATATTGACGAGGGGCAACCTCATCAATGGGATCTTTAGTGATTAAGACGCCGCAGGCATGCGTAGAAGCGTGCCTCGCTACTCCCTCTAATTTTTTTGCGGTATCAATTAATTTCTTCACTTTTTCATCTTGCTGGTAAGCGGTTTTTAATTCTGGGACGGTGGAGAGAGCTCGTTCTAGCGAAAAGAACATTGGGATCATTTTAGCGATTTGATCACAAAAACTGTAAGGATAGCTAAAAACCCTTCCCACATCGCGTATCGCTGCTCGCGCCGCCATTGTTCCAAAAGTGATAATTTGGGCTACATGGTCCTGGCCATATTTTTGGCGCACATAATCGATTACTTCATCGCGTCTGGTATCCGCGAAGTCCAAATCAATATCCGGCATAGAGATTCTTTCCGGATTTAAGAAGCGTTCAAACAATAGTTCATGGGCGATCGGATCAATATCGGTAATGTTCAGAAGATAAGAAACCAGGGAGCCGGCGGCCGAACCCCGTCCAGGACCGACAATAATATTATGGTTCTTGGCCCAATTCACGAAATCTTGGACAATTAAGAAATAAGTGGCAAAGCCGGTTTTCTCAATGATAGAGAATTCGTAGTTTAAACGTTCAATAATTGTGGCTGGCGCCTTTTGATAATTCGTTTGGTAGCGTTTTTGTAAACCAGACAGGCAGAGTTTTCTAAGATAAGAAATGGGGTTAGTGCCAGATGGGACTTGATAATGGGGGAGTTTGGTTTGACCTAAGGCAATATTGAGATTGCACATCTTCGCTACTTTAGCTGTATTTTCTAGAGCTTCGGGAATGTCGCGAAAATATTCCTCCATTAATTTAGGAGGAGTGAAAGAAAAATCGTCGCCAATCATGGAAAGAGGACGATTTTGATCAAGAAGGGTTTTTTTACTTTGCAGACAGAGGAGAATTTCCTGAGCCTCGGCATCAGTTTTTTCCAGATAATGAATATCGTTTGTGGCAACCAGAGGGATGTTATGCTTTTTGGAAATTTTAACGAGCTCCGCGTTGACTTTGGCTTGTTCGGGAATGTTGGGATGATGTTGGAGTTCAAGATAGAAGTTGCCTGCGCCAAAGGTGTTTTGATAAAAAAGAGCGCTCTCTTCAGCTTTCTTGAAGTCGCCATTCATGATCGCGTTAGGGATTTCCCCCTTTAAACAGGCGGAAAGAGCGACGAGACCTCCCTTGTGTTTTTTTAAGAGTTCGCGGTCAATCCGCGGCTTGTAATAGAAGCCTTCAAGGTGCGCGCGGGTGGTAAGTTTAATTAAGTTTTGATAGCCTTGTTGGTTTTTAGCGATTAAAACTAAATGATGCTGCTTATTATCAATATTAGGCCGCTTGTCCATCATCCCGTTATTAGCAAGATAAACCTCAACGCCAATTAAAGGTTTTACGCCTACACTTAGCGCTTTCTCGTAAAACTCAATCACGCCGTACATTACGCCATGGTCGGTCAAGGCAAGGGCTTTCATTCCGTTTTTTGAAGCCATCTGCACGAGATCATCAATTTTAATTAAACCATCCAGAAGGCTATAGTGGGAGTGGGTATGAAGGTGGGTGAACATAAAAAACTGTGTGTTATTTTATTAACAATTAATATACCCCGCAGCTTTGCTGCGGTTGGGTAATTCATTTACCCCGTTAGATGTTTGCTGTCTAACGGGGTCAGCGAAAACCGTTAGCCCCATTAGAAATAAAGGGTTAGAGAACGAAGTTCTCTAACGGGGTTTATTGATGTTAATATCCATATCTATATCTATCTTATGGCGCGTTTTAAAATACCAGATGCTTCCGAAGGTCAAGGCGATAATACCACCGGCAAGAAAGATTAAAATGATCAGCCAGGAGAAAATAAAATCGTTAATCGCGAGCACTGCTTTCACTATCTTATGACCAATTTTGGTTTTGTCCAGGAAAAGGGTGGCAAGAAGAAAAAGAGGTAAGCCTATACCGATCCATTTTAATAATTTTTTGGTTTTCAAAATCCTTTTCTTAAAATAGAAAACGATTTTTTCGAAAAGTTTGAAGCGAGGATTATGATGTTCTTTGATGTCTAAAAGAGCTTGGTAATAAACAGCGAGAATTTCTTCCGTAGTTTTTGGCGTAAGAGAAAAACTGATTTCTCTTCTGATTTTTTGCGCGAACCGATGGGCTTTTTTGACGCGGTCAAAATCAGAAAATAATTTTTGGGCTAAGAGTAACCTTTCCTCGCCATTTTTGCCAGGATAGTTTAAATCTCGGATCACGGCGATTAAAATCTTATCCGCTTCTAAGACGGCTATTTGAAGTCCTGCCTGCGTGTTTTCCCGCAGATAATCGGAAACTGTATCCCAGTTGTAAACTTTTTGAGACATTGAGATTTTATGATGCGGTCTCTGCATCATTCCCAAGATCTATTATACTAAATATAGCCATTTGCGACAAATCACTTTTTATGTTAAATTAAAAGACAGAAATGATGCGTTTTGGTCTTGATATTTCAACGCGCTTTTCTGAAAAATAAGAAACAAAAAATATGAGAGAGTTTAATGTGAGCTTTGCTTTGTGGTATATTAAACATCGTCGTTTAATGGATTGGATGGCAATTGTGATTTTAATCGCCGTGAATGCCGTCATCGGGATTTATGTTTCTGTTTCAGTAGTACAGTATTTAGGGAGCCCCCGGCCGGCGGAACCTGGCATTCTCGTTACTCTCCCCGTGAGGAATGTGGCTGCGGAGGATTTGGAGGTTGTTAGATGCGAAGTCTTACCCTCGGGTAATAAATATAATTTGGTTGCGGTCATTAGAAATCCTAATCCCGCTTTAGGTTTGCAAAATTTGGACTATAAATTTTTTCTTTTTAACGCGCAAGGGGAGATTATTAAAGAGATTGCCGGAGCAAGCTATATTTTACCCGGTGAGACCCAATATATTATTCGTCCAGATATTGAAGTCCAAGACGTAAAAGTAGAAAGAGCGACACTGGAACTAAAAACCCCAGGGCGATGGTTAAACCGTAGTGATCTTTTGGCCCCCTCCCTTTCCGTTCTGGAGGATGAAAAGAGACTTTCTCTAAATCCTCTAGGACAGCTGGAGCTTTTCGCTATTGTGCAAAACCATGGTTATTATAATTTCAAAGATGTAGAAGTGAAAGTGGTATGTTGGGGGGAGAATGATACGATTTTGGCTGTAAATTACACCACCTTGAACAATTTTTATTCCAACACCAAGAGAGAATTCAGGATGCGCTGGTTGCAAGATTTCCGAGGGGAGATGCAGCGGATGGATATTTTTGTAGAAACCAATATCTATAATTCTAACAATTTTTTGGAACCTCTGCCAGAGGATAGCCCACAGGGGAGCGGGGAATACAGAGATATCTAAATAGTTTAAAGTTTTAAAATCGTGATTTTGGGTTTGGAATTTTGAACTTTCCACTTTTTACCCTGGATTACAAAATTCATTTTGTCTATTAGCGAGGAGGGCTTTTGGTCAGATCCCTCGCTTCCGCTCGGGACAGGCTCCGCAATCTCATCGAGCTGTTATTCATACAGATTTAGGAGATTGCCTGCCCGCTCACAAGCTTCGCTTCAGGCGAGGCGGGCGGGCTTCGGTCGGCATCAGATTCTTCCCTCGCTAGTAGACGATACATTTTGTAATTCAAGGTTTTTATGAAAATCTTGCAATTTCTTAAATATTTTGATTGGCGGTTATTTATTCCTTTATTTTTATTGATCTCCATAGGAGTGGTGGTAATTTACAGCGCTACATGGGAAGAAGGGGGAGCGAATCTGGCTAAGATTAAGGTCCAAATGATCGCCGCCGGTATCGGCTTTTTTTTACTTATAGGTTTAAGCCTTATCGACTATCGGTTTTTGAAGAATTATCGTTTTATTGTTTACATTTTAATGCTTCTCCTTTTAATCGCGGTTCTTTTTTGGGGATCAACGATTCGGGGAAGCAGGAGTTGGTTTTCTTTGGGACCGTTTCGATTTCAACCGTCAGAAATGGCAAAGATCTTTTTAATTATTACACTCGCTTCATTTTTTGCCGATCATCAAGAACATATTAGCAGGTTCAAAGTTATATTAATTTCTGGGTTTTTAACTGCCCTTCCGGTTGGCTTGATCATTCTGGAACATGATTTAGGGGCAGCCGTCATTTTGCTTGTGGTGTGGGTCGGGATGCTTATTGTGGCGGGACTAAAACTAAAACATATTTTGATCACTTTATCGGTTTTCATTCTGGTCGGTTTAGTCGCTTGGCTTTTTCTGCTTGTTCCTTATCAGAAATCAAGGATCGTAGCCTTTTTTAACCCCCATGCGGATCCACTGGGAGTAAATTATAATTTAATTCAATCCATAATTGCGGTTGGTTCGGGCGGAATTTGGGGAAAGGGGTTGGGACATGGCTCACAGAGTCAGTTGAAGTTTCTTCCCGAGGCGCATACTGATTTTATTTTTGCGGTTACAGCCGAGGAATTTGGTTTTTTGGGGGGTTTTGTTGTTTTAGTTCTCTTTGCGCTTTTAATCTTAAGAATTTTGAAAGTAAGCCGCCTCTCCTTAGATAAATTCGGAGTTTTTCTAGCTTCAGGGGTAGCCATTTTGATTTTGACCCAGGTTATGATTAACATTGGGATGAATATCGGCTTAGTCCCCGTGGCAGGCATTGCCTTGCCTTTAATTAGTTACGGCGGTTCGGCGTTAATTAGTTTTTTGATTAGTTTGGGGCTTATAGAGAGTATCCATATTAATTATCGCAAGGTTTCATTTGGAAGGGAGAAATGATAGAAAATGCAAAATGTAAAAATCTCCGCCCGAGGCGGATCGGCCTTGGGCCGAAAAAATTAAAATGATAATGTAAAATGCTAAAATGATTTTGGGAATTTAGGTCACAGTATTCACCGTTCCCTTCACTTCTAAAAATTATTCTAATTGCTCTAATTAATATCCACTTGATATAGTTAGTCTAATGTCTAATCAGTCTAATTAACCGTATCGCGTTTTGGAGGTCAGACGAGAGTCTGACAATTACTCGTGTCAAGCTTTCGCTTGACCTCCAAATTTCGCACGACCTTCAAAACAGGAATAATTAAAATAATTAGACTAATTAGACTAAATGAGTAATTATCGGTAGACCATTTAACGCGAGGCGGGTCCCGTCCGCCTTGGGCGGACTACGGGGCGGGCCGGGGATTTTTACATTTTGCATTACGCATTATTGACGCAGGGTCAGAAGTAGGGATATAATAATTACTAGATTACTATGGAGTAATTTGAAATATTTTTATGTCGCAAACCGATAGTGAGTTAATCCAAAGAATGGGAGTGAAGCCGCGTTGCCCCATTTGTCAGGCGGTCTACCGTGGGGAGGATTTAAGATTGGTTCGGGAAGCAAATGGGCGTTATCTTTTTTATATCCTTTGTCCTTCTTGCTTTTCTTCAATTATTAATATTATTTTAAATAATCCTTTGGGTACAAGTTCCCTTTATATGGTCACTGATTTTACGGGAGATGATTTGGAAAGGTTTGTGGACAGTTTAATAGTGAATTGTGATGAGGTTATTGAAACCTATGAGAAGATGAAGACTAGAAATGCTTCTTTACCCCGTTAGAGAACCGTTTGTTGGCTCCATAGCGGGGCGTTAGCCCTATGGAGCCAGGATGCAAGCCGTGAAGAGAAAATATGATCAGACTTTAATACTGTTTCGCATTGCGGCTCCACAGCCCGCCCGCCATCGCTTGCGCTTCAGGCGTTAGCGGGCGGGCCCCTCGCTTCGCTCGGGGACTATGGAGCCAACAGAAGAAATTGGAATAGCAAAATAACCAAATAAGTTATTAAGACCAAAGGGATTTTATTTTCCCTCGCTAAAATACGCAGCTTGAGTTATAGAGGAATTTCGTTTTATTATTAATGGAGCTTATACCCCCTTTAAAAGGTGAACTTTTAATGGGATATCTTTACCCCGTTAGAGAAAGCCACCGACAAAGTCGGTGGTGGTGGGAAAAATATAGGCGCTGACCCCGTTAGAAATAAATTTCTAACGGGGCTGACGGTGGTTTAATAGAACCGTTAGAGAATGAAGTTCTCTAACGGGGTTTACAAATATGGCTGATTTAGTTTTACAAGTTAAATTAAGAGATCTTCAAAACAAACCCAAGAAGTTGCGGCGAGAAGCAATGGTGCCGGCGGTGCTCTATGGGCACGAGGTGAAAAATGTTTTTTTGATTGTTGATCGTAAGCAATTTCAAAAGGTTTTTCAAGAAGCAGGTGAAAGTTCTTTGATCGATCTTGCCATTGAAAAAGAAAAAAAACCGCGCAAGGTTTTAGTCAAAGAGGTGCAACGTGATCCAGTATCCGGGGAGTATTTGCATATAGATTTTTACGAGGTCAGGATGACCGAGAAGATTACCGCGGAAGCGCCTTTGGAATTCAATGGGGTATCGCGGGCGGTAAAGGATCTGGATGGCGTTTTGGTGAAGAATTTAGATGAGATTGAGGTCTCCTGTTTACCTCAAGATTTGCCCCACTCTATTCCTGTTTCCATATCTTCTTTAAAGACATTTGATGACGTTATCCATGTCAAAGATTTGGATATTCCAAAGAATGTGGAAGTGTTGGCTCACCCGGAAGATGTGGTCGTTTCTGTGATGCCGCCGCGTTCAGAGAAGGAATTAGAAGAATTGGAGGAAAAAGTAGAGGAAAAAGTGGAAGAGGTTGAGGGCGTTAAAAAAGAGGGAGAGGAGGGGGCTGAAAGTGAAGCAGGGGGCGAACCGAGAGCCCAAGAAGGAGCAGGAGAAAAACAAGGGGATGTAAAATAAAAATACAAATTTCAGGGATGTCATTCGCAAATAACATCCTTTAGTTCAAGAAGACTATGTTTTGCAAAAATAAAAAACGCGCTGTTCACTCAATGGCTTTTACCCCATTAAATAATTTTGCTTTTGGCAAAATTGCCGTGAAGCGGCATTTAACGGGGTTTACTCTAATTGAGCTTTTGGTGGTAATTGCGATCATCGGTCTTTTGGCAACAATCGTGACTGTGTCTGTGAATAATGCCCGAAAAAAAGCGCGAGATACCCAAAGATTAGCGGCAATGAAACAGTTGATAACTGCCCTGGCGCTGTATTATGATCAATACGGGTTATATCCTAGTTCAGACTATCAGGGTTGTGGTGGTTGGGACACTCCCGGAGATGGTGATTTTATTTCTCCTTTAAGAACGGCAGGATTATTAAGCCAAGAGGTGAGAGATCCGACCAATAATTATAATTGTGGGAATTATCGCTATTACCGTTATCCTGCTGGGAGTTATGGTTGTGATGCTTCCCGAGGAGCCTTTTATGTTTTAGGAGTAGTAGATATAGAGACAAGCGGTAATCCCCATCCGAATAGCCCCGGCTGGAGTTGTTCTGGGCGTAATTGGCAAAGTGAGTTTGATTGGGTAACTGGAGGATTTGAACAATAGTATTTTTAGCTTTATATGCATATCAAAAATTTTTTTCATCAATTCCTTATTTTATTAAAAACCAGCCGCAAGCACCAAATTATTTTTGGCGCGGCTGGTTTTTTATTGGTAGTGGTTATTTTCTTGGGTATTTTTTACATTCGGGGACTTGCGCCCAAGGCGCGAGGAGGAGAGGGAGAGAGTGAGTTAAATCAGAAAGACGCGCGACAAAATCAAAATTACGTTTTACCTAAAGGGATTCGCCTCATTGACGGAATGCCGGTTGAAGAAGAGGAAGTAAACAGGCTGCCTTTGGGGGTGATGATTGAAAATTTGGTAACGGTCAGGCCTCAATCTGGACTTTCTCAAGCCAACTTAGTTTATGAAGCGCTCGCCGAAGGCGGGATTACCCGCTTTTTAGCCTTTTTTACCGCTAACGGAGATATCCCTGAAATCGGACCAGTGCGGAGCGCGCGGGTTTATTATCTGGATTGGGCAAGCGAGCTTAACGCGGCCTATGTATATTGCGGGGGAGATCCTTACGCCTTAAGACTCGGCCGGGAATACGGGATGAAGGAATTAAATCAAATGTATAATGGTAATTTCTTCTGGCGCGCCTCTGGCGCTCTCGCTCCTCATAATCTTTTTACTAAGATAGAATCTTTGCGAGAAGCTGTACGATCCAAAGGTTGGGAGGAGAAAGGCAGTTTTCAACCTTGGCTTTTCAAAAAAGAGAAAGAGCGTGATGGCCGGGGAGCAGAAGTCCCTGACATTGTGATTCCCTTTTCCACTTCCAGCTATCAAGTGGTTTGGAAGTATGACCGCGAAAATAATCAATATTTGCGTTATAATGGCGGCTTCAAGCATATAGACAAAAATTCCGGCGCGGAGATTGCGGCGAAAAATGTCGTTGTGCAATATATGGTGGCTAAATTAAAAGATCCTGGTGATATCAAAGGACGGCTCGGTATGCACACGATCGGCGGGAATAAGGCTCTCATCTTCCGCGATGGCGAAGTAATCCAAGGAATTTGGAAAAAGGGCTCGCGGCAAGAGCGAACACGGTTTTATGATGGTGAAGGAAAAGAAATAGAATTTAACCCCGGCACAACATGGGTGGAAGTAGTCCCGCCGGAAAAGACGGTAAATTACTAATAATACCTTGAATTACAAAACTTACTCCCCCTGCTCAAAATGTCTTGCTGAACTTGGTTCAGCATCTTCATGTTTAAAGAGGAGATCCTGAAATAAATTCAGGTCGTTCAGACTCCGAAGAGTCTTCAGACTCTGAAGAGATGACAGAGCCGAGATTCCTTTTTAAAGCACAGATTGTGGATAACATTTAACTTAAAAAATTGGAAATGGTATACTAAAAGTAGAGGTTTGAAAATTATGATTCAAAAATTAAAAAAAATACCTAAGAAGCAAGAAAAAATTTTTAAGGAGAGCGATGTTGCTGTATTATTGGAAAATGTGAATGATAATATTAAAATTTTAGCAGAGGGTCAGACGGGCTTAAATCAAAGAATGGATGGTCTGGATCAAAAAATGGATGGTTTGGGGAAAAATTTAAGCCAGAGAATAGATGGTCTAGAACAAGAGATGCGGGATAATTTTAAATCTATTTTGCAGTATCTTTCCCGCATTGAAGATGAGATTATGGGAATCAAAGAGGATATCAGAGAATTAAAAGAGAAGAAATTAGACAAAGAGAAGTTTTTTATTTTAGAAAATCAGTTTGGGGCAATGCGAAAGGACATAAGAGAATGCCAAACCTTTTTAAAAATAAAATAACCCCCTTTATTATTTTGATTTTATATTCTAATGCTCTATGCCCGAGAAAAATAAAAAGACGAAGATTAAGCGGACAGTGCTTTTAGCAAAGCTTGCCAGTTTTGAAGGAGAGCTCAAGGAGATTAGAAAAAAAATAGATTTATTTAAGAAGGGCAAGGGGAGCGGGAAAAGCTTTGTTTTGTTGCAGACAAAGGTTTTTAAGGCCGAAAAGCGGCTTGCCGAATACAAAAGGTTGGTTTTTAAATATAAAAAACAAAAATTATTGGAAAGCAAGCCCTGTCCGCCTAAGGCGGACTACAGGGCAAGAAAGGTTAGATCCTGAAACTAGTTCAGGTCGTTCAGACTCTGAAGAGAAGACAAACAGGGGGAGACAAGAGGGGGTGGGAGCAATTTTTGGAGTAACACACGACCTCGTCTCGCCGCAGTCCGCCTTTTGCGGACGCAGGCGGAAAGTGTGTTATTTTGGAGGTCAGGCCGAAGGTCCTGTAAGGGCGAAAGTCTGACACTTACCTGTGTCGCGCTCTCGCAGCATGACCTCATTTTAGCAGGCTTTCGCCTGTCCATTTGAATAACTGCAATACGATTAAGACCCGCGAGGTCTTTTTTTATTTTTATTTCCGCGCAGGGAAGATATTGTTTAATTACCTTTTTTATTCTAATTGTTTGTTCCGGATTAATTTCAATTAAAATAGTGAGGTCTATTGCGCGAGATTGTATAATTTTGGAAATTTGTTGAAATAATTGCCGGTAATATTTTAAACCGTCTTTGCCGCCCCAAAGAGCTTCTCGCGGTTCATATCTTAAGCTCGTGTCGCGAATATCTTTGCGGTATTTTTCTGAAAGATAGGGGAGATTGGCGATAATAATTTTTTTGCTTGGCAGCTGCCAAACGCAAGACGGCAAGGGCGAAAGGAGATTGCCTCGCAGGAATTTGATTTTTATCCCGTTAGAGAAACCCGCCGATTTTAGCCCCGTTAGAAATAAATTTCTAGACTGGGTTAGAGAACGAGGTTCTCTAACGGGGTTTATCTTATGTAAGCGGGCGTTTCTTCGGGCGATAGAAAGCGCTTTTGGCGAAAGGTCAGTGGCGTAGACAGCAGCTTGCGGTATGCTGTACGCCAAGGTAATCGCGAGACACCCCGATCCTGTGCCTACGTCAATAATGATTGGTGATGCTGCAATTTTTTTGACCTCCTCAATGATTAATTCTGACTCCGGCCGCGGGATGAGAGTATTTTTATTGACATAAAAATCCAGACCGTAAAATTCTTTGTGATGCGTGAGATAAGCCGCGGGTTCACCTTTAACGCGGCGCGAGATTAAGGCTTGGTATTTTTGGCTTTGGCTGAGAGTTATGGCGTCCCCTGGGTGCGCAAGCAGATATTCTCGTTTTTTCCTTAAAACAGAAGATAATAAAATCTCCGCGTCTAAAGGGGCGGAGGGAATTTTGCTCAATTTGAGTTTTTTCATGGCTTGGGATAAGGCTTGGGAGATGGTCATTAGCGTACGTCGTCATTGCGAGGAGCGAGGCGCGAGTAGAAACGGAGCCGAAGCGATGCGGCAATCTCCTAAAAAAGAAAAAACTTGTCATCCCAAAATTATCTAATTTTATGAGATTGCCTGCCCGCCATCGCTTCGCTTCAGGCGAGGCGGGCGGGCTTCGTCGGCCGCTTTGGGGCGGCCTCCTCGCAACGACGAATTATATTTATGCCCTTAGTTTCAATACTTTTTTTTGTCGTTTTAACAATATCATCCAATTCCCCATTTAAAATTTTTTCTATACCGTGCCAACTTTTTTTGATCCGGTGATCTGTGACGCGGTCTTGGGGAAAATTATAGGTGCGAATTTTTTCAGCGCGTTTAGCCCCGCCAATTTGAGCACGTCTTGCCTTGCCTTGCGCTTTTGCTTCTTCTTCTTGCCTTTGAACGAGCAAGCGAGAGCGGAGAACCTGAAGCGCTTTTTCTTTGTTTTTAAGTTGTGATTTTTGATCTTGGCAGGAAACAACCAAGCCGGTGGGCAGGTGGGTGATGCGGACAGCGGAATCGGTGGTGTTTACGCTTTGGCCGCCGGGTCCGGAAGAACGGTAAACGTCAATGCGTAAATTTTCCGGTTTGATTTTGATTTCCACTTCCTCGGCTTGAGGCAGAACCGCGACGGAAGCCGTGGAGGTGTGGATACGCCCCGACTTTTCGGTTTCCGGTATGCGTTGGACGCGATGCACTCCGCTTTCGTATTTTAAGTGGCTGAAAACATCGCTGCCGTTCACCTCAAAGATAATCTCTTTAAAGCCGCCGATGCCTGTGCGGCTGGAATTAAGAAGATTTATCTCCCATCCGCGTTGTTCAGCATAACGTGAATACATCCGAAAAAGATCGGCGGCGAAAAGTCCGGCTTCATCGCCGCCGGCGCCGGCGCGGATTTCCATAATTACATCTTTGACGTCATTGGGATTTGGGGGATTTAATTTTTCCTCCAAACTCTGCCTGATCTGCGTCTCTTTACTTTTTAAATTTTGCAATTCTTGCTCCGCTTCCTTTTTAAGTTCGGGATCAACAAGCAAGGTTCCAGTTTCTCTAATCTCTTTCTGAATTTTTTTGTAATTTTCATACTCCGCGAGTATGGTTTGAAGCCTAGCGCCTCTTTTACTAAGGGAAGCTCGCTTCGCTGGATCAGAAATAGCAGCAGGCTCGGAAAGCGCGCTCAAGATCGTTTCATATTCCTTTTGAATTTTTTTAATTTCTTGCTTCATAAAGATGAAATTGTAGGGGTTGACCCATGTGTCAACCCGCGATCTGTGTTAACTCGAAATCGGGCGGACACACTGGTCCGCCCCTACTATTCACAGCCAAATTTAGTCAACCCCGTTAGAAACTCGCGCGGGGCATGAAACCCAACCGCACGAGTTATCTATATTTCTACATTAACCGCTAGCCTAGCTGCGGGGCATGTTTCTAACGGGGTCAAAACAAATATTTATCTTTTACCTTTTCCGCCTTTTTTTACCTTTTTTGTTTTTTTCATTTTTTTGATGTTTTTCGTTTTAGCCATGATTTTCTCAAAACGTTCCACCCTTCCCGCTTCGTCCACGAGTTTCTTTTTCCCTGTGTAAAATGGATGGCACGCCGAACAGATCTCCACGTGAATTTCTGGAACCACGGAGCCAGTTTCAAAAGTATTGCCACAGGAACAAGCCACAATTGATTTGCCGTATTGAGGGTGAATTTTTTCTTTCATAGAAGTTAATTACTATGAGATTAATATAATATAAAAAATGAATTTAAGCAAGATTTCTCGGCTTTTATAACCTCTCCAAAGTTTTCCAAACGGTTTTTTTACCCCGTTAGAGAAAGTTCATCCCGTTACAAATGAATTTGTAACGGGACACGTCGACAAAGTCGATGGTGGAAAAATATAGATGCTGACCCCGTTAGATAGTAAACATCTAACGGTGTCAGCGAAAACCGTTAAAGAATGAAGTTCTTTAATGGGGTTTGCTCCCCTTGATTAAATTTTTTTATATGCTATAATTCGCAGTGAGGAATAAATGAAAGTCAACTTTCATTTAGACCGAACAAGAATTTCAAGCTCTGCTTATAATTGGCTCTAGAAGGCAGGAATAAAAATGGAATTTTCATTTCGACCGAATAGCCAATTTCAGGATAGTCGTTCGCGAGCGACATCCTTCAAACCTCGCTTATAATTGGCTCTGGGGAACCCCTTGAGTTCCTGAAAGGCGAGAAGGAGGGCTTAAACAGCAATTTGAAACTTTAAATATAATACTTTGTGAAAAATAGGAGATGCGGAGTCTCTTAATGTTTCGGATTTATTTGGCATCTCTTCGAGCCTGAAGGCTCTTCAGAGCCTGAACGGCCTGAACTTTAGTGAAGGGTTAATTTATATTTTTGGAAATTATTTATGGAGAATGAAAACTTAATTGTTAAAATGCTGGAAGCGGGATTGCATTTTGGTCATCAAAAGTCTAAAAGGCATCCCAAGATGGAGCCTTATATTTTTACCGTGCGGAATGGAATTTCAATTATTGATTTACAGAAGACGCAAGAAAAGTTGGGAGAGGTTTTACATTTTGTTCAGGAAATAGTCTCTCGCGGGGGTCAAATTTTATTTTTAGGCAGTAAAAAACAAGCCCAAGAGATTATCCGAGAAACAGCCCTCAAAACGCGAATGCCGTATGTGGTAAAAAGATGGTTGGGAGGCACTTTTACCAATTTTGATGTTATTCATCAAAAGGTAGAGAGGCTAAAAAAGCTGGAAGAAGAAGAGAAAGAAGGGGAATGGAAAAAATATACAAAAAAAGAATGTTTAGCCCTTGCTCGAGAAAAAAAGAAACTCACGGAAATGGTTGGGGGGCTAAAAACCTTGAACGGATTTCCTCAAGCGATTTTCATTATTGATGTGGTGAGGGAAAAGAACGCGGTGCTTGAAGCGCGGAGAAAGAAAGTGCCTATTATTGCTTTAGTGGATACTAACGGCAACCCCGAACTTATTGATTATCCCATTCCTGGCAATGATGACGCTATTCGGGGGATTGAAGTTGTCTGTGCAAAGGTAGGCGAGGCTATTACCGAGGTTCAAAAAAATTTAAAAACCATAAAACCTTCTTGAATAAATTAAAAAATGAAAATAGCAATCATTTCTATTCAAAAATTAAGGGAAATGACGGGTGCGGGAATGATGGATTGCAAAAAAGCGCTTTGCGAGGCGGATGGCGATTTAAAGGAGGCAGAAAAAATATTAAGGAAAAAAGGACAGAAGATTGCGAGGCAGAAAGGAAATCGGACCGCGCATGAAGGCGTGATTGGCTGTTATGTCCACAATAATGGCAAGGTAGCTTCTCTCATCAAGGTCTATTGCGAGAGTGATTTTGTGGCGCGAAATAAGGAATTTCAAGAGTTAGCTCATCTCTTGGCAATGCAGGTTTTGGCCGCGGGCGCGCTTTATGTTCATCCAGAAGACATCCCCGCGGAAAAAATCAAAGAAGAAAAGGAAATCATTTTAGGAGAGCTTAAAATGGAAAAGAAACCGCGGCAGGTCAAAGAGAAGATTGTGGCAGGAAAATTAAAGAAATATCAGGAAGGGATTTCTCTTCTTGCGCAACCATTTTTTCAGAACCCAGAGATGAGTATTCAAGCATTGGTGCAGGAAAAAATATTGAAGTTAGGCGAGAAGATTGAGGTGGGGGAGTTTATCAAATTTGAAATCTAAATCTTTTCCTTAGAATATGCAGGTGGTAAATGTCAAAATTAAATCTTGGGGGGTGCCGGAGGAATTCAATCCGCGGGATTTGAATTTAAGAGAAAATGATGCTGTGATTGTGGAAACAGAACAGGGGTTGGAGTTGGGGAGAGTGCTTTATGTAAGAGAGAGCGCGGAGGAAAAATCGGTGGCGGCCTTGAAGCCGGTTTTAAGAAAAGCGGTCAATACCGATCTGGAAAAGATTAAATATTATGAAGCCAAGAAGGATGAGGCGGTCAAAATTTTTCAAGAGAAAATCAAAGAATATAAACTCACGATGAAACTAGTGGATGTCCATTTTGCTTTGGATGGCAGCCGTATTACTTTTGCTTTTACGGCGGAGGGACGGATTGATTTTCGCAATCTTTTGAAGGATTTGACGCATCATTTCCAGAAATCAATTCGCTTGCAGCAAGTTGGCTCCAGAGATGGCGCGAAAGTAGTGGGTGGTTATGGGATGTGCGGTCGCGAAATCTGTTGCAGCCGTTTCTTGGAGGAATTGAAAAGCGTCACCACGGATATGGCTAGAATGCAAGAGATGACCCATAAGGGCAGTGAAAAAAATTCCGGACTGTGTGGACGTTTAAAGTGCTGTCTTTCTTACGAAGCGGATATGTATGAAGAACTGGCTCGTCAGATGCCAGAAATTAATGAAGTGGTTAATACTCCTCAAGGCAAGGGGATAGTTGTCAGTCGCAACCTTTTGGCGCAGAAAATTAAAGTTAAGTTGAATCAGGACGGGACAGAAATTGAGATCCCTTGCCCTGTAGTAGAGAATCTCACTAACAGGGCTTGCGCAAGGAAATGACCGCCCCTAAGAGAGGTTTATCTAGGGTGAAATGGAGCCCTTCTTCGCGAATCCAGCCCCTCGCGAGGGGCTGGAGAAGGGCTCCAAAAAGCGGGCGCGGCGGCAAAATTAAAATCCAAATTCCATTCTTTAAGGACCTTCACTTTAAACCATTATACAATAATGACTTACGAGATAATTCCTCAATTCGTAATTGTTTTAGCGCTGGCGGGTATTATTGTGATTTTAGGTCGGAAGTTGCCCGAGGTCCGAGAATTAAAAATAGATGCGGTATCAGAGTCAAGAAAGAATAGAAAAACAATTTTAGCGGTTTTAAAAGCGGGTCTGCCTCGTATAGGGTATTTTATTTTATCCATTGCTCGGAAGGGCGGAAGAGCGGGGGAAAAGATTTTGGTTTTATGCGGGAGGGGACTGAAAGCCTTGGGAGGTGGAATCAAGGGACTAATTGAGGCGAGAAGGGAAAATAGGCAAAAGATGCCGCGTCAAAATGAAAAAATTCAGCGGGAAGAAACATTGATGCGGGCAGATGACGAGCAAGAAGCGCGGGGGTTAAGAAGGCCGAAACCATTTATGTCCCAAGGGTTCAAAGCCAGAGAGGTCAAAGTGGAAATTCCTTCCGCGCCTTTAGAGCGGGAAGAGCGAAAAGAATTAAGTTTGGAAGAGTTGTTGACCGATGCTCAAAATGCTGTTAAAATAAAACACTTCAAAGCGGCAGAAAAGATTTGTTTTTCCGTCATTCGCAAGAGTCCTAAAAATGCCCAAGTTTACAAAATATTGGGCACTCTTTATTTTGAGCAGGGAAATTTCCGCGATGCCGAATCTTCTTTTCGAGAAGCCTTGAAAAGGAGAGCGGATGAAGTTGATATTTACAGAAAATTGGGGTTGGCTTATACCGGAGAAGGCAAGATGAAGGAGGCGGAAAAAATTTATCGCCGGGCGATTAAAAATAACCGCGCCAAAGAGTATTTTTACTTAGAACTAGGCAAGATGTATCGCAATCAGAACAATATTGATAAGACAGTGAGAACTTATGAAGAACTGGTGAAAGCATATCCGGGTAATTATCAATATCTTGAGCTTTTAGAGAAACAGAGGAAAATTAAAGGCAATCAGTAATCAGTAATCTGTAATTGGTAATTGGAGAATAATGAATTATTTTTTTTATTCATAATTTTCCTCATTCATAATTCCTGATTCATTATTCCCTTTTGCCGAGGTAGCCTGAGTGGTAGAGCCCCCCACCTTTCCGCCAGCGTAGCTCAGTGGCAGAGCAACTGTTTTGTAAACAGTAGGTCGTCGGTTCAAATCCGACCGCTGGCTCTTGGCGGAAAGGTGGGGGGTAAACAGTAGGTCGTCGGTTCAAATCCGACAGTCGGCTCACAACTTTATTGTTCTATTGTTCAATTGTTTCATTGTTTGATTGTTGTATTTTAGCAATAGAGCGATTGAACAATAGAACAATTGAGTTTGGGGAGATGGCAGAGTGGTCAATTGCTCGAGTCTGTAAAACTCGCGCCTTCGGGCTACGCAGGTTCAAATCCTGCTCTCCCCACAATATTAGGAATCAGGAATTGGGAATAATGAATTAGGAATATCAATTGGTAGTTCCATATTTGTTTTTTATTTATTCCTAATTCCTTATTCCGTTTTACATGGAGAGCTTAAGTTGATAGTATGATACAAAGACAAAGATTGGAAAAATTATATAAAAAGGGTCTATCAATGATGGAAATAGCCAAAGATAATGGTTGGGGGTATAAGACAGTAGTTTATTGGATGCAAAAATATCAGATTCCAAGAAGATCACAAAAGTGAAGCTACTTATGTTAAACGTAATATTCACGGCGATCCCTTTAAAGTTCGATTGGTAAAGGGCGATACAGAATTAAGCTTGTTTTATTTAGGAATTGGTTTATACCTCGGAGAGGGGGATAAAAGAGATAAAGGCCACATTAAACTAGCAAATACTGACCCTAAAATATTAAACACATTTTTGATGTTTTTGCGAAAAATTTGCGGCGTTAGGGAATCAAAAATCAAAGCAGAATTGAATATTTTTGATGATGTTGATGTAAATAAGGCCATTGATTTTTGGCGGAAGAATACAGGTATAAGCAGAGATCAATTAAAAAATGTTCAGATTAGAAAAGGGAAGGGGGGCAGTTATAAGAATAAAAGTCAATATGGCACCTTAAGTATTTATGTTTGCAATACCAAATTAAAGAAAATAATAAATCGATGGTGTCTAGAGTCCTTAATCAATTTTAATTCGTTGCCGATGTAGCTCAGTGGTAGAGCAACTCCATGGTAGTTCGCTTTAAACCTGCCCACTTTGGGAGAAATCCCTATAGTGCTTTCGAATAACGGTTAAAGACCTGGCACAAGGTTCAGACCGTGGCGTTATTTTAATTTTTTCAGACAACGCCCGAACGACTGCCAAGAAGAGCTAAGTCTTTTTTAAGATATGCTTAAGATACAGTCTAACCCTCTTATAAGTGCTTTTTTTAAAAGGAAAAAAGAGGTATAAGTGAAGGAGTAGGTCACCGGTTCAAATCCGGTCATCGGCTCAGTCTCTTCTATGTCATTGCGAGCCCGCCCGCCTCGCTATGCGAAGCTATTAGCGGGCAGGCAATCTCATATTATTTTGCATTTTGTCGTTGACGCTTCAAAGTTTTAGCGACGGAGCGATTTTTAAATTTTGATTTTACTATTATGCCCCAAAAGACTTTAGTCCGTCTGCAATGCACGGCGTGCAAGAATATCAATTATTTCACCCGCCGCAACAAGAAAGATCCGCAGGCGAAAAAACTGGAATTAAAAAAATACTGCCGCCACTGCCGCAAGCACATCTTGCATAAAGAAGTGAAGAAATAAGAATTATTCTAATTATTCTAATTGACCTAATTATTCTAACTAATTCCCAATATCCAATGTCTAATGTCTAAAATGATCTTGGTTATTGGTTATTAGAAATTGGGATTTATTTAAAAATTAAGAATTAAAAATTGTTTTTCGGGGGTGTAGTTAACCCAGCCTCTCGCGAGAGGCTGGGTAAGTGGTATAACGACGGTCTCCACCCAGCCCTTCGCGAACCCAGCCCATCGCGAAGGGCTGGGTCCAAAACAAATGTAAAAATATGTTCTATGTTTACCTTTTGAAAGATGGCAATAAAAAAATATACATTGGATATTCCAGGGATTTACGGCGTAGAATAAGCGAGCACAAGAATCAGAAGGTATTCACAACAAAAAAGATGTTCAATTTAAAATTAGTTTATTATGAAGCTTATTCTAGCGAGGAACTTGCCAAAGAACGCGAACATAAACTCAAACAATTTGGCTCTGCACATCACGGATTATTGAAAAGATTAAAAATCTTATAATTGCAATGGGTCCTTAGTTTAGCGGTAAAACGGTGGTCTCCAAAACCACAGTCGGGGGTTCGACTCCCTCAGGGCCTGCCAAGATTAGAATGGAGCAACAAGCGACCGCGCCCGCTTCGCCCTTAGCGAAGTATGGCGCCCTGGCACAATTCAAGACCTGATCCCAATGCCCGTGTTGTGAACTTTCCAAGCCCTAATAATTTATTGTTTTTCTACAAAAAATATATTAAAATTTTAATATAGGTTAAGAGAAAAATCCTTAACTAAAAGGTCGAGTATTTACAATTTAATTAAAAACATAAAACATGAAAAAAGGATTAAGTATTTTAGTATCTGGTATAGCGATATTCGGATTAACTCTGAGTTTATCTGGAGTTTTAGTTTCTCAAGCGGCGCCGTCTGAAAAACAGCAGGGTCCAAATAGAGAAGTGCCCAAACCTATTCCTGCTACTAATATAGAAATAGTAAAGAAAGTTTTTTCTGAAGATGTGGGCAAGGGAAAGGGCAAACCTTCTCCTTCTCCTAAAACGGGGAGCGTAGCTACTGGAGTTTTGGGCGCGCCGGCAACGGGTAATAAATATGCGGTGATAATCGGAATTTGTGATTATCCCGGCACAAACCTTGACCTCTGCCAATCCGATGGAGATTCACTGCATATGTATAAAGCTCTTACCGAGCTTTACGGATATGAATCAGAGAATATTTGGTTGTTTAAAGATGGGGGAGGTCTGACGGGTTTTAAGAACTCTATTGGAGAATATATCCTTGCCGGAATTCCTACTTATGGGAATATTTCTAATGCTGTAATGACAATAAAAAGCAAGGCAGTAAATCCCGATGATGAAGTGGTATTCTTTTTCAGCGGACACGGAACAAAAGGGACAGCTATGGACGGAGACGATGAACTCACAGATGAAGGCATTGTTGTCTGGAACACCGAGGCTAATAATATAACTTACATATGGGACGGAGAATTAAGGAATTGGTTTGATGGTTTTACTACTAAAAGGATTGCTTTTATTTTTGACTCTTGCCTTGCTGGCGGAATGAACGATGTGGCAAGCGTTGGAAGAGTAGTTTCTATGGCAACCGGAGAAACTCAATCAGCTTATGTTTATTCAACTGCCGGAGAAGATGTGGATGGAGACGGAATCAAAGATGGCGAAGGAGTGTTCACCCGTTATTTTGTCAATGAAGGAATGTTGCAAGGTTTAGCAGATGTCCATGATTATGTCGGGGTAGAAGGAAACGAGCCAGCAACAGTAGAAGAAGCTTTTGATTATGCTAAAGCTAAAGCAAATACTTCTTCTTATCTGAAGGTTAGACAAAAGCCCGTAATAAGCGATAATTTTTTTGACGACCTGCTTTTATAGCGGTTATTAATAAGAGATATACTACACAAAACTTCGTTTTAAAACGGGGTTTTGTGTTAAAAAAACTCGTCATTTGTCGTTGGATTATGGTTTCTAACCCTTCGGCTTCGCTTGAGGGCAGGCCGTTCGTCCCGAGAGGACTTGAGCCCCGAGGGGCTATCGTCCACGATGCCTTGCCATGTCGTTCGCAAACGACATGACCTGCCAGTTAGTAAATTAATGAGAGACGTGGAAAGAATTTTTCGTGTAGAAAGGGCGATATTCTAAAAGGTGAACCTTGTGGATCAGATATAGTAATCTTGCCATATTTTTGGATTTGATCTAAAATAATTTCTTGTTCCTTGATATTTCTGCAGATGGTAAGCTATCTATAATGAGTATTTGGTTCTTGGTTCTATCGTCTCGGTCTGTTTATTAAGGAGGGAATAATGATGAAGAAGGCATTGCTGGCCGTAGGATTAGTGATGGTTGTGGCTATTGTGAGTGGTTGTAACCTTAAGTACATCTCAAATAGAATGAAAGAAGGGGAAACCTATCCGGTGGTAGCCCTTCAATTTGCTGGACAGTCCAGGTCATACGGGAGGGATTATATCCGTTTTGATCTCCGCGTAAAAATCGGGGAGGAAGAATGGCGTCCCAATCCCTTTTTTGTGCCTTGGAAGATAGAAAAGGGTGATACCACCCACCTAGCAAGGGTGACAGTAGTAGAAAAACAATTCTTGACTGAACTGGATGTCAATAACGATGAGCATTTTATCCTACGAGTTTCACCCCTAGACGGTGAGAGGATCCGGAAGGATGTTGAGAAAGCTATTGCCAAGGGTGAGGTGAGTGCTGTAAACGCTCAAGTCCAGTTTTTTCTTCAGTAATTCTCCTAATTTTGGAGATTGATTTAGGGGAGCGGTTTTGCACCCTCGGTAATTGGCATAATGGGGTCAAGTCTAAAAATCTTGACCTCTTTTTTATTTTACAAAATAGGGAATTGTATTCTTTCTCCAGCGGACAGTAGTAATACTGCCCTTTTTTGTTCTTGTTAGTTCTTATTGATTCAACTCGGAGAACCGAATCAACTAGAGGCTTCATCTTTTTGTTTATTTGGGATTGTTCTTTATTATAATTTATGTTATCTTAAAATTAAATCTATGGCTATTGATTGGACTAAAATTTATCAAAAATACAAAGGGCTTTGGGTCGCTTTACAGAAAGACGAAAAAACAGTAATTGCAAGCGGGAGAACGGCCAAAGAAGCGTGGGAGAGAGCCAAAAGACGCGGATTTGAAAAGCCTATTCTAACACGTATGCCTAACAGACTTGTGACATATGTTGGTTTTGGCTTATGAAATTCAAATACAAAAAATACGGAAGAGGAATTATTCGTCCTATTATTCCGATTGAGATTAGTTATAAAAGCAATTCCGTCCCTTATGAGGTTTTGATAGACTCGGGGGCGGATTTTTGCATTTTTGATGCCGAAATTGGAGAAGTTTTGGGTATTGATATTTATGAAGGAGAGGAACAAAAAGTGGGAGGCATCACGGGAGTAGTGCAGCCTTATTATATCCATCCCGTAAAGGTTAAGGTAGGTGGCTGGTGTTACGCAATAAAGGTTGGATTTCTTCCGGAGATTGCACGTTTAGGTTATGGTGTTGTTGGTCAAAAAGGATTTTTCAATCTTTTCATGGTTAAGTTTGATTACCAGAAAGAAGAAATTGAGCTCAAGCCTAGGAAATAATGTCCCAAAGTTAGTTTTTAGATCTCCTCAAATATCTAGAAAAAGAATACGGCGATAAGTTACTCCGTAAACCAATTCCCTTTGATGCTGTTTATATTTTTGAAGAGATATTGGGAGGAAAATTTGACGGCTATTTTAAAGTGAAAGAAAAATTAGGGGTATAATTTATATTCGTTGATCTTGTAGTGATTAGAGACAGGTTTTAAACCTGTCTCTACTGTTTTTAAATAAAAAAGGACTTACGTATTTGTCATTCCCGTGAAAACGGGAATCCAGAATTTGGCTTACTTAGTAGGACCTAGATTCCCGAGCCTACTTCGCCGAAGCAATGCTTCTGGCTGCGAAGGCTGAATCAGGTCGGGAATGACACAAAACACCCTGAATCGCGTAAGTCCTAATAAAAAAAGGATCTTGAATGGTCAGATCCTTAAGAACGGCGGGCTGATTTAATGATCTCTTGATGCGTGTCAAAATTAATTTTCTTAATCAAGTCCGCTGTTGTAATGGGCGGATGACGGCGGTAGTCAACGACAACCAGAATAATAATCGTGATTATTCCCAATATAGCCACTCCCAGAATGACAAGGAGATAGCTTATGTTATCCGTGTCCGCTCCACCGAAAAACAATAGAAAGAAGAATAAAATAACAGCTAGATACTGGGCAACTTGTTTCATTTTTCACCCCCCTTATTTTTGAAATAAAATGTGCCAAAATAATAGCAAGAATAATAACAAGTTCTTGGAATAAAGCTTTTCTATAATACCATTTTTTATTTTTTTTGTCAAAAAAAAGTGCCCTTGGAAAACTTACCCAACACACACCCATAAAAAACATAAGTTCCCCAAGAGGCATGGTATCCGTCTTTGTCCTTAAAAGGCGGATAAGCAATTGCTCCTTTTGGCGTTAGACGCTAAGGAGCGAAAGAACGGCATGACTGTAACATTAGCGGAAACACGCACTTTTATTATATTTTCATTTAAGATTTGATTCAAGAAAGTTATCCACAGGGGGGAATAAAAAAAGACTTTTTAGAAAAGTCTTTTTGATTTATAAAATATATTCTATGAATTGCGCTAGTCATTCTATTAAAATAACACCTTGGGAGTTAACCATTCAAAATTTCATTCAAAATTATTCTAATTGTTCTAATTGACCTAATTAACCTAAGAAATGACCAATGACCAAATCTTGAATGACCAAAAATTAATTTTAGACATTGGACATTAGATATTGGGATTTGCTTAGAATAATTAGAATAATTAGGTTAATTAGAATAATTTTTAGAAGTGAAAGGCACGGTGAATACCATAGCCTTAAATTCCCCTAAAACCAAGATGTTTAATTAGCACAATCCATAATATTCTCTACTTTTTATTCCTTCTGTAAAAGGTTGCTGTCGCGATTAAGCCCATTGAGGCGGCAATAAGCGCGCTCCACGCGCCAACGCGGGGGAGTTTCGCCGGTAACTTGACTGCTGCCTGCGCAACTTTTTTAATTGGAGATGTGGCTGTTTCCATGGCTCCCGCAAGATTCATATCCTGCCAAAACCATTCTGGACCGCCGCCAGCTCCATTTCCGTCTGTACCATTCTTTTTAAGTAGCTCAATATCAATCACGATATCACAGCCATAGTCGCCGGCAATCTTCACTATCTTATCACCGTGTTCTTGAGCCACATAGCCTTCCAGCGCTGGGACTGCCAAGTCAATCAGCCATTTATCGGTAAGATCAGTGGTGGGTGCCACCGACGCGTTGATTTCCAAATCACCTTCCCCCTCTTTAGTGGTTTTGGTGAGAAAGGGGCAGAGGTCGCGATAGAAACCGGGCATATTTGGATCTTCCTTAATCTCGGATTCAAGCGGCAGGGGCTTTCTCCTTTGAGTTAACGTGTAATTTACTTTTTCGGTATAACCATTGGCAAGATAAACAGTAAAGTTTTTTTCCAGACTCTCCCCGGGAAAGACCAAACCAAAATCAATATGATTCATTGAAACAGCAATAGGCAAGGCTTGCGCCGAGACGCGCGTTGTTTCTACTTGCAGAATGAAGAAAAATAAAACGAGGGTTATTGCTCCTGTTAAGAAAATAAATAATTTAGCCCTAAAACTTTTTTCTTGGGGAGGAAAGAGGACTCGTTTTAATTTGCGGTCCAACTTAATCATAAAAATTATAAATACAGAGAGTTTAAGAGGAATTATTTTCCGTGCCTTCTGCGGGGTTAGGGGGAGGAGATTCAGAAGAAGAATTTGATTCTGGGTTATTGGTTGTACTGGTTTCCTCTTCTGGCTCTGGATTTTCGGGCGGGGATAGGGATGAATCGGTATTATTGATGCCTTCTTCAGATGGCGTATTGTCTGTTACAGGGTCTTCTTGCGCTAAATCGGTTTGAGAATCATCAGAACCGGAGGGAGGAGAAATATTTTCTGTCTCACCAGGATTTTCCGCGCTATTATTGTCTTCTTGGTTTTCATTTGGTTCTAAGGCAGGGGGTATGTCTTTTTGTTCTTCTCCCTCAAGGGTATCAGTCGCGGGCGTGGAATCGCCGGGGTCGGTTATTATGTTATTTTCAGTCGCGGGCGTGGAATCATTAGTTGGAAGATTATTATTTGGTGTGGAATCAGTGGCATCGCCGACAATCGTATCGGTGGTTGTGGGAGTGCTGTCGCCAGCGATGTTAAGATTACTGGTTGGTAATTTAGGCGGTTCAGGAATAGTTGTTTTGATTGTTGAATGGGGATTGGTGCCCGGGTTGGGTGTAGTTAAATCTGTCCAGTCAGCAGCTTTATCCGTATCCACGCCCTTGACTATACGGGCAATAGAATAGCCTTCGGCAACACCGGGGACGTTCGGGTCAAAAGCGGTTGTGTCTGTTCCCCAGCTTACCGCGTCAATCCCATTATCGTGATTATCATAAAGGAAAACCCGATCGCCGTCATTCGCTAGATTATCAAACATTTTTTGTCCTCCGCCCAAAGCGATTTTTATGGCGTTCGTAGGGGTAATATCCCAGTATTTTTCCCAAATTGAAGCATTGGGTGCGAGAACTACAAATTGATCTGGGTTAATAATATAATTTTGATGGATGGTTTCCGTTTTAGTATTGTCTTTCAAATACCAATTTTTAAGATTAACTTGATATCCGCAAGCATTATAAAGTTCAATCCATTCGGCATCCCCGCCGCCATGCGCATCATCTGGATCATAATAGACCTCGTTAATTTTCATGCAACTAGGTGTTTTTTCAAGGACGCAAGTTGCCGAACAGCCATCGCCATTACTGTTGTTGCCATCATCACATTCCTCGCCGGGATTAAGATTGCCATCGCCGCAAACATAATTTTGAAACATCGCCGTTACGCCCACCACATGCGCTTCATAAGCAAATGATTTATTTGCCCAGAAGAAAGTTGAAACAAAAACAATAAATATCCCTAGTATTGTTTGGAGACCAAGAGTTAAATATTTATTTTTACTACTCATCTTTGGCATAAATAATTTAGTGAAAAAGTGGAGCGATTAATCCGAGTTTGGGGATTTTTGCTTCAAGGGAACCCACTGTGCAAAGTCGGCCCAAGATGTCGGAGCGGTTGATTGGTTTATCTTCTTTAGTGTTGGCATCTCCTTTGGTAATAATTTTATCGCCATTTATTTTAACTACCCGGTGGATTGCTAAAGCGCCATTTTCATTAGGGAAAACCACGACATCATTCGTTTTGATTTCGCTAGGTTCCGCACTGCAGATCAAGGCGAGATCTCCCTTCTTTAAGACTGGCCACATTGACCCCGATGTAATTGACGCAAAAGGATATTTAGTATTTAGAAGATAGGATAGAATTTTGGGTGTGCCGTAGAAGAGTCCAATTAAAATCCCAACATAAAATACATAACCGATAGCTTTCCGGAAAATTCTTTGCCTCTTACTTAATTCTTCCGCTTGGGTGCATTTTTCTTCCTTACGCTTTTGAAAATATTTCAAAATCTTTTTCATACTTAGAAAATCTTGGGTAGTTTGAAAATAATCACTTGACCGTTATAGTGTTTGGTTTGGGCGGAAGGAGGAATGGTAAGAGAAAAAGTAATTTTTACCTCTTCACCGGAATTAAGTGTAAAGTAGTTTTTTTCCACCTTAATGAGCGAGGCAACGCCGCCAAATTTCCAGACAATAATGTAACTTGGGGATTTTCCCGCGCTTTTTAAAGTTATGTAGCGGGTCATACCACTGCCGCGGGAAAGGTCGCCAAAATCTAATTTGTCCGCAGTGGGATTGACCCCGACCACGTTTTCACCCTCCACGACATTGACCGTCATCTTGTAATAGGAAGCGCTCAAAAGCTGGACAACAATAAAGACCGCGATAATGGCAATGATTACATAGCCAATAGTGCGCCCGACCTTTCTTTTTCTTTGCGGCTTTTCTGCCTTTTTTTTGGACATTAATTTTTGGGCTGGATTTTCCGTTTCGTTTTCGGGGTTCTTTTCTTCTTCCGAATTATTTTCAAGCATAATTTTTTTTGATGATTTCATCACTGATCCCTCCCCTCCGTCTGCCTAAAGCAGAAGCAGAGGGGAAACGATCAACAATGAAAACTAGCTAAAGTGAATTCAAGGTTGTCTTTATGTTACGGAGCCGGTTGCTCCTGATCAATGCCTGTTACTTCCAGCCAGAGATCACAGCCGAAGACTGCATGTTCGAGTGTTGGATCGGCTTGGTAATCTGTCGGAATTACATTGTCTTGGGCACACATCCCTTTGAAACAGGGCACATGGAGATCAATCAGCCATTCATCCGCAATGTCCTTAATGGCCGCGGACAGCTTTCCTTTCACTTGATTTGCCTCCGTATTTGCCATTGTCCAGCCAGTAAGCGGTCCGTGAAAGGCTGTAATTGGCGTGCCATCATTATCTTTGCCTTCGCCATCACTCGTTGTTTCTGATTTAGAGAGATAAGGACAGAGTAAAGGCATCATCGTTGAACCTCTAGGGCAAGCAAAATCGCCATTTGTGTTATGAGTGACTTGGGGATGAATGGAAAGATTAGTGTCGTCAACACACTTGGGCTTCTGACGAACGACATAATCAACCGTATTGACCCGACCGCATTCAACTAGTTTTACATCATCCAAGAAAACACCCAAAGAATCGGAAGCGCCACCTGCTGCAAATTCAATCTTGGTTGTGGTACCCGTCGCTTTAAACTCATAAGTGTATTCAGTCCAGATGGTATTACTGCCTCCAACAGCAGAATGAGTTGCTACTTGGCTGTCATTCACGCGGACAATCAGTGTATTATTGTCTGCACCTACACCAGGTCGCGGTGAATACTTGTAAGTGAGCTTGTAGGTATTGCCGATGGTCGTGGTGATATTCTGGTAGATGTTGACACGAGCAGGTTCGCCGCTTAAGGGGTTACCCGGTCCAAACCAATCAGTATCGAGCTCAGCATATTGGTCGCCTTCGGCAGGGAGCCAACCATTGACACCTTCTTGTAGTTCTTTGAGGGCCGGATCCGGACGAGTTTGTCCGCCATAGGTAGTTGACTGTCCGGGTTCCCATCCAATGGTCCAAAAAAGCCCTGTGGCACCACTGGGGAAAATTTCCCACTTGGCCGCGTCCGTCACTTCTGGTGTCTCAAATCCACCGTTTTGAATCAAGTTTGTTGTGTTGCAACCCGCTGCTTCTTTAAAAGATTCGCTTAAGTTCACAGCCAGGGTTTTATTAAGGACTTCTTCGGGGAAGACCGTACCGAATCCCAATTCTGTAATTGGTACATTCAACGCATTTTCAATTTTCGCGGTGACATTGACGACATGCGCCTCAAAGGCGGACATCGCTATGACGCCGCCGACGATAGCGACCACAGCAACTAAGCCTAGAATAATTTTTTTCATTTTTTAACACCTCCCTTCTTTTAAAGTCATAAGTAATAAGTTAGAAGTGATAAGATTCATTTTACTTGGGCATTTTTGACGATGGTGACCAAGATTTTGATGATTTCTACATTTTCTTGTAAAAGTGATGCTGTCTTTGTTTTAGAGACTAGATTAACTGCTATCATCATCTCAATCCATCTTTCAGTTTCCTTCGCTTCTTTCAAAGCAACTTTCATATGTTGCACAAAATCTGCTTTGCTTACACCTGATCTTGCTTGGACAATGTTGGAGTTAATAGAAGAAGCTGATCTGATTGCCTGTTTGCCTAGTTCATAGGCGGCTATACTTTTAGGCAGTTCATTAACCATCTTAATTACCCTCACCGCGAAATCAAAACTTCTTTTCTCAATATCTCTCTGAATCATCTTTATTTTTTCTCACTTATTACTTCTTACTTATAAATTAAAAAGGGGAGACTTATCCCTCCTTGTTAAAGTCTTTGTTTTTTACCCCCACACTTTTAGAAGTATGGGGATGTACCTCTTTGATTTCAAAGAGGCTAGAAAGCAAACTTATTTTATTTAAAAAGTCCCTTGAATTAACAAAGGGACTTTCGACTGCGTTGTTTTTTTATCAATAAAATATAAACAATCCATCCGCTGAATTGATTTTTTTTGACTCGGTTTCCTCGCTCTTTCTGAAACATTATTTTTTTATTTTTGAGGCTTAAATTCCTAAAGATATATCATTATATCTCACCTTGCTTAGAGGAGTCAAAAAGTTATCCACAGACGAATAATTTTTAATTTTTATTTTTTAATTTTTAGCTAATTTTTATTGTTTTAATGTCTTATTGCATTATTTAATCTTGGCAATACAATAAATCAATAAGTATAGGACTTTCGTGTTTGATAATAATTAAATTTGAATATACCTATTGTCATTCCCGCGAAAGCGGGAATCCAGGATTAGTGCTATTAACCTGGATCCCCGATCAGGTCGGGGATGACATCAAACGCGGAAGTCCTAAAAATAATAAAAAGCCTTCCGGGAGCTTTCTTCAAAATCAAGGGCTCCCTGAAGGCTGGAATAAGCTAATACTCTTTTGGGAGGGGTATTCACCTATCCGCTACCATTATATTCTTTTTTATTCCACGCTGTCAATATTTTTAAGAATTAAAACACCCTCTTATTTATTTAAGGGTGTTTTTTATTTTTGTTTTACCTCGCCGAAGTCAATGAGACGAAGGCGGGTTTTACTATTGTTACTTTGAGACCTCGACCTTTATTTTAAGTGGCCTCAAGAATAACCAAGATTAAGCCGCCAGGAGAAGACCGTTAATAAGGATAATCAGCAAGACAGAGCTGATGGTTTTACTGTTTTGTTTTTTGATATGCACAAGAATATTTACAAGCAGAAGAATCATAATCGCGGCGCTAAAGATTATAATAAGATTGCGGCTAGTTTGATCCAGTGTGTTTAAGAAAAGCGTCCAACTATTGTCGGAGTTCACCAGATGCAGGTCGCGCTCGCTGCTGACATTTTGGGTAAAGTTTAATTTTGCCTTGGCAACATTGCCGGCGGCATCTTTCGTTTGAACCCAGACCCCGCTTGTTGATTGGTTAATAACGCCGCGATAGAGATGCGCCTCTTTTTCTTTGAGAATAACTTCATTTTGACCGGCAGTGGCTTTGACTTCCACCGGTTCGCCAGTCACATAAGCGAAGACATCAAAGGTTTTAAGCGGATTAAGATAAGTGGGCAGGATATATGATTTTTCCATATCAATTACCGGCGGAGTTGTGTCAATGACCACCGCCACGCTTTTAGAGAAAGCGCTGCGGTTTCCTGCTTTATCCACCGCCATGGCGCGGAAAGAATGTTCGCCATCGGAAAAATCGGAAGCGGAAGCAAAATTAAAGCGGTTATTTTTAGTAGCTTTGGTCTGGCCGATCTTTTGGTTTTTTTCATAGATTAAAACTGTGCTTTCTTTTTCGGCTTGTCCCGTGATGGTTACTTCTTTATTATTCGTCAGCGTGCGGGGATCGGGGGTTAGAATGCGCGGGGGAGCGGGAGCCGTGCGGTCGGGATTCGCCGGGGTTTGAGGCGGGGTGGTCGGCGCCGGGGTTTCTTTTTTCGGAGGCGGATAGGCAGGGACTTCTTGGGGAGTTGTGGATTCGATAGAGCCGAAATGCTGAACAATAATCGTGGTGAAACTGCCTTCAAAATTGCCGTAAATAATCGCGACGCCAATCTCTTTGTAATTAGGATTGATAATATTGTCGCGGTGACCTTTGGAATTCATCCAAGCTTGATGCACGCCCGTGCTTGTTTCAAAACCGAGAGCCAGATTTTCTCCCGCGTAGGTGTAGGGATAGCCCGCTTTCTCAAACCAATACCAAGGCTCCACGCCCTCGGGCGAGTTATGGGCAAAATATTGCTTCGTCATCATATCTTCGGCTTTTCCCGCGGACGAGATATTTAATTTGGCATTCAGTTTAAGGGGAGCGAGACCTACCTCGGCGCGAGATTGATTCGCGAGGTCTACGATTTCTTTAATGCTCACTTGAGAGAGATAGGCGGTTTCCGGAAAAGCGAAAAACAAAAAACCGACGCTCGCCTTCAGTATGAAAATCACGGCGACATAAAAGGTAAGCGCCTTTTTACGCAGAGCGTAAGGTTGATATTGATTGTTCTTATACGGCACGAACCATTTGAGAATAGTCTTGATATTCATTTTATGTGTCCCGCCCTTGTTTTGGGGTAGGATATTTGTTTTGATTTTACTCACTCCCAAGCTTTAGTAACCTTGGAATTACGAAATTCATTTTGTCATTGCGAGGAGGGCTCTTTGAGCCCGACGAAGCAATCTCATCGAGCTGTATTTATACAGATTTAGGAGATTGCTTCGGTCGGCATCAGATGCCTCCCTCGCAATGACGATACATTCCATAATTCAATGTTTAGTAAAGATGGGTTAAAAGGCTGGAATCTGGATATTTTGCCGTTCTTTAGGATGTCGTTCGCGAACGACATCCTTAAAAAGCCGAAAAGCTCGCTTTAGACACGGGGCGAGCTCTTTGTACTTGATGGTTATATTATATCATATCTAAAGAAAAAAAGCAAGGATTTTTACTCCCCCCTTGATTAAGAGGGGGAGATGCCCGCCCGCCTCGCCTGAAGCGAAGCGATGGCGGGCGGGGAGGGGGTGGGAGATTAACTTTATATAAAAAAAAGACCCAGCTTATTCCGTGGGTCAAGGCATTTGTTTTGTTAAGTCACTAATAATATCCCGTATATTGCTTTCAATCATCTCTAGCGGGAATTGCGCAGAAACATAATGATCGACCACCTTGGCCACGCTCATCAGAGCCCCATCTACGTGGATTAGCCGCAATGCTTCAGGCGTTTCCACACCTTTACATATAGAAACAGAATAGGTGCACGCAGGTTCCTCATTATTATACAGATAAGGAATAATACCCCAAATAATAGGACATTTAGTCAAGGGAGACAGTGCTTCCTCCACTTTTTCCGCCATTGTGTAAATAATGCCCGTAATTGCGGACAATGTCGCAGCGCTTATTCCATTCTCTACGCTTGCTATAACAAAAGATGTTCTCTCCATTTTTTCTCTCCTTCCAATTCAGTATGAGTGTAAAGATCCAAGGATATTCAGAGCACATTGATTTTAGAAGTTATAAAGATAAAAGTCAAGGGATTTTTCACTCCCCCTTCCACTGTGTCCGCCTTGGGCGGAAGGGGGAGGTGCCTGCCCGCTCACAAGCTTCGCCCGCCCGCAACGCTCTTAGCTGCATGGCGGGCGCGGCGGGAGTGCGAGGCGGGCGGGGAGGGGGTCTTTCCTTGATTTAGGAAAGAATTTATGTTAGATTATAAACATCATTATGTCCGCTCTAATTGAAACCCTAATCAGTCAAGGACATTTGCGCACGCCGCGGATCATTGAGGCATTTAGAAGAGTGCCTCGCTTTCGTTTTATCCCCAAGGAGGGTAGAAGCGCAGAGGATCTGCGCGAACAGTCGGAAATTAACGCCCCTCTACCCATTGGTTTCGGTCAGACGATTTCCCAGCCCTTGACCGTCGCGATGATGCTAGAGATGCTCGCCCCGAAAAGGGGAGACAAGATTTTAGATGTGGGTTCAGGCTCTGGCTGGCAGGCAGGGCTGCTCGCGCACATTGTTGGCGCCAAAGGGAAAATTTACGCCTTAGAAGTAATTCCAAAATTGAAAGAGTTTGGCGAGAAGAATGTTAAGGCATTAGGTTTCCGCAATGTTCAATTTATTTTAGGCGATGGTTGGAAAGGGCATCCGGTAGCGGCGCCTTATGACCGCATTATTGTGGCGGCGGCGGCGCTTGAGATTCCCGAGGCTTTAAAAGCGCAGTTAAAAGTGGGCGGGGTGATGGTCATTCCCGTGGGTTCGCCTTATACTTGCACAATGACGCGACTGGAAAAAATAAGTGAAGATGATTTTGAGATTACCGAAGAGCCAGGATTCTCATTCGTGCCATTAGTAAAAGCGCAAAGTGTAAAGCCACAACTTCAAGCTAAAAACTTATGGAAAAGCAAGATCAAGTAAAATACAGAGCCTATCGATTTTCCATTAAGATTATCAAAAAGGAAAAAGATCATAGAAGTTTTTAGTTTTGAAATTTAGCTTTTCACTTTTAGCTTTTCACTTTAATATTATGTTCTACGCCGTGATTATGGCGGGCGGAACGGGGACGCGCCTTTGGCCTATAAGTCGCAAGGCTAAACCCAAACAATCCCAAGCCATTATTGGCAACCGCACGCTTTTGCAAAAAACTTTCACCCGTCTAGCCAAAGCCGTGGATAAAAAGCATATTCTCATTACCACGGGGCGGAAAAATTTTAAGGATATTAGAAAACAACTCCCTTCTCTTTCGCTTTCCAATTTTTCTTTGGAGCCGGAACGCAAAGATACAGCGGCGGCTCTAGGCCTCGCGGCGGTGATTTTGGAAAAACGGGATCCGGAGGCAGTGATATCTTGCGTCTACTCCGACCATTATATTCTGGATGAAGATGAATATCGCCGGGTGGCAAAATTAGCCGAACAGATTGTTTCGGAGAGACCGGAATACACGGTGATTTTGGGTATGAATCCGGCTTATCCTGAAACCGGCTATGGCTATATTGAACGCAGTCGTCTCTTAAAAAAGCGAGGCAAGGATGCTGTCTATTATGTGAAACGTTTCGTGGAAAAACCGGATTTGAAAACCGCCCAACGTTATATCGCTTCAGGCCAATATTTATGGAATTCGGGGATGTTTTTTTGGAAGGCGAAGGCCTTGGTCGCGCTTTTTGAAAAATATCTTCCCGACACTTATAAAAAATTAAGGAAGATTCAAAAAGCCATTGGCACGAAGGAAGAAAAAAAAGTTTTAGACCTAGAGTACAGCAAGATTAAGCCCATCTCCGTGGACTATGGCATCGTGGAAAAAACTAAAAAGATTTTAACCATTCCCGCGGAATTTGGCTGGTCCGATGTGGGGCAATGGCAGGCGGTCAAGGAAATTTTGACGCACGGTCAAGCCGAGAATTATATCAAGTGCCATCACGTTGGTTTGGATACGGACGGCAGTTTAATTTACGCGCCCGCCAAAAAATTAGTGGCTACTATCGGTATGCGCGATATGGTGGTCATTGATACGGAAGATATTTTGTTAATCTGCCCCAAGGATCGGTCGCAGGATGTAAAGAAGATCGTGGAGACATTGGAGAAGAATGGGCAGAAGAAATATTTGTGATTATGAATATTTTATATTCCTGATTCATTATTCCTGATTCCAATCTATGAAGAAAATTTTTAACACCATCATTCTTTTTGTAATTTCATTTTTATTCATTTTACTAGCGGTTTTGCTTTTTATTGAATGGCAGATCCATAGATCCTTTAACGAGAGCGAGGGGACGCGGCAGTTTGTGATTACAGAAGGTCAGGGAGTCAAAGAGATTGCCGGCAATTTGCAAAAGGAAGGTTTTATTCGCGATGCTTGGTATTTTGAAGTCTATGTCTGGGCAGAGAAGAGAGAGAAGGATTTTAAGGCGGGTGAATTCAAATTGCCACCCAAGATTAATATTCCCGAAACTGTCCGCGTTTTGACTGGCAAACCAGAGCCTAAGGAGATAGATATTACAATTATTGAAGGTTGGGATCGGCAGGATATTGATCAGTATTTAGCGGGGTTAAAGCTTATTGAGCGAGACGATTTCATTGTCGCGACCCGCGGTTTTGAAGATAGCGTCTTCGCTGACCATTTTAAGACACCTCCGGAATCCTCCCTGGAAGGTTTTTTGTTCCCCGATACTTATCGGGTTTACAAGGATCAAGCCGTGGAAGATCTTTTGAAAAAGATGTTGGCAAATTTTCAAAAGAAAATGGGGTCTGATCTTTCGGCAGAGATAGAGAAGCAGGAAAAGAATTTATATGATGTTTTAATTCTGGCGAGCATTGTGGAAAAAGAATCGGCTAGCGAAGAGGAAATGCCGAAGATCGCGGGGGTATTTTATAACCGCCTTGAATTGGATCGTTCTTTGGAATCCGACGCCACGGTGAATTACGTGACCGGTAAAAAATCGCGCCAGCCCACTTTGGAGGATGTCCAAATGGATTCCCGTTATAATACTTATCGTTACAAGGGATTGCCGCCAAGTCCGATCTGCAACCCAGGTTTAGCCGCGATAAGAGCAGTGATTTATTCCGAAGAGACGGACTATTTGTATTTCCTGCATCCAGAAGGACAACCCGCTGTTTTTTCCAAAAACTTGCAGGAGCACAATCTGAACAAGCAGAAATATCTTCCGTAAATGAATCAGGAATCAGGAATTAGGAATTAGGAATATAAAAATATTCATAATTCTTAATCCCCTTAAGGTTGACAGTTTCTTCTGCCAGTGTATAATACATATGCTTCCCAAGACCACGAGTAGGGTGGTATGAGCCGCTTGGTAAATCTCGTGCAGGAAAGAGCAAGTTGACTTTTTTGTATTTGATAAAGCCTCTTGGGAAAAAGACTTTATTTTTTTATCCCTAATTTGCTATTCCTAATTCCAACTTTATGGCCAAAACCAAAAAACAAAAGGAAAAAGAGGTAAAATGGTTATGCGAAATTTTTGGCAAAATGAAAAGCGTTGTTTTTGCGGATTTTACAAATCTCAAAGTTTCTGAAATCCAAGATCTGCGCCGCCATCTCAAAAAAGAGAACGCTGTTCTGAAAGTTACAAAAAAAAAGCTTTTCGGAATCGCCATTGAACAGGATAAAGATCTAAAGGTTTTAAAAGAAGAAGTGAAGGTGGAGGGGCCGCTTTCTCTGGCCTTTGGTTTAGAAGATGAGATCGCGCCTGCTCGCGTTTTAGTTAATTTTAAAAAAGCGCATAAGGATTTGAAAATTTTAGGTGGTATTTTAGATAAACGTTTTCTGGCGGACACAGAAATTTTAAGTTTAGCTGGACTTCCGGGTCGCGGTGAGATGCGGGCCAGGGTTGTTGGCGCGATCGCCGCTCCAGTTTCTGGTTTTGCCAACGTTTTGGCGGGTAACTTGCGTAATTTAATTTATATTTTAAAAAATATTAGCGAAAAAGGCGCAGAATAATAATTCATCAAGATTTTGATAATTCGTATTCTCCCTTTTATACAAAATTTATGGCCGAGGAAACAAAAGAAGAAATCAAGGAAGAAAAAAAGGTTAAAGTTCCAGAGAAGTTCAAAAAAATTGTGGAAGAAATCGGAAAGATGACCGTATTGGACCTATCGGAGTTGGTTAAGGTTCTTGAAGAGAAATTTGGCGTTTCTGCCTCTGCCCCTGTGGCTATGTCTGCCGCTGGCGCCCCTGCTGGGAGCGGTGAGGCCGCGGGCGTTGCTGAAGAAAAGACAGAATGGGATGTGGAACTGACCGCCCCTGGCGATGCCAAAATCGCGGTGATCAAACTCGTCCGCGAAATCACCGGGCAGGGACTAAAAGAAGCGAAGGATATTGTGGACAGCGCCCCTAAAGTGATTAAAGCCAAGATGGGTAAGGCTGAAGCCGAAGAGCTTAAGAAGAAATTGGAAGAGGCGGGAGCGACGGTAACATTGAAATAAATAGAGATTTAAAAATCACCTCCAGAGTATGAGGTGATTTTTTATTCTAAGTTTGGTATAATAGAAATGTAAAATGTAAAATGCAAAAATCAAAATGACAGTTTAAAATGTCAAAATGATTTTGGGAATTTAGGCCACTGTATTCACCGTGGTATACTTTAGCCTTTTCACGCCTTTTTAGTGACTGCTGGCAAAGGCGTGGCAAAACCCTATGAAAACCTCGGTTTTAAAACCATAAATGGTGAATTCCCAAAAAACGTAATTCATTTTAAAATTTTGCACTGTCTCGCTTCGCGAGATCTCGCGAAGCGATGATCATTTTACATTTTGATTTTTACACTTTGATTTATTTATGTTTCATCCCCTCCGTTTAATTAAAAGAATAATCTACGCGGTTTTGTTTTTAGCCGTGGTTTTTGGAGTGATCAATTATCAGGCTTTGGTGAAGCAGGCGGAATATTATTTTTATTCTAAATATCCCAAGGCGGAAGTAATCCGGACTATTTTAGAGAAGCCCTCCCGCGAGGAGGGGATTCCAGCGGAAACTCGGCTCATCATCCCTAAAATTAATGTGAATGTGCCAGTCATTGAGGTGGAGAATAGTCAAGAGAGCACGATTCAAAAGGGTCTAGAGAACGGCGTCGTCCATTATCCGGGGACGGCAAATTCAGGGGAGGTAGGGAATTATTTTATCCTTGGCCATTCATCAGATTATATTTGGCGCAAAGGAGATTATAAAGATATTTTCGCTCTCTTGGATAAATTAGAAACAAATGACGAAATCAAAGTATATTATCAGGGTAAAGAATATTTATATAGAGTCATTGATAAAATAATTGTTTCCGAAAACGAAGTGCAGGTGTTAGCATCCACTTCCGAACCCACTATTTCCTTAATGACTTGTTGGCCGGTTGGAACGCCGCTGAAAAGACTCATTGTCAAAGGAAGGTTGGTGGAATAAAACTAAACTAAACTAAACAAAAACAGCTCAAGGGCTGTTTTTTAAAATTTTTAATTTTTATTTCTCCCGCCCGCCTCGCCTGAAGCCGCGCCCGCCATGCTAGCCGCAAGGCGTTGCGGGCGGGCGAAGCGATGGCGGGCAGGTAGTTTTTGGCTAATTTTTATTGAGCTATTGGATTATTGTATTATTTATGATAACAATATAAATTAAGCAAATAAAAATTAGTTAAAAATTAAAAATCAAAAAATAAAAATTCACTTGTTTTCTATCTGAAAGACGCTTTTGCCCGCTAGAACATAAATTATTTTTTCATCCGGTGCTACCCAAATATCTTTAAGGTCGTTAAACTGGTCCGAGGTAAATTGGCGGAGCACTTCGCTCGTGTTTTTTTCTAAAACAATAATGCGCCGCGTGGGGGGATCAATAAGATAGAGATTTTTGTCATTTAATCGCGTGAAAATTTTCGCGGGTTTTTCCATGGCGGGCTGGATTGCGGGCTTATTAAAATTCACTTGTTTTCCCGCGCGAAATTTCAAGATTTCACCATTGAGGGTCAAGACATAGGCATCACCGTCAATTGCTAAAGAAGCGCCATTTTTAATATCACCTTCAGAAAGCCATAAGCTTCCTTTGGATAAGCCTCCAATCGTGCGCGTGTATTTCACGATTTGGTTTTCACTAGGATTGAGGGTATAGATTTTGTTGGAATATTCAGCTAAATCTTGAATGTTGTTGGGCTCTAAGGGGGGTTCGGTCGTGATAGGTTCAATTTTAAAGGAATTAAAATCAAAAAGAGAAAATTCGTTATCGGCGTTGACAAAGAGGATATTTTTTCCTTGATCAATCTGGGAAGCGCGGACGAGGTAGCCTATATCATTAAAACTGGGCGAGAGTTGGACTGCTTCTTTCTTTTGCGGATCAAGGCGGAGGATGATATTGTTGGGACCGCAGAGAGTGTAGAGACCATTCTCCAAGCCAATTAAGTCTAACGGATTGAAACCAGAGTTAATTTGGTCAGCATTCAATATAAGCGTTGGTTCTGTGATGCGGGTGATATTATCCATCTTGTCAAATTGCTCTACAATCGCGCTTTTTAAACCCTCTGCCTGTTCGCGACGCGTGGCCGAACCCAAAATTTGACCCGTAAGGCGGTCCGCTTCTTCTAAAAGTTTCCTTGCTTGCTTTTCGTCTTTGTAAATCATTGCATCTAACGCCGCTTTTCTTTTTCCCTCGGCCTCTTGGAGAATCGTTTCTTCGCCTTGCGCGACTTGGGGCTGGGGGGAATGATATTTTTTGAGGAAGATGATACCGGAGGCAAGGAACAATAGCGCGACGATCAGACTGGAAAGAATTATTTTGCTTCGCAAAGGAATAGCTTGTAGGTGGAGAGAAATCGGTTTGATGAATCTTGGAATGTATTTCACAAAGGATAATTTGGTGATTATTCCCTGTTTAGTTTGAATGGGGGTGACGCTTGGGGTTTTTATCTTTTTGCGCGCCAAGAGACCCCTTGTTTTTCCGAAGAGGGGTAGAAGTTTTTTCCAAAGGACAGGAAACCACAAAAATATTTTCTTAAGGAGAAGAAGGAAAGGAAGCAGAATGAACCGCCACAGAGATTGGGGTATTTTAATGACATATTTAAAGGAAGATCGCCCTCCTTGTTTTAAAATCAAGAAGGAGCTTTTGAGAGCGCAAAAGAGGGAGAAAGGAAATTTTTCCCTTCTTTTTGCTTCCAGTCTTTTATCCACTGCTTGCAGGAAATCAGCTTGAGTTTCTACTTCCTCTGTTGCCATTTCCACTACTTCAGGGAAATCCTCAAGCCTGCCAATTTTTTCTAAAGCGGATAATTGTTCTTCTTTTTGTCTGAAAGATTTTTTAGACTGAATGCGTTTTAAGGAGACAAGGATTGTCCCTACCATTTCTGTCTCAATTTGCTCCTTAAGTAATTCTTCCAGATAATTTTTTGCTTCTTTTAAGGTGCCGCGGCAGAGGATTTGGATGAGTTTTGCCGGAGAGAAGAAATCAAGTAAAGTGGCAGTGGAAAGAATAAGGTGATCGTTGGGTTCCAAAAGACCGAAGGTTAAACCCTTGAAAGTTTTGAGGGGTTGGCCTTCTTTTTCCTCCTGCCGTCCTTCCGTAATAAAACTAGCCTCGCCATCGCGGACCAAAAGAGACAAGGCTTTTCCTGTTTGGGTTAAAATTAGCTTTTTATTTTGGAGACAAGCGATGATTGCGTCCAACTTACCCACCCAAGCCACTTTGCCTAAAGAGGCTAACTCTTTCAGAATCTCATTGATTTTCACCAAACTAGCTTCTAAGTTTTCTTCGGGATTTTTTTCCGCATCGCGGTAAAATTCATTTTTTACAATTTCCACGATTCCTTGGGCGATCTCCCGATTATCTCTATTGTCTTCCTCAATTTTGATAAGAATAAGAAGCTCTCCTAAGTTCTCTTTTCCTCTTTCAGGTTCAAAAATAAAAACATTACACAAGCCTTCGCGCACCTTAGGATTAGAAATCAGCAGTTTGGTGTTTTGAATTTCTAACCTTGAGCGTTGGAACATAAGATATATACAAAGTATTTACTTACATTATAATATTGATGAGATAAAAATGCAAAAGGTGGTGAAATTTCTAATTGACCTAATTCTTGTAAACCCCGTTAGAAATAAATTTCTAAACGGGGTTAGAGAACGAAGTTCTCTAACGGGGTAAATTTGTAACTTATAACGTGTAACATATAACTCAAGTCTTGGGTTATATGTTACAAGTTGCAAGAATTTTAAAATTAGCTGTTGTTATTTAGGTCATTTAGAAACTGGACTAGCTTTACATTCTGATTTTTGTTATGCTATATTAAAAGTGAACAACTAACTTGTTCAAAAGCAACTCTATGCTGGAACAATTATTTTCTTCCAAAGTAAGGGTGAAGCTACTGGCGATTTTTTTGGCGGGCAAGCCCCAATCTTATTATGTGCGGGAGTTAACCCGCCGTTTGGATGAAAGGATTAATTCGGTGAGACTAGAGCTTGCGAATTTGGAGGGATTAGGACTGCTCAAGAGTCGCTTCCAGGAGGGCAAGAAGTATTATTACCCGAACGATCAGTTTAAACTGTATCCGGAATTAAAGCGTCTGATTTTCAAGGCGGGATTGGAGGGGAGTAAATTGGCTCGGGACATTGAGCAGTTAGCGGGAATCAAGTTTGCCTGTCTCTCGGGTAAGTTCATTGGTTTAGATGATTCGCCGGTGGATTTGTTTGTTGTGGGCAGGATCAATAAAAAAGCGCTCGTGCGTATTGTGAGAAAATTAGAAGAGGGATTAGGCGAGGAGTTAAATTATACGGTAGTGTCGCTCGCTGAATTTTTGTATCGTCAGGAAATGCATGACCGTTTTGTGGATACAATTTTTAAGAGTGATTATTTAAAGTTAGTGGACAGAATCGGCAGCCACAAACCAGCGGAATTGGATTGGGGAAGAATATAAAATTAAAAATTAAAAGTTCAAAATTGAAAATTGCAATTTAAAATTCAAAATTAAGAAATTGAAGAATTTTGGATTTTGCGTTATAATTTTACATTTTTCATTTAAAATTTTTAATTTGTTATGATTTCCCTCCAGAATGTTTCTAAAATCTACAAGATGGGTGGAGAAAATATTTTTGCCTTGGATGGTATTAATTTGAATATCAGCCGGGGTGAATTTTTGGCGATCACGGGTCCCTCGGGTTCGGGAAAATCCACTCTTTTGCACGTGATCGGCGGTTTGGATCGGCCGAATCAGGGCGATATTTTTGTGGACCAGCTTTGTTTGACCAGTCTGTCGGACCAAGCCATTTCTACTTACCGCAATCAAAAAGTCGGCTTCATCTTTCAGATGTTTAATTTAGACTCCTCGCAAACCGCCGTGGAAAATGTCGCTTTGCCTTTGTTATTCGCTAATGTTGCCAAGGGGAAAAGAAATAGAATTGCTGCTGATTTGCTGATATGGCTGGGGTTAGGCGACCGGCTTGAACATAAGGGCAGTGAACTTTCAGGGGGTCAGCGCCAGCGGGTAGCCATCGCGCGCGCTCTCGTGACGCGGCCAGAGATTATTTTGGCGGATGAGCCGACAGGAAATCTAGATTCGCAGGCAAGCCAACAGATTTTAGAGATTTTATCTTATATTAATCAGCACTTGGGCGTCACCGTGCTTTTAGTTACCCATGATTCGGAAGCGGCGGGAATCGCGCCTCGGGTTTTAAGGATGCAGGATGGGAGAGTGATAAATTAATTTTCAATTTTTCTGGATTTGCCAGATCTTTATGGTCAGATCTCGCACAGCGAGACAATGCAAAATTTTAAAATTTTTTTCATTTTGACATTTTAAACTTTCATTTTAATTTTTACATTTTGAATTTTCTCTATGAAGATTTCCTCGGCAATTTTATTTGCTTTCAAAAATCTGCGCCGCCGCAAGTTGCGCACGGTTTTAACGACCTTCGCGATTCTTATCGGCACGACTTTAATTAGCTCTATGGTTTCTCTGGGCGTGGGTTTACAGCAGATCGTCGTTAAAGGTCTGAAAGACACGGGAGAATTAACAGACATTAATGTTTATCAGAAAGAGGATGGGAATCGGCTTCTGGACTCCGAAACAATCAGCAAGTTGGAAAGCCTGCCTGATGTCGCGCGTGTGGATCCGATGGTTACTTTAATGGCTGATGAGGTATCCTTGAGCGGTTTTGAAAAAAAAGTAGGCAAGACCTTGGTTACTGCCGTGCCGTCAGGGGCGACGGATGTTTTTAAATTGATCGCTGGTAGTCCCGCTTCAAGTTTGGCAGGGGAAAGCGCTGTCATAGGAGAGAATTTTTTGAAAGATTTTTCTAATGATTATCCAGAGAGATTTTTAGGTAAATCTTTAAATTTAACCTTCGGCCAAAAGAATTTAGTTTTAAAAATTGTCGGCGTGGCTCGGGGAGAGAATATCTTGGGCTATGGAGTTTTTATCCCTTTGACCCAGGCGAGCGAGATTAAGAAAATGGTAACTTATGATAGTCTGCGGGTGAAGGCAAATTCCGTGCAAAAGGTCGCGGGGATTAGCAAAGAGATTAAGGGGATGGGCTTGGAAGCAGTCGCTTTAGATGATTTGGTTGACCGCGTGACCAAATATTTCAGGATTTTAGAACTTGCTCTCGGAAGCGTGGGGATTATCATCTTGGGCGTCGCTTCCCTCGGGATTATCAATACGATGATTATGGCTACCCTGGAGCGGACTCGTGAGATTGGGGTGATGCGCGCGGTCGGCGCGTCGCGGCGGGACATCTTAAAAATTTTCAGTTTGGAAGCTTCTGCGATTGGTTTTATCGGCGGTTTTTTTGGCGTGCTCTGCGGCTGGGGCATTACTGTAATTTTAAGTTCTCTTCTTAATAATTATATTGCCGCGCAAAACATTGTCCAAACCCAAGTTGATTTATTTGCGCTGCCTTGGTGGCTTATAGGCAGTATTATTGTTTTTGCCACGCTTGTGGGTCTATTGTCCGGTCTTTATCCTGCGATTCGGGCAAGCAGGATGGATCCCGTGGAAGCGTTGAGGGGAGAGTAGAAAGTAATTTTTAATTTTTATTTATTAATTTTTAGCTAATTTTTATTGAATTATTTACTTATTAAACCATTTATGCCCCGCATAAATACAAAGCAAAGTTATGATTTAGAGGAGAAGTTTGAACAATTAGGGGAGAAAATCATTATTTTAACCAAGAAAGCGGCTAAAAATGCAGTGACTCTACCCATTATCAGCCAGTTGGTTAGAGCTGGCACTTCTATTGGAGCAAACTATATTGAAAATCCTGACAAAGGAAGGATGGAAGCGAACGGCGCGTCAAGTAAAAAAGATTTCAAGAACAAAATCCACATCTGTAAGAAAGAAGCCAAGGAGACAATGCACTGGTTAAGAATGTTGGCTCAAGCCGATGCTAGCGTAAAAAGTGAATGCCGCAAGTTATGGCTAGAAACTCAAGGCTACGCCAAAATGTTTTCCAAAATCTTATCCACTATTAAGAGTAATAAAAATTAAACAAATAAAAATTAGTTAAAAATTAAAAATTAAGAAATAAAAATTTGGCTACAATAAGCCCTTTTTTGTTATAAAAGAGAATAAACTCTTGACAAAAATATATGATTATGATATAATACCACTTCAAACAAAATATCAAAAAGTTATTTTCAAATCCGGTTGGAGCAGGGAAAATTTATATATATGTTCATTCAAATTAATTCTTGCTCCAACAAGATTTGGAAAGTAACTTTTCTGGGGATTAGAAAAAACCTAGGCAAAACCAGCTCACCAATCTTCCAAATTTCAGATTTCACGATGTGGAATTTGGAAGGTTCAGAAAATTCCTCCCCTTTGGATGGGGATCCAATACAAGATTTTTGAATCCGCAAACGGTGAAGACCAACGAGGATCGTAGATGATTTTTATTCAACTCTGTTTGATCTTCACCGCTCTTGCTTCTCTACCTGAACAAATAATATTGATAGGCTTAGAATAATGGATAAAAAGCCTTAAAATGATCCAAAATTAGGTGAAACCCTTGACAAGAATATCAAAGTATGCTATGATAACAGTCCTAAAACAAAATAAGAAAAATGCTAATTTACAATTTTATATATATTATTAAAAACTTGCCTTTGTCCCATTGGGACTTCGGCGAGGTAAAGCCCTCCTGCGCTGAAGCTTCGGAGGGTAAAGGAGAGAGAACCTTTTAATACTAATTCAGAATTTTGACAAATAGCCCTTAGGTTTTCTACCTTGGGGCTATTTGTTTACCAAAATCTCCCCATTTCAAAGGGGGAGTGAAGAGGGGGTTTGAGAAAATCCTCAAGAGAACGATGTGGAGGAGAGAGTGCGAATGGATTATTTTTTGGCAGGATTACTTAGGGTAATATTCATATTAATTATTCACCCTAAGACAGCTGCCGTTTCCAAAATAATCCCATTCAAAATCTCATCTGCATCGTCTTCTTGAGAAACGTTTGAACTTGAACATTTGACTGCCAAAATTTAAGGAGGTGAATTGAGTGGTAAACTTTGATGATGAGATAGATGATAACGAAGATGATGATGAAGAAGACGAAGACGAACCTATTGTTGATGCGCATAGTTTCGTTATGACTCTCTTGGGGGGTCAACAAATACTAGACCCTGGTAACCTTGGGAGAGATGCCGTGTGGCATCAGACAGGATTGCGCTAGGCTTAGTTAAATACAAACCTTCGGACCAGAGAAATACTGGTCCTCACTTCCAAGTTTCTTTCCAAATGTTATTGCAAGGAGGGGAGAAAGAGACTTAGAAGTAATGATTCTTTATCATTTATATAAGAGAAGACGAGCTACACTATGTCTAGCGCAGTCCAGCTATGAACCACGTTTAGGTTTATAGCAGAGAGAACGATGTAGAGGAGAGGGCCAAAATATTTATTACGCCTATTTCTCATCTACATCGTCCTCTTTAAGAGTTTCTCCCCTGATAAGGGGAGACTAAGAGGGGTTATGTGTTCTTTAAAACCGAATACCATATCCAAGCAACCAAAGTGCGGCGAAATTGAAATTTTCTCCCCCTTACCAAGGGGGAGGTGGAGGGGGTCTATCTATTGAAGCTCCCTCCCCTCCCAACCTCCCCTCGGGCAGGGAAGGAAAGATTAGCCACAGTTTGGTCGCTTGGAGCGATTAATATTTGCCCTTAATTTTAATCTTTCCGTCCCTGCCAGAAAGAGGGTAATGGCCTGATTTGAAGGTATGGCATTTACTGGGGTGGAAGAAAGAAAAGGTTTAAGGTTTTTTGAAAGGTCAGAAATGGCCGAGGAGAAGAAAATGAATAAAGTGGATTTGGAGATTAGGTTAGAAGAGATCGTTGTTTGTCGTAAAGATGAAACAGAAGTAGATGCCCAAAAATTGATACCCGGACTCTTGAAAAAGAAAAATGGGTTCTATTTTTTAGAGGAAGAAGGAGATTGGGTAATTTTAGTTCGCATTCCCAAAAAATGCGTTCTGGATATTATGATCCAGCACATTAATCTACAAATTTATTGTGTTAGAAATGGCATAGTATGGAAAGCAGCCTTTGAATATTTTGGGAGTGCAGAATGATGGAATTTTCGCAAAAACCAGTTCGAGCTGACCAAGAGGTAGGGTATAACGACAAGGTTGCCCATTATCGTTTTCATTGGGCAATAATAATTATAACAATAGTGGGGATATTTTTATCTCTACTAAATGTTATATTCAACCTGTTAGAAATGCATGGTTATGAAATAAGCAACGCAGTTTCAGTGGTTGCAAATATCTTATATGTTGCAACCATAATTATGGGATTGTTCACATTCTTATTAATCGTTGGCATCATGTTGTCTAACCCCAACGATTATATGATAATTGTTGCATGTTTATGCTTTCTGTTATGGATTCTAGCGAACTATGGAATAATATGGTTATTCGCCAAATTCGCTGGGGTTAACATCCTGGCAGGAATAAAATTCGTGTAGCGAATTCCGGACTGACGCACATTTTTTTCTTCGCGTCAGTCCTTCAACCAAGCTTTGGAAAATTTTCCAAAATTTAGTTGGAGGAGAGTAAGAAGGTGTCTATATAAGTCAATAAAGTTTCAGTTGTTGGATAGTAAAGCTAACCGTAAGAGGAGGTGATTGTTGTGGTGGCATGTCTTGCATTTTTATTGTCTCGCCTATAAAGGCGGAGTAATAGAGAAAACAATACAGATAGATTTTTGGTGGTAAACCAAAATCTATCCGCAGGAGGAATGGATAAACGAAATGATCTGTATAATTCGTCTGTTTATCCATTCCTTCAATCTTTATTTGTTGTTCTGTGTATTCTTACCTAATTCTTGAATGACGACGCATTGCGTAATTTAAGGTGCCTAAAGTTATCTCTAAGTTTCTTTTTAAAAAAGAAAAGGCAATTTGGAGGTGTCGTTAAGCTACAGTTGTCATTTTTGTTGAGGAGGTGAGGAATGAAAAAGATTTTTCAAGTTTTAAAAAATTTCTTTAAAAAAGTGGGTATTATGCTCGAGGATTTTTATCAGTCAGGGGGACGAGAAAACCCCTTTAATGAAAATCCTTAAAGCCGTTTCAGTCAAGGGTTGAGAGATATTTTTTCTTCCCTTGGCTCATTCTTTTGGGTTAAAGTCTTTTAGTTCCTCCCCTTTGGAAAGCGGGAGGTTGAGGAGTGGTTATAAAAAAATTCAACCCCCTTTACTTCCCCCTTATCAGGGGGAAAATCTCCCGATCCCTGGGGTAGGAGAGAAAAATTAGAGTTTAATCCAAAAGAGTGATTGTTCATTATTAGTAAAACCCAAAACCCATAAGCCACATTAAAGTGGCAAAGGAGAAAAAAATGAGGATAATTTTTCTTTCGGTCATCTATCTGTTATTGGCTTTTATTGTGGGATGGCTCGGATGGGGGATTTATGACCTTTGCTATTTAAAGGTATCTCCTCTATCCGTCGTTTTTCAATTTAAAACTGGAGAATTAGTGACCGATTTGTCTCCGGGTGGTCACTGGGTTTATAGCAAAGGCAACTATATGGTTGAGCCCTTATTGCCTCCAGGTAGGAATGAAGTCACTGATGCTGAAATTATTTTGCTACGAAAAGTAGCAAAAGAGGATGGCTGGGTGAATTTTTGTAACTATCGCGCGGCAATGGCTGGCGAATAGTTGTGCTTCCGAGGATAGGATTAAATTTTTTTTATTTTATGATCCTATTCCTCCTTTCCCTAAATGGTATTTTAAAATGCCATTTGAGGAAAGGGTAATTTGTCCTCACCAACCTGCGAATGGACTTTCTGTGTCCTTTTTGGACGCAGAGAAAATCTCTCTCCTCCCCCTTCACCTTTTTTAAAAAGATGAAGGGCTGGGTCCTTTCGCAGATTGGTGAGGATTTTTTTGTTTGGAAAAAAATGTCCTCCCCTGCCCGAGGGGAGGTTGGGAGGGGAGGGAGAGAATAGACCCCCTCCCGCCCGCCACGCAAGCCGAGCTTGCGAGGCGTTGCGGGCAGGCCATCTCCCCCTTGGTAAGGGGGAGGGTTTTAAAAACTGTGGATAAAGTTTAAGATTATCTTATATTTCCCTTTAAATAAGCCAAAGGGAAGAGTGGTTTGCAATGGTTGGCGGGAACATTGAAATGGTGTATAATAACTTTGTTGTGGGGAACTGTGGACAAAAGTGGGGAGAAGTCAGGTCAAAGGTGGATAACCCACTTAAGAATAAAAATATAAAAATTTAATTAAATAGACTTTCATGCGAGGAGATTGCTTCGCTGCCCCCCACCTTTTGTAAAAGGTGGGGGGCTCCTCGCAATGACGAGAGTATATAGGGGGAGATCCGAAGTATTTTGCGCTCGCCAAAAAAGGAAAGCCGAAATATTTGGGATCGGTTGTTTTATAATGTTTATCGGCGAATACAGTCATAGTTTAGATACTAAGGGTCGTCTAGCTGTTCCAGCAAAATTTCGGAAAAAGTTAGCAAGCGGAGCCGTGGTGACGCGAGGTCTTGATAACTGTCTCTTTTTGTATGGTCAAGAAGAATGGACGAAACTTGCCGAGAAGTTGGCGAGCCTCCCTATAAGTCAAGCGAAGTCGCGCGCGTTCGCGCGTCTTATGCTTGCCGGCGCGATGGACGTCAAGATGGATAAGCAGGGGCGGATTCTGATTCCGGATTATTTGCGCCACTACGCGCGGCTTGGGAAACAAGCCGTCATCGCCGGTCTGTATAACCGTTTGGAAATTTGGGACGCGGAGCTTTGGAATAAATACAAGGCAGTGACAGAGAAAGACTCAACCGAGATCGCGGAGGCGATGGGAGAACTGGGTGTGTAATTTTAAATTCTTAATTTTTAATTTTAAATCAATTTTAAATGCTTGAATTTTAAATTTTAAAACAAAGAAAAAAGTTTTAAAATTTAGAATTTAAAATTTGGATTTGATTTAAAATTTAGAATTTAAAATTGAAAATTATTACAAGAGCAGGTTCTGCACATATTCCCGTCTTATTAGAGGAGGTGATCTCTTATTTAAACCCACAACCCAATCGAAACTTCATTGACTGCACCATAGGGGGAGCGGGCCACGCGCGAGCTATTTTAGAGCGCACTGGCCCGTGCGGTATGTTACTCGGCATTGATTGGAGCGCGGCGAGTATTAAAATCGCGCGCGAGAATTTAAGAGAATTTGGCGAACGCGCCGTTTTGGTCCAAGGCAACTTTGCCGATTTGAAAAAAGTTGTAGAGGAGCATCATTTTAAAAATGTGCAAGGTGTGTTGCTGGATTTGGGTCTATCTTCTCTTGAACTTGAGTCTTCAGGCCGCGGCTTTTCGTTTTTGAAAGATGAGCCATTAGATATGCGGCATGGCGAAGAAACGAGGACTACCGCCGCTTATATTGTAAATCATTATAATGAAGAAGATTTGGCGCGGATTTTGCGCCTATATGGAGAGGAGCGGAAAGCGCGCGAAATTGCCCGACTGATCGTGGAAGAGCGCAAAACACAGAAGATAGAAACAACACAAGATTTGGTTAAGATTATTTTGAAAGTGACATTTTTTCAAAAAGGCAGGATTCATCCAGCAACCAAGATTTTTCAAGCCTTGAGAATCGCCGTGAACAATGAATTAGAAAATTTGCGAATAGTGCTGCCGCAGGCTTTAGAGATTTTAGAACGAGGAGGAAGGCTTATAGCCATCTCTTTTCATTCTTTAGAGGATAGAATAGTGAAGAATTTTTTCCGCACCGAGAGCCGCGGCTGTCTTTGTCCGCCAGAAGTGCCGCAATGCGTTTGTGGCCATTTGCCGCAAATCAAAATTTTAAATAAAAAACCAACTAAGCCTAAAAATAGAGAGATTAAGCAAAATCCACGATCGCGAAGCGCACTTTTGCGCGTCGCGGAAAAAATTATTGGCTGATCAAAGGGAAAAGGGGGATCAGTCAAGATCTGAAAATGGCGCGTTTTCTCACACTTTCAAAGAGCGGTGATATTCAAAGAGGAAAAAGAAAAAAAGCAATTAGGGGGAAGATCAAAATTGGGCCGGTTACTTTGTGTTTTGTGACGATTATTCTTTTGTGTTTCATAAGTCTTTTTTACCTCACTCAAGCCAATCAAATCGCGACGAAGGGCTATGAGATTAAAGATTTAGAAGATAGACTTGATAACTTAAAAGAAAAGAATCGTGAATTAGAATTACGCGCGGCAGAGTTGCAATCCGTGCGGAATGTGGAAGAGGGGGTAAAAAAATTAAATATGGTGCCGCTTCAGAAGGTTGTTTATATTTCCCCCGAAGGCACGGTTGTAGCTTTGAAAGGAAATTAAAAGTCTGAAACATAAAACACATAACACATAATACATAACATTAAGATTTATTGTTTAATTGCTTAATTGTTTACCCCGTTAGAAATAAATTTTTAAACGGGGTTAGAGAACGAGGTTCTCTAACGGGGTTTATTGAATAATTTTTTAATACTTTCAACAATAGAGCAATTGAATAATAGATTTTTAAAACTTTGTCCTATCGCAAAAATAAAAAGCATCACAAAAGACATGACATTCGCATAGATATTCTGCTTGCGGTTGTTTTTTTAATTATGGGTTTAATCATCTTCCGTCTTTTTGTGGTGCAAGTGGTAAATCACAGTTTTTATGTGGCTTTGGCGCAAGATCAACATCAAGTCGTGGCCAGTCTTACTCCGGAACGGGGCCAGATTTTTGTTCAAGACAAATATTCAGACGCCCTCTATCCTCTTGCTTCCAATCAAAAATTAAATTTGGTTTACGCTGTTCCTAAGCAAATTAAAAATCCTGATGATTTTGCCAAGAAGCTCGCTCCTATTTTAGAAATAGATGAAAAGGTTATTCTGGAGCGTGTCTCTAAAGAAGACGATTTATATGAACCTTTGAAAAATAAAGTTACAGATGAAAAGGTAGAAGAGATCAAAAAGTTAGATTTAAAGGGAGTTGGCTTTACCAGGGAGTCCTGGCGCATCTATCCAGAAGGTGGGCTCGCGGCTCATATTTTGGGATTCGTCGGGTATGATGGCGACCAAAGAAAAGGTCGTTATGGCGTGGAAGGCTATTACGAGCAGAGGTTAGCGGGAAAATCGGGTCATTTAGAAGCCGAGAGGGATGTGGCTGGGCGTTGGATCTCCATTGGGAAAAAGGAAATTAAACCCGCGGTAAATGGTGATGATTTAATTCTCACTCTGGATCGCGCCATCCAATATAAGGCGGAAGCCGAGTTAAAAAGCGCAACGGAGAAATGGGGCGCGGATTCCGCTTCTATTATTGTGATGAATCCCCAAGACGGGGAGATCTTGGTAATGGCTAATTATCCGACATACGATAATAATAAATATGCGGAGGTTAAAGACATTAATATTTTTAACAATGCGGCAATTTTTGAACATTATGAGCCAGGCTCGGCCTTTAAACCAATTTGTATGGCCGTCGCGCTGGATGAAGGCGTGGTCGCTCCAGGCACAACTTATACTGATACGGGCGCGGCCAATATAGGCGGCTACACCATTCATAACTATGACAATAAAAGTTACGGCGTGCAAACAATGACTAATGTTCTGGAGAAATCCATTAACACGGGAATGGTGTTTGTGAACGAACATTTAGGAGCGGAAAAGCTGTATAATGGTCTTCTCAAACTTGGTTTTAATGAGTTGAGCGGCATTGATTTGGACAGCGAGGCGAACACAGAACTAAATAACCCCCAGCTTTGGCGGGAATCCAATCTAGCAACGATTGGCTATGGCCAAGGGATTGCCGTTACGCCTATTGAACTTGCCAACGCGACAGCGGCAATGGCGGGGAATGGGAATTTGGTTACCCCGCATATTGTCAAAGAGATTATTCATTATAATCCCGACGGCACCGAGACGCGGGAAAAGATTCCCGCTAAAATTGTGCGGCAAGCGTTAAAACCAGGGACCGCCGCCACTATTTCAGCAATGCTTGTCAGTTCCGTGGATAACGGTTATGCTAAGACCGGAAGAGTGCCTGGATATCATTTGGCAGGCAAAACGGGAACAGCGCAGGTGCCGTTGAAAAGTGAAAGGGGTTATGATCCGGAAAAAGTGATTACTTCTTTTATCGGCTATGGTCCGATTGAAGATCCCAAATTTTTAATTTTAGTGAAATTTGATAATCCAAAATCAGGGCCGAATTTTCAGGCAGACGGCGTGAACACCGCGGCGCCTGTTTTCAAAGAGTTGGTCCAATTTTTGGTGAACTACTACCAAATACCGCCGTCAGAATAATAAAAATGTAAAATGTAAATATCAAAAATTAAAATGACAATGTAAAATGTTAAAATTATTCTTTATTGTTGGGAATTCAGGATTTATTCTTTAGAAACTATGGTTTGTTATGGATCAAGATTCTTGAAACCATAGATGGCGAATTCCCAAAAACCTTAATTTCATTTTGTGATTTTGCACTATCTCGCCTGTCATGGCTACGCCAGATCTTCAGACGAGATCTCGCGAAGCGATGATCATTTTGCATTTTGATGGTTCGACTTTGCTCACCATCAATCTTGAGCACAGTCGAAAGATTGATTTTTCAATTTTGCATTAAAGTTATGAAAATTTTTCTTCAAAAAATTCTCGCTTTATCTGCTCGGAAAATTTTGAAAAAACACCGCCCCAAAATTGTGGCGGTTACTGGCAGCGTGGGCAAGACCTCCACCAAAGACGCCATCTATACAGTCCTTGCTGCCGCCTTTCCCGGACGGGTGCGCAAAAGCGCGGAGAATTATAATAATGAATTGGGAGTGCCATTCGCCATTATTGGCGTGAAAGCGCCCGCGAGGAACATCGGCGCTTGGTTTAATGTTTTGGGACAGGCTTTGAGGCTCGTTTTAAGCAAGACCAAAAATTATCCGGAAATTTTAGTTTTAGAAATGGCCGCGGATAGACCTGGAGATATTAGTTATTTGGTGAATATCGCGCGGCCTGACGTTGCCGTAGTCACTGCAGTTGGTCCTTCGCATCTGGAATTTTTTGCGTCCATGGAAGCGATTCGGGACGAGAAGGAAAAGTTGGTCAAGGGAGTCGCGGCTGATGGTCTTGTTGTTTTGAACCGAGACGATCCCCGCGTGGCGGAAATGAAGGGTCGGTCGCCGATTCTAAAATATGGTCTTTTAAAGGATGAGGAAAGACCCTTGCGAGAAGAAATAGTGGCTTCAGATATTCGTGTAATTTCTAATCAAGGGGGGTTAGGCTTTAAATTAAATTACAAAGGCAATAGTGTGCCGGTGCATTTGCCAAAAGTTTTGGGTCGGCATCAGATTTACGCCGCGCTCGCCGCCGCCGCCGTTGGGATTTATTTTAAAATGAATTTGATTAAGATTTCGGAAAGCCTGAAACATTTTCAAGCGCCGCCGGGCAGAATGCGCATGCTCCCTGGGATCAAAAATAGTTTGATTATTGACGATACTTATAATGCCGCGCCTGTCTCTACGATTGCCGCTTTGCGCGCATTAGCGGAAGTTGCGCCCACCGGAAGGAGAAGAGTGGCAATTTTGGGCGATATGCTGGAGCTCGGGCAAGAAACAGAAGCGGGTCACAGAGAGGTGGGGCGGGTTGCCCGTTCAATGGCTGACCTTTTAATCACGGTCGGCGACCGAGCGAATTTTGCTTCGGATGAAGCGCGGCGGGCTGGAATGTCGGAAGAGAGAATCGTTGAATATAATTACACCGACGAGGTTTTGGAGGATATTGAGAATATTTTAAAACCCAATGATATTATTCTTGTGAAGGGTTCGCAGGCAATGCGGATGGAGAAAATCGTGAAAGATATTATGCTGGAGCCTCTGCGCGCGCGGGAGCTTTTGGTGAGGCAGAATGAGGAATGGACGAGGAAAATGTAAAATTAAAAATGTAAAATGTAAAATTGCAATGTAAAATTCAAAATTATTCAATTTTAAATTTTGAGTTGTCTCGCTTCGCGAGATCTCGCAAAGCGATGATAATTTTTAATTTTTCATTTTAAACTTTTAATTAGATTTGCCGCTATCGTCTAGTGGTTAGGACACTGGGTTCTCAGCCCAGTAACCGGGGTTCAAATCCCCGTGGCGGTACGAGTTTATAAAAATCTATTTCATATTGACAGGCTTTGCGCGGCAGGGTGGTTTTTTATCCAGCAAAAAGTTATATAATAGTATCAAGAGTCAATTTTTCAGACAGGAGGGTCTTTTGTTTTGAAGAAGAAAATTATTTTGTTCTCATTCGTTCTTTTTTTTAATGAACTGCCGGCAATATGCGCGCGCTTGATTATATACAGCGTAAAATACGCTGGGCTGATTCTCTCTTTATATGCTGGCAGTTGGTGGATAAAGCACACTGTTCGCAACACCTTGCGCCTTTACTCGGATAGAGCGGCGCATCATCGTCTCTATCAAACCTTTATTGTGCTTATGGTCGCGCTAGCGCTTTATTCGCCAGTGATCTATTTTTTAAGGAAATGGATTTTTTAAAAGAGCTATGAGTTCCTTGGCTCTTTTTTTACTTTGACAAAATAGGAATATTTTGGTATTCTTAGCCGCTTTGGAAGTGAGCGAGAATATATGACCATCATGAAGCTATTGATTTTACTGGAGTAAGGGAGGGAAAAAGATGGCTGATAACACTTTAACGCTAGATAAGTCTGCAGAGCTCATCCTGCCTTGGATGGATTATATCTATCAGAATGCTCTGCGAATGGCGAGAAACGAGACAGACGCCGAGGATTTGACGCAGGAGACCTTTCTCAGGGCTTGGCAGTTCTTTGATAAATTTAAGAAAGGGACGAATGTGAAGGCGTGGCTGGGCAAAATTTTGCAGAATTTATTTATTAATAGTTATCGTGAGCAAGGAAGAGAACCCGAAAAGGTGGATGTAAACAAGGCGGAAAGGGAGGGTGAGCTGATTAATAAAGAGACGCCGGAAGATGAAGTTTTATATGATATGTTTGATGATGAAGTTTCATCAGCTATCAAAGCGCTTCCGGAATATTGTCGTGAAGCGATTATCCTCTCGGATCTGTGGGGATATACATATAAGGAGATCGCGAAGATCCTCAATTGTCCCATAGGAACAGTTATGTCTAGGTTGCACAGAGGACGTCAACTCCTGCGAGATCTGCTGGTAGGGTATTATGGTTATGTTTAATCTCTCTAGAGACCTTTTTACAAGCGGTCTCTTTTTTCTTTTAGAGGAGAGACACAAAACTTTGCGTCTCTACAAATAACCCACCCCTCCCTTCAAGAGGTAAAGGGGTAAAATTTAGGGTTAGAAATAGCCATTCTTGGCTTATCTTAGCCAAAATAGCGTATTGGGGATGTTAAAGCTATTGACTTTTTTAGGTAGATATGCTATAATGTAGTTTCGTAGATTAAAGAAAATTTGGTCTTTTGATTATTTAGTAGGGCTGTAGAAATGTTTGGTTCAAGTCAGGAGACTTGAACCAACGAGAGTTTAAAAAAAATGTTTATAGAAGGAGGGATAAGAGATGCAAAGCTGGGAGAAAGGCTATGTAGAAATAGATGGGGTTAAGTTTTTTGGTGACAAGGGAGAGAGGGTTAATCCCGAGCATATTAAAATGCTTCAAGATGACCCCAGCAACTGGTTTTATCTTTTGAAGCATTTTTCGTCTTTGTCCCCAGAAGAGCGCAATCTTTTAGTAGGACAGAAGATTATGTTTCGGGGCAGGGAGATTGTGATTACCGATGAGCTAATTGACCAGCAACTTAATACGGCTGGTTCAAACTTCACCGGCGGAATTCCTGCGCTTGCTTCTCCGCGGTTGGTGTTCGCATTTGCGAAAAAATATTCATTAAGAATCATCACCGCGTCAGAGGAATATTATTGGATCGTCAAGTCAGGATGTAAAGATTGCACTTTTGCCTTGCAGATAGATGAAGGTATAAAAAAGACAGAAGGAATCCCTGTGAGTCAGAAGATCGGGGAATGCCCAGTGGTTAAAATTACCTCCCAAAATTCTCGTCTAGTTTTCAGAGAGCAAAGAGGGGCAAATGACCTATATGAGGTTAATAAAATCAGAGGTATTCCTGTACCTGGAATTGATCAGTTGATTGTTGTCCTGCGATGGTACAATAACCAGCCAGCTCCTCGGTTTAATACTGTTTATGCTGGGTTTGTATCGCCGCCGTTTCCAGATAAAAGGCAAACTTCAGAGGAGTTTGAAGCAAATAAGCTCTTTTGGGATCAATATGCCTTTATCGTGGATTGTCTGGGTTAAAAATAGCCATTTTGGGCTTATTTAAGCCAAAATGGTACAATAGATGCCCAACTATTGACTTTTTCAGGCAGATATGCTATAATGTAGCTTCGTAGAATTTATTGGGTTCTTTTATATTTCAGTTCAAAACCCGAATAGGCGAAAGCCAAATAAGGAGACAAAAAATGGGACAAGTAGTGGATAGAACGGAAGAACAGAAGAGACAGACCATTCTCACGAAATCCAGACAGACTGTTATTATCAAAATCATGGCGCTGAAAGGGGTCAAAGTGAGTCAGCTTGGTCTTGAGAAGAAGGAGCGCGACGAAGAAGGAATTTATGCAAAACGTGCCACAGAGGCAGAGAAGAGAGGGTTGGACTTCCAGGCATACCGTCCAAAAGGTGATACTGGATACTGCGTAGTGTCGAAAGGTGAATACAAGGGAATCAGAATTACAAAACTGCTCCCCCAATTAAAATCCCTTGGTCTAAAGTATGTTAGCGGGCATTGGCAGGATGTTCCAGGTAAGGGTCCGGTATTGTTTCTCAACTTCAGCATTAGTGGAGAAGAGGTTGCAGTTCCGGATCAGGTACAAAGAATTCTTAAGATGCGTTTCAATGATGCAGTAATCTGGGCCAACTTCCGCTATAGTGATTCGGAAGACCCTAGTAAAGGGCAGTATAGATTAGACACTATCAACCTTGCTGCTCCGGATAGTTCACCTGCAGCATGGCAAGTCGTTATCCCAGATGACCATCCAAACACGTATAGGATGGATGTTATCTAATCAAATCCCGGCAAGAAAGGAGATATTAAAAAATATCCTTTACTTTAGCCGGGATATTTTTTTTAAAGTGAATATAGAGATTTATGAAGGCTTGCATCTTGGCTCCACAGCCCTTCGCTTCACTCGGGGACTATGGAGCCAACCTTTTTAATCCCCAATTACTGATTACCAATTACTAATTACCAATTACTCTTTCTCATAATCCAACACCGAAAAAATATATTCTTTTAATCTCTCGCAAGCCGGTTCACAAGTGCCGATTTCCAGGATCTTTTTACTGTCAATCTGATCGCGATTAAGCCATGCGGGAATGGGCAAACCCTGGCGCAGTTTAAAGAGATTCATTAAGAATGTTGTGGCATAGGCGCCCTTATCCAAGGAGAAGCTGATGATAACGCCACTCATCAGAGATTTGGCAAGAATGTTTTTAAGGAAAATTAAGGCGGGGTTAAAACGTCTTTTGATCGGAATAAATTTAAAAGGCCGCAAGGCTTCTTGCAAATCACGAATTCCGTCGCGGTCAAGGAGAACGCGGTAGAAATTTTGGTCTTGATAATCAGGGCTTAAAAGCAAAGGGATATCGCGGGGAATGGTTTCATTATTTTCAGTCGCCCAGGATAAATATTCGTTAAATAAGAGGCTCGCGTAGGCATAGACCCAAAGTTGGGTTTGGTCTTGGAGGGCGATTAAGGCGCCAATGAAATTGCTGGGATATTTTTCCAAATATTCCAATATTTTTATTTCATTCTGAAAGTTGTAAGGCAGATGATTTAATATTTCCCGCATTCGTTTCCAATTGCCATAATTTTCCGCGGCTCGAGCGCGCACGGCTTTGATTAGTTTAATGTTATAATCGCTGGGCGTGGTGAGGAATGTTTTTACCGTCTCCTCATATTTTTTTTGCAAGATTAACTTTCCCAGAATGTGGCTTAACATTCTCGCGCCGCCAAAGCGTTGGGTTTGGTAATAGTTTAAGAACCCCTTTTCTTTTATAGCCGCTAATTTATTTTTTAATTCTTCGCGCGGAAAACGTTTCTCGGTGCGGACGAAGATGGTAAAACGGTTGCCAAGCAGGCTTCCAACCTCTACTGTCCCCCGACCATAGAAAAAATTGTTTAAAAAAAACCCCTCTAACTTTAAATCCTTTACCCCGTTAGAGAAAGCCACCGACGAAGTCGGTGGTGGGGAAGATATAGACGCTGACGGTGGTTTAATGCCACCGTTAGCGGGAACCGTTAGAGAATGAAGTTCTCTAACGGGGTTTACTTTTTCATATCCAATTTTAGGCAGAGCGATTCTTTGACTGGATAGCGCTTGGGCATCTTTGATTCCCGCGTACCCGATTTTATTCGGTGTTATTTCCAAGGCTTTGGCTAGACGGCTTACAACTTCCAAAGTAGAGATTCCTACTTTAACCAGATCGGCATAGAGGGTAAATTTTTCTTCTTTAGGTTTTTCGGGCACATTGTCTTTCGGTTCAATTTGGCTCAAACTTCCATCCTTTTGGATTTCTTCAACAATAAAATCTTGGGGATAAAGACGCAGAAAACCTTCGGGTCGTTTGGGGTCTAGGGTAGTGATCCCAATTTGCGGGAGGACTTCTTCCTCCCTAAACAACTTGTCCACTTCAAACAAATCCGGTCGCTCTTTCTGCATCTTCTCCAGATATTTTTGTTGTTTTTGGAATAATTGAAAGGAAGTTTCAAGCATATTTTAAATCATATTTCTTTCTTTAAGAGTAGCATATCGTAGCGGTTTTGTCATAAGTTTTTAAAACCCCCTTCAATTCCCCCTTGTCAGGGGGAAGGTCAATTTCTAACTTTTCACTTTTAATTTTTACCCCCACCTTTTTCTAAAAGGTGGGGGGTTAGCACTCCTACTTGACAAGTGCTAATAGGGGTATATAATGGAATTAGCAGTTAGGGAGTGAGAGTGCTAATCCTGTGGATAAGTCTTGAGCCAAAGGAAGGGAAAACCAATAATAAGAATATTATTCTATGAAGATTAAAATTTCAGACAGACAAAATAAAATCTTAAAAGCGATTATTCGCGAATATGTGGAAACGGCTTTGCCTGTTTCTTCAGAAAGGATCGTCAAGAAATCTCATTTTAATATTTCAACCGCGACAATGCGCAGCGAAATGGTTGCTTTGGAAAAAAGGGGCTTGATTCTTCAGCCGCACACATCCGCGGGACGTATCCCGACCGACAAGGGTTATCGCTATTTTATTGATTATTTAATGCAGGATAGAAATTTGTCCCGTAAAGAGCAGAAGAAATTAGCCTTAGAATTATTAAAGACCAGGGCGGCAAACACAAAACTGTTTCACCACTTAACAAAACTTTTAGCCAAACTTACGGGGAATGTTGCCTTAACGAGCATCCTGGGCGAAGATTTGGTTTTTGATTCTGGAATCTCACGCCTTTTAAATGAGCCGGAATTCGCGCGCCCCGAGTCAGTCTTCGAAATGACGCAAATGGTTGATCTTTTAGACGAGAACATTAAAGTTTTAGTGAGATCCGAGGATCAAGATTTAGAGGTATATATCGGAGGGGAAAACCCTTTTTGCGAGGCTCAAGAATGCGCTTTAATGGTGTCTCACTTTGAGCTACCCTCGGGTGAAAAAGGGATTATCGCTTTGATCGGTCCGAAAAGAATGCATTACGCACGTAATATGTCTATTTTAGACTATGTTACTAAATTTTTGGGCGGTGCGACCGTAAGCGGAATGTTGATGGTGGGATTTGGAGATCAAATTTTAGAATTATTTAGTTAGAATTAAGAATTAAGGTTTTTATTATATAATGTGCAATTTGTAAATAACTTTATGAAAGAGATAAAAAATAAAAAGATTATTAAGAAAAGAGGGGAGCAACGGGCAAACCAAGAGCTGGAGAAATACAGAAAAATGGCAGAGGAAAATCTGGCGGGTTGGCAGAGGGAAAGAGCGGATTTTGAGAATTATCGGAAAAGAATGGAAAAAAGGAATTTAGATTTAATCAAGTTTGCCAATGAAGAATTATTATTAAAGATACTGCCGATTCTGGATCACATGGAAGAGGCATTAAAACATACGCCCAAGGGTTGGGAAAAAACAAGCTGGGTAGAGGGGATTAAACATATCAAGAATCATTTCCAAAATATTTTAGCGGCTGAAGGTTTACAGGAAATTGAGCTGCAGGCAGGGGACAAATTTGATCCTTGTACTTGCGAAGCCGTGGAAAAGGAAGAAACTAATAAAGAAGTAAAGAAGAAAGGGGATAAGGAATGCCAGATTGCAGAGGTTTTACAAAAAGGGTATAGCTTGAATGGCAAAGTCATTCGGCCAGCAAGGGTTAAGGTTGAATAGGGAATTATGAATCAGGAATAAAATAATTTTCAATATTCCTGATTTCTGCTTCCTGATTCATAATTCAATAAGAAAGGTGTTCTAAAAGGTGGATTTTTCAGGACACGTTCTAAAATTCATTGCTTCATTGCTTCATTGTCCAAACATTTTAATTTAACCATTAATATTCTAAACCATTGTTAATCATCTTGATTAAAAGAGATAAGGAATATTAAAAAGATAATATGAAAATTCTAGGCATTGATTTAGGGACAACAAATTCTTGTATGGCAGTCGTGGAGGGCGGCAAGCCGACTGTGATTGAAAACAGCGAAGGCAACCGCACCACGCCGTCTATAGTCGCGGTAACGAGCGGCGGCGAACGTTTGGTGGGGCAACTCGCTAAACGGCAAGCTGTTACCAATCCCGAAAATACATTGTTTTCCATTAAACGTTTAATCGGCCGTAAATATTCCGATCCTGAAGTGCAGCGTGATAAAAAGATAATGCCTTTTGAGATTAAAGAAGAAGGCGTGGGCGTGAAGATAAAAGTGGGAGACAAATTTTATTCGCCGCAAGAGATTTCGGCGATGGTTTTGCAAAAACTGAAAACCGACGCTGAAGAGCATTTGGGGGAAAAGATTACGGACGCGGTGATTACCGTGCCGGCTTATTTTGACGACTCGCAGCGTCAAGCGACCAAAGACGCGGGCAAGATCGCCGGTTTAAATGTGCGCCGAATTATTAATGAACCGACCGCCGCGGCGCTTGCCTATGGTTTTGATAAAAAGAAAGAACAACAGATCGCGGTCTATGATTTAGGCGGCGGCACTTTTGACATCTCTATTTTGGATATCGGCAAAGACACGGTGGAGGTATTGTCCACTAATGGCGATACGCATTTGGGCGGCGACGACTTTGACCAAATAATTATTGAATGGATTTTGCAGGAATTCAAAAAAGATCAGGGGCTTGATTTGTCTGGCGATAAGATGGCGATGCAGAGATTGAAGGAAGCGGCAGAAAAAGCAAAGGTTGAATTATCCACTGCCCAAGAAACAGAGATTAATCAACCCTTTATCACTACGGGTGCCTCGGGTCCTAAACATTTAACTCTGAAAATCACGCGGGCAAAATTGGAAGATTTGATCGGGGATTTGGTGAAGAAGACCATCGGACCTTGTAAAAAAGCTTTGGAAGACGCGGGGTTGGAAACCAAAGATATTGAGGAAATAGTTTTGGTGGGTGGAATGACGCGGATGCCGCTCGTGCAGAAGATAGTAGAAGAATTTTTTGGCAAAAAGGCGAATAAATCCATCAATCCTGATGAAGTGGTCGCCGTTGGCGCCGCAATTCAGGGCGGCGTATTGCAAGGCGATGTTAAAGATGTTTTACTTCTGGATGTCACGCCTCTTACTTTAGGTATTGAAACTTTAGGCGGTATTCGCACGCCGCTCATTGAGCGGAATACCACTATCCCGAGCTCCAAGACCCAGATTTTTTCCACGGCGGCGGATAGTCAGCCATCGGTGGAAATCAACGTCCTGCAGGGTGAACGCGAGATGGCTCAAGATAACAAGTCTTTAGGTCGTTTTATTTTGGACGGCATTCCGCCCGCGCCGCGCGGTATCCCGCAGATTGAAGTGACATTTGACATTGACGCTAATGGAATTTTAAATGTGAAAGCAAAGGATAAGGCAACTGGAAAAGAGCAGTCAATCCACATTGAAGCTTCTTCAGGATTATCTAAAGAGGAAATTGAAAAGATGCAAAAAGAAGCGGAAACGCATGCCGAGGAAGATAAGAAGAAAAAAGAAAAAATAGAAATCAAGAATCAGGCGGAAAGCTTGGTTTATCAGACCGAAAAGACCCTCAAGGAAGCAAAAGATAAGCTTTCTGAAAACGACAAGAAAGAGATTGAAGAAAAACTAGAGGCTTTAAGGAAAGTCAAAGACAGTGATGATATTGAATCGATTAAAAAAGGAATAGAAGAGTTGTCCGAAGTCGCTCAAAAAATTGGTCAAGCGATGTATCAGGCAGCGCAGGCGGCTCAAACAAGCTCCGAGCAGCAAGGGAACGGGGCGCAAAGCGCTCCAGATCAAAAGAAAGAAGAGAAACCCGAGGAAGGAAAGTATGAAGAAGTGAAGAAATAAATTGTTCTTTATTACCCTGTTAGTGGAAGATTATCTTTTCGTATACCTTCTCGCTAATCTCTAGAGAATTAGCGAGAAGGAATGAGAAGATGAGAAAATCTTCTTAAAAATGGGCCTCGCCCTCGCGGACAAAATATCTTGCGGGGTGTACTTGCCAAAACCAAAACCATTAAGTTATGGGATTAGTGGGGCGGTTTTGGTTATGAAGAGGTATTGGTTATTTTTAATTTTAGAATCATTTATCCTAAAATCTGGCTATTAAAGAAAATAGAGGTGATTTAAATGTTTGGTGGAGAAAAGATCAATGTGAGGAAAGAAAAGGCAGGAACGGTTTTTGAGGTCACTATTGATCGTGATAATCAAAGGTTGACCGGAACTATGGAAATCGTTGATCCCAGGGACTTGAAGCTCAAATTTGACCTCAAAGCTTTAGAGAATGGCCAGGAATTTAGTTTTGAAATGACTGAAATAGACGGCAAACTAAAGGTCAATGGTGCAATCTCTGGTTCGGTCCCTGTAGGTATTTTGCGCTCTTTTGAGGTCCAAAAGAAGGAAGAGGAGAGGTGAACTTGGGCTTCACCTCTTATTTTAACTGTTTCTGCATTTATATATATTTATGAGGGTTAAAAAGGTTTTTAAAAATGAATATCTTTTGAGATTAGAGCGGGGAGAAGAAATTGTGAAGACCGTAGAAGATTTTTTAAAAAGAGAAAAAATAGCAAGCGGCATTCTTTGGGGCTTAGGGGCGGTGGACTATGCGAAGCTCGCCCATTACCGCGTGGATAAAAAAGAATACAGCGAAAAAGAATTTAATGAACCATTGGAGATTGTTAATTTGTTAGCGACTATCACGCGTGATGGTTTACACGCCCATATTGTTTTAGGGAACGCCGCGACGCAAGTTTTCGGCGGACATCTAAAGGAAGCTCGCGTCGCCGCGACTTGCGAAATCGTCGTGCGTAAATGGGACGCTGAAATTTCAAGAAAATATTCAGAGGAGATTGGGTTGAAATTACTAAAAATTTAAACTAATTCGTCATTGCGAGGAGGAGGGCAGAAGCCCGACGACGAAGCCCGCCCGCCTCGCCTGAAGCGAAGCGATGGCGGGCAGGCAATCTCATAAAACTAGATATTACGCTCGATGAGATTGCTTCGTCGTCCCTCGACAAGCTCGGGACTCCTCGCAATGACGTCCCTTCGTTGGTTTAAGTCAGGAGATTTGAACCAACAGAATGCCTAAGCAATTTTTATTATTCTTGATTCATAATTCTTACTTCTTGATTCTTTATTATAATGAAAGACTACTATCAAATCCTTTGCGTTTCTAAAAATGCCACCCAAGAAGAAATTAAAAAAGCCTTTCGAAAATTGGCGCACCAGCATCATCCGGATAAAGATGGAGGCAACGAGGCTAAGTTTAAGGAACTAAATGAAGCCTATCAGGTTTTGGGAAATCCGAAGAAGCGCGCCCAGTATGACCAATTCGGCACTACTTTTGGTGAAGCCGGAGCCTCGGGCGGAGGCGCTGGTTTTTCTGGTTTTTCAGGCTTTGATTTTAATAATTTTCGCACCCAAGGTTCTAACGCGAATTTTGCGGATTTTGATTTAGGCGATATCTTTTCGGATATGTTCGGTTTTGGCGGGAGCCGCCGGCGCAAGAGGCAGGGAGTGCGCGGCGCGGACATTCAAGCGGATTTGGAATTAGATTTTGGGAAAGTTTTCACAGGCTCGCGAGAGACAATGCGCTTGCGCAAAGAGGTGGTATGCAGCCATTGCCACGGTCGCGGCGCGGAGCCGGGGAGCAGAGTTACAGAATGTCCCCGTTGCAAAGGAACGGGGCAGGTGAGGATTACGCGGCAGACTTTCTTGGGGAATTTTTCTCAAGTGTCTCCCTGCCCTGAATGCGGAGGGGAGGGTAAAAAGATTAGCCGTCCCTGCACCCGTTGCTCGGGCACGGGTCGGGTGGTGGATGAGGAGAGGATTGTTGTGGAGATACCAGCGGGAGTGCGCGACGGTGAAACAATTAAGGTGGAAGGCAAGGGCGAGGCGGGAGTGCGCGGCGCGGCTTCCGGCGATCTTTATTTGAATATTCATATTAAACCTTCTAGTTATTTTGAGCGTCAAAGAGACGATGTTTTAACCGCCGTAAATATTTCTTTTACTCGAGCGGCTTTAGGCGGGGAAGTGAGGGTCAAGACCTATGACGGCGCGGTGAAATTAAAAATTCCAGCGGGAACCCAATCGGGCAAGATCTTTAAGCTTTCCGAGAAGGGTATTCCTCATCTTGGTGGCCGCGGCCGCGGCGATCAATTGGTCAAGGTTAACGTAATTGTGCCGAGGCATCTTTCACGGCGGGAAAGAGCGCTCCTTAAAGAACTGGAGAACGAGGGAGGCGAAACGGCGAATGTGGATAAAGATAAGGGGTTTTGGAATTTTTTCTAAAAAAGTGGTATAATACTAAAAGGTTGATTAAATTCAAATAAAAACAAAAACCCACCGGTGCTACTATTTAGCTTCGGTGGGCAGGTCCGCCTTCTATTATTCTGCGGGCAAAAAAACTTATGTTCTCTACTTGGGATTTTGGACTCATTTTATTTTTAGCGATCGGCGCTGGTTATGGTTTTATTTTCCGGAAAGGGCAAATCGTGGTGCTTTTTGTTTCCAGTTACATTAGTTTCGTGGTAGTGAATGAGGTCGGGAATAAAGTTGTCAGCTGTTTGAATAATGCTTTAAATATTGAAAGTTACGGGATTTGGGCGTCTCCCGCGCTTAAAATAGGTTTGTTTTTAGTGGTTATGGTTCTGTTGGCAATTTGGGCGGAATATTTAGCCGCAAGTTCCGGCAAAAAGGGAATGGTCAATTTAGTGATGTCTGGCGTTTACGGTTTTTTGCTTGCCGCGATGCTTTTGTCTATTTTAAGTTTATTCTTGAATTCAGAATTGGAGATTCAAATTTTAACTTTCTCCCGCCTCTCGTCCTATATTATTGACTATCGGATGTGGTGGTTTTTAGCGCCAGCAGTCTTGATGTTGGTTTCGGGCTTAATCCTTTGGCGCAAAGAAAAAGACTAAGTCCTCCTTGCTTTCTTCCAGACAAAAGTTTTGACAAGGGGGGATTTTTTGTATATAATCGGGAAGTCAAAATTATTTTATATATTTGTTTTTTACCTTTGGGGTCTGAACGACTTGCGAGCGCGCGTAGCTCAGTTAGGTAGAGCAGCTCCCTTTTAAGGAGACGGTCGGGGGTTCGATTCCCTCCGCGCGCACCATTGAAAATTCAAAACTCAAATCGCAAAATTCAAAATTATGATTTAAAATGAAAAATTTTTAAATCATAGTTTTGGCTTTTATTCATACTTATGGATCAAGATTTAATTGCTCCTTGTGGTTTGTATTGCGGAGAGTGCAGCGCTTTGCAGGATGGAAGCTGCGGGGGATGCATTTCTCGGAAAGGGCTTTGTTTAAAATACACTAAAATCTGCAAGATTTATGATTGTTGTATAAAGGTAAAAGGTTTGAGAGTGTGTTGCGAGTGCAAGGAATTTCCTTGCGAAAAATTAAAAGCCTTTTTTGATACGCCGGCTTGGTATAATGATGTTGTTGGCAATCTCGAGCAAGTAAAGAGAATTGGTCTTGAAAAAGTTTTAGGAGAGGAAGTGAAAAGAGTAAAAGAGTTGGTTAAATGTGCAAAGAAGCGTAATATAAAGCATTGCGGCGAGTGTAATGAGCGACCCTGCTCAAAGCTTAAAAGGGAACCACTGACACCGGCGTAAAATAAAGAGGGAATGCAGTATCTTTTTCAACACGGCTTGCTATTTTGCAAGCCTTTTATTATTCCTTTGAAAATCCAAAAAATCGTTTATAAAAAAAGAAGAGTAATATAACTCTTCTGTTGTCCCTGATTTTTATTCAGGGTTTTTTGAAGAAAGGATTCTGCCTTCCTTAAAGCGTGAATGAATAACTACCTCTCTGTCCGGCGATGCTGTTGTTTCACCAACCACTTCTGCGCTGATTCTATCTTTTTCTGCCTCCGCGATAATCTTTTCCGCGTCATTTTTCGCGCATACAAGGAGCATGCCGCAGCCGCCGTGGAGCGTGCCATAGGCTTGTCTGTCCGTGAGTCTTAAATCCGGGAGATCCCAAGAAAGTTCCTGACCTTGTTTCAGAACTTCGGTGGGTTCGGGCATAGAGTCAAGATTCGCTCCAACGCCCTCGGGCAACAACTCGCCAAATTTTTTCCAGACCCCGCCGCCGGTGATATGGGCAATGCCGTAAATCTTAGCTAGCGGCTTGCCGATGCCTCCGTCCGGATACCAGCCCGCGATACGTGTAATAGTGCGGGCATAACTTCTAGAAGGTATGGTTAAATTGGCGATAAAGTCCAGAGCTCGAGGATTATCTTTGATTCTTTGTATCTCCGGTCCGAATTTTTGCAGGATTAAGTTAGTGAAGAACGTGCCGCCGTTGCAACGGTAGCCCGGCTCCCAGAATCCGACAATCGGCATTCCGGGCTTGATTTCCGACCCATCAATCAAGAGATCGCGGTGGGCTAAGCCGATACAAGTGCCTCCCCAAGTGAGAATAAATTCTGCTAAAGATCCTGTGTCGCAGAAAGCAGTGATACTGTGCTTCATTATGGCAATTTCGCCGGTGATGTTTACAAGTCCAGCTTCTTCCAGCGCCTTGCCGTATCCTTCCATTGCGGCTTGGAAGAGAGGAAAATTTTCCTCGGTGATCCTTTTCGTGTTTATCTCGTTCACCATCACTGCGGGAAATCTTCCAGAGCGGGCGAAATCATCGGCAGTCATTGTGATAATCTCGAAGCCCAGACGTTGAAAGAATTCAAGTATTCCCAACAGGGTAAAAAATTGGGGTTTGCCGCCAGCGCCGTCATTTTCCACTTCTTGGAGCATTTCCCAATGGGTTAATACTTCACTTTCGGGATCAACCCTGTTTCTCGCCATTGCTTCCAGGATGTGCGGCTTCCAAAGAAAACCGACTGATCCGCGAAAATTCCCCGGTTGGTGTGGAACAATAATTACCGCTTTGCAGTTAGAGTAGCTTTGGACGCAGACTTCGTGGGCAAGATGTGAAGCTTGGTCGCCCGGATCAATAATTTCTGTTTTATACTGGTCTGACATAGATTTCCTCCCATCCCTTGTAAGGGGTAGTGTGATTTTAAAAAGATCATTTCCCTCCAATTTTATATTAGAGTGTAATGTTTAGGATAGCAAGTAAATTATTAGTTGCAAACTCTTGATTTATTTTTGATTTTATGGTTCAATGAAACATTGCTCTTTAGATAATAATACTTTAATTATGGTATGGCGCGTTTTTAGTTTTTCTTGTTGTTCAGAATAGTGAAGGAGGTTTGGAATGGCTGATACAAAGACACATTTGGTAGGCACTGCTTTCGTTATCTTGGCTCATTGGTTCAACAATTTGGCAACGACTTTGAGCTTTGGTTGGCATTACGCATGGGTTGTAATAATCACTTGTTGGTCAGGTATTCTGGTGGACGTGGACCATTTTTTCCACTGGAAACGAGTGAAAATAGCATTACAGATTCGCAAGCAAGATAAAATTCCTTTCGGCAAAGCTTGGGTTCGGAGCTTTGAAGTGCTTGACGATAAAAAGGCGAACCTCTTCCATACTTGGCCAATGGCCGCGCTTATCATACTGGGCGCATGGTTCTTGACCCATAGCTTTTTACCAATCATTGCTTATTGCTTCCATATCTTGATTGATGCTTTTGACGCGGGATATGCTAGCAAAAGGAATTTTTGGGAGATTCCAGGATGCCTAGTTCAATTGGTCCCAGAGCGGGCACGATATAGGGATTAACCCCGCCTTTTATAAGAAGGCGGTTTTTTTATTTAGATTATCCACAATTTATCTCTTGCTTTTTTTGTAATTTGGAGTAGACTAGACATTGAATATATTTTTCTGGAAATTTTTTTTATTTTGGCTAATTTTTAAAACCAATGTCGTCAATACAAACCTTGAAAGAAATTAAAAAAGTAGAAGCCGAGGCGCAGAGGATTATTGAAATGGCGCGCGAAGAAAAAGAAAAGATTTTGGAGAGGGGGCGCTTAGAGTCAGAAGTAGAAATAAAGAGAGAAGAAGAAAGCTTTTTAAAACAAAAAGAGCGGTTTTTAAAAACCGCGGCTGAAGAAGCAAAGAAGATAGAAAAAGAAATTTTAGAAGATAGCGAGAAGGAAGTCGCAAGTATCGCCGCGAAGGCGCAAGGTAAAATTGAAACAGCGGCGGATTTTGTAGTGGGGAGAATTTTAAACGAGATTTAACGAATTTTTCACTCTTACTTAACTGACTTCGTGGTCTAAATTAATCAGATTTTATGATTATTCCGATGCAAAAATTTAATATTGTGGTTGACAAACACAAGAAGAGCGCGCTCCTTTCTTATTTGCAGGAAAGGGGAGATGTTGAAGTTGTGGATGTGCGGACAAAAAAAGAAGAACCATCCAGCGAGCACGAAATTGATTTATTGCTTGCGGAACTGGATTTTGTCTTGGATCTTTTTAAGGAACGCGTGGCAAAAGAGAAAGAAGGGGCGCTGGCGGGAGTCAAAAAATTTTTGGCTGGTCCCCCAGAATTTTCCCACCAGGATTTTGAAAAAATTTGCCGAAGTTTTGATTATTCAAAGTTAGTGAATGATCTTAAAAAATGGGATAATGATTTGGTCAGGTTGGAAATAGAGGGAAAAGAACGGATAGAAAAAATGGAGATCTTAAGGCCGTGGCAGACTTTAGGTTTGACGCGGGCGGATTTGGAAACTGGAAAAACCAAATCAGTCTTGGGTATTCTTCCGGGGCAAGCTTTGTCCAATTTAAAAAAGGTGGTGAATGGCGAAGTGAATATTCGCAAAGTTAAAGAGGAGGTCAAGGATTATTATTTGGTGATTACATACCTCAAGAAGAATGAAGAGATTTTTTTGCGCGATTTACAAAGCACGGGTTTTAGCATTGTTGTTTTGCCTTGCGAGAATACGCCCGCCTCGGAGATTCAAAAAATAGAGGAAAGGCTGGAAGAAATTCAGAAATTGAAAAAAGATGTCTTAAAGCAAATCAAGCGAGCAAGCAGCGAGGAAGGGAAGGTCAAAATGGTTTATGATTATTGGCAGAATAAGAAGAAAGTAAAAGACACAACAGGTTGGATAGAAGATACGCGCTATATGAGTTTTATTTCTGGCTGGATTTCTAGTCTTGGTTTTAAAAGATTGCAGCGAATTTTGCCCCAAAAATTTCCTGGTGTTTATTTGGAAAAGACAGAGAAAGAAAAGAGTGAACGGGTGCCAGTGATTGTGGCCAATAGAAACCTTATGGAGCCCTTTGAATCCGTAACCCGAATTTATGGCCTCCCGGAATATAATGAATTAGACCCCACCCCTTATTTATCCTTCTTTTTTGCGATATTTTTTGGTATGTGTCTTTCCGATGCTGGTTATGGCATTGTCCTTTTAATTGCCAGTGTGGCAGTGGTGAAATATTTGAAGTTGTCAGAGGGGGTGAAGCGCCTTTTTAAATTAATGATTTATTGCAGTATTACCACAATCATCGTTGGGGTGCTTTACGGAGCCTATTTCAGCATCAGCTTAATAGATCTTCCAGCATCAAGCTTGCGCGATTTTCTTCTTTCCCTGCAGGTCATTGATCCGATTAAAAGTCCTTTGCAAATTATGATTATTTCTTTGTTGTTTGGGTTGTTGCAATCTTGGTTTGCGCGGATGGTGAATGTGAAATATCTTTTATCAAAAAAAAGGATTAAGGAAGCCCTATTAGGGGATTTTATTTGGGTGTGGGCGATCTTGGCGATTATTTTCTTTGGAATCACGAAATTGTTTTTTCCATCTTTAGCTCGAATCGGGGGTTATACCGTGATTGGTTTTGCTATAATTTTAGTTTTGACCCAAGGGTATCAGAAAAAGAACATCTTTTTGAAGTTTACTAGCGGTCTTTTGTCGCTTTATAAAGTCGTAGGGATGCTTTCGGATATCTTGTCATATTCACGGCTTCTGGCCTTGGGTTTGACCACCAGTATTATCGGGTTGGTGATTAATGTGATCGCTTTGCTTTTCAAGGATATGGTTCCTTATGTAGGCGTACTGGTGATGATTCCGATTTTGATCGGCGGGCATCTTTTTAATATGGGGATTAATATTTTAGGCGGCTTTATTCATTCCGCGCGCCTGCAATTCGTAGAATTTTTTCCGAAGTTTATGGAAGGCGGAGGGAGGATGTTTAAGCCGCTCAAGAGGGAGTACAAGTTTACAAGGATAAAAGAAGAGTAATTTTTAATTTCTAATTTTGAATTTTTATTAAATTTTTAGTGACTTAATTTTTAAACCCCGTTAGAAATGAGAAATTTCTAAACGGGGGCAACAGTTTAGAAATTTAGACATCAGAAATTGATTACCACGCCTCTTCCCGTGGTCACCCGCGAGGGTGAAAAAATTGAGAATTGGAAATTGAAAATTAATTCACGAATGACATTGATCTATATGGTTAGATGTTCTTATTAACCATATTAGATCAGGAATTCGTCGTCTATCATGGGTCTTGTTCTTGCAATTATCGGAGCAGCAGCCTCGGTTATCTTAGCGGGGATCGGTTCTATTTTGGGGGTAGGTATGGCTGGAGAGGCCGGGGCAGGCGTTACCGCTCAAAAGAGTGAAATCTTTGGCAAAGTTTTACTCCTCCAGGCATTGCCGGCTACGCAGGGGATTTATGGTTTTTTGGGTTGTTTTTGGGTGCTTTTAAAAGTCGGTCTTTTGGCTGGAAATCCCATTGAAATTCCTACTGCCATTGGCTGGCAAATACTTTTGTCCTGCCTTCCTGTGGCCATAGGTGGTCTAATTTCGGCGATTTATCAGGCGCGCGTTTCTGTTGCCGGCTTGCATATGATTACGAAGGATGAATCTACCGCGGGTAAAGGAGTGATTATGGCGGCGATGGTGGAAACCTATGCGGTTCTAGGGCTATTGGCTACAATCTTACTGATAAACGGGATTAAGGTTGGATAATCTTGACTAATGCAAAATGTAAAAATTCCCGGCCCGCCTGCCTAAGCTGCCATTTAAGCTAGCGGGCCAGGCTGCGCCCGCTCACAAGCTAATAGCGTTGCGGGCGGGCAATGCAAAATTTTAATTTTTTTTTACATTTTGATTTGTCTCGCTTCGCGAGATCTCGCGAAGCGATGATCATTTTACATTTTACATTTTAATTTTTGAATTTGATACGATGTCTTTAGAAATCATCAAAGAAAAAATTTTAGCGGAAGGCGCGAAAGAAGCCGAGCAAATTTTAGCCGGAGCCAAAGAAGAGGCGCGAAAGATGAGGGATGAGGCGAAGCAGAGAATCCAAGAGCGATGTCGCGTTTTTACCGCGGAGATGAAGCATTTGCAGGATGCCTCCGAAGAGCAGATGAGGATTCAAGCCATCTGGGAAGCAAAGAATAATCTTTTACGCGAAAAGCAAGCATTAATTGATGAAGTTTTTAGTTGCGCTTAGGAATCTTTAACTAAACAAGAGCCCGTGGCGCAGCAGAAGCTTTTAGAAATGTTTTTGAAAAACGTCCGCGAGCATTTGGGCGAGGAGAAAGTAAAAATCATCCCGACCGCGAATAGTCAATCGATTTTGGCAAAATTAGCGCCAAAATATTCCAGTTTTAAGTTATCCGATAAGAGAGTCGGGGGCAAGGGCGGTTTTATCGCGGCCAGCGATTTTATGGAAGAAGATTATATTTTTGACCATCTGATGGCAGAAAAGCGGCAGGAATTGGAAAGTGAAGTAGCGAAGATTTTATTTCAGTGATGCGTGTGACTTAAAACTTATGACATGGAGAAGAGTTCTTGCGTTACAAGTTGTATGTTGCACGTTATAGGAAAATGTTTCCCCAAAATCATACCCACAATGCTTATCTCGTTTCTTATTTAAAGACTTTGAAGTCGGAATTTTTGGACCAGAATGATTTTGAGAGAATGATTGAAGCGAAGAACGCCGAGGAGGCTTTGCATGTTTTAAATGAGACCCACTACGGCCAGTATTTAGGAGACCTTAGAGGCCCTGAAGATTTTGATGTTGTTTTAAATGAGGGTTTAGAGGGGGTTAAAGATTTAATTTTAAAACTTTTTTCACGAGATAAGGATTTGCGGTTCTTGTGGCTCAAGTATGATTTCCTTAATCTCAAATCATTAATAAAACTCAAATTTCAGGGGGAAAACGCGCAATTAAACAACCTAGGGACAATTGAATTAGATGTATTGCGAGAGGTGATTTTAGAAGGGATAAAAAAAGAATTGCCTTACAACTTGAACGGGGTGATTCGTGAAGTTCTTAAAACTTATGAAAAAAATCAAGATCCTCAAGAAATTGATTTGATTTTAGATCGTAAATATATTGAAGTTTTGATAAGGGAACTTGCGCGGATTAAATCCAGGATTTTGAAGGATTTTCTGCGGCGAGAGATTGATTTGTTTAATGTGAAGATTTATTTTCGTATTCGGGGTGAGGAAGGGAAGGAAGCGGATTTTATTCCCGGCGGCTTAATTCCTTTACGGCGGTTTAAAATTTCTAATGAAGATAAATTCGTTAAGTCCATTGACGATTTGGAAGAGCAGGCGGAATTTAAACATCTTGAAGAGCAGGTGGAAAAAGAAGGACTGCTTTCTTTGGAGCTCGCGGCGCGCCGGATTTTGTTTGAAATTTTAGAAAAAGCGCAGAATAAAATTCTGGGCATTGAGCCGGTCTTCGCTTTTTGGCAGGCAAAGGTAGAGGAGACAAAGCTGATTCACAAAATTTTAACTTTGAAGAACGCAGGCATCGTTCCAGCAGAGATTCATCGGTTAATAGGAAGTTAGATTAATTGTTCCATTGCTTTATTGTTCTATTGTTATTTGTAACAATTGAACAATTGAACAGTTGAACAATCGAACAATGAAAATTGGCATTATAGGTAAAAAAGAAACTGTCGCGGGCTTCCGCGCTTTGGGAATGGAGACATACGCGGTGAAAGATAGCTCTGAAGCGCGTGCGAGAGTCAATCAAATCGCGCAAGATGATTTAGGTGTTCTTTTTATTCCTGAATCTTTGGCTGAAGAGATTTATAGCCTGATTCAGCAATTAAACGAGCAGACCTTTCCAGCGATTACCATTATTCCTGATCCTTCCGGCGCGAAAGGTTTTGCTTCTAAAATTATTCACGACGCGATGTTGCGCGCCGTCGGGACGGATGTGACCAAAAGGTAGTTAGAAAAATTTTAACTTTTAGCTTTTCGTTTTTAATTTTTAGCTTTTTTAAACTATGTCTAATTTAGAAAATAAACAGGGAATCATTGTAAAAGTTTCCGGTCCGCTTGTGATCGCCGAGGGCATCCCTAATGCGCGGATGTTTGATGTGGTCAAAGTGGGAGAGAAAAAATTAATCGGCGAGATTATTGGCTTAAACCAAGACCAAGCCTCCATTCAAGTGTATGAGGACACCGCCGGTGTTGGACCGGGAGAATTAGTGGAGACAACCGGCAGACCTTTGTCTGTGGAACTGGGACCGGGAATGATTAAAGCCATTTATGATGGTATTCAAAGACCATTGGATTTGATTTTTGCCAAGTCTGGCGCTTTTATCGCGAGGGGTATGGAAGCACCGGGGGTGGACCGCGAAAAGGAATGGGATTTTAAGCCTGTAAAAAAGGAAGGGGATGTTGTGGAGGAAGGCGATATTTTAGGCACGGTTCAAGAAACCTCCTTGATTATGCATAAAATTATGGTGCCTCCGGGTGCAGGGGGGAAAATCACGGCAATTAAGGCTGGTCAATTCAAAGTGGAAGATATTGTCGCGAAGATTAAAACAGCGCAAGGCGAACAAGAGATTGCAATGTTGCAACGCTGGCCGATTCGGATTCCGCGGCCGGTGAAACAAAATTTACCCATTGATACTTTGATGGCTTCGGGTCAGAGGGTAATTGATACCTTTTTCCCGCTTGCCCAAGGCGGCACAGCTTGCGTGCCGGGTCCTTTCGGGTCTGGGAAGACAGTGGTTCAGCATCAGTTAGCTAAGTGGGCAGATGCGGAGATTATCGTTTTTATTGGCTGCGGGGAGCGGGGGAATGAGATGACCGATGTTTTGATTGAATTTCCAGAATTGAAAGACCCGAAATCGGGAAGACCATTAATGGAGCGCACGATTTTGATTGCTAATACTTCTAATATGCCAGTGGCGGCGCGCGAGGCTTCCATTTACACCGGGATTACCATCGCTGAATACTATCGTGATATGGGTTACAAAGTCGCGCTTACCGCGGATTCCACCTCGCGCTGGGCCGAGGCTTTGCGGGAAATGTCGGGACGGCTTGAGGAGATGCCCGGTGAAGAAGGTTATCCGGCGTATCTCGGCACTCGGACGGCGGCGTTTTACGAACGCGCTGGCCGCGTGGAGTGTTTGGGATCGGAGAAGCGCATTGGCTCTTTGTCCGTGATTGGCGCGGTCTCGCCGCCGGGCGGTGATTTTTCTGAACCGGTAACGCAAAACACTCTGCGTGTTACTAAGGTTTTTTGGGCTTTGGATTCAGCGCTTGCCTACAAGCGTCATTTTCCAGCGATCAATTGGTTGACCAGTTATTCTTTATACACTGAAAATTTAGAGGAGTATTTTAAAAATAATGTCGCTGTGGATTTCAATCAGTATCGCCAAAGAGCAATGGAGATTTTGCAGGAAGAAGCCAATTTGGAAGAGATTGTGCGTTTGGTCGGTTTTGATGCTTTAGGGGCGCGGGACCAATTAATCTTGCGCGTTGCCCGGATGATTCGGGAAGACTTTTTGCATCAGAATGCCTTTGATGAAATTGATACCTATACCTCCTTATCCAAACAATATGGTATGCTAAAGATTATTATTGATTTCTATGATTTAGCGCTTTCCAAAGTTAAAGAGGTGGATTTGAAGGCATTATTTAAGCAGAAAATTATTGAAGATATTGCCCGACTCAAATTTATTCCCGAAGATAAAATACAGGAAGAGTATCCCAAGGTTTGGGAGAAGATAGAGAAAGTGGTGTAATTGATATGTAATAGCTTTTACCTTTTCACTTTTAACTTTTAACTTTATTTTTATGTCCAAAGCTTATAAAACAGTGAAAGAAATTGCGGGACCTTTAATAATTTTGGAAAAGATTGAAGGCGCGAAATATGAAGAGTTAGTGGAAGTGGAGACAAAAGAAGGCCGCAAAATATTAGGTAAGGTTCTGGAAGCCGGACGCGAACTCACCTTAATCCAGCTTTTTGAAACGCCGCAAGGCGTGCCGCGCGCTGGCACCAAGGTTAAATTTTTGGGACGAGGTTTGAGACTGCCGGTATCCGAGGATATTCTAGGTCGGGTGTTTTCCGGCGCGGGCAAGCCGATTGATGGCGGACCTAAAATTATTCCCGACCAAGAGTTAGATATCAATGGTTTGCCTTTAAATCCTTATGCCCGTTCTTATCCCGATGAATTTATTCAAACCGGCGTTTCCACGATTGACGGTATGAATACGTTGGTGCGTGGTCAGAAACTGCCTATTTTTTCAGGCGCTGGTTTGCCGCACGCGCGCCTTGCGGCTCAAATCGCGAGGCAGGCAAAGATGCGCTGGGATCTGCGGGAAAGGGAATTAGGAAGTAGGAGGGAGGAGGGAGGAATGGAGAAGCAAACGAAGTTTGCGGTGGTGTTCGTGGCGATGGGAATCACTTTTGATGAGGCGAATTTCTTTCAAAATGATTTTAAAAAAACCGGAGCGATTGAGCGTTCAGTGCTGTTTATTAACCTTGCTAATGATCCCGTGGTGGAGCGGATTGCAACGCCCAGAATGGCTTTAACCTGCGCTGAATATTTAGCCTTTGAAAAGGGAATGGATGTGTTGGTCATTATGTCTGATCTGACTAATTATTGTGAAGCCTTGCGCGAGGTTTCGGCGGCGCGCAAAGAGATTCCGGGTCGGCGTGGTTATCCGGGTTATCTTTATACCGACCTTTCCACTATTTATGAACGCGCGGGGCGCATTAAAGGCAAGCCCGGTTCCATCACCCAGATTCCGATCCTTTCTATGCCCGAGGATGACAAAACCCATCCCGTGCCCGATTTAACTGGTTACATTACCGAAGGCCAAATTATGTTTGCGCGCGAATTGCACCGCAAGGGGATTTTCCCGCCCGTAGATGTTTTACCTTCCCTTTCCCGGCTTAAAGACAAAGGAATCGGCGAAGGTAAAACCCGCGAGGATCATTCCGGTGTTTTAAATCAGTTATTCGCTTCTTATGCCCGCGGTAAGGAAGTGGAAGAATTAGCCGTGATTTTAGGCGAAGAGAGTTTGGATGAAACCGATAAAAAATATTTAAAGTTTGCCTCTCTCTTTGAAGACAAATTCGTCCGTCAAGGTGAATATGAGGATCGTGACATTATTCAAACCTTAAGTTTGGGTTGGGAACTTTTGTCTATTTTGCCGCAGTCCGAGTTAAAGAGAGTGAAGCCGGAAATGATTGAGAAATATTCAAAGAAATAACCCCCTCTCTTTAGGTTAGCCTGCCCCGTATACAACTTGTTGTTATACGGGGCCTGTCCGTTCACGAGCTAAGAGCGAGGCGGGCAGGCCGCGCCCGCCATCGCTTCGCCCGCCCGCAACGACTGCGTCTTGCGCTGTCGGGCGCGGCTTCAGGCGAGGCGGGCGGGGAGGGATTTTAAAATAATGCAAGTCAAAATCAACCCCACGCGCGTGGAGCTGCTTAAATTGAAAAAGCGGCTCAAAGTCGCGCAAAGAGGGCATAAATTATTAAAAGAGAAACGGGACGGTCTGATGAAAGACTTTATGCAGGTGGTCCGCGAAGCCAAGGACGTCCGCGAAGTGGTAGAAAAATCATTAAGCGAGGCTTTTTTGTTTTTTGCTTTCGCCGCCGCTGAAATGCCAGCCCAAAGCCTAGAGGCGGCTTTAATGTTGCCCAAAATGAAGCTTTCCCTGCGAACAAGCGAGAAGAATATAATGAATATCAAAGTGCCGCTTTTTGAGGTTCAAAAGGAAGGAGAACCGATTTGCTATGGTTATTTGGATACTGTCGCGGAATTAGATATAAGCTTGAAAGGATTTGAGACTTCTTTAGAAAAAATGGTCCGCTTGGCGCAGACTGAAAAAGCGATTTTAATGCTTAGCCGCGAGATTGAGAAAACGCGGCGGAGAGTGAATTCTTTGGAATATGTTTTAGTGCCAAATTTACAGTCCGCGATTCGCGAGATTACAATGAAATTAGATGAACAAGAGAGAGGGAATTTGACGCGGTTGATGAAAGTAAAAGCCATGATCGCGGCGCAAGCTTAATTTTAAAATTATGCGTATTAAAATACCCAAAGAAAAAATCAGAGAAAACATTCCCAACCTTATGCGCCGTTTGGGCTACCAGCCCCTGCGTGATCCAAGAAGCAGAGAATTAGGATATGTGCGCCGGCTTGGCGCTGGTTTTTACCCGCGTTTCCACGCCCATCCTTCATTAGATCAGGATGGAAATTTAATTATTGATTTGCATTTTGAAAATATGAAGCCAATGCATATGCGAGGAACGACGAGGGTGGAAAGAGAGGGGCAGGTTTTGGAAGGAGAGGCAGAGAGGATTCAACTGTTGTTAAGCTATTAGGGTTATGGGAAATAAAAAATCCCTAGAAATTAAAGGATGTCGCTCGCGAGTGACATCCTAAAGGGACTTTTTTATTTTCGGCAAAGAAAACTCTTGACTCAAAATCCATAATATGATATAATAAAAGCAGTCAAGTACAAAGAGCTCGCTTAAGGGGTTTTATCTCCGGCGAGCTTTTTAAAGTCCGACTCAAAGAAAGCCAAAATAGCTTTCTAAAAGAGGACTAAACCCGCCTTCGTCAGCCCTGGATTGACTGCGGCGAGGTAAAACCCGCCTCCGCCCTGCGGGCTTCGGCGAGGTAAATAAAAACAAAAATGATAAAAACAAAAATAATAATTTTTACGACAGTTTTAATGTCAGGAATGATTTTTGGGCCATTAAAAAGTGTAGAGGCTCGCGATTATTTTGGTCTCGGTCGTATTTTCAAAGCTGTGAACCTTAAACAAGGTCAGGATTTTAATTTATTTGAAAATGATTTCCGCGGCGGGGTTTCGGTTTGCGTGGGGGATTTAAATGGTGATGGTCATAAGGAAATTGTGATTGGTGCGGGGCCGGGTCGGAGAAGCGAAGTGCGGGTTTATGACTATCAGGGCAAAAAGACCAATTATGTAATTTATCCTTTTGACGCAGAATTTTTGGGAGGTGTTGATGTGGCTTGCGGGGATGTTAACGGCGATCAAAAGGATGAAATTGCAGTGGCGGTTGCTTCCCGCGAGAGCGCCCATATCAAGGTTTACAAGGCGGATGTTAACAAAACTGTCTTAGTGGATTTTTTTGGAGAGCCAGCGGCGTTTCGGGGCGGCGTGCACATTGCCCTTGCGGATTTAGATCACGACCGTAATGCGGAAATTTTGGTTTCGCGAGGGCAAGGTACGCGCTCCGAGGTGCGCGTTTTTAAAGGAAACGGTACACGGACTAATTTTGTCCTTTATCCTTTTCCGCGCGAGTTCAAAGGTGGCGTGGATGTTGCCGCGGCGGATGTGGATGGAGATAAACTTCCGGAGATCATTGTTTCTGCCGCGCGTCAGGGTAAAGCCCAGATTAAAGTATATAAGAGTAATGGCCTTTTAGAATCCAGCTTCATCGCTTTTGATCAAGGTTTTAAAGGTGGTGCGGATATTGCTACAGCGGATTTGAATTTTGACGGCGTCAGCGAAATTTTGGCTGGCGCTGGTCCGGGCGGCGCGCCGCATGTGCGAGCGTTCAATTACTTGGGCGAGATTCAGAAGAGTTCCCCCTATAATATCGGCGGGGTGAAAACTGCGCAAGAAGATGTTGATTCTGAAGAAGAGAGAATGGGAGCGGCTCTCCCCCTGCCCGAGGGGGAGGCGGAGGGGGTGGGAGGTGAAGCAAGCCGGGTGAGCGGTTTGAGCGCTCAAATAAAAGACCTGATTGATTACAGTTATTATCCTTTTGAAAAGAATTTTAATGGCGGGGTGAACCTGGCGGCCGCAGATTTAGATGGCGATAAGGTTGCGGAAATTATTATCTTGCCTGCTTTGGACTACAATTTTAATGGTTTAAAGAAGATTATGATTGACATTTCAGAGCAAAATTTGAAGGCTTACGAAGGAGAGAAAATATTTTTAGACACCAAGGTGTCCACGGGTCGGTATGGTATGGGCACTCCCTTGGGCAATTTTCGTATTTTAAGTAAAAATCCGCGCGCTTGGTCTTCTAAATATGGGTTATATATGCCCTATTGGATGGCTTTTACTACTAAAGGTCATGGCTTGCATGAATTGCCCGAATGGCCGGGCGGTTACAAGGAAGGGGCAAATCATTTGGGTATGCGCGTCTCTCACGGCTGCGTGCGCCTCGGCGTGGGACCGGCTAAACAGCTTTACGATTGGGCGGCAATAGGAACGCCTATAATTGTTCAAGACTAATTTTTATTTCTTAATTTTTAGCTAATTTTTATTGGATTATTGTCTTATTTGTGATGTCAATAAAAATTAAGCAAATAAAAATTAGTTAAAAATTAAAAATCAAGAAACAAAAATTTAATTCTTAAGAATTCCACCGACGTAGTCGGTCGTCCATGGTTACCGCTTGCGGACGAAGTCAGTTTAACTTAAGGTATAGGTATATTGAAAATATTGATGCAAGAAATAACGATTAATAATCAAATAGTTCGGTAAACTCACTATCTCCGACTTATGCCTCAAGATCAATTAGAAAAGTATAAAAGGCAAGCGCACGCAGTTTATGATTGTCGCTATCATGTCATTTGGGTAACTAAATATCGCTTTAAGATCATTGACCCAAAAATTGAGATCGCTTTGAAATGGGCTATTAAAGAAGTTTGCGACTGGAAAGGCATAGAAATCTTGGAAGGCTCGGTACAGGAAGAACATGTGCATCTTTACCTTAGGATACCGCCTAAATATTCGATTTCTGACACAATGAAGTGGATCAAGGGAAAGAGCGCGGAAAGGTTATTGAAAAGATTTGCAGATTTAGAGAAGCAATACTGGGGTAGGCATCTTTGGGCGCGTGGGTATTTTGTTTCCACTATCGGCATTACGGACAATATCATCCGCGCCTACATTCAAAGACAGAGACAAGAAGAATTAGATTTATTCAAACAAACTTGGAAATGATCAAAAA